>NZ_JOCX01000004.1 GCF_000717915.1 Streptomyces sp. NRRL S-244
GGAAACGCCCGGTTACATTCCGAACCCGGAAGCTAAGCCTTTCAGCGCCGATGGTACTGCAGGGGGGACCCTGTGGGAGAGTAGGACGCCGCCGAACAACCCGCCCTTTTAGCTCAGTCGGTAGAGCGTCTCCATGGTAAGGAGAAGGTCAACGGTTCGATTCCGTTAAAGGGCTCCATCGAAGAAGGCCCCCGCCATATGGCGGGGGCCTTTTTTGTTTTTGGCTGCCAACTCGGGGCCGGCCGACGGGCCGGCGGGTCCACGCGAGCTGGACGAGCACGCTGAATCACAACGGTCTACGGTGGTTGTGAAGGGCACATAAGGTAAGTCCGGCGGCTCCGAGGTGGTCCCACGGGCCGCGGCCTTGGCCCGGGAGGCGTGATGACCGAATCCCCCGACGTGGCGCCGCACCGTACGCAGAGCGACCCTGACGACTACCTCAAGCAGCTCGGAAGCTCGTGGCACTGGGCACTCGGCTTCGCCCTCGCGACCCTGATCCCCGGCATCCTCATTCTCGTCTGGCCCGACGAGACGCTGCACATCCTGGCCGTCATCATCGGCCTGCAGTTCCTGGTGGCGGGCGTCTTCCGCTTCGTCACCGCCTTCTCACACGGAGGCGACGGAGGCGGCAGCAGACTGGCGGGCGTCCTGATCGCCATGATCGCGATCCTGGCGGGCGTCCTGGTGCTACGGCATCCGATGCAGACGATCGGCGTGCTGTCCCTGATCGTCGGGGTCTTCTGGTTGCTGACCGGAGTGCTCAGGGCATATACGGCGATCGCAGACCGCGCGCTCGTGCACCGGGGCCTGCTCTTCGGCCTGGGCATGCTCGGCGTCGTGGCCGGAGTCGTCGTGCTCTGCTTCCCGGTGGACTCCGCCGTCGCCCTGACACGGCTGCTGGGACTCTGGTTCGTCCTGCTGGGTGTCTTCGAACTGGTGATGGCCCTCGCACTGCGGTCTTCCACCCGCCGGGTCATGAAGGCGCCGCCCACGGTGTGAATCACCGACGGGCTCGGCCGCCTCAGTCGCCCGTTCGCTGCTGGGGGACGCGGAAGGCCAGGATGGCCATGTCGTCCGAGGCGGGTTCGGCCGCGAAGCGTTCCACCGCGCGCAGGATGCGGGCGGCTACGGCGCCGGCGGTGAGGCCCGTACAGGTGGTGAGCACCTCCGCGAGGCCGTCGTCGCCCAGCATGCGGGTGCCCTCGCGGCGTTCGGTCACGCCATCCGTGACGCAGAGCAGTACGTCGCCCGGGTCCAGCGTGAGGGTCTGTTCGTAGAGGTCGAGGTCGTCGATCACGCCGAGCAGCGGCTGCGGGTCCGCGGCCGCGGTGACCTGGCCGTCCGGGCGCAGGCGGAGCGGTAGCGGATGGCCGGCGCAGACGACCTTCATCAGGGCGCCGCCGTCCGGCTGCGGGTGGAGTTCCCCGTACAGGAGGGTCAGGAAGCGGCTGCGGGCGCCCTCGTCGAGGATGGCCGCGTTGAGCCGCTCCAGTACGGCCGGACCGCCCAGCCCTTCGCGGGCCAGCAGGCGCAGGGCGTGCCGGGCGAGGCCGGTGACGGCGGCCGCCTCGGGGCCCGTACCGCAGACGTCGCCGATGGCGAAGCCGTACGCGCCGTCGCGGATCGGGAAGACGTCGTAGAAGTCGCCGCCCACCTCGTTGCCCTCGCCGGCCGCGCGGTAGATGACCTCCACCTCCATGCCGGGGATCGCGGGGGAGCCGGGCGGGAGCAGGCTGCGCTGCAGGGAGCGGCTGATCGCGGTGCGCTCGGAGTAGAGGCGGGCGTTGTCGAGGGCGAGGGCGGCCCGGCGGGAGAGGTCCTCGGCGAGTTCGAGGATCTCCTGGCGGAAGTGCTCCTCGGACGGCTTGCCGAGGGTCAGCATGCCGATGACGCGGTTGCGGGCCAGGAGCGGGAGGACGACGGTCTCCCCGCCGACGGCCTGGGCCGTCGCCGGCCACGGCCGGGCTCCGGCCTCGCGGACGGGTTCGGGCGGGCTGACGCGGGAGAGCAGGGCCTTGAGGCCGTCGATGCGTTCCTCGTCCTCGTGCAGGACGTACGAGAGGTACGGGTCCGAGGACTGGTCGGCGATGGTGTAGACGGCGCACCAGGTGGCCAGGGTCGGGACGGTCATCTGGGCCATGAGGGCCAGGGTCTGGTCCCGGTCGAGGGTGCCTGCGAGCAGGTCGGAGGCCTCGACGAGGAAGGAGAGGGAGCCGCGGCGCAGCCGTTCCAGCTCGCCGAGGCGGGCGGATTCGACGGCGAGGGCGATGCGGTCGGCGGCGAACTGGAGGCGCAGGGCCTCGGCGTTGGAGTAGCGGCCGGGGTTCTCGGCGGCGACGCCGAGCGAGCCGGTGAGCCGGCCTTCGACCTTGAGCGGGACGGTGATCACCGAGCGCATGCCGGTGGCCTCCAGGAGCGGGACGGCTCCGGGGACGGCGGCGAGGTCGTCGTGGACGGCGGGCATGCGGGCGGAGCCGTACCGGTTGGTGCCGGCCTCGACGGGGACGCGGGCGAAGCGCTGGCGGGTGGAGGGGAGCCCGGTCGTGGCGCGGACCTCGAGCTCCGTCTCGTCGTCGGTGGCCAGCAGCAGGAAGGCGGAGTCGGCGTCGAGCATGTCGCGGGCTCGTTCGACGGTGCGCTGGAGGAGGCCGTCGAGGTCGTCGGGGGCGGGTGAGCCGATGAAGACCTCGAAGGGGTCCGCGGGGCGGGGCTCGGTGAGCTGGAGGCTGTCGGCGGGGGCCACCCGTACGGGGGTCTGGAGCAGGGCCCGCTCGTCGTCGTGGACCAGCAGGCAGACGATGGAGGGCTCGCCGTGGGCATCGCGGACCCGCAGGTGGGAGGCGTACACGGGGATGACGCGGCCGTCGGCGCCGCGGATGCCGTAGCTGCCCTCCCAGCGGGACAGGCGCAGGGCCTCGGCGATGCCGGTGCCGGTGCCGGGGGTCTGGGGCCAGGCGGCGAGCTCGGCGAGGGGGCGGCCGAGGACCTTCTCGGCGGCGTAGCCGAAGACGTGCTCGGCGTCGTCGTTCCAGGCGGAGATCGAGTCGGAGGCGTCGATCTGGAGGACGGCGACGCGGACCCGGCTGTCGGCGAGGGGCAGGAGGCGGTCCGGGACGACCGGTCCCGCGGATCGGGTACCGACCGGACGGTCCGGGAGGTCGAGGCGGAACCACACGTGTTTGTGGGTGGCCGTGTACTCGACGCCCCAGCGGGTGGCGAGGGCGGCGCAGAGCATCAGCCCGCGGCCGTTCTCCCGGTCGGGGTCGGCGTACGGGCGCTCGCCCGGGTGCTGGAGCGGGAGCTCGCGTTCGGGGTAGCGGTCGGCGATCTCGACCCGTACCCCGTCACCGGAGCGCAGGCACAGGACCTCGGCCTTGGTGCCGGCGTGGACCACGGCGTTGGTGACGAGCTCGCTGGTGAGCACCACGGCGTCGTCGACGATGTCCGCGAAGCCCCAGCCCTGCAGGGTGTCGCGGACGAACGCCCGGGCCGCGGCGACCGAGCGCCCGAGGGGGTCGAAGCTGGCAGCCGCCCGAGCCGTGATCACGAATCTCCTTCGACGCGGTTGGACATCGGGTGCCAGGTTACTTACCTTCGCGGTCGGCATGGTGCCGTCGTCCGGGATTCCACCCGCAGGGTGCGGCCGGTGTGCGATGGTGCCGAAGTGTTATGGCCGGGTTCGGCCAGAGTGAAACACTGGGCAGGATCGGATAGCCGGGCGTGCGACTCGCCGGGTGTCGGTGGAACAGCGGTCGACCCTTTCGGGAGGGACACGGTGGAGTCTGGCGCAGCGGTGCGGCGTACGGGAACGCGCCCGAAGGGCGGGAGGTCCCGCCGCAACGGCACGACGGAAGTCGATACCGCGGCCCTGAACCGGCTGCTCACGGCCCTGGTGTCGATGCGGGACGGGAACTTCCGCAAACGGCTGACGGTGTCCGGCGACGGGGTGATGGCGGAGATCGCCGCCGTCTACAACGAGGTCGCCGACCGCAACCTCCACCTGACGGGAGAGCTCTCCCGGGTGCGGCGGATGGTGGGCCGCGAGGGCAAGCTCAGCGAACGGCTGGAAACAGGCGCTTGTGAGGGCTCCTGGGCGGCCGCGATCGACGCCTCGAACCAGCTGGTGGACGATCTTGCGCGGCCGGTGTCCGAGGTGGGCCGGGTGCTGTCCGCGGTCGCCGAGGGCGATCTGGACCAGCGGATGGACCTGCGGACGCAGAGCCCGGACGGGGCCGGGCATCCGCTGCGCGGTGAGTTCCTGAAGGTCGGGCGTACGGTCAACAACCTGGTCGACCAGCTGTCCGCGTTCACCGACGAGGTGACGCGGGTCGCGCTGGAGGTGGGTACCGAGGGCAAGCTCGGCGGTCAGGCCCAGGTCCGCGGGATGTCGGGTTCCTGGAAGGACCTGACCGACTCCGTCAACACGATGGCGTACCGGCTCACCGCTCAGGTGCGTGATATCGCTCTCGTCACGACGGCGGTGGCCAAGGGCGATCTGTCGCGCAAGGTCACGGTGCACGTGGCCGGCGAGATGCTCCAGCTGAAGAACACCGTGAACACGATGGTGGACCAGCTGTCGTCGTTCTCCTCCGAGGTGACGCGGGTCGCGCGCGAGGTGGGTACGGAAGGCGAGCTCGGCGGCCAGGCGAAGGTGCCCGGGGTCGCGGGCGTGTGGAAGGACCTGACCGACTCCGTCAACACCATGGCGGGCAACCTGACGGCCCAGGTGCGGGGGATCGCGCAGGTCACGACCGCCGTGGCCAACGGTGATCTGTCGCAGAAGGTACGGGTCAGCGCGCGCGGCGAGGTGGCGCAGCTGGCCGAAACGATCAACCAGATGACGGAGACGCTGCGCACCTTCGCGGACGAGGTCACGCGCGTCGCGAGCGAGGTCGGGGCGAAGGGAACGCTCGGCGGCCAGGCGCAGGTGCCGGGGGCCGCGGGTACGTGGAAGGACCTCACCGACTCGGTGAACACGGTCTTCCGCAACCTCACCACGCAGGTGCGGGACATCGCGACGGTGACGACGGCGGTGGCCAACGGCGACCTGTCGCAGAAGGTCACGGTCGACGTGGCCGGCGAGATGCTGGAGCTGAAGAACACCGTCAACACGATGGTGGACCAGCTCCAGTCCTTCGGCGCGGAAGTGACGCGTGTGGCCCGTGAGGTCGGCGTCGAGGGTGAGCTGGGCGGTCAGGCGCAGGTGCCGGGTGCGGCGGGTACGTGGAAGGACCTCACCGATTCGGTGAACACCGCCTTCCGCAACCTCACCGGCCAGGTGCGCAACATCGCGCAGGTGACGACGGCGGTGGCCAACGGCGACCTGTCGCAGAAGGTCACCGTGGACGTCTCGGGCGAGATGCTCCAGCTGAAGAACACCGTGAACACGATGGTGGACCAGCTGTCCTCGTTCGCGGACCAGGTCACGCGGATGGCGCGGGACGTGGGCACGGAGGGCCGGCTGGGCGGCCAGGCGCGGGTCGAGGGGGTGTCCGGCACCTGGAAGGAGCTCACCGACTCCGTCAACTTCATGGCCGGCAACCTGACCTCGCAGGTGCGGCAGATCGCGCAGGTGACCACGGCGGTGGCCCGCGGCGACCTGTCGCAGAAGATCGACGTGGACGCGCGCGGCGAGATCCTGGAGCTGAAGAACACCATCAACACGATGGTGGACCAGCTCTCGGCCTTCGCCGAGCAGGTGACGCGGGTGGCCCGGGACGTGGGTACGGAAGGCCGGCTCGGCGGTCAGGCGCAGGTGCCCGGGGTGGCCGGCGTATGGCGCGACCTGACGGACTCCGTCAACGGCATGGCCGGGAACCTGACCTCGCAGGTCCGCAACATCGCGCAGGTGGCCACAGCGGTGGCCCGCGGCGACCTGTCGCAGAAGATCGACGTGGACGCGCGCGGCGAGATCCTGGAGCTGAAGAACACCCTCAACACGATGGTGGACCAGCTCTCGAACTTCGCGGAGCAGGTGACGCGGGTCGCCCGCGAGGTGGGCACCGAGGGCATCCTGGGCGGCCAGGCGGAGGTGAAGGGGGTCTCGGGCACCTGGAAGGACCTCACGCAGTCCGTCAACTTCATGGCGAACAACCTGACCTCGCAGGTGCGCAACATCGCCGAGGTGACGACGGCGGTCGCGATGGGCGATCTCTCCAAGAAGATCACCGTCGATGCGAAGGGCGAGATCCTCGAACTCGTCACCACCGTCAACACGATGGTGGACCAGCTGTCCTCGTTCGCGGAGCAGGTGACGCGGGTCGCCCGTGAGGTGGGCACCGAGGGCATCCTCGGAGGCCAGGCGCGGGTGCGCGGGGTGACCGGCATCTGGAAGGACCTCAGCGACAACGTCAACCTGATGGCGAACAACCTGACCTCGCAGGTGCGCAACATCTCGCAGGTCTCGGCGGCGGTCGCCAACGGCGACCTGACCAAGACGGTCACGGTCGAGGCGCGCGGCGAGGTCGCGCAGCTCGCCGACACCGTCAACACGATGGTGAAGACCCTGTCCTCCTTCGCGGACGAGGTCACGCGCGTGGCCCGCGAGGTGGGCACCGAGGGCCGCCTGGGCGGTCAGGCGCACGTGCCGGGTGTGTCGGGTACGTGGAAGGACCTCACCGATTCGGTGAACTTCATGGCCTCCAACCTCACCGGCCAGGTGCGGCAGATCGCCATGGTCACGACCGCCATCGCCAAGGGCGACATGACCAAGAAGATCGACATCGACGCCCGGGGCGAGATCCTGGAGCTGAAGACGACGATCAACACGATGGTGGACCAGCTGTCCTCGTTCGCCGACCAGGTCACGCGCGTGGCCCGCGAGGTGGGCACCGAGGGCATCCTGGGCGGCCAGGCGCGGGTGCGGGACGTGGACGGCACCTGGCGCGACCTCACGGAGTCCGTGAACGAGATGGCCGGGAACCTGACCCGCCAGGTGCGCGCGATCGCGGCCGTGGCCACCGCGGTGACCCGCGGCGATCTGAACCTGAAGATCGACGTGGACGCGGCGGGCGAGATCCAGGTCCTCCAGGACAACATCAACACGATGATCGCGAACCTGCGCGACACCACCTTGGCCAACAAGGAGCAGGACTGGCTGAAGGGCAACCTCGCCCGGATCTCCGCCCTCATGCAGGGCCGCCGCGAACTGGACGACGTGGCCTCGCTGATCATGAGCGAGCTGACCCCGGTGGTCTCGGCGCAGCACGGGGCGTTCTTCCTGGCGCTGCCCTCGGGCGGCACCACCGAGATCGGGACCGACGGCGGCCTGGACGGTTCGTACGAGCTGCGGATGCGCGGGAGTTACGCGTACGCGGGCGGGGCGGTGCCCACGTCCTTCCGGCCGGGGGAGGGGCTGATCGGGACCGTCGCCGAGGAGAAGCGGACGATCCTCGTCGAGAACACCCCGCCCGGCTACCTGAAGATCTCCTCGGGGCTCGGGGAGGCGCCGCCGGCGCATGTGATCGTGCTGCCGGTGCTGTTCGAGGGGAAGGTGCTCGGCGTCATCGAGCTGGCGTCCTTCCAGCCCTTCACGCAGATCCAGAAGGACTTCCTGAGCCAGATCGCCGAGATGATCGGTACGAGCGTCAACACGATCAGCGTCAACTCCAAGACGGAGATGCTGCTCAAGCAGTCGCAGGAGATGACCGAGCAGCTGCGCGAGCGCTCCGACGAGCTGGAGAACCGGCAGAAGGCGCTCCAGGCCGCCAACGCCGAGCTGGAGGAGAAGGCGGAGCTGCTGGCCCAGCAGAACCGGGACATCGAGGTGAAGAACACCGAGATCGAGGAGGCCCGGCAGGTCCTGGAGGAGCGCGCCGAGCAGCTCGCGGTCTCGATGCGCTACAAGTCCGAGTTCCTGGCGAACATGTCGCACGAGCTGCGCACGCCGCTCAACTCGCTGCTGATCCTGGCCAAGCTGCTCGCCGACAACGCGGACGAGAACCTGTCGCCCAAGCAGGTTGAGTTCGCGGAGACCATCCACGGGGCGGGCTCGGACCTGCTCCAGCTGATCAACGACATCCTCGACCTGTCGAAGGTCGAAGCCGGGAAGATGGACGTCTCGCCGACCCGGATCGCGCTCGTGCAGCTCGTGGACTACGTGGAGGCCACCTTCCGGCCGCTGACCGCGGAGAAGGGCCTGGACTTCTCGGTACGGGTCTCCCCGGAGCTGCCCGCGACCCTGCACACGGATGAGCAGCGACTGCTCCAGGTGCTGCGCAACCTGCTGTCGAACGCGGTGAAGTTCACGGACACCGGCGCGGTGGAGCTGGTGATCCGGCCCGCCGGGGCGGACGTGCCGACGGCGATCCGCGAACAGCTGCTGGAGGCCGGCTCGCTGCTGGAGGCGGACGCGGACCTGATCGCCTTCTCGGTGACGGACACCGGGATCGGGATCGCGGCGAGCAAGATGCTGGTGATCTTCGAGGCGTTCAAGCAGGCCGACGGGACCACCAGCAGGAAGTACGGCGGCACGGGGCTCGGGCTGTCCATCAGCCGGGAGATCGCCCGGCTGCTGGGCGGGGAGATCCACGCGGCGAGCGAGCCCGGCCGCGGGTCCACGTTCACGCTCTACCTGCCGCTGCACCCGAGCGAGCTGCCGCCGCAGGGGTACGCGCCGCCGACGCCCGGCGGCGGGCGCGGCGAGGTGTACCGCAGGCAGGCCGACGGGGCGCGGCCCGCGCTGCCGGCGACTCCGGCGGCGCCCGTCTCCGCGGCGCAGCAGCAGGCGCAGCACGTACGGCCCGCGCTGCCGGCCGCAGAGCCGGCCGGTCAGGGGCAGGGCGGCGCCGCGCTGTTCCGGCGGCGGCGCAAGGCGCTGAGCGACCTGGAGCCGCGTACGGCGGTGCCGGGGCAGCCGAACGCGCTGGGGGCCGAGGACGGTTGGGCCAACCCGGAGGAGGAACTTCCGGTGGTGCCCCGGTCGTACGACTTCCACGGCGAGAAGGTGCTCATCGTGGACGACGACGTCCGCAACGTGTTCGCGCTGACCAGCGTGCTGGAGCAGCACGGACTGGCGGTGCTGTACGCGGAGAACGGCCGGGAGGGCATCGAAGTCCTGGAGCAGCACGACGATGTGACGGTCGTACTGATGGACATCATGATGCCCGAGATGGACGGGTACGCGACGACCTCGGCGATCCGGCGGATGCCGCAGTTCGCCGGGCTGCCGATCATCGCGCTGACGGCGAAGGCGATGAAGGGGGACCGGGAGAAGGCGATCGACTCCGGTGCTTCCGACTATGTCACCAAGCCGGTCGACCCGGACTATCTGCTGTCGGTGATGGAGCAGTGGATGCGCGGCAAGTGATCGACGGCCGAGCACTCTGATACCAATTGCTGACTGACTGTGGCGAAAACGGTGTGAAAGGGCGGGAGGCGGGGAACCTTCTGCTCTCCCACACCGTTTCTGCTTCGTGCACAGTGACATCTTGGTGACAGGGTGTGGCGATCTCGGGACTGGGGCTACGATGACCGGCACAAGGACGGACGGCGCAAGGATGCCGTCCTCTTCTGGGGCGGGGCCCGGCGTACCGGCCGGTGCCAGGAGCCGGGGAGGCCCCATGCCGGGGCGAGGAGGACAGGGCATGGTGCAGAAGGCCAAGATCCTCCTGGTCGATGACCGGCCGGAGAATCTGCTGGCGCTGGAGGCCATCCTCTCCGCGCTCGATCAGACACTGGTCAGGGCGTCATCGGGGGAGGAAGCGCTCAAGGCGCTGTTGACGGACGATTTCGCGGTCATCCTGCTGGATGTGCAGATGCCCGGGATGGACGGATTCGAGACCGCCGCGCACATCAAGCGGCGTGAACGGACCCGGGACATCCCGATCATCTTCCTCACCGCGATCAACCACGGTCCGCACCACACGTTCCGCGGCTATGCCGCCGGCGCGGTGGACTACATCTCCAAGCCCTTCGACCCGTGGGTGCTGCGGGCCAAGGTCTCGGTGTTCGTGGAGCTGTATACGAAGAACTGCCAGCTGCGCGAGCAGGCGGCGCTGCTGCGGCTCCAGCTGGAGGGCGGCGGCTCCAACGGCGACGGCAGCAAGGAGACGGCCGGCCTGCTGGCCGAGCTCTCCGCGCGGCTCGCGGCGGTCGAGGAGCAGGCCGAGGCGCTGACCAAGCAGCTCGGCGAGGAGTCGGCCGACGCGGCGGTCGTGGCGACCGCGGCCCATCTGGAGCGCAAGCTCACCGGACTGCGGCGGGCGCTCGACGCCCTGGAGCCCGGGGCCGGCGGGGGAACGCCGGTGCTGCCCGCGCAGAACTGAGCCCGTCGAGGGGCCGGCTGCCGGGCCGTTCGGGCAGCTCCCGGATCTGGCGGTGCGTCAAAGCGCTGACACGGGGCGCGACACGAACGGGTGAAGGGGTGGGCACGCGTGTCCACCGGCGCGCGCACCGGTAACCTCGGCCCCATGGCCTCACGTACGTCCGGCAAGGGTTCCCAGAGCGCAGCGGGCACCGCGAAGGGCCGCACCGGCCGGACGACGGCGCCGGCGAAGAAGGCGGCCCCCGCGCGCGGGTCCGCGGCGAAGAAGGCCGCGGCGCCCCGGCGCGCCCCCGCCAAGAAGGCGGCGCCCAAGCCCGCGCCGTCCCCCACCGGGGGCGTGGTGCGGTTGGTGCGCGCCGTGTGGCTGGGCTGTGCGCACGCGGTCGGCGCGGTCTTCCGCGGGGTCGGCCAGGGGGCCAAGAACCTCGACCCCGCCCACCGCAAGGACGGCGTCGCGCTGCTGCTGCTCGCCCTCGCGCTGATCGTCGCCGCCGGTACCTGGTCGAACCTGAGCGGTCCCGTCGGGGATCTGGTCACCATGCTGGTCACCGGCGCCTTCGGGCGGCTGGACCTGCTCGTGCCGATCCTGCTGGGCGTCATGGCGGTACGTTTCATCCGCCATCCCGAGCAGCCCGACGCCAACGGCCGGATCGGCGTCGGCCTCTCCGCGCTCGCCATCGGCGTCCTCGGCCTCGTCCACATCGCCTGCGGGGCGCCCGGCCGCGACGAGGGCACCACCGCCATGCAGAACGCGGGCGGGCTCATCGGCTGGGGCGCCTCGAAGCCGCTGATCTTCACGATGGGCGCGCCGCTGGCCGTGCCGATGCTGGTGCTGCTCACGATCTTCGGACTGCTCGTGGTCACCGCCACCCCGGTGAACGCGATCCCGCAGCGGCTGCGGCGGCTCGGGATCCGGCTGGGGATCATCGCCCCGAACGAGTACGACGAGGGGTACGCCGAGGACGGAGCCCCCGCCGACCGGCACGACCCCGAGCAGTGGCGGGCCCGGTCGGGGGCCGCCGGTGCGGGCGCCGCCGCGGATTCCGCCGGTCCCGCCGACGCCGCCGAGGAGCAGGCGCTCGCCCGGCGGCGGCGCCCGCGCCGGACCCCGGCCCGGCCGGCCGCCGAGCGGGAGATGGACGCCGTCGACGTGGCCGCGGCGGCCGCCGCCGCGCTGGACGGGGTGGTCTACGGCGGGATGCCGCCCTCCCCGCTGGTGGCCGACCTGACGCACGGCATCTCGGCGGAGCGCGAGGGAGCGGAGATCACCGCTCCGGTGCCGCCCGCGCGGGTGGAGCGGCCCAAGGCCGCTGCCCCGGCCCCGGCCCCGACCCTGGACGAGGCCCGGGACCCGGAGCGGGCCGAGCCGCCGCACGACACCACCGCGGCGGCTTCGGGGACCCTGTCCGTGCCGGACCTGACCAAGGCCCCGCCGCAGACCCAGGCCCTGCCGCCCCGCGCCGAGCAGCTCCAGCTGCGCGGGGACATCACGTACGCCCTTCCCTCGCTCGACCTGCTGGAGAAGGGCGGGCCGGGCAAGACCCGCAGCGCCGCCAACGACGCGGTCGTCGCCTCGCTGCGCAACGTGTTCACCGAGTTCAAGGTCGACGCGGACGTCACCGGCTTCACCCGGGGGCCGACGGTCACCCGGTACGAGGTCACGCTGGGCGCGGCGGTCAAGGTCGAGCGGATCACCGCGCTGACCAAGAACATCGCGTACGCGGTGGCCTCGCCGGACGTCCGGATCATCAGTCCGATCCCGGGCAAGTCGGCCGTCGGCATCGAGATCCCCAACACCGACCGCGAGATGGTCAACCTGGGCGACGTGCTCCGGCTGGCGGACGCGGCCGAGGACGACCATCCGATGCTGGTGGCGCTCGGCAAGGACGTCGAGGGCGGCTACGTCATGGCCAACCTCGCGAAGATGCCGCACGTGCTCGTCGCCGGCGCCACGGGCTCCGGAAAGTCCTCCTGCATCAACTGCCTCATCACCTCGGTGATGGTGCGGGCCACCCCGGAGGACGTCCGGATGGTGCTCGTGGACCCCAAGCGCGTCGAGCTGACGGCGTACGAGGGCATCCCGCACCTGATCACGCCGATCATCACCAACCCCAAGCGGGCCGCCGAGGCGCTCCAGTGGGTCGTGCGCGAGATGGACCTGCGCTACGACGACCTGGCCGCCTTCGGCTACCGGCACATCGACGACTTCAACCAGGCCATCCGGGACGGCAAGATCAAACTGCCGCCGGGCAGCGAGCGGGAGCTCAGCCCGTACCCGTACCTGCTCGTGATCGTCGACGAGCTCGCCGACCTGATGATGGTGGCCCCGCGCGACGTCGAGGACTCGATCGTCCGGATCACCCAGCTGGCCCGCGCGGCCGGCATCCACCTGGTGCTCGCCACCCAGCGGCCCTCGGTGGACGTGGTCACCGGCCTGATCAAGGCGAACGTGCCCTCGCGGCTCGCCTTCGCCACCTCCTCGCTCGCCGACAGCCGGGTCATCCTCGACCAGCCCGGCGCCGAGAAGCTCATCGGCAAGGGCGACGGGCTGTTCCTGCCGATGGGGGCGAACAAGCCGGTCCGCCTCCAGGGGGCTTTCGTCACCGAGGACGAGATCGCCGGGATCGTGCAGCACTGCAAGGACCAGATGGCGCCCGTCTTCCGGGACGACGTCACGGTCGGGCAGAAGCAGAAGAAGGAGATCGACGAGGAGATCGGCGACGATCTGGACCTGCTGTGCCAGGCGGCCGAGCTCGTGGTCTCCACCCAGTTCGGGTCGACCTCGATGCTCCAGCGCAAGCTCCGGGTGGGCTTCGCCAAGGCCGGCCGGCTCATGGACCTGATGGAGTCGCGGGGGATCGTCGGCCCGAGCGAGGGTTCGAAAGCGCGCGACGTGCTGGTCAAGGCGGACGAGCTGGACGGGGTCCTCGCCGTCATCCGGGGAGAGACCCAACCGTGATTCTCGGGCGGGCAACCGTTTCCCTTGGGCCCGCGTCAAGTTGAGGGAGGTGGCGGCACCCTGCCCGGTGCAGGGCCGCCACAGCACCCGGACTTCCCACACTGTTCGGATTGCCATTCGGATGGCGTAGGAAGTCCACCCTCCGGTTGCTCCACCCTTTCGTCACCCCCCTAGACTGGACATCCAGCAGGTGGCTACACGCTCGAAAGGCGCCCTCGTGTCCATCGGCAACTCCAACTCCCCCGAAGATGAGCGTCCTTCGACCGACGACCGGTCCGAGGACCGCATCATCGAACGCACGGACGAAGGCCCGTCCATCGGGACGGCCCTGAAGAAGGCCCGGATCGCCGCCGGGCTCACTGTCGACGAGGTCAGTTCCACCACCCGCGTGCGCATCCCGATCGTGCACGCGATCGAAGCTGACGATTTCACGCGGTGCGGCGGCGACGTCTACGCCCGCGGTCACATCCGCACGCTCGCCCGCGCCGTCCACATCGATCCGGAACCCCTGGTCGACGCGTACGACGCGGCCCACGGCGGCCGGCCGGCACCCACGCCCGCCGCGCCGATGTTCGACGCCGAACGCATCCGTCCCGAGCGGCAGCGGCCCAACTGGACCGCGGCCATGGTCGCCGCCATCGTCGCCGTGATCGGCTTCGTGGGCTTCACCGCCTTCAGCGGCGGCGACGCGAAGGACAAGCGGACGGTGGCGGACGCCTCCGCCGCCCCGCAGGCAGCGCCCAAGCAGTCGGCCGGGAAGCCGGCCGCCCAGCCGACCCCGAAGGCGCCCAAGCCGGAGCCCTCGGACAGCGCGATCGCCGCCGCGCCCAAGGACCTCGTCACGGTGGTCCTGACGGCCAACGACGGCGAGAGCTGGATCTCCGCGAAGGACCACAGCGGCCGGCTGCTGTTCGACGGGACGCTGGCCCCGGGCGAGTCCAAGACCTTCACGGACAAGGAGTCCATCGACCTCGTCCTCGGTGACGCGGGGGTCGTGAAGCTCTTCGTGAACGGCAAGGAGATCAAGGACGACTTCCAGCCGGGTCAGGTGGAACGCCTCACATACACCAAGGACGACCCCCGCCAGGGACCGGCCCAGGCGGGCTGATATGGCGCTGAATCCGTGATTCCGGGTCCCCGGGGTGCTGCGCCGCACCCCGGGGATCTTGGTTTACCGGGACTTGGGGCGGGGGTCGGCGTTTGGACAAAGTAGTCTTGAGTCCATGCCCGAACGCCGTACCGTCGCCCTTGTCACTCTTGGCTGCGCCCGTAACGAGGTGGACTCGGAGGAGCTCGCAGGCCGCTTGGCGGCGGATGGCTGGGAGCTCGTCGAGGACGCCGCCGATGCGGACGTAGCCGTCGTCAACACCTGCGGCTTCGTCGAAGCCGCCAAAAAGGACTCCGTAGACGCCCTCCTGGAAGCCAACGATCTCAAGGATCACGGCAAGACCCAGGCCGTCGTCGCCGTCGGCTGTATGGCCGAGCGCTACGGCAAGGAACTCGCCGAAGCGCTCCCCGAGGCCGACGGCGTGCTCGGATTCGACGACTACGCCGACATCTCCGACCGCCTCCAGACCATTCTGAACGGCGGCATCCACGCCTCCCACACCCCGCGTGACCGGCGCAAGCTGCTGCCGATCAGCCCCGCGGCCCGCCAGGACGCCGCCGTGGCCCTCCCGGGCCACGCCCAGGAGCCCGAGGCCGCCCCCGCGGACCTCCCCGAGGGCCTCGCGCCCGCCTCCGGGCCGCGCGCGCCGCTGCGCCGCCGCCTGGACAAGAGCCCGGTCGCCTCGGTCAAGCTCGCCTCCGGCTGCGACCGGCGCTGCTCCTTCTGCGCCATCCCCTCGTTCCGCGGCTCCTTCATCTCGCGCCGCCCCAGCGATGTGCTGGGCGAGACGCGCTGGCTCGCCGAGCAGGGCGTCAAGGAGATCATGCTGGTCTCCGAGAACAACACCTCGTACGGCAAGGACCTCGGCGACATCCGCCTGCTGGAGACCCTGCTGCCCGAGCTGGCCGAGGTGGACGGCATCGAGCGCGTCCGCGTCAGCTACCTCCAGCCGGCCGAGATGCGGCCCGGCCTGATCGACGTACTGACCTCGACCCCCAAGGTCGTGCCGTACTTCGACCTGTCCTTCCAGCACTCGGCCCCCGACGTGCTGCGCTCCATGCGCCGCTTCGGTGACACCGACCGGTTCCTGGAGCTGCTGGACACCATCCGCACCAAGGCCCCGCAGGCCGGCGTCCGGTCCAACTTCATCGTCGGCTTCCCCGGCGAGAGCGAGTCGGACTTCAAGGAGCTGGAGCGCTTCCTCACCCACGCGCGGCTCGACGCGATCGGCGTCTTCGGCTACTCCGACGAGGACGGCACCGAGGCCGTCACGTACGAGAACAAGCTGGACGAGGAGACGATCGCCGAGCGGCTCGCGCACATGCAGCGCCTCGCCGAGGAGCTCACCTCGCAGCGCGCCGAGGAGCGGATCGGAGAGACGCTGGAGGTACTCGTCGAGTCCGTGGAAGCGGTCGACGAGGACGGCGACGGAGCCTACGGGCGGGCCGCGCACCAGGCGCCCGAGACCGACGGCCAGGTCGTCTTCACGGACAGCACGGGCCTGGTGCCCGGCCGTATCGTGACGGCGAAGGTGGTCGGCACGCTGGGCGTGGACCTGGTGGCCGAGCCCCTGCACCTCGACGAGGAGGCGGCCGGATGACCGGAGTCCCGGCATCTGCGGCGGGCGGGACCGGCCGCCGGCCCGCGCCCGGCGCGAAGCTGGGGGCCGCGGCGGTCAATCAGGCCAGTCTGTGGAACATCGCGAACATCCTGACGATGATCCGGCTCGTCCTGGTGCCGGGATTCGTCCTGCTGCTGCTCGCGGACGGGGGCTATGACCCCGTCTGGCGGGCGTGGGCCTGGGCCGCGTTCGCCGTCGCCATGATCACGGACATCTTCGACGGGCACCTCGCCCGTACGTACAACCTGGTCACGGACTTCGGGAAGATCGCCGACCCCATCGCCGACAAGGCGATCATGGGGTCGGCGTTGATCTGTCTCTCCTGGCTGGGCGACCTGCCCTGGTGGGTCACCGGGCTGATCCTCGGGCGGGAACTCGGGATCACGCTCATGCGTTTCTGGGTCATCCGGTACGGAGTGATTCCCGCCAGCCGGGGCGGCAAGCTCAAGACGCTGGCCCAGGGGACGGCGGTGGGCATGTACGTGCTCGCGCTGACCGGGCCGCTGGCGAGCTTGCGCTTCTGGGTGATGGCGGTCGCCGTCGTGCTGACCGTCGTCACCGGTTTGGATTACATCCGCCAGGCCGTGGTGTTGCGGCGCCAGGGTCTGGAAGCGGAGCGGGCCGCAAGGTGACATACGCGGTGGGGGAATCTCCGGTGGTCGGTGGGGCGTCTTCGGGCGCCGCGGAACCGGCCGGAGAGACCGGGGCCACCGCTGCGCTCGCCGCGGAGGTGCTGCGCCTGCTTGCGGAGAGTGACCAGACGCTCGCCGTCGCCGAATCGCTGACCGGCGGGATGGTGGCCGCGGAGCTCACGGGCATCGCCGGTGCCTCCCGCTCGTTCCGCGGTTCGGTCACGGCGTACGCCACCGAGCTGAAGCACCGGGTCCTGGGGGTGGACGCCGGGCTGCTGGCGGCGGAAGGTGCGGTGAACGCGCAGGTCGCGGCCGAGATGGCGGACGGCGTACGGCGCGTGCTGGGTGCATCGTGGGGGATCGCGACCACCGGAGTCGCAGGGCCGGACCCGCAGGACGGGCAGCCGGTCGGCACCGTTTTCATCGCCGTGGCGGGTCCGGCGGGCAGGAAAACCGTCCCGCTGAGGTTGAACGGCTCCCGCGCGGAAATCCGTAGGGAGAGTGCACGGACAGTGCTCGAACTGCTCTCGAGCGAACTCCGCGAGAATGCGCGGGGGCAGGATACGGAACAGAACGGGGGGATTTGATGTTTGCAGCCCTGAGTGAACACGACATAGCTCCCCGCACGGCCGCGGCGCGAGGCGGTACGGTGGGGCGTGAAGGATGCGGCTACACGGTCAGAGGAGGGAGCCACCGATGATTCTGCTCCGTCGCCTGCTGGGTGACGTGCTGCGTCGGCAGCGCCAGCGCCAGGGCCGTACTCTGCGCGAAGTCTCCTCGTCCGCCCGAGTTTCTCTCGGCTATCTTTCCGAGGTGGAGCGGGGGCAGAAGGAGGCATCCTCCGAGCTGCTCTCCGCGATCTGCGACGCGTTGGACGTACGGATGTCCGAGCTGATGCGCGAGGTCAGCGACGAGCTGTCGCTGGCTGAGCTGGCGCAGTCGGCCGCGGCAAGCGAACCGGTCACGGTGCCGGTCCGCCCGATGCTCAATTCGGTCTCCGTGGCTTCGGTCGCGGGCGGGCCGGAGCGGGTGACCATCAAGGCGCCTGCGGAAGCGGTGAATGTCGTAGCCGCGTGAGCTCGATGCGCGAGCTGTGAAGAAATGAGCGTGGCCGGAGCCCCGGTCGGTGCGTGATGCACCGGCCGGGGCTCCGGGCCGTTCTGGGTGCGCGGCCCGGGGGTGTACGGGAGGATGGGGAGTCCGGACGAGTCCGGATCGCGGCCCTGATCCCGGGAGGCAGCCGTGCGGCGGTTACTACGGATACCTCCGGTACTACGGATACCTCCGGTGCTGGGCACACCCCCGGCGGTGGCCCTCGCGGTGGCGATGGGCGCGCTGTGGTGGTGGGCGGTGTTGCGGCTGGCGCTGGCGCCGGGCGAGTCCGGTCCGGTGGAGGGCGCGGTGGCCGTGGGCGGCTGGGGGCTGGGGCTGCTGCCCGTGCACTGCACGCCGGGGCCCGTACGCAGGGCCCGGCGGGCGGCGGCCGAGGAGTCGGGAGCCGACGGGCCGGAAGCCGAGTCGGTCGACGGGGTCCCGGCCGACGGGGTCCCGGCGGACCGGGCGGCTACCAGGGCATCGACACTCCGCCGTTCGGACGCAGGATCTGGCCCGTCATGAACGACGAGGCGTCCGAGGCGAGGTAGAGCACGGCCTGGGCGATGTCCTCGGGCTCCCCGACGCGGCGCAGGGGGGACATCCGTACCATCGCGGCCTCCGTCTGCTCCTGGGCCTCGGGGCTGTGCCGGCCGGTCATGGGGGTGCGGATCCAGCCCGGGGCGACGGCGTTGACGCGGATGCCGTGGGGGCCGGCCTCGGTGGCGAGGGTCTTGGTGAGCTGGACGACGGCGGCCTTGGCGGCGCTGTAGCAGAGCAGGCCGGGCTGGGCGGCGTCCACGGCGCCGGAGGCCATCGTGATGATCGAGCCGGGACGGCCGGCCGCGATCATGGCGCGGGCGGCCTCCTGGCAGGTGCGCAGCACCCCCTTGAAGTTGATGTCCAGGACCCGGTCGAGGTCCTCGTCGGAGGTCTCCAGGACGCTGCTGGAGTGCATGACCCCGGCGATGGCGGCGGTGATGTCGAGGGGTCCGGCGGCGGTGACGGCGGCGCGCAGGGCGGCCCGGTCGGTGACGTCGAGCGGGTGGACGGTGGCGGACCCGCCGGCCTTGGCGACGAGGTCGGCCGTCTCGGCGAGGCCCTGGCCGTCGCGGTCCGCGCAGTGCACGGCGGCGCCCGCCTCGGCGAGGAGGACGGCGGTGGCGCGGCCTATGCCGCTCGCGGCGCCGGTGATCAGGGCGGTCCGGCCGGTCAGGTCGTACGGGGCTCTGGGTGTGGGCATGCCGGGACGGTACGACCGTATCTGACGGAGCGTCAACTAGGTGGAGGGGATCGGAGGGGTCGGGCCCGATTGGCAGCGGGGGCACCAGTACGTCGGGCGGTCGTCCTGCGGGGCCTCGCGGACGGAGGTGCCGCAGCGCAGGCAGGGGCGGCGGGCGCGGCCGTACACGAAGAGCTCCTGGCCGCGGCGGCGGCTGCCGGTGGTGTTGCGGATCGCGCTGTCGCCGGTGTTGGCGCGCAGCAGGCGGTGGGCGGCGCCTGCCAGGCGGACGGCGGTGGTCCCCGGGTCGGGGAGGCCGCCGACCGGGGTCCAGGGGGTGACCTGGGCGAGGAAGCAGAGCTCGGACTTGTAGATGTTGCCGATGCCGGCCAGGTTGCGCTGGTCGAGCAGGGCCTCGCCGAGCGGGCGCCCGGGGGCGGCGAGGAGGTTGGCGGCGGCCTTCTCCGCGTCCCAGTCGGGGCCGAGGAGGTCGGGTCCCAGGTGGCCGACGGCCCGGTCCTCCTCGGAGGTGCGCAGCAGCTCGACGACGGGGAGGCGGTAGCCGACGGCCGCGTGCCCGGCGGTGGCGAGGACGGCGCGGATCTCGTACGCGGGGCCGCCGTGCCACTTCTCCTGCGCGGCGAAGACCCGCCAGGCGCCGTCCATGCCGAGGTGCGTGTGGAGGGTGAGGCCGCCCTCGAAGCGGGCGAGGAGGTGTTTGCCGCGGGGGGTGACGTCCAGGGTGGTGCGGCCGGTGAGGTCGGCGGTGGCGAAGCGGGGGACGCGCAGGTCGCTGCGGATCAGCTCGTGGCCGGCCAGGGCGGCGTGCAGCCGGGCCGCGGCGCGCCAGACGCTGTCTCCTTCGGGCATGGCGCCATTGTCGCCCCGCGGGGCCGGGACGGCCGGAGCCCCCGCCGCGCCGTGGCGCGGGCGGGGGCCCGGTCGTCGGGAACGGAAGGGCTTACTTCCAGAAGAGGCCCTTGCCGTCGTTCAGGTTGTTGTACGGGTCGCCCCAGTACTCGGCGCCGACCACCTTCGTCTGGGCGGACGGGGCCAGGGCGATGGCGCAGCTGGTCTGCGTCTGGCCGTTGGTGAAGCCCTTCGGCAGCGTCTCGTCCTTGCACTTCTCGAACTTGCCGATGACGGAGACGCCCTGGGCCTCGGAGCCGTCCGGGAGCAGGCCCTTCATGTGGCCGACGGAGGCGTACGAGAGGTCCACGGTGCCGACGTTCTTGACCGAGTAGCGGACGTAGTAGGGGATCATCCCCTTGACCTTGTCGCCCAGCTTGAGGGCGTCCAGGTCGGCCGGCTGGCCCTGCTCGACGGCGGTGACGGTGAGGGCGATGGTGCCGCCCTTGGTGTTGCCGTAGCTGAACGGCACCGTCGCCGTCTCGCCGATCTTGAAGGTCTGGCCGGGCTTCGCCTGGCCCGCCGCGGGAGCCTGGCCGCCGCCGGTGGAGGGGCTGGCCGGGGTGCTGGGCTGCGCGGACTCCTGCCCGGCCTGGCTGGGCTGGGCGGCCGGCGCGCTCGACTGGGCGGGTGCGACCTCTTCGTTGCCGTTCTTGCAGCCGGTGAGGGTCAGGGTGCCGGCAACCGCCAGACCGATGACGCCCGTTGTCGCTCGCCGCATGGTGTTGGTGCTCATTTTCCGGTCCCCCATGAGTGTGTTTTTTTGACGTGGCGTCGTCACGCTTGACGCCTGCGGTGATCTTGATAGTCCAGAAAAGGCCGGGGGTGCCAGTCGAGAGGGGCTTCGTGACGTGCTCAAGACATAAGCGGGACATAAGCGCGATGGTCGAGACCGGAATGCCGGATTCGGCTCCCGGATTCACGAGCGCAGGCGCAGGCCCCTCGGGGTGGCATGGAAGCCGGCGGCCTCCAGTGCCGGGCCCAGCGGCGAGGTCAACGCCGGGGCGGCGTTGATGCGTTCCACCGTGAGCGCCGGGAGCGTGCCGATCCGGGAGGCCGCCGCCAGGGCCGCCGTCGCCGCCGCGAGCCGGGGGTCCTCCGTAGGCGGCCAGGCCAGCAGCGTCTTGCCGCCCCGCTCCAGGTACAGGACGAGCTCGCCGTCGACCAGGACCACCAGCGAGCCCGCCTTGCGGCCCGGCTTGTGCGTGGCCCCGGCCGGGGGTTCCGGCCAGGGCAGGGCCGCCCCGTACGCGTTCGCCGGGTCGGCGGCCGCCAGGACCACCGCCGCCAGCGGGGGCGGGTTCCGCTCGGCCGACCGCAGCCGGTCCACCGCGCCGTCCATCGCGAACTGGGCCGCGCCCAGGCCCTCGACCACATAACCGCGGCGGGCCTGCCCGCTGTCCTCGAAGGCCGACAGGACCCGGTACACCGCGCTGAAGCCGCCCTCCACGCCCTCGGCGGCCACCGCGCCCCGCGTGACCACCCCGTGCCGGTCCAGCAGGGTCCGGGCCAGCGCGTGCGCCCGGTGGGTGGGGTCGGGGGCCCGGGTCGGCAGCAGCGACCAGCGGCCGGAGACCGTGGGCGGGCCCGGGCGGGACACCTGCGCGCCGAGCGTCCCGTACCGGCCGCGCGGGACCGTGCGCCGGGCCCGGTGGGCGGTGGCGCCCGCCGTACGGCCCGAGCCGAGCAGGGACCGCAGCGGCGAGAGCGTGTCGTTGGTGAGCCGGCCCGACCAGGCCAGGTCCCAGACGGCCTCGGACAGTTCGAGGTCGGTGGCCTCGGACCATTTGGCGCGCACGGATTCCGCGAGCTGGCGGAAGAACAGCCCGTACCCGCCGGACAGGGTGTCGAGGATCGACTGGTGAAGGGGCGTCAGCTCCAGCGGGTGCGGCGCAGGCAGCAGCAGCGGGGCCGCGTCCGCCAGGTAGAGCGAGACCCAGCCGTCCTTGCCCGGGAGGGCCCCGGCGCCCGCCCAGACCACCTCGCCGGTGGTGGTGAGCTCGTCCAGCAGGGTCGGCGAGTACCCCGAGACCCGGGAGGGGAGGATCAGCCGCTCCAGCGCCGAGGCCGGCACCGGGGCGCCCTGGAGCTGCTCGATCGCCCGGGCCAGGCCGTCGATGCCGCGCAGGGCCCCGCCCAGGTGCTGCCACTGCGGCAGGAAGGTGGCCAGGGAGGTCGGCGGGACCGGCTCCAGCTCCTGGCGCAGCGCCGCCAGCGAGCGGCGCCGCAGCCTGCGCAGCACGGTCGCGTCGCACCACTCCTGGCCGATGCCGGCCGGGTGGAACTCGCCCTGCACCACCCGGCCCGCCGCCGCGAGCCGGTGCAGGGCGCCGTCGGTCACGGCCGCGCCCAGGCCGAAGCGGGCGGCGACGGACGCGGTGGTGAACGGCCCGTGGGTGCGGGCGTACCGGGCCAGGAGGTCGCCGAGCGGGTCCTTGACCGGCTCGGTGAACGCCTCCGGGACCCCGACCGGGAGCGCCGTGCCCAGCGCGTCGCGCAGCCGGCCCGCGTCCTCGATCGCCGCCCAGTGGTCCGCGCCGCCGATCCGGACCGCGATCGCCCTGCGGGCCCCGGCCAGGGCCTGCGGCCAGGCCGGGTCGGCGCCGCGCTCGGCCAGTTCGGCCGTGGTCAGCGGGCCGAGCAGGCGCAGCAGGTCGGCGACGGACTCGGCGTCCTTGGCCCGCCGGTCCTCCGTCAGCCACTGGAGCTCCCGCTCCAGCTCCTCCAGCACCTCCGCGTCGAGCAGTTCGCGCAGCTCCGCCTGGCCCAGCAGCTCCGCCAGCAGGCGGGAGTCCAGCGAGAGCGCGGCCGCCCTCCGCTCGGCGAGCGGCGAGTCCCCCTCGTACAGGAACTGGGCGACGTACCCGAAGAGCAGCGAGCGGGCGAAGGGGGACGGCTCGGCGGTGGTGACCTCGACCAGGCGGACCCGGCGCGCCTCGACGTCCCCCATCAGCTCCGTCAGACCCGGCACGTCGAAGACGTCCTGGAGGCACTCCCGTACGGCCTCCAGCACGATCGGGAACGAGCCGAACTCCGAGGCCACCTGGAGCAGCTGGGAGGCGCGCTGGCGCTGCTGCCACAGCGGCGTCCGCTTGCCCGGACTGCGGCGCGGCAGCAGCAGGGCGCGCGCCGCGCACTCGCGGAACCGGGAGGCGAAGAGGGCGGAGCCGCCGACCTGGTCGGTGACGATCTGGTTGATCTCCCCGTGGTCGAAGGCGACGTCCGCGGCGCCCAGCGGGGCCTGTTCGTCGTCGAACTCGAAGGCGTGGGTGGCCGAAGGATCGTGGTCGAGGAGGTCCATGGAGAGCAGGTCCGCGTCGGGCAGCCGGAGCACGATCCCGTCGTCGGCATGCATGACCTGCGCGTCCATGCCGTACTTCTCGGCGAGGCGGGCGCCGAGGGCCAGCGCCCAGGGGGCGTGCACCTGCGCGCCGAAGGGGGAGTGGACGACGACCCGCCAGTCACCGAGCTCGTCGCGGAACCGCTCGACCACGATGGTCCGGTCGTCCGGGACGTGGCCGCACGCCTCGCGCTGCTCCGCGAGGTACGAGAGGACGTTCTCCGCGGCCCAGGCGTCAAGGCCGGCCGCCACCAGGCGCAGCCGGGCGTCCTCCTCGGGCAGCCCGCCCAGCTCGCGCAGGAACGCGCCGACCGCGCGGCCCAGTTCGAGCGGGCGGCCCAGCTGGTCGCCCTTCCAGAACGGCAGCCGCCCCGGGACCCCGGGGGCGGGGGAGACCAGGACCCGGTCGCGGGTGATGTCCTCGATCCGCCAGGAGGTGGTGCCCAGCGTGAACACGTCCCCCACGCGGGACTCGTAGACCATCTCCTCGTCGAGCTCGCCGACCCGGCCGCCGCCCTTTTTGGGATCGGCGCCCGCGAGGAACACCCCGAAGAGGCCTCGGTCGGGGATGGTGCCGCCGGAGGTGACCGCGAGGCGCTGCGCGCCGGGCCGGCCCGTGATCGTCCCCGCCACCCGGTCCCAGACGACCCGCGGTCTGAGCTCCGCGAACGCGTCGGACGGATACCGGCCCGCCAGCATGTCCAGCACCGCGGTGAACGCCGACTCCGGCAGCGCCGCGAACGGCGCCGCCCGCCGCACCAGCGCCAGCAGCTCGTCCAGCTGCCAGGTGTCCATCGCGGTCATCGCGACCAGCTGCTGCGCGAGCACGTCCAGCGGGTTCGACGGGATGCGCAGCGACTCGATCGACCCGGTGCGCATCCGCTCGGTGACCACCGCCGCCTGGACCAGGTCCCCGCGGTACTTGGGGAACACCACCCCCGTGGAGACCGCGCCCACCTGGTGCCCGGCCCGGCCCACGCGCTGGAGCCCGGAGGCCACCGAGGGCGGGGACTCCACCTGCACCACCAGGTCCACCGCGCCCATGTCGATGCCCAGTTCCAGACTGGAGGTGGCGACCACCGCGGGCAGCCGGCCCGCCTTCAGGTCCTCCTCCACCAGCGCCCGCTGCTCCTTGGAGACCGAGCCGTGGTGCGCCCGCGCCAGCAGCGGAGGGGCGCCCTGGGCGGCCCCCGACTGGGCCATGATCTGCGCCGGGGGCGAGCCGTCGGGCAGCTTCTCGCCCATGGCGCGCTCGTAGGCGATCTCGTTCAGCCGGTTGCACAGCCGCTCGGCGAGGCGGCGGGAGTTGGCGAACACGATCGTGGAGCGGTGGGCCTGGACCAGATCCGCGATGCGCTCCTCCACATGCGGCCAGATCGAGGGCTTGTCCCCGCCTTCCCGCCCCTCGGTGGCCGGCGAGCCTCCCAACTCGCCCATGTCCTGCACCGGGACGACCACCGACAGGTCGAACTCCTTCGCCGAGGGCGGCTGGACGATCTCGACCTTGCCGCGCGGCGCGAGGTACCGGGCCACCTCGTCCACCGGCCGGACCGTCGCCGACAGCCCGATCCGGCGGGCCGGGCGGGGCAGCAGCTCGTCCAGCCGCTCCAGGGACAGGGCCAGGTGCGCGCCGCGCTTGGTCCCCGCGACCGCGTGCACCTCGTCCAGGATCACCGTCTCGATCCCGGCCAGTGCGTCGCGCGTCGCCGAAGTCAGCATCAGGAACAGCGACTCGGGCGTGGTGATCAGGATGTCCGGCGGCCGGGTGGCCAGCGCCCGCCGCTCCGCCGGCGGGGTGTCCCCGGAGCGGATCCCGACCCGGATCTCCGGCTCGGGCAGGCCCAGGCGGACCGACTCCTGGCGGATCCCGGTCAGCGGGCTGCGCAGGTTCCGCTCGACGTCGACGGCGAGGGCCTTCAGCGGGGACACGTACAGCACGCGGCAGCGCTTCTTCGGCTCGGCCGGCGGCGGGGTGGAGGCCAGCTGGTCGAGGGCGGCGAGGAAGGCGGCCAGGGTCTTGCCGGAGCCGGTCGGCGCCACGACGAGCACGTCGGAGCCCTCCCGGATGGCCCGCCAGGCACCCTCCTGCGCGGAGGTGGGCGACGCGAAGGCCCCCGTGAACCAGGAGCGGGTCGCGGGGGAGAACGCATCGAGCGCGGAGCCGGCCATGCCCCCATCCTGCACCCGGGTACTGACAACGGCCCGGACCTGGGCAAACAGCCGGACCGGGTGGGCCGCCGAATCGGGCGGGGCGCAGAATGGGGGTATGGCTGACGGGGCTGACGGGGCTGACGGGGCTGACGGGGCTGAGAGGGCCGACGGGGCGGTCGAGCGGGAGTGGGCCCGGCACTGGCAGTACGCGGAACTGCCCGGCCTGGACCTCCTGCGCGCCCACTACGTACGCCACACCTTCCCGCGCCACACCCACGACGGGTACGTCATCGCGGCCGTCACCGGCGGCATCGAGGAGGTCGGCCTGCCCGGCGGCACCCTGCGGGCCGGGCCGGGCAGCGTGGTCCTGATCAACCCCGAGGTGCCGCACACCGCGCGCGCCGGTGTCCCGGAGGGCTGGGCGTACGCCACGCTCTACCCCTCCCGGGAGCTGATCGCCGAGGTGGCCGCGGAGATGGCCGGCCTGCGCGGGACCCCCGGCTTCACCGCCGACTCGGTCGCCGATCCGCAGACCTCGTACGTGATCACCGAGGTGCACCGGGCCGCCGAGGAAGGGAACGCGCTGGCCGCCGACACGCTGCTGCGCGCTGCGGTCGCGCGGATGCTGACCCGGCACGCCGGGCCGCTGCCCGCCCGTACGGTCCGCAGCGCCGGCGCGGCGGGCGCCGCGGCGGCCCGGGCGGTGCTCCAGGAGCGGATGGCGCGGCCGCCGTCGCTGGAACAGCTCGCCGCGGAACTGGGGACCAGCCCGTTCGCCCTGCTGCGGGCCTTCCGCGAGCGGTACGGGATGCCGCCGCACACCTGGCTGACGGACGCCCGGGTCCGGCGGGCCCGGGCGCTGCTGGACGCGGGCACGCCACCCGCGGAGGCGGCCGTCGCCGTCGGCTTCACCGACCAGCCCCACCTGAACCGCCACTTCACCCGCATCGTGGGCGTCCCGCCGGGCGCGTACCGCCGCGGGAGGCCGGGCGGTCAGGCCCCGCCCGGGGGCTGAGCCCCCCGCGTGCAAGAACGTACAAGACCCGGTCCGGCCGGGCTGCGTACGGTCGGGGCGTGCGAGAACGACAGATGGTGAGGAACGAGACCCCCGGCGGGGTCGCGGAGCGGCCGCGCGGGGCCGTCGTACGGGACGCGCTCGGGGTCGGGGTGGCCGTCGGGCTGTCCGGGTTCGCCTTCGGGGTGACCGCCGCCGGGGCCGGGATCAGCGTGCTCCAGGCCTGTGTGCTGAGCCTGCTGGTGTTCACCGGGGCCTCGCAGTTCGCGCTGGTCGGAGCGCTGGCCGCGGGCGGGAACCCGTTCACCGCGGCCGCCGGCGCCTTCTTCCTCGGCACGCGGAACGCCTTCTACGGGCTGCGGCTGTCGCAGCTGCTCGCCCTGCCCCGGCCCGTGCGGCCGCTCGCCGCCCACTGGGTGATCGACGAGACCACCGCCGTGGCGCTGGCCCAGCCCGACCGCAGGTCGGCTCGGCTCGGCTTCACCGTGACCGGGCTGAGCCTGTACGTCCTGTGGAACCTCACCACCCTGCTCGGCGCCCTCGGCGCCGAGGCCCTCGGGGACACCTCCGCGTGGGGGCTGGACGCCGCCGGGCCGGCCGTCTTCCTGGCCCTGCTCGCGCCGATGCTGAAGACCGCCACCGAGCGGGCCGTCGCCGCGCTCGCCCTCGTCCTCGGGCTGGGCCTGCTGCCCGTACTGCCCGCCGGGCTTCCGGTGCTCGTCGCCGCCCTCGCCGCCCCCGCGGTCCTCTGGCTGAAGGGACGCCGCTCGTGAACGTCTGGATCGCCATCGCGCTCACCGTCGTCGGCTGCTACGCCGTCAAGCTCGCCGGGCTGCTCGTGCCCGCCGGGGTACTGGAGCGGCCCACCGTGCGCCGTCTCGCCGCGCTGCTGCCGGTCGCGCTGCTCGCCGCGCTCACCGCCCAGCAGACCTTCAGCACCGGGCACGAGCTCGTGCTCGACGCCCGCGCCGCCGGGCTGGCCGCCGCGGGGATCGCACTGCTGCTGCGGGCGCCGTTCCTGCTCGTGGTCGCCGCCGCGGTGGTCGTCACCGCGGGAGTCCGGGCCCTGGGCGGTTAGGGCCCCTCAGAGCGCGCCCGACGGATCGCCGGTCAGGGGGCGGCCGTACGCGCGCAGGGTCAGCAGGGCCTCCAGGGTGGCGATCGGCCGCCGCTCCAGCGAGCTGCCCGGCGCCCACGCGAGGCGCCGCACCGGCCAGCCTCCGTCCTGTTGCTGCCCGGCGGCCAGGAAGTCCAGCGAGCGCCTCAGCTCCTCGTCGGTGAACCAGCCGCGCGCCAGCGACTCCGGCCGCCGGGCGACGTCGTGCGGGAAGAGCTGCTCGCCCGGCGCGCAGCCGGGGAGCGGCGGGTACTCCCGGCGCCGGCGCGGGTCGAGCACGACCAGCCGCTGCTCGCGCACGAGCCGCCCCAGCCGGTCCGCGGCCGCCGCCGCCCGCGCCCGGTCGGGGGCGCCGTCGAGGAAGGCCACCGCGCTCTGGACCTCGTACGGGTCCGTACGGCGCAGGTTCTCGACCCGCTCCCAGCAGAAGTCCGTGGCCCGGAACAGCCACGCGTGCCAGATCCGGTTGCGGTGCAGTACGCCGACCACCGGGCCGGTGGTCAGCAGCTCGCCCGGCGGATCGTCGTACACCGGGTGGTACGGGGCCCCGGGGTAGCCGCGCGGCGCCGGGAGGACCACCGGGAGCGCGCCGTCCGCGGTGGAGACCCGGGTCAGGTGGCGGCAGAGCCGCTCGATGCGCTGCCCGGCGCAGCGGCCGAGACTGTCCAGGACCCGCAGCGCGTGCGCGGTGTGCAGCGGATGGCTGAGCGGACCGCGCAGATCCGGATCGAGGGCGTGGCCGTAGCCGCCGTCGGCGTTGAGGTACGAGCCGAGGGCGGTGTCCACCGCGTCGGCGTCCCCGCCGAGGAAGTGGAAGGCGAACCGCCGCTGCTCCAGGACCCGGGCCGTGAGCCAGAAGAACTGCTCGGCGCGGGCCAGCGGGGTCGGTGGGGTCAGCGAGGAAGCGTCGTCTCCAGGCATGCGTGACACCGTAGGGCGCGCTGCCGCGCGGGCGGGGGGCGAACGACGCCGGTGCACTCTCCCGGGGCGGGATACTGGTGGCATGCGGTTGACGATTTTCTGGGAGCGGATGGCCGAGCACTTCGGCGCGGGCTACGCGGACTCCTTCGCGCGGGACCACGTCATGACGGAGCTCGGCGGACGCACCGTCCACCAGGCGCTGGACGCGGGCTGGGAGGCCAAGGACGTGTGGCGCGCGGTGTGTTCGGCGATGGACGTGCCCGCCTCGCTGCGCTGACGCCGGCGGCCGTTTCCCCGTATGCGGGACGGTTGGGACAGACTGGTCGGCGTGGCAGCCACCGATGAGACGACCGACACGACGAACGAGACGTCGACCGACACCGCCGAGGCGGCCGATCCGGCCGAGCCCGCAGGGTCCGCGGCGCCTCCCGGAGGCGCCGCCGCCGCACCGGCGGCGGGGCCCGGGGCACGGATGCCGCGCTGGCTGCCGCGCGCCGTCGTCCTCGTACTCGCCCTCATCGCCTGCTTCCAGCTCGGCAGCTGGGCCTTCCACCAGCTGACCGGGCTGCTCGTCAACATCCTGATCGCGTTCTTCCTCGCGCTCGCGGTCGAGCCCGCGGTGTCCCGGATGGCGGCCCGCGGCATGCGCCGCGGGCTCGCCACCTTCCTGGTGTTCCTGAGCGTGTTCGTCGCCGGCGCCGGGTTCGTCGTGCTGCTCGGATCGATGCTCGCCGAGCAGATCGTCGACATGGTGGGGGGCTTCCCGGGCTACCTCGACTCGGTGATCGGCACGATCAACACCACCTTCCACACCAAGCTGTCCCGGCTCGCGATCCAGGACAGCCTGCTGCATTCGGACTGGCTCCAGAAGTACGTCCAGAACAGCGCGACCGGTGTGCTCGACGTGTCCGCCACCGTGCTCGGCGGCCTCTTCCGGCTGCTGACGGTCGGGCTCTTCTCCTTCTACTTCGCCGCCGACGGGCCGCGGCTGCGGCGCGCGCTGTGCTCCGTACTGCCCCCTGCGAAGCAGTCGGAGGTGCTGCGCGCCTGGGAGATCGCCGTCGCCAAGACGGGCGGCTACCTCTACTCGCGCGGGCTGATGGCCCTGGTCTCCGGCATCGCCCACTACGTCGTCTTCGCGGTGCTCGACGTGCCGTACGCGCCCGCGCTCGCGGTGTGGGTGGGGCTGGTCTCCCAGTTCATCCCCACCATCGGCACCTACCTGGCGGGCGCGCTGCCCATGCTGATCGCCTTCCCGGACTCGCCCTGGTACGCGCTGTACGTGCTCGGATTCGTGGTGGTCTACCAGCAGTTCGAGAACTACGTGCTGCAGCCGAAGCTGACCTCGAAGACGGTCGACATCCACCCGGCGGTGGCCTTCGGGTCCGTCATCGCGGGCACGGCCCTGCTGGGCGCGGTCGGGGCGCTCATCGCGATCCCGGCCGTCGCCACGCTGCAGGCGTTCCTCGGTGCGTACGTGAAGCGGTACGAGCTGACCGAGCGGGCGGCCGGGGACTCGGCTACCGCGTCTCCCCGGTCTGTTCCCCGGCCGCGTCGACGAAGGCTGCCAGGGCCTCGGTGACGGTCGCCTCGACGACGGCCTTGTCGACGCCGAGGCCGCTGAGCACGCCGTCGCCGTTCTCGAGTTCGAGGAGGGCGAGCAGGACGTGCTCGGTGCCGACGTAGTTGTGGCCCAGCCGCAGCGCCTCGCGGAAGGTGAGCTCCAGGGCCTTCTTGCTGCCGGTGTCGAAGGGGATGAGGTCCGGGATGTCGGCCGAGGGCTCGGGCAGGGCGGCGGTCGCGGCGGCGCGTACGGCGTCGGCGGGGACGTTCTGTGCGCGCAGGGCGAGCGCGGCGAGGCTCTCGGGATCGGCCAGCAGGCCGAGGACGAGGTGCTCGGTGCGGATCTCCTTGCCGCCGGCCGCGCGGGCCTCGCTCTGGGCGGACACCACGACCGTGCGGGCCCGCGGGGTGAACCGGGCGAAGCCCTGGGCGGGGTCGAGGTCGTTGGCGTCGCCCTTGTCGGTCTTGGGGACGAAGCGCTTCTGGGCGGCCTGGCGGGTGACGCCCATGCTGCGGCCGATGTCGGTCCAGGAGGCGCCGGAGCGGCGGGCCTGGTCGACGAAGTGGCCGATGAGGTGGTCGGCGACGTCACCGAGGTGCTCGGCGGCGACGACGGCGCCGCTGAGCTGCTCCAGGGAGTCGGTGTGGACCTTCTTGATGGCCTCGATCAGGTCGTCGAGGCGTACCGGATTGGTCATGCGAACGGGTTCCACTGAAGGGTTCGTCATGGGTGCAACCCTAGGTTGACAGTCGGAGGGGTGTCAACCCCGGGTTGTCAGTTGGGTGTCCGGCGAGCCCGCTTGACAGGGAAATCGAACATCCATTCTGATGAGTTATCCACAGCCGAACCGGGCGTGGAAGCGCATTGTCAGTGGCAGGCGTTAGCGTCAATGGCGTGAAGCGATCGACTCAAGCAAACCGGGTGGAACCCATGGCAGGCACCGACCGCGAGAAGGCTCTCGACGCCGCGCTCGCACAGATTGAACGGCAATTCGGCAAGGGTGCGGTCATGCGCCTCGGCGACAAGCCGAACGACCCCATCGAGGTCATCCCCACCGGGTCGACCGCGCTGGACATCGCCCTCGGCGTCGGCGGGCTGCCCCGCGGCCGTGTGATCGAGGTGTACGGCCCGGAGTCCTCCGGTAAGACGACCCTGACCCTGCACGCCGTGGCCAACGCACAGAAGGCCGGCGGCACCGTCGCCTTCGTGGACGCCGAGCACGCGCTCGACCCCGAGTACGCGAAGGCCCTCGGCGTCGACACCGACAACCTCATCCTGTCGCAGCCGGACACCGGCGAGCAGGCGCTGGAGATCGTGGACATGCTGGTCCGCTCCGGTGCCCTCGACCTGATCGTCATCGACTCCGTCGCCGCGCTCGTGCCGCGCGCGGAGATCGAGGGCGAGATGGGCGACTCGCACGTGGGTCTCCAGGCCCGACTGATGAGCCAGGCGCTCCGGAAGATCACCGGTGCGCTCAACCAGTCCAAGACCACCGCGATCTTCATCAACCAGCTCCGCGAGAAGATCGGTGTGATGTTCGGCTCGCCGGAGACCACCACCGGTGGTCGCGCGCTGAAGTTCTACGCCTCCGTGCGCCTCGACATCCGCCGCATCGAGACCCTCAAGGACGGCACCGACGCGGTCGGCAACCGTACGCGCGTCAAGGTCGTCAAGAACAAGGTCGCGCCGCCGTTCAAGCAGGCCGAGTTCGACATCCTCTACGGCCAGGGCATCAGCCGCGAGGGCGGCCTGATCGACATGGGCGTGGAGCACGGCTTCGTGCGCAAGGCCGGCGCCTGGTACACGTACGAGGGCGACCAGCTCGGCCAGGGCAAGGAGAACGCCCGCAACTTCCTGAAGGACAACCCCGACCTCGCCAACGAGATCGAGCGGAAGATCAAGGAGAAGCTGGGCGTGGGCGTGCGCAAGGACGCCGCCGCCGAGGCGGCCGCCGGTGCGCCTGCGGCCGAGGCCGCGGCCGTGCCCGCCCCCGCGTCGAAGGCCAAGACGTCGGCGAAGGCCGCCGTCGCCAAGAGCTGACCCGTGCGGGAGCAGGAAAGGGGCGGCGGGAGCGGCGGCCGGGAGGGCCGTCGCGAAGGTGGCCGCGAAGGTCGTCGTGAGGGCGGCCGGGAAGGTCGTCGTGAGGGCGGCCGGGAAGGTCGTCAGGAACTGCCGCCCCAGAGTCCCGAGGAGCAGGCACGGGCGATCTGCCTGCGCCTGCTCACCGGGATGCCGCGCACCCGGCGGCAGCTCGCGGACGCCCTGGACAAGCGGGGCATCCCCGAGGAGGTGTCGCAGGAGGTCCTCTCCCGGTTCGAGGAGGTCGGCCTGATCGACGACGCCGCGTTCGCCGGGGCCTGGGTCGAGTCCCGGCACCGCGGCAGGGGCCTCGCCCGCCGGGCGCTCGCGCAGGAGCTGCGCACCAAGGGGGTGCACGCCACCCTCGTCCAAGAGGCCCTGGAACAGCTGGACTCCGACCAGGAGGAGCAGACCGCCCGGGAGCTCGTGGAGCGCAAGCTCCGCGCCACCCGGGGCCTGGAGCGGGACAAGCGGATCCGGCGCCTCGCCGGGATGCTCGCCCGCAAGGGGTACCCCGAGGGCATGGCCCTGCGGGTGGTCCGGCGCGCGCTGGAACAAGAGGGCGTCGACGAGGGCGCGGACGCGGACGACGACGGACCGGGGTATTCGGGGTTCTGAGGTTGCGGCCTCCGCGCCGCGGGGCCGGAGCCGGGGGCAGGGCCCTGGTGTCTCGGCCCGGGGGGTAGGGATAGCCCCCGGGCCGAGACGCCAGGGTGCTTCACTGCCAACCGCCGGGCCCGGCGGCAGAGTTGCCGGCATGATGCTGCGTTACGCCCTCCAGACCGTCAGGGACCGCAAGGCCGGCTTCCTCGGCGCCTTCGTCGCACTGCTGTGTGCGGCCGCCCTCATCACCGCCTGCGGCACGCTCCTGGAAACCGGACTCCGCGGAAAGATCGCCACCGAGCGCTACGCGGCCACCCCGGTCGTCGTCTCCGCCGACCAGAACGTGCACCAGACCACGGTCAAGGCGAAGAAGGGCGATGCGCAGAAGGCCAAGACGAAGCACAAGGCCAAGCCCGTCGCCGAGCGGGCCTGGCTCCCGGCCGCCACCGTGGACACGGTCCGGTCCGTGCCGGGCGTCGAGCGGGCCGTGCCGGAGCTCAGCTTCCAGGCCGTCCCGCTGGTCAAGGCCCCCGGCGGCGCGAAGCCCTCGTACGGGCACGCCTGGACCTCCGCCGCGCTCACCCCCTTCACGCTCGCCGAGGGCCGCGCCCCCCGGGGCGGCGACGAGGTCGTCGTCGACCGCGAACTGGCCGGGCGCGCAGGGCTGAAGCCCGGCGCCCCCCTCACGGTGCAGGCCACCGGTGAGCCGAAGACGTACACCGTGAGCGGGATCGCGCGGACCGCCCGCGGCGATCTCGCCCGGCAGAACGCGCTGTTCTTCGGCGACGCCGAGGCGCAGCGGCTGGCCGCCCGAGACGGCCAGGTCACCACCATCGGGGTACTCCCGGCGCCCGGGACCGACCCCGGCGAGCTGGCCGGGCGCATCCGGCAGGCACTCGCGGGTTCCGTCGGGGGCAGTGGCGCGCAGGTCGCCGCGGGCGACGCACGCGGGCCCGTGGAGTTCCTCGACGCGGCCGGCGCACGCATCAAGCTGGTCTCCATGGGCGGGGCCATGGGCGGCACCTCGCTGCTCGTCGCGATCCTCGTGGTCGTCGGCACCTTCGCCCTCTCCGTCCAGCAGCGCTACCGCGAGCTCGCCCTGCTGCGGGCCATCGCCGCCACGCCCGGGCAGCTGCGCCGCATGATCGGCCGCGAGGCCCTGGTCGTGGGCCTGGCCGCCGGTGTCGCGGGGGCACTGGCCGGACTCCCGCTCGCCGCCTGGCTGCACGGCCGGTTCGTCGCGAGCGGGGTCGTCCCCGCCCACCTGGAGCGCACCGCCGGGATCTTCCCGATGCTCGCCGCCGTCGGCGCGAGCCTGCTCGGAGCCTGGGCCGCGGCCCGGATCACGGGGCGGCGGATCGCCCGGATCCGGCCGGCCGAGGCGCTCGCCGAAGCCGCCGTGGAGCGGGGGCGGCCCGCGTGGATCCGGATCGCGATCGGGGTGCTGCTGCTGGCCGGCGGAGTGGTGCTGGTCGCCGTACTCAGTGCGCTGCGTACCGAGTCGGCGTCGACCCCGGTGACCTTCCTCGCGGTCGTCGTGTTCGCCGGGGCGGTCTCGCTGCTCGGCCCGCTGCTGGTCCGGGGCGCGACCGCGCTGCTCGCCGGGCCGCTGCGGCTGGCCGGCCCGGGCGGGCACCTGGCCACCGCGAACCTGCGCGGCAACGCCACCCGGATGGCCTCCGCCGTCACCCCGCTCGCGCTGCTGATCGGCATGACCTGCACCGTCCTGTTCATCACGCCGACGCTGGGCAACGCCGCCCGGGCGCAGGCCCGCGACGGGGTCCGGGCCGGCTGGGTGCTGGCCGCGCAGGGTCCGGGTGTCACCGGCGGCGCCGCGGAGCGGATCCGCAGGACCCGCGGGGTCACGGCGGCCACCGAGATCGTGCACACGTCCGTACGGGTGGGGCTGACGAAGTACGGCGCGCAGGGGGTCACCCCGGCCGGCCTGACCCGGACCTGGGACCCGGGTGTGACGAGCGGGAGCCTGGACGGCTTCGGCGAGAAGAGCGTGGCGGTCAGCGAACTGGCCGCCGGTCAGCTGGGGCTGAAGCCCGGGAGCCCGCTCCGGCTGGCGCTGGGCGACGGGACCCCGGTCACCCTGACCGTCGCCGCCGTGTACGCGCGGGGGCTGGGCTTCGGCGACCTGACGCTGCCACACGATCTCGTCGCGGCGCACGTGGACAACCCGCTGGCGAGCAGCGTGCTGGTGGCGGCGGAGCCGGGGACCGGGCGGGAGCAGCTGGCCGCGGCGGTCGGCGGGTTCCCGGGGGTCGGGGTGCTGTCGGCGCCGGACGCGGACGAGGCGCGGGCCGAGCGGCAGCAGTCGGGGGCCGAGATCAACCTGCTGGCGATGGGGCTGGTACTGGCCTTCACCGCGATCGCGGTGGTCAACACGCTGGCGATGTCCACGTCGGAGCGGCTGCGGGAGTTCGCGATGCTGAGGCTGGCGGGGGCGAAGCGGCGGCAGGTGCTGCGGATGCTGCGGACGGAGGCGCTGGCGGTGGTGCTGATCGGGGCCGTGCTGGGGTCGGGGATCGCGCTGGCCGTGCTGACCGCGTTCAGCGTGGGGATGACGGGGGCCGCGGCGCCGGCGGTGCTGCCGGTGGTGTACGTGGGGGTGGTGGGTGTGGCGGGGCTGCTGGCGCTCGCCGCGACCGCCCTGCCGGGGCGGGTTGCGCTTCGGGTGCCGCCGGTCGAGGTGGCCACGTCGCGGTAGCGGCCCGCCGCCGTGTGTGGCCCGCCGCCGTGTGTGGCCCGGGGCCGTCCATGGCCCGCCGCCGTCCGTGGCCCGCCGCCGTCCGTGGCCCGGGGCCTCGCCGCCGAAGCGGTGGGGCCCCGGGCCCGGCCCTCAAGCGCCCGACGGGCTCACCGGGAGGCTGGCGGACTTCCAGGCCTGGAAGCCGCCCGTCAGGTCCGTGGCTCTGCGGAGGCCCAGGGCGTGGAGGGAGGCCGCGGCCAGGGTGGAGGCGTAGCCCTCGTTGCAGATCACCACCACCCGGAGGTCGTGCGAGGTGGCTTCGGGGGCGCGGTGGGAGCCCTGGGGGTCCAGGCGCCACTCCAGTTCATTGCGCTCGACCACCAGCGCACCCGGGATCAGGCCGTCCTGCTCGCGCAGCGCCTGGTAGCGGATGTCCACCAGCAGGGCGTCGCCCGCGCGGAACGCCGCGTACGCCTGCGCCGGCTCGATCCGCGCGTACGTGGACCGGACCCGTTCCAGCAGGTCGTCGATGCCGACCGGGGCGCTCACTGCCAGTCCGCCGGGCGCTCGACCTGCTCCAGCCTGAGCACCTGGCCGGTGCGGCTGAAGCGGCGGATCAGGGGCAGCGGCGGGTGGTACGCGTGCACCGACACCGCGTGCTCCGTCTCCGACTCGTTGAGCACCTCGTGGACGTGGTGCTCCCCGAAGGCCCGGCCCGTTCCCGCCCCCAGGCCTCGGCTGCGGTCCAGGTCCGGGGCGAGTTCCAGGCTCCGCCAGCCCTCCGAGGGGAGCCGGACCGCCAGGGAGTGCTCCCTCAGGTGGCCGCGGGCGGTGGCGAACGCGCCCTGGGACTCGGCGTGGTCGTGCCAGCCGGTGCCGGTGCCCGGCGGCCAGCCGATCACCCAGGCCTCACTGCCGCCCGGCCCGTCCAGGCGGATCCAGGTCCGGCCCTCGGGATCGAGGGGGAGGGAGTCGATGACCGCCGGGTCGGCGGCGGTGCGCAGGGCGAAGTCGAGGAGTTCCGCCGCCGTCACCGTACGGGCGGAGGCGCGTACGGGGGCGTGCGGAGGTGCGAGGGGCGCAGTGGATGCACCGGGTGCAAGGGGCGCAGACATGGGGGCGTGACCGTCCTGGGGGTTCGCGAAAGTGCGCGCGGAGCGCGCGGGGGAGGCGAATCAGCAGGAAGGACGACACACGCAGCCCGCGTAGCGGAGCAGGTCCATATGGACCCTCCGCCACAGGCGTACGTCGTTGCCGGTCATGTTCGCGAGTGAAGCACGCGGACCGGAGACCGGTCAATCGATCACGGCTGGATGTGTCGGTGTCGTAGGCGTCGTCGAGGAAGGGCCGAGCGCGGCGCGAGCGCTTTCGGGTGCCCCGCACCGGACCGTGTCCGCCGCCTCGTACAGCTCCGCGGGCCGCACGCCCGCGAAGGTCGCCGCCAGGTGCCCGTCCGGCCTGACCAGCAGGACGGTGTGGGCAGGAGCCCCCGGGTAGCCGTCCGCGACCAGCAGTTCGGTACGGACCGGCAGGGCGCTCACCGCCGCCGCGAGCCGCGGCATCAGCCCGGCGCCCAGCCAGTGCCGCCGGTCCCAGACCCCGGTGCCCGGGGCGACCAGGACCACCAGCAGCCGGCCCCGCCCCAGCAGGTCGCGCAGCGGCACCGTCGACCCGTCGGGCGCGGTCACCGGGACGTTCGCCACGGGGCCGCCCGGATCGGTGTCGGTCGGTACCTCGCGCACGGCCACCGGAGGGGCGTACGAGGGCTCCGCGCCGAGCGGGCCCCGCCCCAGGTGACCGTCGGTGAGCAGGAGTTCGCCGGCGCGGGCGGAGCCCGGCAGCAGGGTCCGCAGCCCGCCCCCGCCGCGGAGCACCGGCATCGACTGGTCGGCGGCGCGCAGCCGGGCCGCGACCGCCGTGCGCCGTTCTTCCTCGTAGCTGTCGAGCAGGGCCTCGGAGGCGCCCTGGTGCCAGGCGAGGGAGAGCTTCCACGCCAGGTTCTCGGCGTCCCGGAGCCCCTCCTCGACCCCCTGCGTGCCGAGCGCGCCCAGCAGGTGGGCGGCGTCCCCGGCGAGGAAGGCCCGGCCGTCGCGCCAGCTCCGGGCCAGCCGGTGGTGCAGCGTGTGGACCCCGGTGTCGAGGAGGTCGTACGGGGGCGTGCTGCCCCCGCACCACCCCGCCAGGCTGTCCCGTACGAGGGTCACCAGCGCATCGGGGGTGACCAGCTCCCCGCGGGCCGGGAGCAGCCAGTCCAGCCGCCACACCCCGTCGGGCAGCGGCCGGGCGGTGGTCTCGTGCGGCGGGTCGCGGTGCAGCAGGGCCTCGCCGGGCCAGGGGAGTTCGGTGCGCAGCGCGGCCACGGCGTGCCGTTCGACGGCGGTGCGGCCCGGGAAGCGGATGCCGAGCAGTTTGCGGACGGTGGAGCGGGCCCCGTCGCAGCCGACCAGGTAACTCCCGCGCCACCACGTGGTTTCGGCGCCCCGGGTGTGCGCGGTGACGCCGCGGCCGTCCTGTTCCAGGGAGTCCAGTTTGCTGTCGGTGACCAGCTGGACCAGCGGATGCGCGCCCGCGGCGTCGCGCAGCCCGCGCGCGAGGGCGTGCTGCGGCACGTGCAGGGGGGCCGGGGCCGGTCCGTCCTCGAAGGTGGTCCGCCGGGTGTCGCGGGCGCGCCGCATGGTGCGCCAGGCGGCGTAGTACGCGCCCTCGTCGCGCAGCGTCGTACAGCCCAGCCGCTGCGCCATGGCGGCGGTGTCGGCGTGCAGGACGACCGTACGGGCCGGCCGGGGCAGGTCCTTGCCGGGTCCCTCGTCGAGCACGACGGTGGGCACGCCCGAGCCGGCCAGGGCCAGCGCCAGGGACAGTCCGACGGGCCCCGCGCCGACGACGATCACCGGGTCCATGATGCGGCTCCCGATGTCCGGTATGTGATCACAGAACGTATGCAACCCACTGGAGGTGCCTGCGTCAAGTGACACCCGGCCCCGCCAACGCCGTGTGGTGCGGCGGATGAGTTCCGCCGCACCACAGGTGTCACACAAGTGTACTGACCGGGCGTCAGGCGCCCGAGCCGGGGGAGAGCCGTCAGGGAGCCTCGCCCACGCCGGCCGCGCCGCCCGCGTCGACCTCGGCCACGTCCCCGGCGACGACAGCGCCGGTGCCCTTCTTCGACTTCCGCAGCCGTCCTTCGAGCCAGGAGGCGAAGGTGGTGAGCGCGAAGTTCACCAAGATGAAGATCAGTGCGATCACGACGAGGGTCGGGATGGTGTTGCTGTAGTTCGCCGAGATCTGCCGGTTCATCGACAGCAGCTCGGCCAGACCCAGTACCGCACCGCCGATCGCGGTGTCCTTGAGGATCACCACGAGCTGGCTGACCAGCGCGGGCAGCATGGCGGTGACGGCCTGCGGGATCAGGACGTGCGCCATGATCTGGCCCTTGCGCATGCCGATCGCCTTGGCCGCGTCGGTCTGGCCGCGGGGCAGCGACTGGATGCCGGCGACGACGATCTCGGCGATGACCGCGGAGTTGTACAGGACCAGGCCGGTGACCACCGCGTACAGCGGCCGCAGCTCGGAGCTGACGGCGCTGTAGCGCACGTACAGCGCGGAGCCGAACAGCATGAGCATCAGCACCGGGATGGCACGGAAGAACTCGACCCAGGCGCCCACGGGGATCCGTACCCACCGGTGGTCGGAGAGTCGGCCGATGCCGAGGAGCGCGCCCAGCGGCAGTGCGATGACCATGGCGATGAGCCCGGCCTTCAGCGTCTCGCCGAGTCCCGGCAGCAGGTACGTCGTCCAGACCTGGTCGTCGGTGACGAACGGGCTCCACTTGTCGGCGTCGAGCTGGCCCTTGTCGGCCATGGCGCCGAGCACCCACCACAGGACCAATCCGACCAGCACGAGGAAGACGGCCGTGTATATCCAGTTGCGCGCCTTGGCCTTGGGGCCCGGGGTGTCGTACAGCACGGAGCTCATCGCTTCACCGCCACTCGCTTGGCCACCCAGCCCAGGAGCAGGCCGGTGGGCAGGGTCAGCACGACGAAGCCGAGGGCGAAGATCCCGAAGACCGCGAAGAGCGCGTCCGCCTCGTTCTCGATCATTTCCTTCATCAGCAGGGCCGCTTCGGCCACGCCGATGGCCGCCGCCACCGTGGTGTTCTTGGTGAGGGCGATCAGTACGTTGGTGAGCGGCGCGATGACCGCCCGGAAGGCCTGGGGGAGCACGATCAGAGTGAGCACCTGGAAGAAGCTCAGGCCCAGCGCTCGGGCGGCTTCGGCCTGACCCACGGGCACCGTGTTGATGCCCGAGCGGATCGCCTCACAGACGAAGGTGCCGGTGTAGGCGATGAAGCCGAGGACCGCGAGCCGGAACCCGATCTCCTTGAACGTGCCGCCGCCGAGCGTGACGCCGAGGGTCTGGTTCAGACCCAGCGAGCAGCCGATGATCAGGACGGTCAGCGGAATGTTGCGCACGATGTCGACGTACGCCGTGCCGAAGGCCCGCATCAGCGGGACCGGGCTGACCCGCATCCCGGCCAGGACGGTGCCCCAGACCAGTGATCCGGCCGCCGAATAGAGGGTGAGCTGAACCGTCACCCAGAAGGCTCCGAGCACGTCGTACTGCCCGGAATCAAGAAAGTCGAACACGTTGCCCTGCGCTCTCCCCAGGATGGCCGGTGAGGGGTGCCGCCGCCCGTAGCAGGCGGGCGGCGGCACCCCTCACCGGGAAATCAGCTGCCTTCGGTGATCTGCGGGGCCGGCTCGGCCTTGTAGTTGGCGGGGCCGAGGTTCTTGTCCACGGCCTTCTGCCAGGAGCCGTCCTCGACCATCTTCTTCAGGGCGGCGTTGACCTTCGTCTGGAGGTCCTTGTCGCCCTTCTTCAGGCCGATGCCGTAGGGCTCGTCGCTCAGCTTCAGGCCGACGAGCTTGAACTTGCCCTTGTTCTTCTCCTGCGCGGCGTAGCCGGCCAGGATCGAGTTGTCCGTGGTCAGGGCGTCGACGGACTTGTTCTCCAGGCCGGTGAGGCACTCGGAGTAGCCGCCCTGCTCCAGCAGGTCGGCCTCGGGGGCCAGCTTGGTCTTGACGTTCTGCGCCGACGTGGAGCCGGTGACCGAGCAGAGCTTCTTCTTGTTCAGGTCCTCGGCCTTGGTGATCGAGGTCTCGTCGGCGCGGACCAGCAGGTCCTGGTGGGCCAGGAAGTACGGGCCGGCGAAGTCGACCTTCGCCTTGCGCTTGTCGTTGATCGTGTAGGTCGCTACGACCAGCTTCACGTCACCGTTCGAGATCAGGTTCTCGCGCTCGGCGCTGACGGCCTGCTTGAACTCGATCTGGTCGGGCTGGTAGCCGAGCTCCTTGGCGACGTAGGTTGCCACGTCCACGTCGAAGCCCGTGAACTTGCCGTCCGGGGTCTTGAGGCCCAGACCGGGCTGGTCGAACTTGATGCCGATGACGATCTTGTCCTTGGCGCCACCGGACGCGCCGCCGTCACCGCTCGCCTTGTCGCTGCTGCCGCCGCAGGCGGTCGCCGTCAGGGCGAGGACTGCGGCAACGGCTGCGGCCGCACCGGCCTTGAAAACCTTCATGGTGAACTTCCCTCGGATGAGACGTTGTTGGACGACGAGCGACACGCGTGCTCTGAGCCGCCAGGGGATCACTACCAGACAAGACCGTCAGTGGTGCAGGATCTTCGAAAGGAAGTCCTTCGCGCGGTCACTGCGCGGGTTGCTGAAGAACTGCTCGGGTGCGGCCTCTTCGACGATCTTTCCGTCGGCCATGAAGACGACCCGATTGGCGGCGGACCGGGCGAAGCCCATCTCGTGCGTGACGACCACCATCGTCATGCCCTCCCGGGCGAGCTGCTGCATGACCTCCAGCACCTCGTTGATCATTTCCGGGTCGAGCGCCGAGGTCGGCTCGTCGAACAGCATCACCTTCGGGTCCATCGCCAGCGCGCGGGCGATCGCCACGCGCTGCTGCTGGCCGCCGGACAGCTGCGCCGGGTACTTGTCGGCCTGCGAGCCGACACCCACCCGGTCCAGCAGGGACTTGGCCTTCTCGAGCGCGGCTGCCGAGTCCGTCTTGCGGACCTTGAGCTGACCCAGCATCACGTTCTGCAGCACCGTCTTGTGCGCGAACAGGTTGAAGGACTGGAACACCATGCCCACATCGGCACGCAGCCGGGCCAGTTCGCGTCCCTCCGACGGCAGTTCCTTGCCGTCGACCGTGATGGTGCCCGAGTCGATCGTCTCCAGGCGGTTGATGGTCCGGCACAGCGTGGACTTGCCCGATCCCGAGGGACCGATCACGACGACGACCTCACCGCGGGCAATGCTCAGATCGATGTCCTGAAGCACGTGCAGCGCGCCGAAGTGCTTGTTGACGTTGCTCAGTACGACCAGGTCGTCCGCGGCCGGGACCGCATCCTGCACGTCCTTGGTCACTGATACTCCGCTCATCGGCTTCTTGCTCCGTCCTCCTCGGTTGGGAGGACAGTAGTGACGTCCTGCGCACACCGTCATTACATCTGAGGGAGAATTGAGCATAACGAAACGGCCTCGCTCCGATACGCTCCGTGCGCACCGCGGCTGCCGGGCCCGCTCGCCCGTACCGGGTGCATAACGGAAGACGCGCCGGAGCGGAACCCCCTTGACGTGGGCCTCTTCATCGGCGTGGATGCAGGGTGGCCCTGACCGCGGGCCCTGATCAGGAAAACAGGAAAGGGGGACGCAATGAGACTGCTGCTCGTCGAGGACGACGACCACGTCGCCGCCGCCCTGTCCGCGATCCTCGCCCGGCACGGGTTCCAGGTGACCCACGCCCGCAGCGGCGAGGAGGCCCTCCAGGCCCTGCTGCCCGCGGGGGCTCCCCCCTTCGGCGTCGTCCTGCTGGACCTCGGCCTGCCCGATCAGGACGGGTACGAGGTGTGCGGCAAGATCCGCAAGCGCACCTCGACGCCCGTCATCATGGTGACCGCGCGCGGCGACGTACGCTCCCGCATCCACGGCCTCAACATGGGCGCCGACGACTACGTCGTCAAGCCGTACGACACGGGTGAACTCCTCGCACGCATCCACGCCGTCGCCCGGCGCACCGGAGCCTCCGAGGAGGCCTCCGCCACCGGGACGGGCGCCCCCGGCGTGGTCCGGCTCGGCCCGGTCAGCATCGAACTGCCCACCCGCCGGGTCAGCGTGGACGGCACCGACGTACCCCTCACCCGCAAGGAGTTCGACCTGCTGGCCCTGCTCGCGCAGCGCCCCGGCGTCGTCTTCCGGCGCGAGCAGATCATCAGCGAGGTGTGGCGCACCAGCTGGGAGGGGACCGGGCGGACCCTGGAGGTCCACGTCGCCTCGCTGCGCTCCAAGCTGCGCATGCCCGCGCTCATCGAGACCGTCCGCGGGGTGGGCTACCGGCTCGTCACCCCGGCCGCGCCCTAGCGGGGCCCCGCCGTGCGCGCCCGCCTGCTCCCCCTGCTCGTCGTCCTCATGGCGGGCGTGCTGCTCGCCCTCGGCTTCCCGCTCGCCGTGAGCCTGGCCGCAGGGCAGCAGCAGCGCGTGGTCGTCGACCGGATCGACGACAGCGCCCGCTTCGCCGCCCTCGCCCAGTTCGTCATCGACGCCGAGAGCTCCGGGTCCACCGGGTCCACCGAGCGCCTGGAGACCCTCCAGCTGGAACTGGCCCGCTACCAGCAGCTGTACGGCATCCGCGTCGGCATCTTCCTGCGCGACGACAACGCCATGGCCCGCGCGCCCGGCTGGTGGGAGCTCCCGGAGAAGGGCGAGGGGCGCCGCGCCTTCGGGGAGGCCCTCGCCGGGCGCCGCAGCCACGACCCCGCCCAGGTGTGGCCCTGGCAGACCCACGGCAAGCTGCTCGTCGCCTCCCCGGTCGTCCTCGACGGCGACGTCGTGGCGGTCGTCGTCACCGAATCGCCCACCGACCAGATGCGGGCCCGCATCCTGGACGGCTGGCTGATCATCATCGCCGGACTCGCCGCCGCGATGCTCGTGGCCTTCGGCGCCGCCCTCGTGCTCACCCGCTGGGTGCTCAAGCCCGTCCGCACCCTCGACGCGGCCGCCCACGGCATCGCCACCGGACGGATGAACTCCCGGGTCGCGGCGGCCGGCGGGCCCCCGGAACTCCAACGCCTGGCCCATTCGTTCAACGAGATGGCCGACAACGTGGAAGAGGTCCTGGAGCAGCAGCGGGCGTTCGTCGCCGACGCCTCCCACCAGCTGCGCAACCCGCTCGCGGCGCTGCTCCTGCGGATCGAGCTGCTCGCCCTCGAACTGCCCGAGGGAAACGAGGAGATCGCCTCCGTGCGGACCGAGGGCAAGCGCCTGACCCAGGTCCTGGACGATCTGCTGGACCTGGCGCTGGCCGAGCACACCTCGGCCGAGCTCACCCTCACCGACATCGCCGGGCTGACCGCGGAGCGGGTGGCCTCCTGGCGCCCGTACGCCGAGGAGAAGGGCGTACGGCTCACCGAGACGGGCCGTACCGCGGTCACGGGCTGGGCCGACCCCATCGCGCTCTCCAGCGCCCTCGACGCAGTGATCGACAACGCCCTCAAGTTCACCCCGGAGGGTGAGGAGGTCGAGGTGTCCGTCGCCCCGGCCGGGCCCTTCGTGCACGTCGTCGTCGCCGACCGCGGCCCCGGGCTGACCGACGAGGAGCTGCTCCGCGTCGGCGACCGGTTCTGGCGCAGCGGCCGCCACCAGAACGTCAAGGGCTCCGGCCTCGGCCTGTCGATCTCCCGGGCGCTGCTCGCCGCGGGCGGCGGGTCCCTCGCGTACGAGAAGAACCCGCCGCACGGGCTGCGGGTGACGGTGGCCGTCCCGCGCAGCGATCCGCACACCGTCTGAAAGCCGGGGGCCGGGGGCCGGGGGCCCCGGGGAGCGTCAGCTCCAGGGGAGCGTGGTTCCGGCCGGGGCTGAGGCCGCGTACAGCTCGTCCACGGCCCGGACCTCGAAGGCGGCCGCGGGCTCCCGGCCGGCGCGGTTGACGGCCGGGAGGTGCAGGGCCGTGCCGCAGGTGCCGCCGAGGAAGCGGCGGGCGCCGTCCGGGAGCAGCCGGTACAGCTCGTAGTGCCGGACCGGCCCCGCCGCCCGGCGCCAGGAGAGGCGGACGGAGGCCTTGCCGTCCTGCTGGGCCGAGGCGTCCACCGTCAGCGCGCTCGGAGCCGCCGGGCGCCGCCGCGCGGTGTCGTCGCGTACCGACAAGGCGCCGAGCCGCCAGGACACCGCTCTGTTCCCCCTGGCCGTGATCCGTACGGCAAGGCCGTACGCGGTTCTGCCCGCCAGGGCCGGGAGCCCGACCCGGGAGGTGCGCCAGCCGCCCTGGCCGGAGCCCTGGACCGGCGCCTTCAGCCAGGTGTACGGGACGGGCTCGCCCGGGGCGGCCGGCTCGCGCGTGGCCACGCCGACCTCGACGGTGACCGAGCCCGCCTCGGTGGCGTGCACCAGCTCCAAGGCGGTGGAGCCGGTCAGGGGCAACCGGGTGCAGTGCAGCCCGATGACGGCAGGAGCGCTCAGGGGCCCGGACACGAGGAGGCTGGAGCCGCCGCGCCAGGCCTTCGCGAAGTCCAGGGTGACGGACGGGCGCGCTCCGGAGGTCTCGACGACCCAGCGGCGGCCCGGGAGCCGGTCCTGGAGCCCGAGGTGGTTCCACGGGGTGTCGGAGGTGACCTTGCCGTCCTCGTACCAGCGCTCCCCGTGCCCGGTGTTGAAGGCGCAGGCGAAGGGCAGCGCGGTGATGGTGGACCGGTCCGCGACGGCGGTGGCGGGCGCCCGCCAGGTGCCCTCGGGCGCGGGGTGGGCCGGGTCGAGGGACTCGCCGGTCCAGAACCGGTCGTCGGCGCGGTGGAAGGCGCCGGGGGAGCGGTCGGTGAGGTGGTTGCGGGTCCATTCGGGGCGGTAGAAGCCGAAGCTGACGACGTGGTCGCGGTCGCGGGGGATGATCGCATCCCAACGGACGTTGGAATTCCAGCCGTTGGACTCCATGTCGAGGGCCGCCCACAGCTCGTGGCGGGAGCGGCCCAGCCGGCCGGCGAGCGCCGCGGAGTCGGCCAGGGTCTGCGGGGTCCAGCGGAAGTCGACGAACACCGTGTCCGCGACGCGGCCCGCCCGGTCCTCGAAGAACTCCTGGTTGAGCTGGTTGAGCGCCCCCTGCCAGCCGACCCGGCCGGTGCTGTTCATGGCGTCGTACCAGGTGATCCGCAGGCCGTACGGGGCCCCGGCCGCCCGCAGGGCGCGCAGGAACTCCCGCATCCGGGCGGCGAGCGAGCTGTCCCCGCCGTCGGTCTCGGCGTTCACGAACCAGCCGTCGAACCCGTACGTCCGCGCCACCTGTACGAGCTTCTCGGCGATCGGGAACCGGCCGAGGGCGTCCCGCTGGACGAGGTCCCGGGTCCACTGGAGGTCGCCGCCGTACGCGACGGGCGGCAGGAAGATGTTGCCGAGCACCGGGACGCCGTGGCGGTGGGCGGCGTCGACGACGGGCGCGTTCGGGGCGAGCACGATGCCCTCGCCGGAGGAGCCGCCCCAGAACACCAGCTCGTCGAGGTACGCCCAGTGCGTCAGCGCGTAGTGGTCGGCGGTCGCGGAGCCCTGGGAGGGGTTCTGGGCGGTCGGCCCGAACGAGACGAGCGAGGAGATCCGGGCCTGGCCCCTGCGGGCGCCCGCGTTCGGGGGCACGGGGGTGAAGCGGGGCGCGAGGGGCACGGTCGCGGTGTTGTACGCGAGGTCCGGATCGGCCTCGGGGGCCCACTGCTTGAGGGAGCGCCAGGTGATGCCGGGGCCGGGGGCGCCGTGGGGGAGGGAGTCGGGGAACCAGTAGGAGGCGTACGGGGACAGGTCGGCGGGGGATGCCGGAGCGGCGGCGGGCGTGGGGGCGGGGGCCGGGGCGGCCTGGGCTTCGGTGGCCGCGCCGGTGGCGCCGAGCAGCGCGGCGGCTCCCGCCCCGGCGCCTGCGGCGAGGACGCCGCGGCGGGTCGGCGGCGCCGTGCGCAACGAACGGGTGGTGCGAGGATCGGCGCCGTTGTCGGTCCGGGACATGCGGGCTCCTCGGTGAGGGGGGCGGGTGAGGGGTGAGAGGTGACGGGTGACGCATGGTCAAGGTGCGGGTGGTCAGGTGACGTCCGGTACGCGCAGCACCTCCGTGATGCCGCGCGCCGACAGATGGGCGGGGTCCCCGGCGCGCTCCGCCAGGACCACCGCGGGGCGGACCCCCTGGGCCGTGAGCGCGGCCCAGGCCTCGAAGAAGGCGCCGCCCGGGGCGCACACCGAGCGCTTCGGCGCGGCCTGCGCCCCGCCGACGTCCACGGCCAGCGCGGTGGACCGTACGGCCGGGTGGTGTTCCCGGCCCCGCCACTGCGCGGCGATCCGGGCGACGGCCGTCCCGGCCGGCTTGGCCCTGCGGTCGTTGGTGAGCAGGCCGAGCCCGTACTCCAGCTCCGGGAAGTCCGCGAGCTCCCGGGACACGTCGTGCGAGCACCACCAGGTCACGCCCCACAGGTCCGGGCAGTCCAGCACGTTCGCCACGGTCGCCTCGGTGAACGCGGCCGCGTGCTCCGCCGGGACCAGCGGCGCGGGCGCCCCGACCTCCTGGAGCCACACCGGCCGGTGCGGATCGCCCGCCCAGGCCTTCGCCAGCTCGACCAGGTACGCGGCGTGGTGCTCGGTCGCCGTGCCGGTGCGGCCGTGGCGCTGCGCGGTGCCGTTGAACACCCAGGAGTGCACGGCCGTGGCCGCGCCCAGCCGGGCCGCCTGGGCCGGGGTGAAGGGATGCCCGTCCTGGTACCAGGCGGCGTCGTACTCGGCGTGCACGTGGAACCGGCCCGGGGCGCCCTTCTCGCACGCGGCGAGCATCCGCTCCAGCCAGCGCCCGGCCTGCTCCCGGGTGATCCGGTCCGGGTCCGGATGGGGGGCGCCGGAGAACTGGTTGATCTCGTTGCCGACGGTCATGCCGAGGAAGTTGGGCCGGTCGGCGAGGGCGGCGGCCAGCGTGCGCAGGTACTCCTCCTGCGCGGCGACGACGTCCGGGTCGGTGAAGATGTTCCGCCGGTGCCAGGTCCCGGTCCAGGCCGGCAGGAAGTCGAAGCTCGACAAGTGCCCTTGCAGGCCGTCCACGTTGACGTCGAGCCCGCGCTCGGCGGCCGCGTCGGCGAGCGCGACGAGCTGCTCGACGGCGCGCGGCCGGATGAGCGTCCGGTTCGGCTGGAACACCGGCCACAGCGGGAAGACCCTCACGTGGTCCAGCCCGAGCGCGGCGACGGAGTCGAGGTCGGCCCTGACGTCGTCGAGGTCGAAGTCGAGCCAGTGGTGGAACCAGCCGCGGGACGGGGTGTAGTTGGCGCCGAAACGGAGCGGACGAGGGGTGAGTTCGTCGTGCATGGGGCGTCCGTCCTGGAGTTCGCGTGAGTTCTCGGAAGGTCTCGGAAATGCGCCGGCGGCACACAAAATGCCGGGTGTCGTGGTGTTAGTCAACAGGGCCTCCGGCGCCGGAACTTATGCGCTTCAGTCCCGTTGGCAGAAGGGTTCCGGCCTCTCGGGCTGGTGCAACTAATGCGGTTTAGCTAGGGTGCGGGAAAGTGTCCGGAAATGGACAGCGGACAGCGATGAGAACGGCCCCTCGGGGGCGCAGAACAGGCAGGCTGGCCATGGCGCGTCGACCCACCATCAAGGACATCGCCCGGCGGGCCGGGGTGTCCGAGAGCGCCGTGTCCTTCGCCCTCAACGACCGGCCCGGCGTCTCCCAGGACACCCGCGCCCGGATCCGCCGGGTCGCCGAGGAACTCGGCTGGCAGCCCAACAGCGCGGCGCGGGCCCTGTCCGGTGAGCGCTCCGGCGCGGTCGGGCTGGTGCTCGCCCGGCCCGCGCAGACCCTCGGCGTCGAGTCCTTCTTCCTCCAACTGGTCTCCGGCATCCAGGAGGTGCTCTCCGCGGGCCGGGTCGCGCTGCTCTTCCAGGTCGTGGACGGCATCGACGCCGAATGCGCCGTGTACCGCCGCTGGTGGGCCGAGCGGCGCGTGGACGGGGTCCTCGTCGTGGACCCGCGTACGGACGACCCGCGGCCGGAGCTCCTCGCGCGGCTCGGCCTCCCGGCCGTGATGATCGGCGGGGCGAGCGGGGCGAGCGGGGCGAGCGGGACGGGCGGAGTGAGCGGGACGGGCGAGACGGGCGAGACGGACGGGAGCGGGGCGTTGTCCTTGTCTTCCGTCTGGGCCGACGACGCCCGGGCCATGGCCCAGGTCGTGGAGCACCTGTACGGGCTGGGCCACCGGCGGATCGCCCACATCGCCGGGCTGCCCGGCCTCGCCCACACCGCCCGCCGCATGGCCTCGCTGCGCGCCGAGGCCGAGGCGCGCGGGCTCGACCCGGAGCACGTGCGGTCGGTGGTCACCGACTACTCCGACGCCGAGGGGGCGGCCGCCACCCGCCGGGTCCTCGCCGAGCCCGAACCGCCGACCGCGCTCGTCTACGACAACGACGTGATGGCGGTGGCCGGCATCGCCGTCGCCGCCGAGCTGGGCATCGCGGTCCCCGGCCGGATCTCCATGGTCGCCTGGGACGATTCGGCGCTGTGCCGGGTCACCCACCCCCGGCTCACCGCGCTCGTACGCGACACCGCGGGGTTCGGCCGGCTCGCCGCCGAGGAGCTGCTCGCCGTGCTCGCCGGGAGCCCGCCCCGGGCCCGGGAGAGCGAGCAGCCGCGGCTGGAGCCCCGGGAGAGTACGGCCCCGCCGACGGCCGCATACTGATTCCGACCCCTTCCTGGAGCCGCTTCCGTGACGAGTCCCACCTCCGACGTGCCCGCACCGCAGGCCGCTGTCGATACCGCTGTCGATGCCCCTGCCCCTGCGGCGGCCGTGGAGCAGGCCGCCGGTCTGACGGTGGCCATCGACATCGGCGGTACGAAGATCGCCGGCGCGCTGGTGCACCCCGACGGCACGATGACGGCCACCACCCGCCGCCCGACGCCGCGCGGCGCGGACGGCGACGGGGTCTTCGCTGCCGTCGCCGAGGTCGTCGCGGAGCTGGCGCTCTCCCCGCTGTGGCTCTCGGCGGTCCGCTGCGGCATCGGCAGCGCGGGCCCCGTGGACACCTCGCGCGGCACGGTGAGCCCGGTGAACATCGGGGCGTGGCGCCAGTTCCCGATCCAGGCCCGGGTCGAGGCCGAACTGGCCCGGCACGGAGCGGCCCTGCCGACCGTGCTCGCCGGCGACGGCGTGGCGATGACCGCCGCCGAACACTGGCTGGGCGCGGCGCGGGGGCACGCGAACGCCCTGTGCATGGTGGTTTCCACGGGGGTGGGCGGCGGGCTGATCCTGAACAACCGACTCCACCCGGGCCCCACGGGCAACGCGGGTCACATCGGCCACATCAGCGTGGCTTTCGACGGTGAGCCGTGTGTCTGCGGGAGCCGCGGGTGCGTGGAGTCCATCGCGTCCGGTACCGCCATCGCCCGCTGGGCCCGCGCCCAGGGCTGGACCCCGGCAGGCCCCGGCGGGGACGCCTCGGCTGCGGGCGTGGCCGTGGCCGCCGAGGCCGGGGACCCCGTCGCCGTGGCCGCCTTCGACCGTGCGGGGCGGGCTCTGGCCGCGGCCATCGCCGCCACCGCGACGCTGGTCGAGACGGACATCGCGGTCATCGGCGGGGGCGTCGCCACGTCGGGGGACACGCTCTTCGCGCCGATCCGCGCGCACCTGGCCGACTACGCCACGCTGTCCTTCGTGAGCGGGCTGAGGGTCGTCCCGGCGGCCCTGGGGACGCACGCGGGGCTGATCGGGGCGGCCGCGGCGGCGGTGATGCTGCTCCCGGGCGGGTGAGCGGCCCCACCCCAGTCCTGGGGTCTACGGCTTGACCGACCGGTAGTACCGCTGCGCGCCTTCGTGCAGGTCCAAGGGGTCCGTGTAGATCGCCGTCCGCAGGTCCACCAGCTGCGCGGCGTGCACCTCGTGCCCGATGGTGTCGCGGCTGGCGATCACCGTGCGCGTGAACTGCTCGGTCAGCTCCGGGTCCGTCTCCTCGGTCGTGACCAGCAGGTTCGGCACGGCCAGGGTCGCCACCGAGGAGGTGTTCCGGGCCCGCGTGTACGCGTCCTGCGGCATCACCGCAGCCCGGTAGTACCGGGCCGGGGTCCCGCTCGCCTGGAGCGACTCCACCAGGTCGCCGAGCTGCACGAGCCGGATGTCGTACCGCTCCGACAGCTCGCGCACCGCCTGCGTCGGCAGACCGCCGGACCAGAAGAAGGCGTCGATCCGGCCGGCCTCCAGCTCCGCCGGCATGGTGTCGATGCCGATCGACACCGGGGTGATGTCCCGCGCCGGGTCCAGCTTGGCCGCCGTCAGCAGCCGCTCGGAGACCAGCCGCACACCGGATCCCGGCTGGCCGATCGCGACCCGCTTGCCCTTCAGGTCCCGCGCCGACTGCACGCTCGAACCGGCCGGCACCACGAGCTGTACGTAGTCGTCGTAGAGGCGTGCCACGCCGCGCAGCTGCTCGGCGCCCGGCTTTCCGTCGACCCGGTACTTGGAGACCGCGTCCGCGGTCGCGATGGTGAAGTCGGCCTTCCCGGTGGCCACCCGGCGGAGGTTCTCCTGCGAGCCTTCGCTGGGCTGCAGCGCCACCTTCACGCCGGGCATGTCCCGGGCCAGGGCCTGCTCCAGCAGCTGGCCGTAGCGGTGGTAGACGCCGGTGCGGACCCCCGTGCTGAAGGTCAGACCGCCCTTGAGCTCCGGCTCCCCGAAGGGTCTCAGCCACCAGGTGAGCAGCCCGAGCACCGCCAGTACGGCCACCAGCCCCCACAGGGCGGTGCGCCTGCGGATGCGGGGCGGTACGTGAGCCATGCGGCGATCCTGCCACCGTGCGGGGGCCGCTGTCACGGCCCGCCCGCGGCGGAGGGGCCGGGGGAGGAGGGCGGGAGGGGCCGGAGCGGTTCCGGGCACCGCCTACCCTTGTTGCATGACCAGCAGCAGCGACCGGAGCACGGCAGTGGACGTCAAGGGAACATACGAGGTGCGCACCTACGGGTGCCAGATGAACGTGCACGACTCCGAGCGGCTGTCCGGTCTGCTGGAGGGCGCGGGCTACACGCGGGCGCCCGAGGGTTCCGATGGCGATGCCGACGTCGTGGTGTTCAACACCTGCGCCGTGCGGGAGAACGCCGACAACAAGCTGTACGGCAACCTCGGCCGTCTCGCCCCGATGAAGACCAAGCGCCCCGGCATGCAGATCGCCGTCGGCGGCTGCCTCGCGCAGAAGGACCGCGACACGATCGTCCAGCGGGCCCCCTGGGTCGATGTGGTCTTCGGCACGCACAACATCGGCAAGCTGCCCGTGCTCCTGGAGCGCGCCCGCGTCCAGGAAGAGGCGCAGGTCGAGATCGCCGAGTCGTTGGAGGCGTTCCCCTCCACGCTGCCGACGCGGCGCGAGTCCGCGTACGCCGCGTGGGTTTCGATCTCCGTCGGCTGCAACAACACCTGCACCTTCTGCATCGTCCCGGCGCTGCGGGGCAAGGAGGAGGACCGGCGGCCCGGCGACATCCTCGCCGAGGTGGAGGCCCTGGTCGCCGAGGGCGTCTCCGAGATCACCCTGCTCGGGCAGAACGTGAACGCGTACGGGTCCGACCTCGGGGACCGGGAGGCGTTCTCGAAGCTGCTGCGGGCGTGCGGGCAGATCGAGGGGCTGGAGCGGGTCCGGTTCACCTCTCCGCACCCTCGCGACTTCACGGACGACGTGATCGCGGCGATGGCCGAGACCCCGAACGTGATGCCGCAGCTGCACATGCCGATGCAGTCCGGTTCGGACACCATCCTGCGCGCGATGCGCCGCTCGTACCGGCAGGAGCGCTTCCTCGGGATCATCGAGAAGGTCCGCGCCGCCATTCCGCACGCCGCGATCTCCACCGACATCATCGTGGGCTTCCCCGGTGAGACGGAGGAGGACTTCGAGCAGACGATGCACGCGGTGCGCCAGGCGCGCTTCGCGAACGCGTTCACCTTCCAGTACTCCAAGCGCCCCGGGACCCCGGCGGCGGACATGGACGGGCAGATCCCGAAGGAGGTCGTCCAGGAGCGGTACATGCGGCTGGTCGCCCTCCAGGAGGAGATCTCCTGGGAGGAGAACAAGAAGCAGGTCGGGCGGACGCTGGAGGTCATGGTCGCGGAGGGCGAGGGCCGCAAGGACGGCGCGACGCACCGGCTGTCCGGCCGGGCGCCCGACAACCGGCTGGTGCACTTCACGAAGCCGGACGGGGAGGTCCGTCCGGGTGACGTGGTGACGGTGGACATCACGTACGCGGCCCCGCACCACCTCCTGGCGGAGGGCCCGACGCAGTCGGTACGCCGCACGCGTGCGGGCGATGCCTGGGAGAAGCGCAACGCGGCTCCCGCGCAGCCGCAGGGCGTCATGCTGGGCATCCCCACCCTGGGCGTCCCCGCGCCGCTCCCCGTGGCGACTTCGGGCTGCGCCCTGCCGACGTCTTCCTGACGCCCGCGTTACCGGCCCCGCCGGCGTTCGACTTGTGTGGGTTCGAGGTGCGCGGGTCGGATCGCGCGTGGCCGGGGGCGGCGCCCCCGGGCAGGAGTGGCCCGGCGGGGCCCCGTGGGCGGCCGCGCGGGGCTAGGGTGCGGATCATGCTTGTTGCCGCCGCCGTGTGCCCCGCCCCGCCCCTGCTCGTACCCGAGGTCGCCGCCGGGGCCGCCCCCGAGCTCGCGGACGCCCGTACCGCCTGTTCCGACGCGCTCGCGGTGCTCGCCGCATCCCGCCCCGACCTCCTGGTCGTCGTCGGCGCCGCCGACCAGGACCACCGCGGGCCCTACCCCCAGGGCTCCCGCGGCACCTTCCACGGCTTCGGGGTCGAGGCTGGCGTACAGCTCGGGGACGGCGAGGAGGGGCCGCGCCTGCTGCCGCCGTCCCTGGCCGTCGGCGCGTGGCTCCTGCGGCACGCCCGCTGGGGCGCCGCCCCCGTCGAAGGGCTGGGCGTCGGGGAGCCCCTCGAAGCCGCGCGGTGCCTGGAGGCCGGCCGGGGACTCGCCGCGCGCGAGGAGCGCGTCGCGCTCCTCGTCATGGGCGACGGCAGCGCCTGCCGCTCCCTGAAGGCCCCCGGTTACCTCGACGACCGCGCCGCCGCCTTCGACGCCGCCGCGGCCCGCGCGCTGGCCGCCGCCGACGTGGCCGCGCTCTCCGGCCTCGACGCCGAGCTCGCGTACGAGCTCAAGGCGGCCGGCCGGGCGCCCTGGCAGGTGCTGGCCGGTGCGGCCGAGGGCGCGGGCCTCGACGGGCGGCTGCTGTACGAGGACGCCCCGTACGGGGTCGGCTACTTCGTCGCCGCCTGGTCCTGACCGGCGCGGACGACGAAGGGGCGCGGGTTCGTCCGAACCCGCGCCCCTTCCGCTGACCGTGTCAGGAAGACGTCGGCGGCGTCGGCCCGCCGGGGGCGTCCTTGTGCGCGATCTTGCCCAGGGCGTCCTTCGCCTTGCTCGTGCCGGTCTCGATCTTGCCGTGGTACTTGCCCTTGGTCTTGGAGTCCACGGCCTTGGCCATCTTGTCGAGATTCTGGCCGATCTTCCCCTCGTGCTGGTGCGCGAGGTCGCCGACCTTTTCCTTCGCCGGTGCGAGCTTGGCCTTCAGCGTGTCCAGCAGGCCCATGGGTCACCTTCCAGTGGCGGTAGCTACGTACGGGCGCCTTCGCCGGTCTCGCTGTCCGCAGCCTTCTCGGCCGACTGCTGCTTCGGGATCTCCACGCCCTCCGACGCGGCGGCCTCCGACTCAGCCGGCTCGGCCTCGCTCCCGGCCTCAGCCGCCGTCTCGGCGGCCGCGGCCTCGGACTCCGTCGTCAGGGTCGCGGCCGCGGCCTCCTCCGTGCTCGCTTCCGCGGCCTTGCGGCGAAACCGACTAAAAACGCCCATGTCTACTCCCATAACGTTACTCGTGCGGGTGAAGTTCCGCCTTGTGCGGCCCGGCCTCCGCCGGGCGGGCGCCCGGCGGAACCCCGCCAGGGCAACGACCCCGCCACCACCCCGTCACGTAACTCGATCGGGTACATGCCGGTGTCTTGACCGGGGGCTGCGAAACTGGGTCGGTGAGCAATGCAGCCCCCGCTCCGCGGGTCATCGCCGTCGTCGGTCCCACTGCGGCCGGAAAGTCCGATCTGGGCGTAGCCCTGGCCCGCCATTTCGACGGCGAAGTCGTCAACGCCGATTCCATGCAGCTGTACCGGGGGATGGACATCGGCACCGCCAAGCTGACGACCGAGGAGCGCGGCGGAGTCCCGCACCACCTCCTCGACATCTGGGACGTGACCGAGACCGCGAGCGTCGCCGAGTACCAGCGCCTGGCCCGCGCCGAGATCGACAAGCTGCTCGCCCAGGGCCGTACACCGGTCCTCGTCGGCGGATCGGGCCTGTACGTCCGCGGCGCCCTCGACGCCATGGAGTTCCCCGGCACCGACCCGGAGGTCCGGGCCCGGCTGGAGGCGGAGGTCACGCTGCGCGGCCCCGGCGCCCTGCACGCCCGCCTCGCCGCCGCCGACCCGGCCGCGGCCCAGGCGATCCTGCCGAGCAACGGCCGCCGTATCGTCCGCGCCCTTGAGGTCATCGAGATCACCGGGAAGCCGTTCACCGCGAACCTCCCCGGCCACGAGTCGGTCTACGAGACCGTGCAGATCGGCGTGGACGTGGCCCGGCCGGAGCTCGACGAGCGGATCGCGCTGCGGGTGGACCGGATGTGGGAGGCCGGGCTCGTCGACGAGGTCCGCACGCTGGAGGCTCAGGGCCTGCGTGACGGAATCACCGCTTCCAGGGCGCTCGGCTACCAGCAGGTGCTGGCCGCCCTGGCCGGCGAGTGCACCGAGGACGAGGCCCGGGCCGAGACCGTGCGGGCCACCAAGCGGTTCGCCCGCCGCCAGGACTCCTGGTTCCGCAGGGACCCCCGTGTGCACTGGCTCAGCGGCGCCGTCGCGGACCGGGGGGAACTCGTCGGACTCGCGCAGTCGTTGGTCGAACGAGCGGTCACAGCCTGATCACGTGATGGCATCGGGACGCCCCTCGCGCCCGTTCGGGGCCCTGAGCCGTGCCATCATCAAATTCCGCGGGTGCGGTCACCGGCGGTGAACAACGGCGTACGAAGTCCGAGTGGGGAGGGCGCGTGGCGATGGAGGCCGGCCCTCGCGACACCGGGCAGGACGGCACGAGGCAGGAAGCGGACCCGGCGCTCTGGGGCAGTCACCCGGCGGTCGCCGGCGGTGAGGCTCCCGAGCCCGAGGCCCTCGGCCTGCCCGCCGATCCCGCACGGCTGACCCCCGACGGCCCGGACGCACCGGACACCGCCGAGGCGGAGGCCGCCGCCGGTCCCGAGTTCGAGGTCGAGCTGCGCCCGCAGCGCCGGCTGCGCATCTGGCAGATCGCCCCGATCGTGCTGCTGGCCGCCGCCGGCTCCCTGATGTTCGCCTTCCCCCTCGCCTTCGAGTTCGGCGACGGCGGAGCCGTGGTCGCCATGCTCGGCTTCCTCATCTGCTCCTGCGCCGGCGGCTGGGGGATGATGGCCGCCCGCCGCGTCGGCCACACCTGGCCCGGGCTCCCGCCCCGGGGCAGCGGCCGCCGCCCCGACTGGCGCATGGCTGGCCTGTACGCCCTGGTCGCGCTGGCCGTCGTGGCCCTGGCCGTGTACCGGGTCGCGCGGCTGCGCTAGCCGCCACCCGGCTTGGAGTCCCCGCGGGCGCCGCCGACCTGCCCGAACGCCCCGCTCGGTACCATGGGCGCGTGACGCAGACGAGCCTCTCCTTCCTCAAGGGCCACGGCACCGAGAACGACTTCGTGATCGTCCCGGACCCGGACAACGCCGTCGAGCTGCCCGCGACCGCCGTCGCGAAGCTCTGCGACCGGCGCGCCGGCATCGGCGCGGACGGGGTGCTGCACGTGGTCCGGTCCGCCGCGCACCCCGAGGCCGCGCACATGGCCGACGAGGCCGAGTGGTTCATGGACTACCGCAACAGCGACGGCTCCATCGCCGAGATGTGCGGCAACGGCGTCCGCGTCTTCGCCCGCTACCTCCAGTACGCCGGCCACGTCGAGCCCGGCGACCTCGCCGTCGCCACCCGCGGCGGCGTCAAGCGGGTGCACCTCGACAAGAGCGGCGACGTGACGGTCTCCATGGGCCGCGCCGTCCTCCCCGGGGAACAGGTCACCGTCAGCGTCGGCGAGCGCGCCTGGCCCGCCCGCAACGTCAACATGGGGAACCCGCACGCCGTCGCGTTCGTTGAAAGCCTGGACCACGCCGGAAAGCTGCTCGACCCGCCCCCGTTCAGCCCGGCCGAGGTCTACCCGACGGGTGTCAACGTGGAGTTCGTCGTCGACCGCGGCCCCCGGCACGTCGCCATGCGCGTCCACGAGCGCGGCTCCGGCGAGACCCGCTCCTGCGGCACGGGCGCCTGCGCCGTCGCCGTGGCCGCCATCCGCCGCGACGGCGTCGACCCGGCCGTCACCGGCCAGCCCGTCACGTACACCGTCGACCTCCCCGGCGGCACCCTCGTCATCACCGAACACCCCGACGGGCAGATCGACATGACGGGACCCGCCGTCATCGTGGCCGCGGGCGAGTTTGACGCGGCCTGGCTCACCGAAACGGCTTTCGGCTGAGGCTTCCCTCTAATGGGTGATCCGTTTCACGCTGAGCGAGAGGCGGACTGCGCCACGTGGTGGGGTCGGTAGCATCAGGCACCGGCCCTGAGGGCTCACCCCATGCCCGCCACCGCCGGTCGAAGCCGCCGGAGGTGCCCATGAGTGCAGAGGCCACGAACCCCGAAGCACGTCCCGAAGCGCGCCCCGAACTCCGCAGACGGGGCCGAACCCGCCTTGACCTGCGACGACTCGGGCGCGCTGCCCTTCTCGGACCCACATCCCGAGACCGGCTCCCCGACGCCATCGGCCACGTCGCCGAGGCGCACCGCGCCCACCACCCGGACGCGGACCTTTCCCTCCTGCACCGCGCGTACGTGCTCGCGGAGTCCTCGCACCGCGGCCAGATGCGGAAAAGCGGTGAGCCGTACATCACACACCCGCTCGCCGTCACCCTGATCCTCGCCGAACTCGGCGCCGAAACCACCACCTTGACGGCCTCTCTGCTCCACGACACCGTCGAGGACACCGAGGTGACCCTCGATCAGGTCCGCGCGGAATTCGGCGACGAGGTCTGCTTCATCGTCGACGGCGTCACCAAGGTCGAGAAGATCGACTACGGGGCCGCCGCCGAGCCCGAGACCTTCCGCAAGATGCTCGTCGCCACCGGCAACGACGTCCGCGTCATGTCCATCAAACTCGCCGACCGGCTGCACAACATGCGCACCCTCGGCGTGATGCGCCCCGAGAAACAGGCGCGCATCGCCAAGGTCACCCGCGACGTCCTCATCCCGCTCGCCGAACGGCTCGGCGTACAGGCCCTCAAAACCGAGCTGGAAGACCTCGTCTTCGCGATCCTGCACCCCGAGGAGTACGAGCACACCCGCGCGCTCATCGCCGCCCACGCGGGGGAGCGCGACCCGCTGCCCGCCATCGCCGAGTCCGTACGCGGCGTGCTGCGGGAGGCCGGGATCGCCGCCGAGGTGGTCGTACGCCCCCGGCACTTCGTCTCCGTGCACCGCATCGCCCTCAAGCGCGGCGAGCTGCGCGGCTCCGACTTCGGCCGCATCCTCGTCCTCGTCGGCGAGAACGCCGACTGCTACGCCGTGCTGGGCGAGCTGCACACCTGCTTCACCCCGGTCGTCTCGGAGTTCAAGGACTTCATCGCCGCCCCGAAGTTCAACCTCTACCAGTCGCTGCACACCGCCGTCGCCACCCCCGAGGGGTACGTGGCCGAAGTCATCGTCCGCACCCGCCAGATGCACCGGGTCGCCGAGGCCGGGGTCGTCGCCCTCGGCAATCCGTACACCACCGCCCCGGCCGCCGAGGCCGCCCCCGACTGCGACGAGGAGCGGGTCGACCCGACCCGGCCCGGCTGGCTCTCGCGCCTCCTCGACTGGCAGCAGTCCGCGCCCGACCCCGACACCTTCTGGAGCGTGCTGCGCGCCGAGCTGGCCCAGGACCGGGAGATCACCGTGTTCAGCGAGGGCGGCAGGTCCTCCGGCCCGCTCAGCCTGCCCGCCGGGGCCAGCTGTATCGACGCCGCCTACGCGCAGCACGGCGAGGCGGCCCACGGCTGTATCGGCGCCCGCGTCAACGGGCGCCTCACCTCCCTGTCCTCCCGGCTGTCCGACGGGGACACCGTCCAGCTGCTGCTCGCCCAGGACGCCTCCTCCGGGCCCGCCGCCGACTGGCTGGAGCACGCCAGGACCCCGGCCGCCCGGATCGCCATCGGCAGCTGGCTCCAGGCGCACCCCGACACCGTGAAGCCCGTCGCCACGCCCGCCCGGGCACCGCTGTCCGTGGTCGGCGCCCGGGGCGGCGGCGGCAATGCCGTAGCCGACCTGCCCGACGCCACCGTACGGCTGGCCGGCTGCTGCACGCCCGTGCCGCCGGACGCCGTGGCCGGGTTCGTCGTACGGGGCGGGGCCGTCACCGTCCACCGCATCCACTGCGCGGCGGTGGCCCAGATGCGCGCGCTGGGGCGGACCTCCGTCGCCGTGCACTGGCGGGCCACGGCGGACTGCCGGGTCACGCTGCTCGCCGAATCGTTCGGCCGCCCGCACCTGCTGGCCGACCTGACCGAGGCCATCGCCCGCGAGGGGGTCGAGGTGGTCTCCGCGACCGTGGAACCGCCCGTCGAGCAGCGGGTCCGGCACACGTACACCCTGCAACTGCCCGACGCGACCGGGCTGCCGGCCCTGATGCGGGCGATGCGGGAGGTGCCGGGGGTCTACGACGTGCGCCGGGCCTAGGCAGCGCCTGGATCATGCCGTGCCGTAGTCCCGTCGTCGCGGCCCCAGGTCCGAGCGCGCGGCCGCGGAAGGTCCCGTTCGGGTGGAACCGTCGCGCGCCGTACGCGGTGGCGCGGCGGGCGCTGGTAAGCGGTGGGGGATGCAGCTCTCCTCCCCGCGCCTGCGCGCCGCCCTGCTGGCCGCGGCCTCCCTCACCCTGGTCGCCGCCGTGCTGCCCCCGCCGAAGCCGCTGGGCATCGGCGACACGCTGTTCCCGGAGCTCGGGAACCCCGGGTACGACGTCCTCTCGTACGACCTGTCCTTCACGTACAAGGACAACAAGAGCCCGCTCGACGCGGTCACCGTCATCGACGCCCGCGCGCTGGAGCCGCTGGAGCGGATCAACCTCGACTTCACCCACGGCACGGTGGCGTCAGCCCAGGTCAACGGCGAGCCGGCGCAGTTCGAGAGCGCCGGGGAGGACCTCGTGCTCACGCCGGCCGGCCCGATCGCGGCGAACGTGCCGCTCCACATCGAGATCCGGCACACCAGCGATCCTCGCGGCATCGCCGACGGAGGCTGGCTGCCCACCGAGGACGGGCTGGCCATGGCCAACCAGGCCGACGCCGCCCACCGGGTCTTCCCGTGCAACGACCACCCCGCGGACAAGGCGTACTTCACCTTCCGGATCACCGCCCCGGCCGGTCTGACCGCCGTCGCCAACGGAGTGGCCGGCGCCCTCCCGGCCCCCCGCGCCGCAGGCGCGACCACCTGGACGTACCGCACCCTGCACCCGATGGCCACTGAGCTTGCGCAGGTCTCCATCGGCGACTCGGCCGTGGTGGAGGCCGCCGGTCCGCACGGTCTGCCGCTGCGCAGCGTGGTCCCGGCCGCGGACCGGGGGCGCCTGGAGCCCTGGCTGAAGAAGACGGCCGGGCACGTCCAGTGGATGGAGGCGCGCGTCGGCCGCTACCCCTTCGAGAACTACGGGGTGCTGATCGCCAAGGCGAAGACCGGGTTCGAGCTGGAGACGCAGACCCTCTCGCTCTTCGAGAGCGGCCTCTTCTCGGGGACCGGCTACCCCGCGTGGTACGTCGAGTCCGTGATGGTCCACGAGCTGGCCCACCAGTGGTTCGGCGACAGCGTCACCCCGCGGACCTGGTCCGACCTGTGGCTCAACGAGGGGCACGCCACCTGGTACGAGGCCCTGTACGCGGACGGCCTCGGCAAGTACTCCATGGAGCGGCGCATGCGCGAGGCGTACCAGCGCTCCGACCAGTGGCGGGCGGCCGGCGGGCCCCCGGCCGCACCGAAGGCCGCCGCCCCCGGGGAGAAGGTCGGACTGTTCCGGCCGGCGGTCTACGACGGGGCCGCGCTGGCGCTGTACGCACTGCGGCAGGAGATCGGCGAGAAGGCCTTCGACCGGGTCGAGCGGCGCTGGGTGGCGGAGCACAAGGACGACACCGCCGGCACGGAGGACTTCGTGCGGCTGGCCTCGGAGGTGGCGGGACGGGACCTCACGGCCTTCCTGACGCCGTGGCTGTACGGCAAGACGACCCCGGCGATGCCCGGGCACCCGGAGTGGGGCGGGCCGAAAAGGGTGTGACCGCCGGGGAGCGGGCATGTCACCATCGACAGGGCCGATCGACGGAGCCGCAGGCCGGGGGAATCTCCCGGCGATGTGACACGTTGGACGTGACAGTGTGAGAGTCACTGTTACGCCTGGCCCGCCATGCGTGACATGACCGCATTCGATTTCGACGTAAGGATCCAATGACCTCCTCTTCTTCCCCTTCCCAGGACGCGCGGGACGCACGGGACGTGCCGGACTCGCAGAGCTTCACCGAGAGCCTTCGGGCCGACGCCCTGATGGAAGAGGACGTCGCCTGGAGCCACGAGGTCGACGGAGACCGGGACGGTGAGCAGTTCGAGCGCTCCGAGCGCGCGGCGCTGCGCCGCGTGGTCGGCCTCTCCACCGAGCTCGAAGACGTCACCGAGGTCGAGTACCGGCAGCTGCGCCTGGAGCGCGTCGTGCTGGTGGGCGTCTGGACCTCCGGAACGGTGCAGGACGCCGAGAACTCCCTCGCGGAGCTCGCGGCCCTCGCCGAGACGGCGGGCGCCCTCGTACTCGACGGTGTGATCCAGCGCCGTGACAAGCCGGACCCGGCCACCTTCATCGGCTCGGGCAAGGCCCGCGAACTGCGCGACATCGTGCTGGAGAGCGGAGCCGACACCGTCGTCTGCGACGGCGAGCTCAGCCCCGGCCAGCTCATCGCCCTCGAGGACGTCGTCAAGGTCAAGGTGGTCGACCGGACCGCCCTGATCCTCGACATCTTCGCCCAGCACGCCAAGTCCCGAGAGGGCAAGGCGCAGGTCGCCCTCGCGCAGATGCAGTACATGCTGCCGCGTCTGCGCGGTTGGGGTCAGTCGCTGTCCCGGCAGATGGGTGGCGGCGGCGGTGGCGGCATGGCCACCCGCGGCCCCGGTGAGACCAAGATCGAGACGGACCGGCGCCGGATCCGCGAGAAGATGGCGAAGATGCGCCGGGAGATCGCGGAGATGAAGACCGGCCGCGACATCAAGCGGCAGGAGCGGCGCCGCAACAAGGTGCCCTCGGTCGCCATCGCCGGCTACACCAACGCCGGCAAGTCGTCGCTGCTCAACCGCCTCACGGGCGCGGGCGTGCTGGTGGAGAACGCACTGTTCGCCACCCTCGACCCGACCGTGCGCCGGGCCGAAACGCCGTCCGGCCGGATCTACACCCTGGCCGACACGGTCGGCTTCGTCCGGCACCTGCCCCACCACCTGGTCGAGGCGTTCCGCTCCACGATGGAGGAGGTCGGCGACTCCGACCTCATCCTGCACATCGTGGACGGCTCGCACCCGGCCCCGGAGGAGCAGCTGGCGGCCGTCCGCGAGGTCATCCGCGAGGTCGGCGCGGTCAACGTGCCCGAGATCGTAGTGATCAACAAGGCCGACGCCGCGGACCCGCTCGTACTGCAGCGGCTGCTGCGCATCGAGCGGCACTCCATCGCCGTCTCGGCGCGCACGGGACAGGGCATCGCCGAGCTCCTCGCGCTCATCGACTCCGAGCTGCCGCGGCCCGAGGTCGAGGTCGAGGCGCTGGTGCCGTACACGCGCGGCTCGCTGGTCGCCCGGGCCCACGCCGAGGGCGAGGTGATCTCCGAGGAGCACACCCCGGAGGGCACCCTGCTGAAGGTGCGGGTCCACCAGGAACTGGCGTCGGACCTGGCGCCGTACGTGCCGGCGAAGCGGTAACGCGCAACCGGATACAAGGCGGAGGGCCCCCTGCGGTGCAGGGGGCCCTCCGTTTTTCGTTTACGCGCACGGGACGACGACTACTTGAACTTGGCGCTCACGGCGTCGAAGATCCCCTTGGCCTCCGGGCCCAGCCGGGGTCCGGCCAGCCAGCCCGCCTTGGCGGGGCCGATCGAGGTGTTCGACACCAGCGCCGGCTTGCCGTCACTGCCCGCGGCCACCCAGCCGCCGCCGGAGGAGCCGCCGGTCATCGTGCAGCCGATCCGGTACATCACCGGGGCGTTCGCGGCCAGCGACAGCCGGCCCGGCTTGTCGGCGCACTGGAAGGCCTTCTGGCCGTCGAACGGGGCCGCCGCCGGGTAGCCGGTCGCCGTGATGCTCGCGACCTTCGGCACCGCCGGGGCGTTGAACTCCACCGGGAGCGCCGCGCCGACCGTCTCCTCCAGGGACTTCCCGCTGCTCTTCTCCGGGGTCACGTGCAGCACCGCGAAGTCGTACGGGGCGCCCGCGCCACCGGTCGGACCGCCGTTCGCGATCCACTGGTCCGAGGTCTGCGCCCAGTCGCTCCACCACACGCCGTACGGGGCCACCTGCTCGCGCGGGGCGCCCTTGAGCTGCGCGGCAGGCTTGCCCGCGTTGTTGTACGAGGGGACGAAGGCGATGTTGCGGTACCAGCCGCCGGACTTGCCCGCGTGCACGCAGTGGCCGGCCGTCCAGACCATGTTGGACTTGCCCGGGTGGGCCGGGTCCTTCACCACGGTCGCCGAGCAGACCATGGAGCCCTCGGGGCCGTCGAAGAACACCTTGCCGGAGACGGGAACGCTGGTGTGGTACGGGGCGTTGGCGGCCTTGGCCTGCACCGGCGCCGGGGTCGGGTCGGTGATGCCCTGGTCCTTGCCGGCGTCCTGGTCGACGGCCGGGGGCTGCGGGGTCTTGTCGGCCTCACGCATCCGGTCCGGGTCCCAGAGGTCCTCGATGATCGGGTTGATGTAGTCGCCCGCCTCGCGGAGCCAGTCCTCCTGCTTCCAGTTCTTCCACGCACCCCCCTTCCACTTCTCCAGGTCGATGCCGTGCTGCTTGAGCTTCTCCTTGAGCTGGTCCGGGATCTTGATCCCGTCGGCTCCGGACGGGAGGCTCGCCGCCACGGTCGGCTTGGCGTCGCCGCCGGCCTCCCCGTCGCCGGGTCCGCAGGCCGCGGCGGTCAGGGCGAGTGCCGCCGCGCACAGGATCGCGGTGACCGGTCGGTTCGGTCGCATGTCGTGAATCCCCCTGGTGATTCTGGGTGTCAGACGCGGTGCAGTTGAGGTGCGTGGGGCACGCGAGGCGCGTGCCGCCAAGTGCAGCACCCCACTATGCCGCTGTCGTTGGGGACGGCACAGCCCGGGGCCGCGGTTCCGGGACCGGCGGAAGCCGCCGAGTCCCGGCGAATCCGGGACGAAGTCCCGGCGGGACAAGGATCTTCGGGCCACCCGTGATCCGCCGCCGCCACCGTCGTTGGTACGTACGGGGGATGGGGGGCGGCGTTCATGTTCGAGGAGCAATCCGATGGAGCAGTCCGTGCGGGAGGTCCGAGAGTCGTGGCTTTGACCGAGCAGGGCGCGGCTGCCGCGCCGGTGCCGTCGCAAGCGCCGTCACAGGTGCCGACACAGGGAACTCGGGCAGTGGAGCACGGCGGGGTGGAGGGCATCCTGCGCCGGCAGGCGATGCGGGAGTCCGCCGCCCGGACGTACGCGCGCTCGCTGCCCATCGTCCCGGTGCGCGCCCGGGGGCTGACCATCGAGGGCGCCGACGGGCGGCGCTACCTCGACTGCCTCTCCGGGGCCGGCACCCTCGCCCTGGGCCACAACCACCCCGTGGTGCTCGAAGCCGTACGGGGCGTCCTCGACTCCGGAGCCCCGCTGCACGTCCTGGACCTCGCGACCCCGGTCAAGGACGCCTTCACCACGGAGCTGTTCGCCTGCCTCCCGCCGGCCCTGGCCGCCGATGCCCGCATCCAGTTCTGCGGGCCCGCCGGCACGGATGCGGTCGAGGCCGCGCTCAAGCTGGTCCGGACCGCCACCGGGCGTTCGGGGCTGCTGGCCTTCACGGGGGCCTACCACGGGATGACCGCCGGGGCCCTGGGCGCCTCGGGCGGAGCGCCGGACGTACGGGTGACCCGGCTCCCGTTCCCGCAGGACTTCCGCTGCCCGTTCGGGGTCGGCGGCCCCGAGGGCGCGCGGCTCGGGGCCCGTTGGACCGAGAGCCTGCTGGACGACCCCAAGGGCGGGGTGCCCTCGCCCGCGGCGATGATCGTCGAGCCGGTGCAGGGCGAAGGCGGGGTCTTCCCGGCCCCCGACGCGTGGCTGCGCCGGATGCGTGAGATCACCGAGGCCCGGGGGATCCCGCTGATCGCGGACGAGGTGCAGACGGGAGTGGGCCGTACCGGCGCCTTCTGGGGCGTCGACCACGCCGGGGTGGTGCCGGACGTGATGGTCCTGTCCAAGGCGATCGGCGGCAGCCTCCCGCTGGCGGTGATCGTGTACCGGTCGGGCCTGGACGTCTGGGCACCGGGAGCCCATGCCGGCACGTTCCGGGGCAACCAGCTGGCGATGGCGGCCGGGGCGGCGACCCTGGCGTACGTACGGAAGAACCGTCTCGCCGAGCGCGCCGGGGCCCTGGGCGAGCGGATGCTGACCGCCCTGCGCGGCCTGGCCTCCGCGCACCCCTGCATCGGGGATGTCCGGGGCCGCGGCCTGATGATCGGCGTCGAACTCGTCGACCCGGACACCGGTGCCCCGGCGCAGGCCCTCGCCGCGGCGGTCCGCCAGGAGTGCCTGAACCGCGGCCTGATCGTCGAACTCGGCGGCCGCAACGCGAGCGTGGTCCGGCTGCTGCCCCCGCTGACCCTGACCGACGAACAGGCGGCGGCGGTCCTGGACCGCCTGTCCGACGCCATCCCCGCCGCCGCCTCCCACCACCCCCACTGACCACAAGGACCCCCGCATGCCCGAAGCCACCCACCCCGCCCCGACCGCCGCCCCCGGCACCGCGACGCCGGCGATCGCCGCAGCCACCCCGTGGCCCACCCCCGGGTCCGGCGCTCCCGGTAGAACCGGCAGAACCGGCAGCCCCGATGCCGGGGACGGCGGGGGCGGCGGCGTGCCGAGGCAGCATGACGGCGTCCCGCGGGCCCGGACCGGCACCGCGGCCGGAGCCGGAGCCGGCACCGGGGCCGGCACCGAGGCCGGGGCCGGCACCGGGGCCGGGGTGTCGGCCGAGGCCGAGGCACTGGATCACCCCGACCCGGGCGTCGCCGCCGAGGGCGCCGCCGTGGAGAACCTGCTGCGGTGTTGGGTCCGGGAGAGCGGGACCGGGGGTTCCGGCGGGGCTGTCGGGAGCGTGCTGCGCATCCCCCTCCCCACGTCCGGCACCGCCCTGACGGTGGACGTCCGGTACTGGTCCGCCACCGGCTGGCACCGCTTCGGCCCCGCCCGGCTCGAAGGCGCGCCCGCCCACGCCGCCGCCCTGGACGCCGTCACCCTCGCCGCGCTGCTCGCCCGCGAGGGCGACCCCCGCGGCCGCGGCGGCGCCGACCTCGTCGGCCGGGTCGCCGACTCGGTGCGCCGCACCGCCGAGTTCATCGCCGACCGGCGCGAACGGCCCACCCCGCCCGAACCCGTCGCCGGTGACCTCTTCCTCACCGCCGAACAGTCCCTCCTCCTCGGCCACCCCCTTCAGCCGGACCCGAAGAGCCGCGAAGGACTCTCCGAAGCCGAGATCCGCCGCTACTCACCCGAACTCCACGGCTCCTTCCCCCTGCACTGGTTCGCCGTCGCCCCCTCCGCCCTCGCCACCGACTCCGCCTGGACCGAACGCGGCCGCCCCGTCTCCGCCGCCCGGCTCCTCGGCCGGCTCACCCCCGGGCTCCCGCTGCCCGACGGCACGACCCCCCTCCCCCTGCACCCCTGGCAGGCCCGGGACCTGCTCCAGCGCCCCACCGTCGCCGCCCTCCGCGACGCGGGACTCCTGCACGACCTGGGCCCGTTCGGAGAGCCCTGGCACCCCACCTCCTCCGTCCGCACCGTCCACCGCCCCGGCGCCCCCGCGATGCTCAAGCTCTCCCTGGGCGTGCGCATCACCAACTCCCGCCGTGAGAACCTCCGCAAGGAACTCCACCGCGGCGTCGAGGTGCACCGGCTGCTCCGCACCGGCCTCGCGGAACAGTGGCAGGCGGCCCACCCCGGCTTCGACATCGTGCGCGACCCCGCCTGGATCGCCGTCGACGCCCCGGACGGCACTCCCGTCCCCGGACTCGACGCCGTGCTCCGGCACAACCCCTTCCGCTCCCACGACGACGCCGTCTGCGTCGCCGCACTCACCTCGCCCCGCCCGTGGCCGGGCCGGACCACCATGCGCTCCCGGCTCGCCGAGACCGTCGCCCGGCTCGCCGCCGCCACCGGGCGCCCGACGGCCGCCGTCGCCGCCGAGTGGTTCCTGCGCTACCTCGACCACGTCGTCCTGCCGATCCTGGCCTTCGACGCGCTCGCCGGGATCGCCCTCGAAGCGCACCAGCAGAACACGCTGGTCCTCCTCGACCCGGCCGGCTGGCCGGTCGGCGGCCGCTACCGCGACAACCAGGGCTACTACTTCCGCGCCTCCCACCGCGCGGAACTGGAGCGCCGGCTCCCCGGTATCGGCAGCGCCAGCGACACCTTCGTCTCCGACGCCGTCACCGACGAACGCTTCACCTACTACCTCGGCATCAACAACGTGCTCGGCCTCATCGGCGCCTTCGGATCCCAGCAACTCGCCGACGAACGCGTCCTGCTCGCCGCCTTCCGCCGCTTCCTCGGCAAGGCCTCCGGACTCGGACCGGTCCCCGCACGGCTGCTCGACTCGCCCACCCTGCGCTGCAAGGCGAACCTGCTCACCCGCCTGGGCGGCCTCGACGAGCTCGTCGGCCCCGTGGACTCCCAGTCCGTCTACGTCACCATCGCCAACCCCCTCCACGATTGAGTGCCGATGCCCTCCACCGACACGTCCCGCTACGCAACCACCGCCACCGCTGCCACTGCCCTCGACTTCGCCACCGCCGCCGGCGCCACCGCCCGCATCCCCGGACGGCGTCTCACCGCCCGGCTGCTGCCCCTGCTCGCCGAGGCCGAACTGCTCGACTCACCGGCCGGCTGGGGCACCACCGCCACCCCGGCCGGTGCCTTCCGCCTCGAACCCGTACGCCTGGGCCGCGACCTGGAGCTGCTGACCGGGTGGATGAACGACCCCGATGTGGCCGCGTACTGGGAGCTCGCCGGCCCCGCCGCCGTCACCGCCGCCCACGTACGGTCCCAGCTCGACGGGAACGGCCACAGCATCCCCTGCCTCGGCGTCCTCGACGGCACACCGATGAGCTACTGGGAGGTCTACCGGGCCGACCTCGACCCGCTCTCCCGCCACTACCCGGCGCGCCCCCACGACACGGGTATCCACCTGCTCATCGGGGACGGCACGAACCGCGGCCGAGGTCTGGGCACCGTCCTGCTGCGCGCCGTCGCCAACCTGGTGCTCGACAACCGCCCGCGCTGCACCCGCGTCATCGCCGAACCGGACATCCGCAACACCCCCTCCGTATCAGCCTTCCTCAACTCCGGATTCCGCTGTTCCGCGGAGATCGACCTTCCCGGGAAGCGGGCCGCGCTGATGATCCGGGAGCGGGCCCTGCGCAACCTCATCTGATCCATCCGAGCCTCCCCATCCGACCCTCCCCGTCCGAGTCGCCCCGTCCGAGTCGCCCCGTTCACGCCTCACCCTTCGAAAACTCTGCGCCACGCAGCAAAGTTCCCGATCCCCGAGGAGTCCCGTGCCGAATTTCCCCGCCGCCCCCGACTCCGCCGGCCGCCATTGCTCGGAAGCTTCCGTTCCACCGTCCCCCCAACACCCCTGCACGCCCCCCGAACTCACCACCGCGACCTGGGAGTCCGCCGCCCGCCGACTGCTCGCCAAGATGCTGGCCGAGTTCGCCTACGAGGAGATCATCAGCCCCCTCCGGGCCCCCGCCCCGGCGACCGCCGCCGGAGACGCTTGGCAGCTGACCCTCGACGACGGCAGCACCCTCGGCTTCCGGGCCCGCCGCCGCGCGTACGGCAGCTGGCACGTCGCCCACGACACCATCACGCTCACCCCTCCGCCCCCCTCCATGGAGCCCCCGACCGCCTTCGGGGACCCGTACGCCTTCCTGATCCGTGCCCGCACCCTCCTCAGCCTCGACGGCTCCACCCTCGGCCACCTCGTCCGCGAGCTCAGCGCCACCCTCGCCGCCGACGCCCGCATCGACCACACCGCGCTCACCGCCGACGTCCTCGCCGATCTCGACCACGCCGAGCTCGAAGGCCATCAGACCGGCCACCCCTGGCTCGTCCTCAACAAGGGCCGCATAGGACTGTCCGCCGCCGACACCGCCGCCTGGGCCCCCGAGGCCCGCACCCGCCAGCGGCTGCCCTGGCTCGCCGCCCACACCTCCCTCGCGGCCTACCGCGGCACGGCCGGCCTGGAAGATCCGGCCCGCCTCTACGCCGAAGAACTCGACCCCGTCACCCGCGCCGCCTTCGACCAGGCCCTGCGCGCCCGAGGCCTCGACCCGCTCGGATACCTCTACCTCCCGGTCCACCCCTGGCAATGGGACGAGGTCGTGCTCCCCCTCTTCGCCCCGGCCCTGGCCTCGGGCGCCCTGGTCCCGCTCCCCGCCGACCCCGACATACGCATCCCGCAGCAGTCCGTCCGCACCTTCCTCAACCTCACCCGACCCGACCGGCACAGCGTCAAGCTGCCGCTCTCCGTCTTCAACACCCTCGTCTGGCGCGGCCTGCCCTCCGACCACTGCGCCGCCGCCCCCGCCGTCACCGCCTGGATCCGCTCCCTCCACGACGCCGACCCCTTCCTCCGCGAGGAATGCCGCGTGGTCCTCCTCGGCGAGGTCGCCTCGGTCACCGTCCGCCACCCCGTCTACGACGAGCTCCCCGAGGCCCCCTACCAGTACAAGGAGCTCCTCGGGGCGATCTGGCGCGAGCCCCTGACCAGCCGGCTCGCCCCCGGTGAGCGGGCCCGTACGCTCGCCGCCCTCCTCCACGTCGACCCGCGCGGCCGGTCCTTCACCGCCGAGCTCGTCGCCCGGTCCGGGCTCACCCCGGCCCGCTGGCTGCAACGGCTCTTCGCCGCCCTGCTGCCCCCGCTGCTCCACTTCCTCTACCGCTACGGCACGGTCTTCTCCCCGCACGGCGAGAACGCCACCGTGATCTTCGACGAGCACGAGGTCCCGGTCCGGATCGCCCTGAAGGACTTCGTGGACGAGATCAACATCTGCCGGGAGCCGCTGCCCGAGCTGGCGTCCGTGCCCGCCGAGGTGCGTGCCGCGCTGCGCGACAAGCCCGCGGACTTCCTGCCCCAGTACATCCACTCCGGTCTCTTCGTCGGCGTCTTCCGCTACCTCTCCGCCCTCTGCGAGGACCGCCTCGGCGTCCCCGAGGAGGAGTTCTGGTCCCTCGTACGGGCGGAGATCCTGCGCCAGCAGGCCCGCTTCCCCGAGCTCAAGGAGCGCCACGAGATCTTCGACCTGCTCGGCGAGCGGATCGGGCGGCTCTGCCTGAACCGGAACCGGCTGTACGAGGACGGCTACCGCGACCGCTCCGACCGCCCGCACGCGGTGGAGTACGGCACCGTGCCCAACCCCTTGTACCGGCCGTGAACCACCGTCGTGGCGGCCACTGTCGGCGGCGCCCCGTAGGGTTGTCATTGCTATGACGAAGCCCTCCCTCCCCGACCTGCTGCACGCCGCCGTATCCGCCGTCGGCGGCACGGAGCGGCCCGGCCAGGTGGCCATGGCCGAAGCCGTCGCCGAAGCGATCGACGACAACACGCACCGCCTGATCCAGGCGGGCACCGGCACCGGCAAGTCCCTCGGCTACCTGGTGCCGGCCCTCGCGCACGGCGAGCGCGTGGTCGTGGCCACCGCCACCCTCGCCCTCCAGCGGCAGCTCGTCGAGCGCGACCTGCCCCGGACGGTGGACGCGCTGCATCCGCAGCTGCGCCGCCGCCCGCAGTTCGCCATGCTCAAGGGCCGATCCAACTACCTGTGCCTGCACCGGCTGCACGAGGGCGCGCCGCAGGACGAGGAGGAGGGCCTCTTCGACCAGTTCGAGGCGGCCGCCCCCACCAGCAAGCTGGGCCAGGACCTGCTGCGCCTGCGCGACTGGGCGGACGAGACCGAGACCGGCGACCGGGACGACCTGACGCCCGGCGTCTCGGACAAGGCCTGGTCGCAGATCTCCGTCTCCTCCCGGGAGTGCCTGGGCGCGACGAAGTGCGCGTACGGCGCCGAGTGCTTCGCCGAGGCCGCCCGCGAGCGGGCCAAGCTGGCCGACGTCGTCGTCACCAACCACGCCCTGCTGGCCATCGACGCCATCGAGGGCGCCCCGGTGCTGCCGCAGCACGAGGTGCTGATCGTGGACGAGGCGCACGAGCTGGTCTCCCGGGTGACCGGGGTCGCCACCGGCGAGCTCACCCCGGGCCAGGTCAACCGCGCCGTGAAGCGCGCGGCCAAGCTGGTCGACGAGAAGACCGCTGATTCGCTCCAGACCGCGTCCGAGTCGTTCGAGCGGGTCATGGAGCTGGCCCTTCCGGGCCGGCTGGAGGAAGTCCCCGAGGACCTCGGGTACGCGCTGGCGGCCCTCCGGGACGCCGCTCGCAACGTCATCTCCGCGATCGGCGCGACCCGCGACAAGTCCGTCCACGACGAGGACGCCGTCCGCAAGCAGGCCCTGGCCGCGGTGGAGAGCGTCCACGGGGTGGCCGAGCGGATCCTGCTCGGCTCCGAGTACGACGTCGTCTGGTACGAGCGGCACGACCGGTTCGGGGCCACGCTGCGGGTCGCCCCGCTGTCGGTGTCCGGGCTGCTGCGCGAGAAGCTGTTCGAGGACCGCTCGGTGGTCCTGACCTCGGCGACCCTCAAGCTGGGCGGCGATTTCAACGGGGTCGCGGCCTCGCTGGGCCTGTCCCCCGAAGGGGTCGAGGGGGAGGACGCCCCGGTCTGGAAGGGCCTGGACGTCGGCTCGCCGTTCGACTACCCCAAGCAGGGCATCCTGTACGTCGCGAAGCACCTGGCCACGCCCGGCCGGGAGGGCACCCGCGGCGACATGATGGACGAGCTCGCCGAGCTGATCGAGGCGGCCGGGGGCCGCACCCTCGGTCTGTTCTCCTCCATGCGGGGCGCCAAGGCGGCTGCCGAGGAGCTGCGCGGCCGGCTCGACAACCCGATCCTGCTCCAGGGCGAGGAGACGCTGGGCGAGCTGATCAAGGCCTTCGCGGCGGACCCGAAGACCTGCCTGTTCGGGACGCTGTCGCTCTGGCAGGGGGTGGACGTGCCGGGCCCCAGCTGCCAGCTCGTGGTGATGGACCGCATCCCGTTCCCGCGCCCGGACGATCCGCTGATGAGCGCCCGGCAGAAGTCGGTCGAGGAGCACGGCGGCAACGGCTTCATGGCCGTCGCGGCCACGCATGCGGCGCTGCTGATGGCCCAGGGTGCGGGCCGGCTCGTACGGGCCTCCGGCGACCGGGGTGTCGTCGCGGTCCTGGACCCCCGGCTGGCCACGGCCCGGTACGGGAGCTTCCTGCGGGCCACGCTGCCGGACTTCTGGTACACCACGGACCGCAACCAGGCCCGCCGTTCCCTCGCCGCGATCGACGCGAAGGCCAAGGCCGACGGCAAGTAGAACGGGGTACAAAACAACCCCCGGGACCGGCGCAGTGGGTCCCGGGGGCTGGCTAGGAAGCGACGAGGGTCAGATCCGGCGCAGTACCGCGACGACCTTGCCGAGGATGGTCGCCTCGTCGCCGGGGATCGGCTGGTAGGCGGCGTTGTGCGGGAGCAGCCAGACGTGCCCGTCCTCGCGCTTGAAGCGCTTGACCGTGGCTTCGCCGTCGAGCATCGCGGCCACGATGTCGCCGTTCTCCGCGACCGGCTGGCGGCGGACCGTGACCCAGTCGCCGTCGCAGATGGCGGCCTCGATCATCGAGTCGCCGACGACCTTGAGGACGAAGAGCTCGCCGTCACCGACGAGCTGGCGGGGGAGCGGGAACACGTCCTCCACCGACTCCTCGGCGAGGATCGGGCCGCCGGCCGCGATCCGGCCGACCAGGGGTACGTACGAGGCGGCGGGCTTGCCGGTGGTGTCCGTGGGCTGCGAGCTGGGCTGGTCGGAGCCGCGGACCTCGTACGCCCGGGGGCGGTGCGGGTCCCGGCGCAGGAAGCCCTTGCGCTCCAGGGCCATCAGCTGGTGGGCGACCGACGAGGTGCTGGACAGGCCGACCGCCTGGCCGATCTCCCGCATCGACGGCGGGTAGCCGCGCCGCTGCACCGAGTCGCGAATGACCTCGATGACCCTCCGCTGCCGGTCCGTGAGCCCGGAGCTGTCGGCGCGGATGCCTGGAGGTCGCCCTGGCAGCGAGCGCGCGGGGCGCGCGGGCTCCGCCTCCGGGTTCAGACTTGCGTCGTTCATGGGATGCACCGGCTCGAGTCGGCTCTGGGAGCGGTTCTGGGCAGTGATGGTGGCACTGTCTGCGGTGGTGGTCACGTCGGCGGCCCCTCTCGAAATGTTCTCCCTAGCTGGACAACGGTAGTAGCTTTCGAAAGGTTGCGCCAAACACACGTTCGAGTGAAAAAACGCGGATCGTCCAACCTGGGCACATCGAGGGGTGTATGGACGATCGGTCCGCCGAACGCGGGTTCGGTCCGGCGTCCGCCGCTTACGGTACCCTTCCCGGTCGGATCGCCACCTTCCGGTCCTGTGCCCAGTGTGGCACCGGAAATGCCGCCGTCCGGGCATCGCGCCCAGCGACACGCGGAACGAAGTAAATCCACCACAACCCAAGATCTAGTGGTTGGATGAGCGCTGCCGCCCAGAAGTTGTGGTCCCCGGTCCGCCGAGGCCCTCGGCATCGCATATGCTGGTGGCTGCTTCGCGAGCCCCCGACAGAGACCCGTCTCGGTCGTTCAGGGGCCCCGCGAGGTGATTCAGTCGTGCCAAGAGGGAGGGTGAGGGAACCATGCACTGCCCCTTCTGCAGGCACCCCGACAGCCGCGTCGTCGACAGCCGCACCACGGACGACGGCACGTCGATCCGTCGGCGCCGTCAGTGCCCCGACTGCTCCCGTCGTTTCACGACGGTGGAGACGGCCTCGCTGATGGTGATCAAGCGCAGCGGGGTGACCGAACCCTTCAGCCGTACCAAGGTCATCTCCGGCGTGCGCAAGGCGTGCCAGGGACGGCCGGTCACCGAGGACGCCCTCGCCAAGCTCGGCCAGCGGGTCGAGGAGGCGGTGCGCGCCACCGGAAGCGCCGAGCTGACCACCCACGACGTGGGTCTGGCCATACTCGGCCCGTTGCAGGAGCTCGACCTGGTCGCGTACCTGCGGTTCGCGTCCGTTTACAAGGCGTTCGACACGCTCGAAGACTTCGAGACCGCCATCGCGGAACTCCGCGTGCCGCGGCCTCACCCCCAAGAGTGCGAGCCCGGGGGGACCGCTCCGGTCCCCGTGCCCGCCTCCGCCGCCGACTGACCGGGCGGCCGCAGTGGAGCGCGGCCGCAGCCCGGGACAGCCAGGCGAAGAAACGTAGATACAAGACAGGCCGTGCCGCGGAATAACGCTGGCACTTTAGGGCGTTTTTGCCCGCATATGGGAGGAAGCGGCATGACAGAGACGGCGAGCGGCTCGGCACGAGGTTCCCGCGCCAAGGGGACCAAGACTGCCAAGAGCGGCCTTCGGATCGAGCGCATCCACACCACCCCCGGCGTGCACCCGTACGACGAGGTGAGCTGGGAGCGCCGTGACGTCGTCATGACCAACTGGCGTGACGGGTCGGTGAACTTCGAGCAGCGTGGCGTCGAGTTCCCCGACTTCTGGTCGGTCAACGCGGTCAACATCGTCACCAGCAAGTACTTCCGCGGCGCGGTCGGCACCCCGCAGCGCGAGACCGGTCTCAAGCAGCTCATCGACCGCATCGTGAAGACGTACACGAAGGCCGGCGAGGACCACGATTACTTCGCGTCCCCCGCCGACGCGGAGATCTTCGAGCACGAGCTGACCTACGCCCTCCTGCACCAGATCTTCAGCTTCAACTCCCCGGTGTGGTTCAACGTCGGCACGCCCCAGCCGCAGCAGGTCTCCGCCTGCTTCATCCTCGCCGTCGACGACTCCATGGAGTCGATCCTCGACTGGTACAAGGAAGAGGGCATGATCTTCAAGGGCGGCTCCGGCGCCGGCCTGAACCTCTCCCGCATCCGCTCCTCCAAGGAGCTCCTCTCCTCCGGCGGCAACGCCTCCGGTCCGGTCTCCTTCATGCGCGGCGCCGACGCGTCCGCCGGAACGATCAAGTCGGGCGGCGCCACCCGCCGCGCGGCCAAGATGGTCGTCCTGGACGTGGACCACCCGGACGTCGAGGACTTCATCGCCACCAAGGTGAAGGAAGAGGAGAAGATCCGCGCCCTGCGTGACGCGGGCTTCGACATGGACCTGGGCGGCGACGACATCACGTCCGTCCAGTACCAGAACGCCAACAACTCCGTCCGCGTGAACGACGAGTTCATGACGGCCGTCGAGAACGGCACCGAGTTCGGCCTGCGCGCCCGCATGACCGGCGAGGTCATCGAGAAGGTCGACGCCAAGGCGCTCTTCCGCAAGCTGGCCGAGGCCGCGTGGGCCTGCGCCGACCCGGGCATCCAGTACGACGGTGTGATCAACAACTGGCACACCTGCCCCGAGTCCGGCCGCATCACCGCGTCGAACCCGTGCAGCGAGTACATGCACCTGGACAACACGTCCTGCAACCTCGCCTCGCTGAACCTGATGAAGTTCCTCAACGACGACGGCAAGGGCAACCAGTCCTTCGACGCCGAGCGCTTCGCCAAGGTCGTCGAGCTCGTCATCACCGCGATGGACATCTCCATCTGCTTCGCGGACTTCCCGACGCAGAAGATCGGCGAGAACACCCGCGCCTTCCGCCAGCTCGGCATCGGCTACGCCAACCTCGGCGCCCTGCTGATGGCGACCGGCCACGCGTACGACTCGGACGGCGGCCGCACCCTCGCCGCGTCGATCACCTCGCTGATGACCGGCACCGCGTACAAGCGCTCCGCCGAGCTGGCCGCCATCGTCGGCCCGTACGACGGCTACGCCCGCAACGCCGAGGCGCACAAGCGCGTCATGAAGCAGCACGCCGACGCAAACGCCGTCGCGCCGCGCACCGAGGACCTGGACAACTCGATCTGGGCCGCCGCCACCGAGGCCTGGCAGGACGTGATCCGCCTCGGCGAGAAGAACGGCTTCCGCAACTCCCAGGCCTCCGTCCTCGCGCCGACCGGCACCATCGGTCTCGCGATGTCCTGCGACACCACCGGTGTCGAGCCGGACCTGGCCCTGGTCAAGTTCAAGAAGCTCGTCGGCGGCGGCTCGATGCAGATCGTCAACGGCACCGTCCCGCAGGCCCTGCGCCGCCTGGGCTACCAGGAGGAGCAGATCGAGGCGATCGTCGCCCACATCGCCGAGCACGGCGTGGTCGTCGACGCCCCGGGCCTGAAGACCGAGCACTACTCGGTGTTCGACTGCGCCATGGGCGAGCGCTCCATCTCCGCGATGGGCCACGTCCGCATGATGGCCGCGATCCAGCCCTGGATCTCCGGCGCGATCTCGAAGACGGTCAACATGCCGGAGACGGCGACCGTCGAGGAGATCGAGGAGATCTACTTCGAGGCGTGGAAGATGGGCGTCAAGGCGCTCGCGATCTACCGCGACAACTGCAAGGTCGGCCAGCCCCTCTCCGCGAAGAAGAAGGAAGAGGAGAAGGAGGAGGTCACCGCCAAGGCGGAGGACACCATCCGCGCGGCGGTCGAGAAGGTCATCGAGTACCGCCCGGTCCGCAAGCGCCTCCCCAAGGGCCGCCCGGGCATCACCACCTCCTTCACGGTCGGTGGCGCCGAGGGCTACATGACCGCGAACTCCTACCCGGACGACGGCCTGGGCGAGGTCTTCCTGAAGATGTCCAAGCAGGGTTCGACCCTCGCGGGCATGATGGACGCCTTCTCGATCGCCGTCTCGGTCGGTCTGCAGTACGGCGTCCCGCTGGAGACGTACGTCTCGAAGTTCACGAACATGCGCTTCGAGCCGGCCGGCATGACGGACGACCCGGACGTGCGGATGGCGCAGTCGATCGTCGACTACATCTTCCGCCGCCTGGCGCTGGACTTCCTGCCCTTCGAGACCCGCTCGGCGCTCGGCATCCACACCGCCGAGGAGCGTCAGCGCCACCTGGACACCGGCTCGTACGAGCCGCTCGAGGACGACCTCGACACGGAGTCCCTGGCCCAGTCGGCCCCGCTGGCCGCCGTCCCGGCGGCCCCGAAGCCGGTCGCGGTCGTCGAGGTCCAGGCCCCGAAGACGGCGCACTCCAACGCCGAACTCGTCGAGATGCAGCTCGGCGTCTCCGCCGACGCCCCGCTCTGCTTCTCGTGCGGTACGAAGATGCAGCGCGCCGGCTCCTGCTACATCTGCGAGGGCTGCGGCTCGACCAGCGGCTGCAGCTGACGCCGGGCGTAGCCTGCGCTCGTAGCTGACAACAGCTGAACGGCAGTACACGAAGGGGACCGGCCGCAGGCCGGTCCCCTTCGTCGACAGGTTCTCGAACGGGAGCCGGGAACGGGGGAGACATGTGGAGCGGTGACCAGCTGGATCTGGACGCCTATCTGGCGCGGATCGGATACGACGGACCGGTCGGGGAGGACGGGGAACTCCGGGCGGACCTCGAGACGTTGTACGCAGTGCACCGGGCCCACGTCGGTGCCATCACCTTCGAGAACCTGGACGTGCTGCTCGGCCGCCCCGTCGAGCTGGGCGTCAAGGCCTTGGAGGACAAGCTCGTGCACGGCCGCCGCGGCGGCTACTGCTACGAGCAGAACTCGCTGCTGGCCGCCGCCCTGGAGCGGGTCGGCTTCGAGGTCTCCGGGCGCGGCGCTCGCAACCGCACCCGGGGGGACTCCCTGCTCGCGGTGACGCACGCCGTCCTCGTCGTCACCGTCGAGGGCGAACCCTGGCTGTGCGATGCCGGGTTCGGCCACCAGGGCCCGCGCGAGCCCGTCCCGCTCGCGCGGCCCGGAGCCGAAGTGGTGCAGGGGGAGTGGACGTACGCCGTCCGCGAGGAGGACGAGGGGATCCTCGCGCTGTCCATGCTGCGCGACGGCACCTGGCGGGACCTGTACGCGTTCTCCCCGCAGCGCTACCACCCCGTCGACTACGTCCTGCTCAACCACTACAGCTCCTCCCACCCGCGCTCCGTCTTCGTCGGGCGGATCGTCGTCCAGCAGCCGGGCGACCGCGTCCACCACCCCGTTCGCCGGGCGCTTGTGGGGCGGGAGTTCACCCGGCTGTTTGCCGACGGGCGGGTCGAGCGGCGCTGCGTGGACCCCGACGAGCTGCTCCCGTTGCTCGACCGGGAGTTCGGGCTTCGGCTGTCCGGGCGGGATGCGGAGGAACTGGTGCGGATCAACCGCGCTGGGGACTGACCGGGGCCGCGCCGGGCCCGTACGATGGCGCGGTGCTGGTCAAGTGGATTCGCTGCACGGTGACGGACCGACGCGGGTTCGAGCGCGGGCAGCGTAAATGGGCGGGGCTGCCTGGCGAGCCGGGATTCCGGGGACAGGGCGGCGGTTGGAGCCGGGGGCGGCAGGGGGTCGCGCATGTTTTCGCGTTCTGGGAGAGCCGTTCCTTCTACGATTCCTTCATGGCCCGCTCGCACGATCGGCTGGCCGCGTCCCAGACCGGGACTTACACGAACGCGCGGGTCACGCTCTTCGACCACCGCTTCGACGTGAAGACCGGCTTCGAGCCGCGCTTCACCGACGCGGATGTCGTGCGGGTGGCCCACACCCGGGTGCGCGAGGGCCGCGTGGACCACTTCGCCCTCATGCAGGAGAAGGTGTGGAACCCGGCGATGGCCGGCTCACCCGGAATGATCCGGGGCCTGTTCGGGGAGGCGCCGGGCCGGGAGTTCCTGGTGCTCTCGATGTGGCATGCCGCCGCCGAGCACGGCAAATACCGGCAGGAGCGGGTCGAGCGGCTCTCGCTGCGCGCCCAGACCGAGGCCGACGTGGAAGCCCTCACGGGGGACGTCGTCGACCTCGAATCGTCCTGGACGGTATGACCGTACGACGATCGGCGGGCCGACCGGCGAGCCCCGGATGCCCGGTCCGCCGGCCGCCGCATAGGGTCGGGGAATGGCACGACCACGGCGCATCGTCCTTGTCCGGCACGGGGAATCGGAGGGCAATGCCGATGACACGGTGTACGAACGGGAGCCCGACCACGCCCTGCGGCTGACCCGCCAGGGCCGCGAGCAGGCCGCCGAGGCCGGCGTACGGCTGCGCGAGCTGTTCGGGGACGAGGCCATCAGCGCGTACGTCTCCCCGTACCGCCGCACCCTCCAGACCTTCCGGGAGCTGCGGCTGGACCCGGCGAGCGTCCGGATGCGCGAGGAGCCGAGGCTGCGCGAGCAGGACTGGGGGAATTGGCAGGACCGGGACGACGTACGACTGCAGAAGGCGTACCGCGACGCGTACGGGCACTTCTTCTACCGCTTCGCGCAGGGGGAGTCCGGCGCGGACGTGTACGACCGGGTCGGGTCCTTCCTGGAGAGCCTCTACCGGAGCTTCGAGGCCCCGGACCACCCGCCGAACGTGCTGCTGGTGACGCACGGGCTGACCATGCGGCTCTTCTGCATGCGCTGGTTCCACTGGTCGGTGGCGGAGTTCGAGGCCCTGTCCAACCCCGGGAACGGTGAGTTCCGGGTGCTCCTGCTGGGTCCGGACGGCCGCTACCGCATGGACCGCCCATTTGAGAGGTGGACCACACCGGAGCCTTATGACCTGGACGGCTAAACTGACGCGGGATGACCGCTGACTCCGTTTCCGAAAGGCGCTACACACGCGCCATGGCCAGCCTCCGCGGGCTGGCGCTGGGTGACGCCCTGGGCTCCCAGTACTTCGTCCCCGTGAACTACCCCCTCCTCAAGCGCCGCGAGCTGCCCGTCGGCACCGGGACCTGGCAGTGGACCGACGACACCGAGATGGCCTGCTCGGTGGTCGCCGTCCTCGCCGCGCACGGGCGCATCGACCAGGACGCCCTGGCGAGCTCCTTCGCCCACCACCACGACTTCGACCGCGGCTACGGGCCCGCCGTCAACCGGATGCTCCGCCTCGTCCGGGAGGGCGAGGACTGGCGCACGCTGGCCGCCGAGCTGTTCAACGGGCAGGGCTCGTGGGGCAACGGCGCGGCCATGCGGATCGCGCCGCTGGGTGCGTGGTACGCCGACGATCCGGAGCAGGCCACGCACCAGGCGGAGATTTCCGCCTACACCACGCACCAGCACCGCGAGGCGGTGTGCGGGGCGATGGCCGTGGCGGCGGCGGCCGCACTGGCGGCGGCCCCGGCCGGTCCGCCGAAGGCCGGGGACCTGCTGGACGGGGTGATCGCGCTGGTGCCGCGCAGTGCGGTGGGCGCGGGGCTGCGGCGGGCGCGGGACATGCTGGACTACGGGGACGCGACGACGGTCGCGGCGGTGCTGGGCTGCGGGCGGCGTACGAGCGCGCACGACACCGTGCCGTTCGCTCTGTGGTCGGCGGCGCGGTCGCTGGACGACTACGAGCGGGCGTTCTGGACCACCGCGCAGGTGGGCGGGGACGTGGACACGACCTGCGCCATTGTCGGCGGGGTGTTGGGCGCGCGCGGCGACGCGGTGCTGCCCGCCGCTTGGCTGGCCCGTACGGAGGCCCTGCCGGCCTGGCTGCCGGAGACGGCGGCGCACTAGGGGGTGTCCGGGCGGCGCGCGGGTGGGGCGCGCGGCCGGGCGATACGGGCCGTTTCGATTGTCACGGTCCTGCCACAGGGGCTTTCCCGTCGGGCTGAACCCGCACGTCACGGGCCTAACCTGACCGCGCTGCCGCCTCCGTCGTGACGACGCGGCCGGCCGACAGGGGAGGGGAACCCGATGCCAGAGAACACCGACGGCGCGCCCGGCGACGCGACCGGAGGCCCGCCCGCCGACCCGCCCACAGGGCTCGTCGCGGACACCGTCGCGGACACCGGCGCGGGGGCCGCGCCGACGGGTGCCGCGCCGACGGGAGCCCCGGCGCAGGCCGCCGGGAGGCACACGGGCGGGTCTGCCGGCGGGGCGGCCGACGGGCCCGGCGCGGGGGCGCCGCCCGGGTGGGAGCCCAAGGCGTGGCAGGCCTATCAAGTCCGCCAGCAGCGGGCGAAGTCCGGGGCCTGGTCCGTCGTACCGCTCGCGTGGGCCGAGGCCGCGCGCCCCGCCCGGGCCGCACCCATACCCACCGCCGTCCTGCTCGCCGCCGTGGCGGCCGGCCTCGCCTCGGCCTTGTTCCTCGGTGACGGCCTGGGCCCCGGGCTGCTGATCGCCTTCGTGCCCGCCATGGCCGGTGCGTACCTCGCCGCCCGGGCCGCCCGGCGGCGCGCGCGGCCCTGGAGCGTGGCCTGGGCGGTCGGCTGCGCCGCCCTCCTCGCCGTACCCGCGCTGCGCGACGCCGGCTGGCCCGCCACCCTCGCACTGCTCGCCGCCGTCCTGCTCGGCGCGCTGGCCCTGCACGGCAGCCGCACCTGGCCCGGCGTGCTGCTCAGCCCGCTCGGCTTCGTCGACTCCACCGTGCTCGGGATCCGCTGGGCCTGGAGCGGCCTGCGCTCGCGCGGCAGCGGGGTCGACCGCGCCCGCTGGCTGCCCGTGGCCAAGGCCGCCGCCGTGGCCCTCGTCCTGCTGGTGCTCTTCGGCACCCTGTTCGCCTCCGCCGACGCGGCCTTCGCCGACCTGCTGGACGCGCTCACCCCGGAGATCTCCCTCGGCGACGGACCGGTGCGCTTCGTTCTCTTCCTGCTCGGAGCCGTACTCGCGCTCGCCGCCGCCCGCGCCGCCGCCGCGCCCTCGCGCTGGGACCGGATCCGGATCGCGCCCGGAAAGCCGCGCTCCCGCGTCGAATGGGCCCTTCCGCTCATCGTGCTCGACCTGCTCTTCGCCGGCTTCAACGCCGTCCAGCTGGCCGTCCTGTTCGGCGGCTACGACAAGGTCCTGGAGAGCACCGGGCTCACCTACGCCGCGTACGTCCGCCAGGGCTTCTGGCAGCTGCTCTGGGCCACCCTGCTCACCCTCGTCGTGATCGCGCTCGCCCTGCGCTGGGCCCCGCGCGCCGGAGCCGGCGACCGGCGGTTCGTCCGCGTCGTCCTCGGCACGCTGTGCGCCCTGACCCTGGTCGTGGTCGCCTCCGCGCTGCGCCGGATGGACCTGTACGTGGACGCGTACGGGCTGACCCGGCTGCGCGTGTCGGTGGCCGCGATGGAGCTCTGGCTCGGGCTGGTCGTCGTACTGATCATGGCCGCGGGCGTGTTCGGCGCCCGCTGGCTGCCGCGCGCGGTCGCGGCCGGGGCGGCCGCCGCCGTCCTGGCCTTCGGGCTGCTGTCCCCGGACGGGCTGGTCGCGGAGAAGAACGTGGCCCGCTTCGAGCAGGCCGCCGAGCTCGACCGGGCCGAGACGCTCGACCTGGCCTACTTCCAGTCCCTGTCGGCGGACGCCGTGCCCGCGCTGGACCGGCTGCCCGAACCCCGCCGCTCCTGCGCCCTGCGTGGGATCAACAACGAGCTGGCGAGCCGCGGTCAGGTGCCCTGGTACGCGATGAGCCTCGGCGAGTACCGGGCCCGCCAGATCCTCCGTGAGCGCCCGGTGACGGCCTCGTACGAGGTGTGCCGCAGCCTGGGCACCTTCCACAGCCGCACCGAGTAGCGGCCGGCGGAAGCAGCCGGACGCCAGCCCGATCCCGTACGAGGACCCCGGCGCGACACCACCTCCCGCGCCGGGAGCCCCGTACGCCGCCCCGCACGCCTCAGGCCGCCGGACCGGCCTCCGCGACGGCGCCGTTCAGGGCCTCCAGGTCGCTCTTGCGCACCCGGATCACCAGCAGGGCGGTGGCCAGGGCGAGTCCGGCCATGGCGACGGCCGCGATGAACGCGGTGGAGATGCCCTGGGTGAGGACGATGTCCCCCCAGGGGTCGGCCATCCGCTTGGTCTCGTTGAAGGCCGCCATCTGGTCGGGGTCCGCGTGCTCCAGGAAGTCCGGCATCTGTTTCGCGCCCTCGTTCCGGCTGGCCGTGCCGAAGACGGTGACCAGGATCGACAGGCCGAGCGAGCCGCCCACCTGCTGGCTGGCGTTGAGCAGCCCGGAGGCCGCCCCTGCCTCCCGCTGGGCGACTCCGGAGACGGCGGTGAGGGTGAGGGTCACGAAGTTCAGGCCCATGCCGAAGCCGAAGAGCAGCATCGGCCCGAGGACCCCGGAGACGTACGAGCTGTCGGTGCGGATGAAGGTCAGCCAGGCCAGGCCGATGCCGGTGAGGGCGGATCCGGCGACCATGAACGGCTTGGGGCCGAAGCGCGGCAGGAAGCGCTGCGAGAGCCCGGCGGCGGTGACGATCGCGACGGTCACGGGCAGGAAGCCGAGCCCGGACTGGATGGGGGAGAAGCCCAGCACGTTCTGTACGAACTGGACGATGAAGAAGAACATCCCGAACATCGCGGCGGCGAGACCGAGCATGATCAGGTAGGTGCCGGAGCGGTTGCGGTCGGCGAACATCCGCAGCGGAATGATCGGATCGTGGGCCCGCGACTCGATGGCCACGAAGAGCGTGAGCAGGACGACGGCCGTGGCGAAGGAGACGAGGGTGCCCGTGTCGCGCCAGCCGTCCTCGGAGGCGCGGATGAACCCGTAGACGAGCGAGGCCATGCCGCCGGTGGAGGTGAGGGCCCCCGCGACGTCGAAGCGGCCCGGGTGGCGCTCGGACTCGGTGATGTAGAGCGGGGTGAGCACGGCGATCAGCAGGCCGATCGGCACGTTGACGAAGAGCACCCAGCGCCAGTCGAGCCACTCGGTCAGCATGCCGCCGGTCAGCAGGCCGATCGCGCCGCCGCCCGCGGAGACGGCGGCGAACACGCCGAACGCGCGGTTGCGTTCGGGGCCTTCGGCGAAGGTCGTGGTGATCAGGGCGAGCGAGGTCGGCGAGGCGATCGCGCCGCCGACCCCCTGGAGGGCGCGGGCGGCCAGCAGTTGCCAGGGCTCCTCGGCGAAGCCGCCGAGCAGGGAGGCCAGGGTGAAGAGCAGGATGCCGGTCAGGAACACGCGGCGCCGGCCGAGGATGTCGCCGGCCCGGCCGCCGAGGAGCAGGAGGCCGCCGAAGGCCAGGGTGTAGGCGCTGATCACCCAGGACAGGTCGGTGGTGGAGAAGGAGAGGGCGGTCTGGATGTGCGGGAGTGCGATGTTCACGATCGTCGCGTCGAGGACGACCATGAGCTGACAGGCGGCGATGACCGCGAGTGCCACGCCGGGCCGCCCTTCCCGGCGGGCCGCGCCCGGTATCCGGGGCGTGGCGAGTGGAGAGCTTTTCACCGAGGATCCCCCCATAGTGAAATAGTGAACGCAGCCGTTCACTGCGGCACCACGGTAGGAGCCCCGGGTTAGTGAACGCAACCGTTCACTAAGGCTGAAAACGCGTGCGAGGGGCGCGTGGATCGGTCGGAGGTGGAGGGTGATGGTGGGTTCGCGCTGGTCAGTTGCGTCACCGGGCCGCAGGCGCGGTCCGGAACTCGAACGGGCGATTCTCGACGCGGCGTTGGAGCAGCTGAGCACGGTCGGCTGGAACGGGCTCACGATGGAGGGCGTCGCGGCCTGTGCGCACACCGGCAAGGCGGCGGTGTACCGGCGGTGGCCCTCGAAGGCCGACCTGGTGGCCGAGGTGCTGCGGGCGGGGCTGCCGCCGATCGGGGAGATCGCCGACGGCGGATCGTTCCGGGGCGACTTCCTCCGGTTGTGTCTGCGGATGCGTGACGTGATGGAGTCACGCGCCGGTCAGGCGCTGCGCGCGGTCCTTCACGAATGCGACCACGCCCATGCGGGCCGGTTCCACGACGTGGTCCGGGCCGGGCTGCACGAGCCCGCCCACCACTTGATCAGGGAGCTTGTGCAGCGCGGGATCGAGCGGGGTGACGTACGGCCGGATGCGGCGAGTCCGTTCGTCGCCGACGTCATTCCGGCCATGATGATGTACCGCGCGAAGGTGTGCGGGAGCGAATGGACGGATGCGGACATCACGGAAATGATCGATCAGGTGATGGTGCCGCTGCTCAGGGCGTGAGACGCCGTACGGACTCCACCCGGGGCGGGGTGTGCAGGCGACGCGGGGCGGCGTACCCTTGCTGGCGCCATGCCGTACGAAGCACCCACCCACACCGTCGAACGCTCCCTCCGTGCAACCACCGGCGCCAAGGTCATCGCCGGGGTCGACGAAGTCGGACGAGGGGCCTGGGCCGGTCCCGTCACCGTGTGCGCGGCGATCACCGGTCTGCGCCGGCCGCCCGCAGGTCTCACCGACTCCAAACTGCTCACCCAGAAACGACGCGACGCGCTCCTCGACGTCCTGGAGGACTGGGTCACCGCGTACGCGCTGGGGCACGCCTCCCCGGAGGAGATCGACGCACTCGGGATGACGGCCGCGCTGCGGCTCGCCGCGGAGCGCGCCCTTCAGGCGCTGCCCGTGCGGCCCGACGCGGTGATCCTCGACGGCAAGCACGACTATCTCGGCCCGCCCTGGCGGGTCCGTACGGTGATCAAGGGCGACCAGTCCTGCGTCGCCGTCGCCGCGGCCTCGGTGATCGCCAAGGTCAGGCGCGACCGGATGATGGCCGAGCTCGGCCGACAGGGCGGCGGGTGTGCGGAGTTCGCCTTCGGCGACAACGCCGGATACCCCTCGCCGGTGCACCGGGCCGCACTTGAGGAGCTGGGGCCCACCCCGCACCACCGGCTCTCGTGGTCGTACCTCGACGGGCTGCCCAAGTGGCGCCACCTCAAGAAGGTGCGGCGCAGCGAGGAAGCGACGGAGCTGGAAAACGGAGGCCAACTCGGCTTCGATTTCTGATCGCACCCACGTGCCACCCACCGGTACGTTTCGTACCGGTGTTTGATAGACATCAACTCATGCCTCTCACCCCCGAGGAGCCTCAGATTCACGAGAGTGCCCAGGGTCCCCGCGTCACGCCGGCCGCGAGCCGCACCGCGCAGACCCCCCGCCCCGTACCTGGTCCGCGTCCCGCCGCCGTTCCGCGGCCCGGGCGCCCCGGTCCCTCCCCCGCGGCGGCGAGCCGTACGGGCGGGGCTCCCAGGCCCGCACCGCCCGCGCAGCGTGCGCCGCAGGCCACCCCTGGACCCGTAGCCCCCACCGCACCGTCCGTCTCCGCGGCGGTGCCCCAGATCCAGCTGATCCCGGCCTCCGCGGAGGGTGCGCTGGACGCGGCCGAAGAGGCCGTCGACCTGCTGCTCGACACCGGGCGCGCGCCCGGCGACATCCTGGTGCTCACCACCGGCGACCCGCACCCGTGGGCCGCGCACGAGCTGTCCTTCGGCGAGGCCGCGTACTGGGCCCTGCACGACGCCGGGGACGACGTCTTCTACGCGGACGCGGCGCAGGCCGAGCGCGCCGCGGGCCGTCCCGTCGTGGTCTTCGCGGCCAACGGCGGAGCGGCCGGTGCGACCGCCGCCGCCCTGCCGACCGCGCTCGCGCGGGCCGGCGCGCTGCTGATCGTGTGCGGCGACCCGCAGCAGATCAACTCCGTGCTGGGCACGGGCGTCTGACGCCCCGTACCCGGCGCGGGCAAGGGGCGGGGTCGGTCGGACCGGCCCCGCTGAAGCCCGAGGCCTGACCTGCCGTACGCCCGATCCAGGGTGTGCGGCCGCGGGGGCTGCCCGCGTGCGGGCCGTCGTACGGGTGCGGCGCGCGGGCGGGCTTCGCTGTACGGCGGCCTTCGCGTACGGCGGGCTCCGGCGTACGGCGGCCTTCGCGTACGGCGGGCTCCGGCGCGCCGCGGGACCTCAGCGCGCGGCGGTACGGCGCCGCAGGACCTCGGTCGCGCCGCCGCCGGTGCGCAGGGTCACCGGGGGGAATTCGGACACGGCGTCGCCGAGGTGCTCGGGTCGCGAGTCGGAGCTGGGATGCCGGCCGCCCCGGCCCTCGCCCAGCACCTGCCAGCCGCCGCGGGTCAGCGTGATGTACGCGCCGCAGCGCAGCCCGTGCAGGGTGCAGGCGTCCCGCAGTCCCCACATCCAGGCGCCGTCCTCCTCGGTCCACCGCTCGTCGCCCTCGCGGCAGTACAGCAGCACCGCCGTCCGTACCGGGGTCCGGCGCCGCAGGTCGTGCGGGATGACCCGGCGCAGCGCGGCGAGCAGGGCGTTGCGGTACTCCCAGCCGTCGGCCGAGGCCGAGCGCCGGGTGAAGGAGGCGCTCGCGACGAGCCGCTCCTCGGGGCCGAGCACGGCGATCACCGCGGTCGAGGGGGCCGGGCCGTGCCGGGAGTGCAGCCCGTGGACGACCTCGCGCGGATTGCGCAGCAGGGGGATGCCCGCCGCCGTCCACTCGGCGGGTTCCACCAGTCTGCCGTGCCGGCTGGCGCCGCCGGCTGCCGTTGTCAGTGACGACGACGAGGGCGGGGCGAATCCGAAGGCCACGGTCCTCCCTTCGGGTACACGCCCGCAGACGGGCACAGCTGTCGTACGGGCGCGCCGCGGCGAGGCCCTGAAGAGCGCCGTCGAGCCGGGCGGGAGCAGCCCAATTCTCGCGTGGCCCGTGAGCATGCGGCAACGAGCAATTGGCGCCGCCGACCGGAATTCGCCGGTATGCCGTTCATATCCTTGCCCCGTCAGGGCGAAGATGACTCATTCGACTGCGGTGGAAGCCCCAGTACCAGCGGAAACACCCCTTCGAGGACAGGGTCGAGGCCGGGTGGAGCGCCCGTCCGACACGTGGACCGTCCGCGACGATCTTCTCACGCTGGGTGAATTGGCCGATTGTCCGTGCCATCCGGTTGCATGGGGGCATGGACAACCTGGAGCTCCGCACCGAAGCCGATGCCATCCTCGCCGAGCTCGTCGGCGCCCCGGGGAGCGGGGCGCGGCTTCGGGAGGACCAGTGGCAGGCCGTGGCCGCCCTGGTGGAGGAGCGTCGGCGGGCTCTGGTGGTGCAGCGCACCGGCTGGGGCAAGTCGGCGGTGTACTTCGTCGCCACCGCGCTGCTGCGCCGGCGCGGCTCCGGACCCACGGTGATCATCTCGCCGCTGCTGGCGCTGATGCGCAACCAGGTCGAGGCGGCGGCCCGGGCCGGTATTCAGGCCCGGACCATCAACTCGGCCAACCCGGAGGAGTGGGACGCCATCTACGGGGAGGTCGAGCGCGGCGAGACCGACGTGCTCCTCGTCAGCCCCGAACGCCTCAATTCCGTGGACTTCCGCGAGCAGGTGCTGCCCAAGCTCGCGGCCACGACCGGTCTGCTCGTGGTCGACGAGGCCCACTGCATCTCCGACTGGGGCCACGACTTCCGCCCCGACTACCGCCGGCTGCGGGCCATGCTCGCCGAGCTCGCCCCCGGCGTCCCGGTCCTGGCCACCACCGCGACCGCCAACGCCCGGGTCACCGCGGACGTGGCGGAGCAGCTGGGCACGGGGGCCGGCGAGGCCCTGGTGCTGCGCGGCCCGCTGGACCGGGAGAGCCTGCGCCTGGGCGTGGTCGAGCTGCCGGACGCCGCGCACCGGCTGGCCTGGCTCGCCGAGCACCTGGACGAGCTGCCGGGCTCGGGGATCATCTACACGCTGACGGTGGCCGCGGCCGAGGAGGCCGCCGCCTTCCTGCGCCAGCGCGGCTTCCCGGTGGCCTCGTACACGGGCAAGACGGAGAACGCCGACCGCCTCCAGGCCGAGGACGACCTCCAGGCGAACCGGGTCAAGGCGCTGGTCGCGACCTCGGCTCTGGGCATGGGCTTCGACAAGCCCGACCTGGGCTTCGTGATCCACCTCGGTTCGCCGTCCTCGCCGATCGCGTACTACCAGCAGGTCGGCCGCGCCGGGCGAGGCGTGGAGCACGCCGAGGTCCTGCTGCTGCCGGGCAAGGAGGACGAGGCCATCTGGCGCTACTTCGCCGACACCGCCTTCCCGCCCGAGGCCCAGGTACGGCAGACCCTGTCGGCCCTCGCCGACGCCGGACGGCCGCTGTCCGTGCCCGCGCTGGAGGCGGCCGTGGAGCTCCGGCGCACCCGGCTGGAGACCATGCTCAAGGTGCTCGACGTCGACGGAGCCGTCAAGCGGGTCAAGGGCGGCTGGAGTTCCACCGGCCGGGAGTGGACGTACGACTCCGAGCGGTACGCCTGGGTCGCCCGCCAGCGGGCCGCCGAACAGCAGGCCATGCGCGACTACGTCAGCACGTCCGGGTGCCGCATGGAGTTCCTGCGCCGGCAGCTGGACGACGAGGGCGCGGCCCCGTGCGGCCGGTGCGACAACTGCGCGGGCGCCTGGGCCGATTCCTCCGTGTCGGCGGAGACCCTGACCGGCGCGGCGAAGGAACTGGAGCGCCCGGGGGTGGAGGTGGAGCCGCGCCGGATGTGGCCGACCGGCATGGCGGCCCTGGGCGTCAACGTCAAGGGGCGCATCCCGGCCGGGGAGCAGTGCTCCACCGGACGGGCCCTGGGCCGGCTCTCGGACATCGGCTGGGGCAACCGGCTGCGCCCGCTGCTCGCCGAGAACGCCCCCGACGGGCCGGTCCCCGAAGACGTCCTGCACGCCGCGGTGGCCGTGCTCGCCGACTGGGCGCGCTCCGCGGGCGGCTGGGCCCCCGGTGTCCCGGACGCCTCCGACCGGCCCGTGGGCGTCGTCGCCGTGCCGTCCCTCGCCCGCCCGCAGCTCGTCGGCTCCCTCGCGCAGGGGATCGCGAGCATCGGCCGCCTCCCGTACCTGGGCACCCTGACGTACACCGGGCCGGGCGGCGCGCACGCGGCCCGGCGCAGCAACTCCGCCCAGCGGCTCAAGGCGCTGTCCGACACGTTCGCCGTCTCCGAGGAACTGGCCGCCGCCCTGGCGCAGTCGCCCGGGCCCGTCCTCCTCGTGGACGACTACTCCGACTCCGGCTGGACCCTGGCGGTCGCCGCCCGCCTGCTTCGCCGGGCGGGCGGCGGCCAGGTGCTCCCGCTGATCCTCGCGACGGCCGGCTGAGCGACAGCGCGCGGCGCACGACCTCATGGGCGGCGGGTGGGGTGCGGCCGGGGCCAGGTGGTTTCCGGGGTCCCGTACGCGGTCGCCCTGGGCGGCCAGCATGCGGCGGACCACGGGCTCCGGCATGCGCATCACCGCCGGCTGCGACGGGGTGGTCTCCCGTACCGCCGTGGCCGCGGCGCCCAGCTTCCCGGTGAGCCTGTCGGTCACGGTGGCCACCACCCCCACGTCCACCGTGAACTGGACCAGGACCGCCTTCGTCTTCGGCTTGTGCGGCGGCAGCGAGCCGGCGGAGTTCGCCGCCGCGTCGGTCGCGCCGCCCGAGCCGCCCCCGTTGGCCAGCAGCTGGTTGAGCCGGACCGCGCCGCCGGCGGCGCCGGGCGGCGCGACGAGGGGCGCCGCCGGGACCGGCCGCACGCGGGAGAGCGCCTCCAGGTCCTTGCGCAGGATGCGGTGGGTCAGCTTCAGGCCGTTCATCCGGGCGAGCGCCAACCGGGTGTCGCCCTTGTACAGTTCGAGCTTCGCCCGGATCGGCAGGTTCATCCTCGCCGACTTCGCAGAGCCGTCCCGCGGCGGACTTCATGCCGAGCTGGCCGCGGCTCACGGCGCCGCTGCGCCGTGAGTTGCCGCTCGCGTACCCGAGACCGCCCGCACCGCCCAGGCTCTTCGACTGCCCGGGGCCGTTGTCCGGTCTGGCCGATCCGCCGACGATGCCCTCGACTCCGGCGACGGAGGCCTTGTCGTGGGAGGCGGCCTGCTGCGAGACGGCCGAGGTGATGTACTCCATGTCGCGGCCGTCGTCCGCGTCCTGCGCGTACGTGCCGTCGCCCGTGCGCTCGATCCCGAACACCGCCCAGTACGGGGTGTCGCGGCCGTCGAACAGTTCGACGGTGGCGCCGCCGTCCATGGCGCTGGACAGGAGCCCGGCGGAACCGTCCCGGTCCAGGACGCGCAGCAGCCGCTGCACGTTGTCGTTGCGGTCCTTGAGCTGCGGCCGGGGCAGCAGATGGTGCACGAGGTCCGGGCGCGTCCCCCCGGCGAGGCTCGTACGCAGTTTCTCGAGCAGCGGGACGAAGTCGGGCGGTTCCTCGATCATGCCGAATCCGAGGGCGCGGTCCCGGTGGAGCGCGGGGGGCGGAGTGCTCGGGGTGGCCGGGGCCGGGGCGGGGGCCGTGGCGGCCGGTACCGGCTTCCGCTTGCGCACCTGTTCCCGTATCTGCGGCGGCAGCTGTGCCTCCGTCAGCCAGACTCCCGCCGCGGCCGGCAGCGTCGTGCCGGCCTTCGCGGTGCTCGAGCCGCGCGCGGTGACGCCGAACTGCACCGTGTGGGTGGTGACCTTGCCCCGCTGCCCGCCGGACTGCTGGCCGCCGAGCACGAAGGTCTCGGTGCCCGGGCCCGCGCCCTTGTGCAGCAGCCTCGGGTTGGCCGGTACCAGCCGGGTGCCGACGGCGCCGTTCAGGCCTGCGAGGCGCCGCGGGTAGCGGAGGTTCTTCACCACCCAGCCGGAGGACGCGGCCTGCCGCAGGGCCCCTGGATCGCCCGCTCGCCGAACCGCTCCTCGATCGCCAGCCGCGGCGCGAGCCCCTCCGTCGCCAGCGCCGGGTCCTCGCGTACGCCCTTGTTGCCGGCGGCCGCCCGGGACAGCAGCCGGAGGGCGAGGGCGCGGATCGGCTCTCCGCCCCGGGTCTCGACCAGCTGCCAGTCCCGCAGCGGCTCGCCGACGGACGGCCGCAGGAGCAGCGTGGCCAGATCGCCGATGCCCTCGGCCTTGACGGCGTGCTCCGCGGCGGCGGGCTGCGCCCGGCGGACCGTGGCGATCGAGTCGATCCGGTCCCTCCCCGCCGGTCCACCGTGAACTCGGTCGGCGTGAGCAGCCGTACGCCCTGCTCCCTGAGGTCCAACGACGCCACCGGCTCGGGGTCCGGAACCGATCGGCCCGGCGTGTCGGGCGTGAGGCTCCGGGCCAGCTTGCGGGGCCGGGAGGTCACGGTGACGTCCACGTCCAGCTTCAGGGCCGCCTCGAAGGCGCTCGCCGTGTCGGAGCCGTTGGAGACGATGTCCGTACGGCCCGTGGGTCCCGCCTGGTTGCGGCGGGTGCCGATGCCGTGCCGCTCGTAGCGGGCCGAACCCGACAGCACGCCGGGGACGAGCCGGCCTGGCCGAGGACCAGTCCGCCCACCGACCGCGAACTGCTGCGGCCGCTTAGTTGCGCCGCTGGGCCTCGGACTCCGCGCGGCTGGTGTTCTCGGCGGGCGCGGCGGCACCGAACGCGGGCAGATAGCCGGCCAGGCTCGGGTCGGTGGTGAACAGGTCGAGCACGGCCCGCAGCATGGGCCGGGTGTCGAGCCGGCTGAGCGCGACGTTGGCTCCCTTGCCGCCGAAGGGGAGGTGGCGCTCGACGTCCACCTCGTTGCCGTCCGCGTCGGTCTGCGTCGGCTTCTCGACGAAGTCCCCGGCGTCATCCCCGGCGGCAGCGGCAGGCCGAACTCCTTCGCCTCGTCAACCCGCAGGCTGATCCACACGTTCATCGAGTGCCCGGCCTCGCGGGATCCCGGGCGCCGGGCCACCTCGGGCGAGAGCGGGCCCGTACCCACCGCGATGAACGACACCCGCCAGTGCGGGCGGCGCCATGCGGAACGGGATGCGGCCGCACCGCGACGTCGTACACCGGCCCGGCCGCGCTGACCGGCAGTGAGCGGCGCATCGCGGAACTCGCCGCGGGCGGCCGGACGAACTCCGAGATCGGCGAACTCCTGCACCTCGCCCGGCGTAGCGTCGAGACCCACCTCACCCATGCCTACCGCAAGCTCGGCATCCGCCGGCGCGCGGAACTCCCGGCGGCCCTGGACCGGCTGCCGGTCGGCGGGAAGTAGGGCGTGGCGGACGTGACGGATGTGTGTTCATGCCCCCATGGAATCCGATGACTCTGGCAGCACGTCAAGTGCGGCCCGAACCTGTGGATGTTGAACGGTCAAGAGTTATCCACAGGGCTTTCGGGATCTGATCGTCCGCGGGACCGTCGGGGCATGACGAACGACCGCGATTCACGCACCCCGTCCGACCGGCCCGCCATCAGCCCGTCCGGACCCGCCCTCGACCCCCGGATCACCCTGCGCAGCCCGGCCGAACTGGCCGACGCGCTGCCCTACATGCTCGGCTTCCATCCGACCGACTCGCTCGTCATGGTCACCGTGCACGGCGAGGGCGGGCGCTTCGGCGGCCGGCTCCGCGTCGGCATCCCGACGGCCCCGGCCGAATGGGAGGACACCGCCCGGCAGGTCGCCGACTGCCTGGTCCGCGGCAGCGAGCGGCGCGGTGCCAAGCCCGACGGCATCGTCGTCTTCCTCTGCCAGGACCCGGCGGACGGTGAGAGCGGCCAGCGGGTCATGACCCGGCTGCGGCCGCTGGCCCAGCGCATCCGGCTGGCCTGTGGCGCCCTCGACGTGCCTGTGATGGAGGCGCTCTGCATCTCCGCCGGCCGGTACTGGTCCTACTGCTGTCCCGACGAGCGGTGCTGCCCCGCCGAGGGCAGCCCGCTGGCCGCGACCGGCACCTCGGTGATGGCGGCGACCGCGACCTTCGCCGGACTCCAGGTCCGGGGCTCCCTCCGGGAGATCGAGGGCCGGCTGGTACCGCTGCGCGGGAGTGCAGTGGCGGAGATGGAGCGGGCCCTGGACCGGGCGGCCGCCGTCCTCGTGCCGAAGATCCTCGACGGGGCCACCCGGGAGGAGGTCGGCGCGGAGACGGTCACGCTGGCCCGCACCCTGATGCAGCGGATGACCCTCGCCCCGCCCGTGGACGGCGGACCGGGAGCCGACGACTGGGACGACGCGCTGCTCGGCCACGACGAGGCCGCCACCGTGATCCTCGGCCTCCAGGACCGCGAGATCCGGGACGTCGCCGCCGAGTGGATGGAGGGCGAAGAGGCGGCCCCCGCCCTGCGGCTGTGGCGGGCGCTGGCCCGCCGCTGCGTCGGGGCCTACGGCGAGCACGCGGCGGCCCCGCTCACCCTCGCGGGCTGGGTCTCGTGGTCCACCGGGGACGAGCCGACGGCCCGGATCGCCCTGGGGCTGGCCCTGCGGGCCGACGCCGACTACCGCTTCGCCCAACTGCTCCACCACGCCTGCAACGAGGGCATCGACCCGGAGGGGCTGCGGGCCTGTCTGCGGGAGGAGCGGCGGCGCCGGGAACCGCGCGGCAAGCGCTCCGCGGCCACCACCCGCCCTCCGGGCCGCCGGGAGGCGCGGCCCCGCCGGGAGCCCCGCCGCACCGCGGGGAGCGAGCAGTGAGCCCGGACCGGGGCCGGGGCGCGGGGAGTTCCGCGCGGCGCATCCGGGACGCCGCCGTCGCCACTCTGCGGCGCAGGCTCCGTCACCGGCACGGCCCAGTACGGGCGCTGCCGCCACCGGGGCCCGTGACCCGGGCGGGGGCGGGGCCGTTCAGCTGGAGGGTGGCGGGGGCCCGGCCGCGCCGCCGCCCAGCGAAGCAGGCCGGAGCGCAGACAGCCCAGACAAGGCGACCCATGGCCCACTCCGTACCGCCCGCCCCCAGGACCGAGTTGCCGCCCGTGCACGGCACCGTCATCTGCGTCGCCGCGCCCTGCCTGGTCATCTCGCCGGAGCACGGCCAGTTGACCGGGCGGGGGATCGACGGGATCTACCGCTCCGGGCGCAGGCTGCTCTCCCGCTGCGTGCTCCGGGTCGGCGGCCGGGACCCGGTCGCCGTCCAGGGGCGCAGCCTCGGCTCCGACCGGGCCTCCTTCACCGCGACCGTCCGTACCGGGGCCGACGCGGGGCCCGATCCCGACATCGGGGTGGAGCGGGTCCGGCACGCGGACGGCACCGAGCGGATCACGGTGCGCAGTTTCACGGGCCGCCCGCTGCGCCTGCCGGTGGAGCTGCTGCTCGGCACCGACCTGGCCGAGCTGGCCGCGGTGGCCGCGGGCCGGGCCGGGCCCGAACTGCCGGCGGGGGTGCACGCCGCCGGGCTGCGCTGGAGCAGCGGGGAGGCCCAGGCCATCACCGTCGCCGAGCCGGCCCCCGACGACGCCCTCGCCTCGGCGGGGCTGCTGCGCTGGCAGCTCGAACTGGGGCCGGGCGAGTCCCGCACCATCGAGCTGCGGACCACGCAGGACCGCATTTCACGGGCCCCGGCCGGGCTGGTGGCCAACCCGCTGGCCGCCGCCCGTGCCGAGGGGGACGACCCGAGGGTCGAGACCTGGTTCCGCCGCAGTGTCGAGGACCTCGGTGCGCTGCTGATGCGGGATCGCGAGGAGCCGGCCGACGCCTTCGTCGCCGCCGGTGTGCCGTGGCGGCTGGGGCTGGCTCCGGCGGAGTCCCTGTGGGCCGCCAGGATGGCGCTCCCGCTCGGCACCGGGCTCGCGGCGGCCACCCTGCGCACCCTGGCCCGGACCCAGACCGGCGGCCGGGGCCCTGATGCCGGGAAGATCCCGGGGCCGCTGCGCGGGGCGGGTCCGCAGCTGCCGCCCGGGTGCACCGGCACCGAGGCGACCCTCGCCTTCCCGGCCGTGCTCGCCGAGGCCCGGCGCTGGGGGCTGCCCGAGGAGGAGGTGGCCCGGCTCCTCCCGGCGGCCGAGCGGTGCCTGGACTGGCTGCGCGGTGCCCTGGGGCCGGACGGCTTCCTGGCCGACCCCGATCCCGGGCCGCGGCGCTGCGAGACCCAGGCCCACGCCCACCGGGCCGCGCTGCTCGGGGCCGACCTGCTCGCCGGATGCGGGCGCCCCGGCGCCGAGGAGTGGCAGGAGTGGGCGGCCGCACTCCGCAAGCGGTTCCGGGACGGGTTCTGGGTCGACGGCCCGGACGGCGGCCGGCCCGCCGCGGCCCTGCACCCCGACGGGCGGCCGCTGCCCCGGCTGACGGGGGCCGCCGCCCACCTCCTGGACACCGGCCTGCTGGGCGGCGGCCGGCTCGCCCCCGGGTTGCTGGACCGGGTCCGCACGGAGCAGCTCGCCCGCCTCCTCGGAGCCCCCGCCATGGATTCCGGCTGGGGGCTGCGGAGCATGGCGTCCCGGGAGCCGGGCCACAACCCCTTCGGTCACCGCTCGGGCGCGGTGCGGGCGTACGAGAGCGCCGTGGCGGTCGCCGGGCTGGCCCAGGCCGGCTTCGAGAAGGAGGCCGCCGGTCTGCTGCGGGGTCTGCTGGACGCCGCGGAGAGCTTCGGGTACCGGATGCCGGAGATGTACGCCGCCGAGCAGCGCACCGCGGGCAGCGCGCCGCTCCCGCACCCGGCGGCCTGCCGCCCCGCCGCGGTGGCCGCGGCCGCCGGGGTGCACGCGCTGACCGCCCTCGCCGGGCTCCGCCCCGACGCCCCCGCGGGCACGGTCGCCGTCGTCCCGCTGCCCGGCGCTCCCCTCGGAGCCCTGCGCTTCTGCGACCTTCGGGTCTTGGGGCAACCGTTCGCCGTCCGGATCAGCCGGCTCGGCCTCGGCATGGTGGAGGAGGCGGCCGATGCGCTCCAACTGGGCGGGTAGCCTCGCGGCCACCGCCTCCAGGATCACCAAAGCTCTGTTTATCGTCAGGCAGACGACTATGATCGCGGCATGTCGCCCTACGACCCGTCGGCCTATCCGCCCTTCGCTGTCACCGTCGACCTGGTCGTGCTCACCGTGCGGCGTCACGCGCTCTGTGCGCTGGTCGTCCGGCGGGGTGAGCAGCCGTACCAGGGACGCTGGGCCCTGCCCGGCGGATTCGTCCGCGGAGACGAGGACCTGGCCGCCGCCGCGGCCCGCGAGCTCTCCGAGGAAACCGGCCTGTGCGCTCACGACCCGGCCGCGCCGGGCGCGGACAACGGGGCGCACCTCGAACAGCTCGCCACGTACGGGGATCCGAAGCGCGATCCGCGCATGCGCGTGGTCAGCGTCGCGCATCTGGTCCTGGCTCCGGACCTGCCCGCCCCGCGGGCGGGCGGAGATGCCAACAGCGCGCGCTGGGCCCCCGTCGACGAACTCCTGGCCTCCTCGGACCAGGCGGCATCGGGGCTCGCCTTCGACCACCCCCGGATCCTCGCCGACGGCGTGGAGCGGGCCCGCTCCAAGATCGAGTACTCCTCGCTGGCCACGGCGTTCTGCCCGCCCGCCTTCACCGTCGGCGAGCTGCGCCGGGTCTACGAGGCCGTGTGGGGCGTGGCCCTCGACCCGCGCAACTTCCACCGCAAGGTCACCGGGACCCCCGGGTTCCTGGTCCCGGCCGGGGGGACGACGACCCGTCAGGGCGGTCGGCCCGCCCAGCTGTTCCGGGCCGGCGGGGCGCCCCTGCTCAACCCGCCGATGCTGCGCCCCGAAGTCTGACGGGTCGACACGGACGCGAACGCGCCCCGGCTACCCAGAAAATCGGACATATCGCGTTATCTTGCTTGCGGTACTCACAATGCCGCAGTGCGGTCTCACACCCCGCGAGAGAAGCGATGCTCCAGGCCATCGGACTCACCAGCACCCCCCGTCGAGACCTCCCGCCCCTGGTGGACGACCTCACACTCGAGGCCCGCCCGGGAACCGTGACCGCCCTCCTCGGCGAACCGGGATCGGGCAAGACCACCGCACTGCGGCTCATGCTCGAACTCGAACCGGGCCGCGGCGTCACCTACTTCCGCGGCCGACCACTGCATCGGATCCCGTATCCCGGCCGTGAGGTCGGGGTGCTGCTCGGCGACGTGCCCGGCAACCCGTCGCGGACCGTCCGGAGCCAGCTGCGGATGCTGTGCGCCGCCGCCGGGGTGCCGGCCTCCCGGGCCGACACCATGCTGGAGGTCGTCGGCATCGCGGGCCTGCGCGACCAGCGGCTCGGCTCGCTCTCGCTCGGCATGGAGCGTCGGGTGGCGCTGGCCGCGGCCCTGCTCGCCGACCCGTGCACGCTGCTCCTCGACGAGCCCGCCGCCGGACTCTCGCCCCGCGAACGCGGCTGGCTCCACGGGCTGCTGCGCGGACACGCCTCCCTCGGCGGAGCGGTGCTCTTCACCACCGCCGACGCCAAGGAGGCCGCCCGCAGTGCGGACCGGGTCGTCAGCATCGCGGCCGGCCGGCTCGTCGCCGACCAGGACGCGGCCGAGTTCGCCCGTACCCGGCTGCGGCCGCGGGTCGCCGTGCGCAGCCCGTACGCCGCCCGGCTGGCCGACGTACTCGGCCGGGAGGCCCGGGCCGCCCAGCGCGCGGTGGAGATCGTGGAGGAGAGCGGCAGCCGCCTCTCGGTGTACGGCAGCAGCTGCGCCGAGGTGGGCGAGGCGGCGTTCCGGCACGGCGTACTGGTCCACCAGCTCGCCGACGAGGCCGGGGACGCCGGCGCGCCGTGCCCGCCCGTACCGCCGGTGCCGCAGGCGCGCACCGAGCCGGGCGGCGCGGCCCCGGCGGACCCGACCGCCGCCACCGCCGCCGCCCACAGCACGCGGCCGGCCTCCAGGGTCCGCCGGGTGGGCGGACCGCTGCGGCCGCTGCGCTACGAGCTGTGCCGGGCCTTCGGTACCGCCACACCCGTCCTCACCGCGGCCGTCGTCGTCGCCGTCTCCGCCGTCACCGCCCTGGTGCTGGCCCGGGCCGGCGGCACCCCGCAGAACCGGCTCCTCGCGGCCTGGCCCGAGCTGCTGCCCCTGCCCCCCGCCGCGCTCGGCGCCGGGCTGCTGGGCGCCCTGGCCTTCGGCGAGGAGTACCGCTACCCCGCGCTCGCCGCCGACCGCGGCACCGTGCCGCGCCGTATGGGCCTGCTCGCCGCCAAGCTCGCGGTCTGCGCCGCCCTCGCCCTGGCCTTCGGCGCCCTCGCGGTCACCGCCGACGCCGCCGCCCTGAAGCTCGTCTTCGACCGCGGCCCGCTGCGCGCCCCCGGCGAATGGCTCTCCCCGGCGGTGAGTTGGGCCGGGCTGCTGATCGGCTGCGCCTGGGCCGGGGTCCTGGCCTCCGGTGTCTTCCGGTCGGCTGTCGCGGGCCTGGCCGCCGTGCTCGCCGTACCGGTCATCGTCGTCCCGCTCGTACGCAAGGCGCTGGACGGCCCCTCCGCGTACGCGGCAAGCGGGCTCGCGGCCCGGCTGCGCGGTCTGGCCTGGGCGCAGTGGCCCCCGGAGGCGGACCGCCTGGTCCTGGGCGCCCTGCGGGTGATGGCCCAACCCGTCGGCACGGCGCTTCTGCTGTCGCTGATGGTCCTGTTGTGCGCCTATGGGTTCACAGGACTGCGCAGCCGCGCCCGTTGGTAAAGGACCGTTGGTGATCGTTCCGGTACCGGGGAAGGTCCGAAGGGGACCGATCCCGTCCGCATCACGTGAACCGGACCACAACTCCGCGCAAAGAGCCCGGTTCTTTACGATAAGTCGTCAATTGCGTAGGTGGCACCGATCACCCTTTCGTGTGCTTTTCACCAAAGACCTCAAGGGTCATCCGAGCACGGCCGACAAAGGATTCGTGAGTACCCTTGCGCACACCATGATGACCGCCGCCCGCCACGCCGACTCCGGCCTCGCCGGCCCGGGCGAACTCGACCGCTACCCCTACGCGGAGGCCTCCGGGACCGACCGCGTCGCAGCGCCCCACTGGGACGGCGCCGACGTCGAGTTGAGCCGGGTAGGCCGCCGCGCGGCAGGCAGCCGCGGCCGCGGACTGCACGGCCAACTCGTCCAGCAGCTCGGCCAGATGATCGTCTCCGGCGACCTCGGCGCAGACCGCCCCCTGGTCCCCGAGGAGATCGGCCAGCGCTTCGAGGTCTCCCGCACCGTGGTCCGCGAATCGCTGCGGGTGCTGGAGGCCAAGGGCCTCGTCAGCGCCCGCCCCAACGTCGGCACCCGCGTCCGCCCGGTCGCCGACTGGAACCTGCTCGACCCCGACATCATCGAGTGGCGCGCCTTCGGCCCCCAGCGCGACGACCAGCGCCGCGAGCTCAACGAACTCCGCTGGACCATCGAGCCCCTCGCCGCCCGCCTCGCCGCCGGCCACGGACGCCCGGACATCCAGCAGCGCCTCGCCGACATGGTCGAGATCATGGGCCACGCCCTCGGCCAGGGCGACGCGATCACCTTCGCCCGCGCCGACAACGAGTTCCACGCACTCCTCATCCAGATCGCGGGCAACCGCATGCTGGAGCACCTCTCCGGCATCGTCTCCTCGGCCCTCCAGGTCTCCGGCAGCCCCGTCACCGCCTGCGACCGCCCGAGCGAGACGTGCGTCGCGCACCACGCGCGCATCGTCGAGGCCCTCGCGGCCGGCGACGCCGTGGGTGCCGAGAACGCCATGCGCCAGCTCCTGACGGTGCACCCTGAGGTCGAGCGCGTGGTCCCCGCACCGCGCGAACACTGACCCGCGGACGGACGGCGGCGCGGGCGCCGGGGCGGTCGGGCGGTCGGGGTGTGACTCGGGCCACGAAGATTGGGCGTAACACTCCGCGAGGTCGAGCGATGACCTAGAGAGGTGATGGCCGACGGAGGGAAGACAGCAGCCCTTGCGGGTGCTGTGCAGCTCCCCGGCCCCTGCCCGCGCCCCCGGCCCATCCCCCGTCGGTGGTCGTCGGCTCCGGTCCAGCACCATCCGGCCGGGGTCGGAAGCCGTTCCCATCGTTCCGAGAGGTTGTTCGTGTCGGCCAGCACATCCCGTACGCTCCCGCCGGAGATCGCCGATTCCGAGTCTGTGATGGCGCTCATCGAGCGGGGCAAGGCCGAGGGGCAGATCGCCGGCGATGACGTGCGTCGGGCCTTCGAGGCTGACCAGATTCCTGCGACCCAGTGGAAGAATGTTCTGCGCAGCCTCAACCAGATCCTCGAGGAAGAGGGTGTGACGCTGATGGTCAGTGCCGCGGAGTCGCCCAAGCGCACCACCCGCAAGAGCGTCGCAGCGAAGACCCCGGCCAAGCGGACGGCCACGAAGACCGTCGCGGCGAAGACGGCGGCCGCGCGGACCGTCGCCGCCGCGGCACCCGCGGCCGAGACGGTGGACCCGGAGCGGCCCGTGGACGCTCCCGCGGAGGAGCCCGGAACCGAGCCCGCCGCGAAGAAGACCGCGGCGAAGAAGACGGCGGCCAAGAAGGCGGCCCCCGCCAAGAAGACCGCCGCGAAGAAGACGGCGGCGAAGAAGACCGCCGCCAAGAAGGACGCCGACGAGGCCGGCGAAGAGGAGACCTCCGAGGAGGGCCCCGGCGCGGTCAAGGCGGAAGCCGAAGAGGAGGAGGACGGCGGCGAGAGCAAGGGCTTCGTCATCTCCGACGACGAGGACGACGCCCCGGCCCAGCAGGTCGCCGTGGCCGGCGCCACCGCCGACCCGGTCAAGGACTACCTCAAGCAGATCGGCAAGGTCCCCCTCCTCAACGCCGAGCAGGAGGTCGAGCTCGCCAAGCGCATCGAGGCGGGCCTGTTCGCCGAGGACAAGCTGGCCAACTCCGACAAGCTGGCGCCCAAGCTCAAGCGCGAGCTGGAGATCATCGCCGAGGACGGCCGCCGCGCCAAGAACCACCTGCTGGAGGCCAACCTCCGCCTCGTGGTCTCCCTCGCCAAGCGCTACACCGGCCGCGGCATGCTCTTCCTGGACCTGATCCAGGAGGGCAACCTGGGCCTGATCCGCGCGGTCGAGAAGTTCGACTACACGAAGGGCTACAAGTTCTCCACGTACGCGACCTGGTGGATCCGCCAGGCGATCACGCGTGCCATGGCCGACCAGGCCCGCACCATCCGCATCCCGGTGCACATGGTCGAGGTCATCAACAAGCTCGCCCGCGTGCAGCGCCAGATGCTCCAGGACCTGGGCCGCGAGCCCACCCCGGAGGAGCTGGCCAAGGAACTCGACATGACCCCCGAGAAGGTCATCGAGGTCCAGAAGTACGGCCGCGAGCCGATCTCCCTGCACACGCCGCTCGGCGAGGACGGCGACAGCGAGTTCGGCGACCTCATCGAGGACTCCGAGGCGGTCGTCCCGGCCGACGCCGTGAGCTTCACGCTCCTCCAGGAGCAGCTGCACTCGGTGCTCGACACGCTGAGCGAGCGCGAGGCCGGCGTGGTCTCGATGCGCTTCGGCCTCACCGACGGCCAGCCGAAGACCCTCGACGAGATCGGCAAGGTCTACGGCGTCACGCGCGAGCGGATCCGTCAGATCGAGTCCAAGACGATGTCGAAGCTGCGCCACCCGTCGCGCTCCCAGGTCCTGCGCGACTACCTGGACTGATCCCCGCACCGGCCGCGCCCGAGGCGATCGGGCCGGCGGCCGTACGGAGGTGGCCGTGCGCGGGTGCGCACGGCCACTTGGCGTCCCACTCTGGGTGGAGTCATGCACACTCAGAGTCAGGAGGCCTCATGCGTCGTCCCTTTTCCCGTGCTCTGGCGGGCGCGCTGACCCTGGTGGCGGGGGCGGCCGCGGCGCCGCTGGCCCAGGCGCCGCACGCAGCCGCGGACAGTGTGGTGATCGGCGGGAAGCCGGTGAAGGCGGCCGACAGCCCGTGGGTGGTGGCCCTCGCCAGCCGTGACCGGTTCGGGGGTACGCGGGGCGGCCAGTTCTGCGGGGGTGTCATCGTGGGCCCGACCAGGGTGCTGACCGCGGCCCACTGCCTGGGCCGCCAGGTGCTGGGCGGCCCGGTCGAGTCCGTCCGCGACTTCCGGGTGATCACCGGGCGTACGGAGCTGCGGGCGGCCGAGGGCCACGAGATCGCGATCCGCTCGGCCCGGGTGAACCCGGCGTACGACGCCCGCAGCAATGCCGGGGACCTCGCCGTGCTGGAGCTCGCCGAGGCCGTGCCGGCCCACTACGTGCTCCCCATGGCCGGGGCGGGGCATCCCGGCTACGCGCCGGGCGGTGAGGCGGCCGTGTACGGCTGGGGCGACACGAGCGGGTTCGGCGACTACGCGTACGCGCTGCGCGCCGCGCGCGTGACGGTGCTGGCGGACGAGGTCTGCGGGCGCGCCTACCCGGGAGACGCCGACGGGCAGTACCGGCCGGAGTCCATGGTGTGCGCGGGACACCGCGACGGCGGCCGGGACGCCTGTCAGGGGGACAGCGGCGGGCCGCTGGTCGCCCAGGGCAGGCTCATCGGGCTGGTGTCCTGGGGGCGAGGCTGCGGGCGCCCGGACAGTCCGGGGGTGTACACGAAGATCGCGCCGCTCACCGGCTTCGTGACGGCCCCGGAGGCGGCCCCGCGGCGAAGCGACGGCCACGACATCGCATGGGGTGCCGAACGGGGCTCCGCACCGGCAGCACGGCCCGTACGGGGGCATGCGACGCAAGAGCCACAAGGGGCTGCGGGAGCGCCCGGGGGAAAACACCGGCCCGAAGGCCGCTAGCCGCGCCGACCCGGACGTGAGGACGGGCGGCACCCCTGGGTCTCAGGGGTGCCGCCCGTCGACCGGCCTGGCCGGTCCTGGCTCGTCGGATGCGAGGTATAGGCCTGTGTCAGCGGTCCTCGGTGTCGGCATTGGCCGTCGGAGCGGACGTGAGCCGCTCGGTCTCATCCTGTATATCCGCGGCGATCTTCTTGAGTTCCGGCTCGAACTTACGCCCGTGGTGGGCGCAGAACAGCAGTTCACCGCCGCTCAGCAGGACGACGCGCAGATATGCCTGGGCGCCGCAACGGTCGCATCGGTCAGCGGCCGTCAGCGGGGTCGCGGGTGTCAGAACAGTAGTCACGTCGCCTCTTCTCTAGCTCGACGAGCTGTCGTACCAGGGTCAACATCCAACCAGGCCGAAAACGTTCCCGCTCGCGGCTTTTCCTCGAAACTTCCTTCCGAAGCTGGCCGGCTGCTGCCGGTTGGCGGCGAAGGAGCCGTATTGCGTTGCTTTACGGTTTCGCGTTGTCAGTCGTTCGCTTGTCGCAGTTCCGTCCTCCCCGGCTGAGTGCCGGTTGTTCATGAGGACGTGCCCGAACCCTAAATGGTTCATGCCTGGAAGGGAACGTGATGTTTGCTTCACCCGACCGGGGGATCGAACACCCGTGCGGTCCTGCACTAGGCTGATGAAGGCACGAGGGTGGCGTTGCATCGGCTCTACCAGGCCTCGGTACCCTTCGACGGGCAACCGAGCCACCCTGCGCCCGACGGGCCAGAAAAAGAAATTCAGCGAGGAGCGAACTGCGTGACCGCCGACACGTCCGTGCCTTCCAGCGCGCTGCTGTCCGGAGCAGACCGGGACGGCTCCAACTACACCGCGCGGCACCTGCTCGTCCTCGAAGGCCTCGAGGCCGTCCGCAAGCGCCCCGGCATGTATATCGGGTCCACCGACTCCCGAGGCCTCATGCACTGCCTCTGGGAGATCATCGACAACGCCGTGGACGAGGCCCTCGGGGGCTACTGCGACCACATCGAGGTGATCCTCCACGAGGATGCCTCGGTCGAGGTCCGCGACAACGGCCGCGGCATCCCCGTCGACGTCGAGCCCAAGACCGGGCTGTCCGGCGTCGAGGTCGTCATGACCAAGCTGCACGCCGGCGGCAAGTTCGGCGGCGGCTCGTACGCGGCCTCCGGCGGCCTGCACGGCGTCGGCGCCTCCGTGGTCAACGCCCTCTCCGCCCGGCTGGACGTCGAGGTGGACCGCAACAGCTCCACCCACGCGATCAGCTTCCGCCGCGGCGTCCCGGGGATGTTCACCGAGCAGGGCCCCGACAGCCCGTTCGACCCCGCCAACGGCCTGCGCAAGACCAAGCGCGTCGCCAAGGGCAAGACCGGCACCCGGGTCCGCTACTGGGCCGACCGGCAGATCTTCCTCAAGGACGCCCGGCTCTCCCTGGAGACGCTCTACCAGCGCGCCCGCCAGACCGCCTTCCTCGTCCCCGGCCTGACCATCGTCGTCCGCGACGAGCGGGCCATCGACGGTGCCGGCAAGACGGAGGAGATGTTCCGCTTCGACGGGGGCATCAGCGAGTTCTGCGAGTACCTCGCGCAGGACAAGGCCGTCTGCGACGTGCTGCGCCTGACCGGTCAGGGGACCTTCAAGGAGACCGTCCCCGTCCTCGACGAGCGCGGCCACATGACCCCCACCGAGGTCACCCGCGAGCTCGGCGTGGACATCGCCCTGCGCTGGGGCACCGGGTACGAGACCCAGGTCAAGTCCTTCGTCAACATCATCGCCACGCCCAAGGGCGGCACCCACATCACCGGGTTCGAGCGCTCGGTCGCCAAGACCGTGAACGAGGTGCTCCGCTCGGCGAAGCTGCTCCGCGTCGCCGAGGACGACGTGGTCAAGGACGACGCGATGGAGGGCATGACGGCGGTCGTCACCGTCCGGCTGGCCGAGCCGCAGTTCGAGGGCCAGACCAAGGAGGTGCTCGGCACCTCGGCGGCCGCCCGGATCGTCGCGGCCGTGGTGGCCAAGGAGCTCAAGGCCTTCCTGACCAGCACGAAGCGCGACGACAAGCAGCAGGCCCGCGCCGTGATGGAGAAGATCGTCGCGGCCGCCCGGACCCGGATCGCCGCCCGCCAGCACAAGGAGGCGCAGCGCCGCAAGACCGCGCTGGAGACCTCGTCGCTCCCCGCGAAGCTGGCCGACTGCCGCAGCGACGACGTGGAGCGCAGCGAGCTCTTCATCGTCGAGGGCGACTCCGCGCTCGGCACCGCCAAGCTCGCGCGGAACTCGGAATTCCAGGCGCTCCTGCCGATCCGCGGCAAGATCCTGAACGTCCAGAAGTCGTCGGTCTCGGACATGCTCAAGAACGCCGAGTGCGGGGCGATCATCCAGGTCATAGGGGCCGGCTCGGGCCGGACCTTCGACATCGACGCCGCGCGGTACGGGAAGATCGTCCTGCTCGTCGACGCCGACGTCGACGGCGCGCACATCCGCTGCCTGCTGCTCACGCTCTTCCAGCGGTACATGCGGCCGATGGTCGAGGCGGGCCGGGTGTTCGCCGCGGTGCCGCCGCTGCACCGGATCGAACTCGTCCAGCCCAAGAAGGGCCAGGACAAGTACGTCTACACGTATTCGGACAACGAGCTGCGCCAGACCCTGCTCGAATTCCAGCGGAAGAACGTCCGGTACAAGGATTCGATCCAGCGCTACAAGGGCCTCGGCGAGATGGACGCGGACCAGCTGGCGGAGACCACGATGGACCCCCGGTTCCGCACGCTGCGCCGGATCAACATCGGCGACCTGGACTCCGCCGAGCAGGTCTTCGACCTGCTGATGGGCAACGAGGTGGCGCCGCGCAAGGAGTTCATCACGAGCTCCGCGGCGACCCTGGACCGCTCGCGCATCGACGCCTGAGCGGCACGCACACCGGCACGCACACCGGCACCACGGCACACCGGTGCTCTTCGCTCCATCACCTGTTGGAGTGAAGAGCGCCGGGACACCAGTCCGGAAAACGTCCATACCGCACATCCTTGTGGCACGCGGCCAATGCGGCAGCGGACAAGGAGAGTTCGGTGGACAAGCACGAAGGTCCCGATGCCGGAACGATCCGGCTCGACGACCCCTGGTACGACGCGCTCGCCGTCGGCTGGGGGGAGGGCGAGGGCGGGGATCCGCCGCCCCCGCGTCCGGCCGCCGGGGGACGCCCCGCGCCCGGGGCGTCCGACATCTACCTGGAAGTGCAGCGCAGCGCCGCCTTCCAGGAGGTCCGCAGCCGCTACCGCGGGTTCGTCGTCCCCGCGACCGCCGGATTCCTCCTCTGGTACGTCGCCTACGTGGTCGCGGCGACCATGGCGCCCGGCATCATGGCCCGCCCCGTGGTCGGGGCCGTCAACGTGGCCCTGGTGGCGGGCCTCGGCCAGTTCCTCAGCACCTTCCTGCTGACCTGGGCGTACGCCAGGCACGCGCGGCTGCGCCGGGACCGGGCCGCGCTCGACCTGCGCTGGACGGTCTTCGAGCAGGAGCGCGACCAGGAGCGCAGCCGGAACCGGAACCAGAGCCGGGGGGCCGGCCGGTGACCACCGAACACCAGACGCTCGCCCTGATCCTGTTCAGCCTCTTCATCGCGGTCACCCTGGGCATCACCACCTGGGTCAGCCGCAACCGGCACGGCTCCGCAGAGGAGTTCTACGCGGGCGGGCGGCTGTTCTCCCCGATGGAGAACGGTTTCGCCATCGCCGGCGACTACATGTCCGCCGCCTCCTTCCTCGGCATCTCCGGCCTGATCGCCCTCTTCGGCTACGACGGCCTGCTGTACTCGGTGGGCTTCCTCGTCGCCTGGCTCGTCGTGCTCTTCCTCGTCGCCGAACTGGTCCGCAACTGCGGGCGCTTCACCCTCGCGGACGTGGTCGCGGCCCGGATGAGCGAGCGGCCCGTACGGATCGCCGCCGGCGCCTCCTCCGTCACCGTCTCGGTGCTGTACCTCGTCGCACAGATGGTCGGCGCGGGCAGCCTGGTGGGCCTGCTGCTCGGCGATTCGGGCACCGCCGCCCGGACGCTGACCGTGATCGGGGTCGGCGCGCTGATGGTGGTCTACGTGTCCTTCGGCGGCATGCGGGCCACCACCTGGATCCAGATCGTGAAGGCCGTGCTGCTCATGGGCGGGGCCGTCACCCTGACCGTGCTCGTACTGCTGCGCTTCCACGGGGACTTCGGCCAGCTGCTCACCAGCGCCGCCGAGCGCAGCGGGCACGGGCGGCGGTTCCTGAGCCCGGGGCTCAAGTACGGCGGCGACTGGACCTCCCGCTTCGACTTCATGAGCCTCGGCCTCGCGCTGGTCCTCGGGACGGCCGGGCTGCCGCACATCCTGTCGCGCTTCTACACGGTGCCGACGGCGCGGGCGGCGCGCCGGTCGGTGGTGTGGGCGATCGTGCTGATCGGCGGCTTCTACCTGATGACCATCGTGCTCGGGTTCGGGGCGGCCGCGCTGCTGGGCCCGGACCAGGTGCGGGCCTCCAACGCCTCGGGGAACACGGCGGTTCCGCTGCTCGCGGCCTTCCTGGGCGGCGGGGCGGAGTCGACCGGGGGAGCGGTGCTGTTCGCCTTCGTGGCGGCGATCGCCTTCGCCACGATCCTGGCCGTGGTCGCCGGGATCACGCTGGCCTCCTCGGCCTCGGTGGCGCACGACCTGTACGCCTCGCTCAAGCGGCGCCACGCGCGCCAGCGCAGCGAGGTCGCCGTGGCCCGGGTCGCGGCCGTCGGGATCGGGGCGGTGGCGATCGCCCTGGGGCTGCTCGCCCAGGACCTGAACGTGGCGTTCCTGGTGGGGCTGGCCTTCGCGGTGGCGGCCTCGGCCAATCTGCCGGTGCTGCTGTACTCGCTGTTCTGGGGGGCCTTCACCACGCGCGGCGCCGTCTGGTCGGTGTACGGGGGCCTGGTTCCGGCGGTGGTGCTGGTCGTCCTGTCGCCGGTGGTCTCCGGCAGCCCGGACTCCCTCTTCCCGGGCGTGAGCTTCCAGTTCTTCCCGCTGCAGAACCCGGGCCTGGTCTCGATCCCGCTGGGCTTCCTGGCGGGCTGGATGGGCACGGTCACCTCGGCCGAGGAGGCGGACACCGCGAAGTACGCGGAGACGGAGGTCCGTTCCCTGACCGGTGCCGGGGCCGTCTGAGCGCGGCTCCCGTCCCCCCGTCCCCCGTCCGCCGGGTCACGCGCTCTCGGACGGGAGCCAGGAGTAGCGGTGTTCCGGGCGGCCCGTCTCGCCGTAGCGCAGGGCCAGGCTGACCCGGCCGGTGCGCTCCAGGAGCTTCAGGTAGCGCTGGGCGGTCTGGCGGCTGATGCCGGCGCGGTCGGCGATCTGCTGGGTGGAGAGCGGGCCTTCGGCGGAGCGCAGGACCTGGCGGACGAGCTCGGCGGTGGTGGCGGAGTGTCCCTTGGGCATCTCGTTCGGGGAGCCGGCCGCGGCGAGGGCGCCGAAGATCCGGTCCACCTCGGCCTGTTCGGCCTCGCCGCCGGTCTCCAGGGTGCGGCGCAGGGAGCTGTACGCCTCCAGCCGGGTGCGCAGACCCGCGAAGGTGAAGGGCTTGACCAGGTACTGGAGGGCGCCGAGGCGCATGGCCGACTGGACGGTGGCCAGGTCGCGCGCTGCCGTGACCATGATCACGTCGGTGCGGTGGCCGAGCTGGCGCAGGCGGCGGACGAGGTCCAGGCCGTTCTCGTCCGGGAGGTAGTGGTCGAGCAGGATCAGGTCCACGGGGTGGGTGTCCAGGCAGGCCAGGGCCTCGGCCGCCGAATGGGCCTGGGCGACGACCCGGAAGCCGGGAACCTTCGCCACGTAGGCCGCGTTGATCCGGGCAACACGCATGTCGTCGTCGACGACCAATACGTGGATGTCGTGGATCGGGGTCTGGTTCATCGCAGGGCCTCCGGGAGTACGACGGAGAACTCCGCCCCTCCGTCCGCTGCCTCGCCGGCCCGGGCCGTGCCGCCCTGGCGTTCCGCGAGGCGGCGTACGAGCGCGAGACCGAGACCGCGCTCGCGGTGGGCTTTGGGCTGCTTGGTCGACCAGCCCTCGGTGAAGATCTCCTCGCGGCGGGCGGCCGGGACGCCGGGGCCGCTGTCCCGTACCCGGAGGATCGCCGTACGGCCTTCGGCGCGCAGCTCGACCTCGACCAGGGGCGCGGCGGAGCCCGCCGCCGCGTCCAGGGCGTTGTCGACCAGGTTGCCCGTGATGGTGACGAGCCCGCCGGGGTCGATGAGGCCGTCGGGGAGGAAGGTGGCGTCGGCGAGCCGCAGCGGGACGCCGCGTTCGGCCGCGACGGTCGCCTTGCCCACCAGGAGGGCCGCCAGCAGCGGGTCGTGGACCTTCTCGGTGACCTGTTCTGCGGTGGTGCGGTGCACTCCGACGACCTCGGTGACGAACTCCACCGCCTCCTCGTGCAGGCCCAGCTCCAGCAGGCCGAGGAGGGTGTGGAGGCGGTTGGCGTGTTCGTGGTCCTGCGCGCGCAGGGCATCGATCAGGCCCTTGGTGGAGTCGAGCTCGCGGCCGAGGTGTTCCAGCTCGGTGCGGTCGCGCAGGGTGGCGACGGCGCCGCCGTCCTCGGTGGGCATCCGGTTGGCGACCAGCACCCGGGGGCCCTGGACGGTGAGCAGATCGCGGCCGGTGACGCGGCCGGCGAGGACGTCGGTGGTGCGGCCGGCGCCCAGTACGTCGTCCAGCGGGCGCCCGGCGACGGTGGCGGCCGCGTCCGGGGCGAGGCCCAGCAGCCGGGCGGCCTCGTCGTTGACCAGCCTGACCCGGCCCTCGCGGTCGAGGGCGATCACGCCCTCGCGGATGGAGTGCAGCATCGCCTCGCGCTCGGCGAGCAGCCCGGCGATATCGGAGAAGGCCAGGTCGCGGGTCTGCCGCTGGATCCGGCGGGAGAGCAGGTAGGCGGCGAGTGCGCCCGCCGCGAGGGCGCCGCCCGCGTAGGCGAGCAGGCCCGGGATGGCGCCGAGCAGCCGGTCGTGGACGCTGTCGTAGGCGATGCCGACGGAAACGGCGCCGACGATCTCCCCGTCGGCCGCGATGAGCGGGACCTTGCCGCGGGCGGAGCGGCCGAGCGTGCCCTCGTCGATCTCCATGACCTCACGGCCCGCGAGGGCGTCGCTCGGGTCGGTGGAGACGGGCAGTCCGATCCGGTCGGCGGCGGGGTGCGAGCGGCGGATGCCGTCCAGGTCCATGACGACCACGTACTCGGCGCCCGTGGCCCGGCGGATCCGCTCCGCCGAGGCCTGCACCGGGCTGTCGGCCGTCGGCCCGGAGTTGAGGAGGTCGGCGGCCAGTGACGGGTCCGCCGCCGCGCTCTGGGCGATGGCCAGGGCGCGCCGCATGGCCTGGTCGTCGAGCTGCGCGCCGAGCGGGGCCAGGAAGAGCCCGGTGGCCAGCACGACGACCCCGGCGGCGATGGCCAGCTGGGTGAGCAGGATCTGCGAGACGGCCCGTCTGGGCAGCCCGAGGCGCCGAGCGCTCATGTGGAGGAACCGCATGACCAGCAACGGTAGGTCGCCTTCGGCCGAAGCGGAATTTCCCCTGTCTACGCAAATGGCTTGCGTGATTTGCGTCCAGCTTGCGCAAGAGATGACGGCACAAAAGTGGGTCAGGGCAGTAGACGACTCGGCAAAGCTCTGCAACTCTCGCACGGCACGACGCAAATTCCTATCTCACCTGGTTCAGAAAACTCATGCCGAGGGACGAGGACATATGAGAAGGCTCCACTGGAGAGGACGGGCGCTGGCCGCCCTGACCGCCACGGCCCTGCTGATGCTGGGATGGCCCGCCCTGACCGCCGAGGCCGCCGGCGGACCGAGCATCGCGGCGGGCCGCCCCGCGGCGGCGAGCAGCAGCAACGGGGCGTACACGGCCGCCAACGCCACCGACGGCAACCAGTCCACGTATTGGGAGAGCGCCGGCGGCGCCCTCCCGCAATGGGTGCAGACCGACCTCGGCGCCACCGCCCGCGTCGACCAGGTGGTGCTCAAGCTGCCCGCGGCCTGGGAGAGCCGCAACCAGACCCTGTCCGTCCAGGGCAGCGCCGACGGCACCGCCTTCACCACCCTGGTGAGCTCGGCGACGTACGCCTTCGGTCAGGGCGGCGGGAACACGGTCACGATCACCTTCCCGGCCGCCCAGACCCGGTACGTCCGGATCGACATCACCGCGAACACCGGCTGGCAGGCGGCACAGCTCTCCGAGCTGGAGGTACGCGCCGCCGGCGAGTCCTCGGCCAACCTGGCCCTCGGCAAGACCCTGACCGCCAGCAGCAGCACCCAGACCTACCTCCCGCCCAACGCCAACGACGGCAATACGGCCAGCTACTGGGAGAGCGCCAACAACGCGCTGCCCCAGTGGCTCCAGGCCGACCTCGGAGCCTCCGTCCGCGTGGACCGCGTGGTGCTGCGCCTGCCCGAGGGCTGGGGCGCCCGTACCCAGACCCTGAAACTCCAGGGCAGCGCCAACGGCACCGACTTCACCGACCTGACCGCGTCGAAGACGTACGCGTTCGACCCGGCGAGCGCCAACGCCGTGACCATCACCTTCGACGCCGCCACCACCCGCCACCTGCGGGTCCTGATCTCGGCGAACTCCGTACAGCCCGGCGGACAGGTGTCCGAGCTGGAGATCTACGGCCCGCAGACCGGGGACACCCAGCCCCCGACCGCCCCCGCCGAGCTCGCCTACACCGAGCCCGCCACCGGCCAGATCAGGCTCACCTGGAAGGCCGCCACCGACAACACGGCCGTCACCGGCTACGACGTGTACGCGAACGACCAGCTGCGCACCACCGTGGCCGGCGACGTCACCACCTACACCGACACCCAGCCCACCGGCACCAGCGTCACCTACCGCGTCCGGGCCCGGGACGCGGCCGGCAACCAGTCGCCCGACAGCAACAGCGTGACCCGCGCCGCGGACACCGGGGACACCCAGGCACCCACCGCCCCGGCCGCCCTGACCTTCACCGAGCCGGCCGCCGGCCAGGTCAAGCTGGCCTGGCAGGCCTCCACCGACAACATCGGCGTCACGGGCTACGAGGTGTACGCGAACAACGTGCTGCGCACGACGGTGGCCGGCAGCGCCACCACGTACACCGACACGCAGCCGGCCGACGCCACCGTCAGCTACTTCGTGCGCGCCAAGGACGCGGCGGGCAACCGCTCCGGCGACAGCAACACCGTGACCCGCAACGGCACCGGAGGCGGCGGCTCCAACCTGGCCGTCGGCAAGCCGATCACCGGCTCCTCCGTGATCCACACCTTCGTCGCCGAGAACGCCAACGACAACAGCACCTCCACCTACTGGGAGGGCGCGGCCGGGGCCTACCCGAGCGCCCTCACGGTCAAGCTCGGCGCCAACGCCGACGTCGACCGGCTGGTCCTCAAACTCAACCCGGACAGCAGCTGGGGCACCCGCACCCAGAACATCCAGGTCCTGGGCCGGGAGCAGAGCGCCCCGGGTGCAACGGGCCTGGTCGCCGCCAAGGACTACGTCTTCAACCCGGCGTCCGGCGCCAACACCGTCACCATCCCGGTGCACGCCCGCGTCGCGGACGTGCAGCTCCGCTTCACCTCCAACACCGGGGCCTCCAACGGCCAGATCGCCGAGTTCCAGGTCATCGGCGTCCCCGCGCCCAACCCGGACCTGGAGGTCACCGGCCTGAGCGCCACCCCGGCGGCCCCCGTCGAATCGGACTCCGTCACGCTGTCCGCCACCGTCCGCAACAGCGGCCCGGCCCCGGCGGCCGCCACGGCCGTCACCTTCAAGCTCGGCGGCAGCCCGGTGGGCACGGCGAACGTGCCCGCCCTGGCCGCGGGCGCCACGGCCACCGTCACCGCCGGCATCGGCGCGCGTGACGCCGGCACCTACCCGCTGAGCGCGATCGTCGACGAGGCGAACACGGTCATCGAGCAGAACGACACCAACAACGCCTTCACCGGCTCCCCGCTGGTGGTCCGTCCGGTCGACAGCTCCGACCTGGTCGCCTCCGCCGTGAGCTGGTCCCCGAGCGCCCCGTCCGCGGGGCAGCCGGTCGACTTCACCGTCACCGTCCGCAACCAGGGCACCGTCGCGGCCGCCTCCGGCGCGCACGGCGTCACGCTCACCCTCCAGGACGCGGCCGGCGCCACCGTCCGTACGCTCACCGGCTCCTTCAGCGGCGCTCTGGCACCCGGCGCCTCGACCGCCCCGATCGCGCTCGGCGGCTGGCCGGCCGCGAACGGCAAGTACACGGTCAAGGCGGTCCTCGCCGACGACGCCAACGAACTGCCGGTCAAGCGCGCGAACAACACCTCCACCAGGCCCTTCTTCGTGGGCCGCGGGGCGAACATGCCCTTCGACATGTACGAGGCGGAGGACGCGGCGGTCGGCGGCGGAGCCACCGTCGTCGGCCCCAACCGCACCATCGGCGACATCGCGGGCGAGGCCTCCGGCCGCAAGGCCGTCAACCTCGACGCGACGGGCGAGTACGTCGAGTTCACCACCCGCGCCGCCACCAACACCCTGGTCACCCGCTTCTCCATCCCGGACGCCCCGGGCGGCGGCGGCATCGACTCCACCATCGACGTCTACGTCAACGGCACCTTCAAGAAGGCCCTGCCGCTGACCTCGAAGTACGCCTGGCTGTACGGAGCCGAGGCCTCCCCGGGCAACTCCCCGGGCTCGGGAGCCCCGCGGCACATCTACGACGAGGCCAACCTGCTGCTGGGCGAGACCGTCCCCGCGGGCAGCAGGATCCGCCTCCAGAAGGACGCGGCCAACACCACCAGCTACGCGATCGACTTCGTCAGCCTGGAGCAGGCCGTCGTCACACCCAACCCGGATCCGGCGACGTACACCGTCCCCGCCGGATTCACCCACCAGGACGTGCAGAACGCCCTGGACAAGGTCCGCATGGACACCACCGGCAAGCTCGTCGGCGTCTACCTGCCGCCGGGGGAGTACGAGACGGCGAGCAAGTTCCAGGTGTACGGCAAGGCCGTCCAGGTGCTCGGCGCCGGACCCTGGTTCACCCGCTTCCGCGCACCGGCCACGCAGGACAACACGGACGTCGGCTGGCGCGCGGAGGCCAGCGCCAAGGGCTCTTCCTTCGCGGGATTCGCCTACTTCGGCAACTACACCTCGCGCATCGACGGCCCCGGCAAGGTGTTCGACTTCTCCAACGTCACCGACATCACCATCGACAACGTCTGGAACGAGCACACCGTGTGCCTCTACTGGGGCGCGAACACGGACCGCATCACCATCAAGAACGCCCGGATCCGCGACACGTTCGCCGACGGCATCAACATGACCAACGGCAGCACGGACAACCTCGTGTCCAACAACGAGGCGCGGTCCACGGGTGACGACAGCTTCGCGCTGTTCTCCGCGATCGACGCGGGCGGCGCGGACATGAAGGACAACCTGTACGAGAACCTGACCGCGATCCTGACCTGGCGCGCGGCCGGTGTCGCCGTCTACGGCGGCTACGACAACACCTTCCGCAACATCCACATCGCCGACACCCTCGTCTACTCGGGCGTCACCGTCAGCTCGCTGGACTTCGGGTACCCGATGAACGGATTCGGCACCGATCCGACCACCTTCGAGAACGTTTCGATCGTCCGGTCCGGCGGCCATTTCTGGGGCGCGCAGACGTTCCCCGGGATCTGGCTGTTCTCGGCCTCGAAGGTGTTCCAGGGCATCAGGATCAACAACGTCGACATCGTCGATCCGACCTACAGCGGCATCATGTTCCAGACGCAGTACGTCAGCGGCCAGCCGGTCAACCCGATCAAGGACACCGTCCTGAAGGACATCACCATCACCGGGGCGAAGAAGAGCGGCGACGCCTTCGACGCCAAGTCCGGCTTCGGGCTCTGGGCGAACGAGATGCCCGAGGCGGGGCAGGGTCCGGCGGTCGGTGAGGTCACCATCCACAACCTGAAGACGAGCGACAACGCCGTGGACGTACGGAACACGACCTCGACGTTCAGGATCAACCAACTGCCGTAGCCCGGCGGTGCGAAGACGGGAGGCGGGGCGCCTCCGGGGTACTCCCGGGGGCGCCCCACCTCCCCGCAAGCGACTTGCATTTCTTGCGCTACTCTTGCGCGCATGACGCGACGACTTGCTCAAGTGGCGAAGAAGGTGGGGGTCAGCGAGGCAACGGTCAGCCGGGTGCTCAACGGCAAGCCGGGCGTCTCGGAGGCCACCCGCCAGTCCGTGCTCACCGCCCTCGACGTGCTCGGGTACGAGCGGCCCACGCAGCTGCGCGGCGAGCGCGCCCGGCTGGTCGGGCTCGTGCTGCCGGAGCTGCAGAATCCGATCTTCCCCGCATTCGCCGAGGTCATCGGCGGCGCGCTGGCCCAGCAGGGGCTGACCCCGGTGCTGTGCACGCAGACCACCGGCGGGGTCTCCGAGGCCGACTACGTCGAGCTCCTCCTCCAGCAGCAGGTGTCCGGCGTCGTCTTCGCCGGCGGCCTCTTCGCGCAGGCCGACGCCCCGCACGGGCACTACCGGCTGCTGTCCGACCGCAAGGTCCCGGTGGTGCTCATCAACGCCTCCATAGAGGACCTCGGCTTCCCCTGCGTGGCCTGCGACGACGCCGTCGCCGTCGAGCAGGCCTGGCGCCACCTGGCCTCCCTGGGGCACGAGCGCATCGGCCTGGTGCTGGGCCCGCCCGACCACATCCCCTCCCTGCGCAAGCTGACGGCCGCCCAGGCGGTCGCCGCCGCGGCCGGCACCGAGCTGCCGCCCGCCCACGTGGAGCGGGCGCTGTTCTCCCTGGAGGGGGGCCACGCGGCCGCCTCCCGGCTGCTCGACCGGGGGGTCACCGGCATCATCTGCGCCAGCGACCCGCTCGCGCTGGGCGCCGTACGGGCGGCCCGCCGCCGGGGGCTCGACGTGCCCCGGGAGGTTTCCGTGGTCGGCTACGACGACTCGGCGTTCATGAACTGCACCGAGCCCCCGCTGACCACCGTCCGCCAGCCCATCGAGGCCATGGGCCGGGCCGCCGTCGAGCTGCTCACCGCGCAGATCCAGGGCGCCGCCGTGCAGCCCGGCGAACTGCTCTTCGAGCCCGAGCTGGTGGTCCGCGGCTCCACCGCACAGGCCCCGCGCGCGTAGTCCCGTACCGGCTCCGCACGTACGGCGAAGGGCTCCGGAACGTCCCCTGGACGCTTCGGGGCCCTTTGTGCGTCCCGCGTCCGGCACCAGGCTGTCAATCTCTTACGAAATCTGCGCGAGATATTGCGTCCATCTGTGGGTGGTGGTTGAGTGTGCCGCGCTCGCCCCATGCCTCCTGCCCGATGCTCGAAGGGGACCACCGATGAGAACCAGCCTCCGCCGCAGCACCGCGACCGCCCTTGTCTGCGCCCTCGCCGCCACCGCCCTCGCGGCCTGCGGTACGAGCAGCAGCGGCGACGGCAAGTCAGCGCAGCCGAGCGGCGGTTCCGCCGACGCCGCCGCCCCGCTCGACCCGAAGACGAAGGTCTCCCTCTCCATCGACTGCATGCCTCCGGCGGCCAAGGCGGCCGAGCTCAAGGAGTGGAAGGAGGACGTGGCGGAGTTCAACAAGACGTACCCGAACGTCACGATCGAGGGCCGTTCCACCCCCGGCCAGTGCCTGGAGCCCCCGCGCTTCACCGCGATGCTCAAGGCCAAGTCCCAGCCGGACGTGTTCTACGCGTACTTCACCGACCTCCAGCAGGTCCTCGACAACGACGGCGCCGAGGACATCTCCGCCTACGTCACCCCGCAGTCGGTGCCCGCGGTCGACGACATCGACAAGAACGTCCTGGGCGTCCTCAAGCGGGACGGCAAGCTCTACGGCCTGCCCACCAGCAACTACACGATGGGTCTGCTGATCAACCGCAAGCTCTTCCAGCAGGCGGGCCTGAACCCCGACACCCCGCCGCGCACCTGGGACGAAGTCCGGGCCGCGGCCAAGAAGATCGCGGCCCTCGGCAACGGCACCGCCGGCTACGGCGAGTACAGCGTCGAGAACACCGGCGGCTGGCACTACACGGCCGCCCTGTACGGCCTCGGCGGCGACATCGTCGGCGCCGACGGCAGGGCCGCCTTCAACAACGCCACCGGAAAGCAGATCGTCGACAACCTCCACGCCATGCGCTGGGAGGACGACAGCATGGGCAAGACCCAGCTGCTCAAGTGGGGCGACCTGCAGAAGCAGATGGCCTCGGACAAGCTCGGCATGTTCCTCGCCGCGCCCGACGACATCACGTACATGGTCCAGCAGCTCGGCGCCAAGTACGAGAACTTCGGCATGGGCCCGCTCCCCGGCGGCGCGGCCACCCTGGCCGGCGGCAACGGGTACATGATCAAGAAGGGCAGCTCGCCCGACAAGATCAAGGCCGCGGTCGCCTGGCTGAACTTCAAGACCCTCGCGGTCGGCAAGGGCCAGTTCCGGTACGACCGCTCCAAGGCCGACGGCCTGCCGGTCGGCCTCCCGCAGCCCGCGTTCTTCACCGGCGCGAGCAAGTCGAAGGACGACGAGCTGAAGGCCGCCAGCGCCACCATGCCCGTCGCCAACTTCAAGGCCTTCCTGGACAACCCGGTCCCCGGCAAGGCGGAGCCGAAGAAGGCCCAGGAGGTCTACAAGGTGCTCGACAAGGTGATGTCCGGGGTCCTCACCAACAAGGACGCCGACGCCGGGCAGCTCCTCGCCGAGGCGGAGAAGGCGGTCAACCAGCTGCTGGCGAACCAGTAGGAGCGAGCGGCGATGTCGGCTCCCACCACCCTGCCCACCACCCCGCCCACCGCCCCGCCCACGAGCCGCGCCGCGCGCGCGGCCTCGAAGGAGGAGTTCCGCCGGGCGTTCAAGCGGAACCTCACGGCCCACGGATTCCTGATCGGCGCCGTCCTCTGCTTCTCCTTCTTCTCCTGGTACCCGATGGTCCGGGAGTTCCTGCTGGCCTTCCAGAAGACGGAGGGCGGCACCACCCGATGGGTCGGCTGGGACAACTTCCGCCACGTCTTCCAGGACCCGGGCTTCTGGCAGGCCTGGCGCAACACCCTGCTCTTCACCGGGCTCGCGCTGGTCCTCGGCTTCCTCCTCCCCTTCGTGGTCGCCGTCGTCCTCAACGAGTTCCGGCACGCCCAGGGTTATCTGCGCCTGCTGGTCTACCTGCCCGTGATGATGCCGCCGGTGGCCTCGGTCCTGCTGTTCAAGTACTTCTACGACCCCGGATACGGCCTCTTCAACAGGGCCCTGGAATTTCTGCACCTGCCGGCGCAAGACTGGCTGCAATCCAGTGACACCGCCATGCTGTCCGTCGTCATCGCGTCGACCTGGATGAACATGGGCGGCGCGACCCTGATCTACCTGGCCGCCCTCCAGGGCGTCCCCGGAGAGCTGTACGAGGCCGCCGAGCTGGACGGCGCCGGACTGCTGCGCAAGATCTGGCACGTCACCGTCCCGCAGACCAAGCTCATCCTCTCGCTCATGCTGCTGATGCAGATCATCGCGACGATGCAGGTGTTCACCGAACCGTTCCTGCTGACCGGCGGCGCCGGCCCCGAAGGATCGACCACCACCGTCGTCGTCCTCATCTACCAGTACGCCTTCAGCTTCAACCAGTACGGCGGCGCCGCGGCCCTGGGACTGTGCCTGCTCGTCCTGCTCGCCGGCTTCTCCGCCCTGTACGTCCGCCTCAGCCGCGACAACGAGAGCTGACAGGAGCCCCCTGCCATGGCAGAGCGCACGCTGATATCCCCCGCGCAGCTGGGCCGCACCCGGGGGAAGATCCTCTACTGGACCGTCCTCGCCGTGGTGGTCATCGCCTTCACCGCCGTCTTCCTCGGCCCCCTCTACTGGATGGTGGCGGGCGGCCTCAAGAGCACCGAGGAGTTCGCCCGCGTCCCGCCCACCCTGGTGCCCCACTCAGCGCACACCGCGAACTACACGGCCGCCTGGAAGGTCATGGACCTCGCCAAGCTGCTGTTCAACACCCTCTACTACGCCTTCGGAGCCCTCGCCTTCCAGCTCGTCCTCGACGTCGGCGCCGCCTACTCGCTGTCCAGGCTGCGCCCCGTCCTCGGCAAGGCGGTCCTCGGCATGATGCTGGCGACCCTGATGATCCCGGCCACCGTCCTCGTCGTACCGCAGTACCTCACGGTCCTCGACGTGCCGCTCGTCCAGCGGAACCTGCTCAACTCGCCCTGGGTCATCTGGCTGCCGTCCGTCACCAACGCCTTCAACATCTTCCTGCTGAAGCGGTTCTTCGACTCCATCCCGCAGGAGATCCTCGACGCCGCCTCCATCGACGGGGCGAGCGCCCTGCGCACCCTGCGCTCCGTGGTCCTGCCGATGTCCCGGCCCGTCCTCGGCGTCGTGTCCATCTTCGCGATCGTCGGCGTCTGGAAGGACTTCCTCTGGCCGATGCTCACCCTCCCCGACCCGGCGCTGCAGACCCTCAACGTCGGCATCTACTCCCTGTCCACGGGAGTGCCCGAGAACCACCTCATCGCCGCCCTCGCGATGGCCTCCGCGCCCACGCTCCTCGTCTTCCTGGTCTTCCAGCGCAACATCGTGAGCGGTCTGACGGCGGGCTCCCTCAAGGGCTGACCACCGAGGGCCGACCGCAGCGCCCCGCACCGCCACGCCCGGCCGCCCCCTGTGAAAGGACCCCCCGTGGCTGACCTCCCCCTGCCCGCAGACGCCGCCGACTGGTGGCGCACGGCCGCCATCTACCAGGTGTACGTCCGCAGCTTCGCCGACGGCGACGGGGACGGCACCGGCGATCTCGCGGGCGTCCGGGCCCGCCTCCCGTACCTGGCCGAACTGGGCGTGGACGCCCTCTGGTTCACCCCCTGGTACCTCTCCCCGCTCGCCGACGGCGGCTACGACGTCGCCGACTACCGCACCATCGACCCCGCCTTCGGAACCCTCGCCGAGGCCGAGAAGCTCATCGCCGAGGCCCGCGCGCTGGGCCTGCGGACCATCGTCGACATCGTCCCCAACCACGTCTCCGACCAGCACGCCTGGTTCCGGGCCGCGCTCGCCGCCGGCCCCGGCAGCCCCGAGCGCGAGCTGTTCCACTTCCGGGCCGGCCGCGGCGAAAGGGGCGAACTGCCGCCGGGGGACTGGCCCTCGCAGTTCAACGGCGCCGCCACCTGGACGCGCGTGCCCGACGGGGAGTGGTACCTGCACCTGTTCACCCCGCAGCAGCCCGACCTCAACTGGGACCACCCCGCCGTGCGCCGGGAGCACGAGGACGTGCTGCGCTTCTGGTTCGAGCGCGGCGTGTCCGGCGTACGGATCGACTCCGCGGCCCTGCTCGCGAAGGACCCGGCCCTGCCCGACCTGGCGGGCCGCCCGCCCGAGCCCTGGCCGCCCGGGACCGGCGAGGCCCACCCGTACATCGACCGTGACGACCTGCACACCATCTACCGCTCGTGGCGCGCGATCGCCGACGCCTACGGAGCCGTCTTCGTCGGCGAGGTCTGGCTGCCCGACTCCGAGCGCTTCGCCCGCTACCTGCGCCCCGACGAGCTGCACACCGCCTTCAACTTCTCCTTCCTCAGCTGCCCGTGGGACGCCGGGCGGCTGCGCACCTCCATCGAGGAGACCCTCGCCGAGCACGCCCCGGTCGGCGCCCCGGCCACCTGGGTGCTGTGCAACCACGACGTGACCCGTACCGTCACCCGCTACGGGCGCGCCGACACCGGCTTCGACTTCGCCGCCAAGGCCTTCGGCACCCCGACCGACCCGGTCCTCGGTACCCGGCGGGCGCGGGCCGCGGCCCTGCTGACGCTCGCCCTGCCCGGCGCCGTGTACGTCTACCAGGGGGAGGAACTGGGCCTGCCGGAAGCCGACATACCGATCGGCCGGATCCAGGACCCCATGCACTTCCGGTCGGGCGGCACCGACCCGGGGCGGGACGGCTGCCGGGTCCCGCTGCCCTGGACCGCGCAGCCGTGGCACGACCCCTGGCTGCCGCAGCCCGAGGACTGGGGCACGTACGCCGCGGACCGCCAGGACGGCGAGCCGGACTCGATGCTCACCCTCTACCGGACCGCCCTCGGGCTGCGCCGCGCGGCGGGCGGCTTCGGCGGCGGCTCGCTCGCGTGGCTGCCCGCGCCGCCCGGGGTGCTGGCCTTCGCCCGCCCCGACGGGCTGCTCTGCGTGGTCAACCTGTCCGGCGGGCCGGTCCCGCTGCCGGCGCATTCGAGCCTCCTGCTGAGCAGTTCCGCCCTGGACGCGGAGGGGCTGCTTCCGCAGGACACGGCGGTCTGGCTGCGGACCTGACCCCGCGGCCGGACCGCCGGCGCGGGCCGGCAGGGGTTCAGGGCATCGGCTGCGGTGGGCGGGGCCCCTGGTACTGGCCGCTCGGGCGCATCCGGAGCGGCCGCTCCTGGTACTCCTCCAGCGCGTGCGCCACCCAGCCCGCCGTCCGGGACACCGCGAACACCGTCTCCCCGGCCTCCGCGGACATCCCGCAGGACACGGTCAGCACCGCCAGCGCCAGGTCCACATTGGCGTGCAGCCCGCCCCGCCGGGCCGCCGCCGTCGCGACGACCTCCCGGGCGGCCGCCAGCGCGGGTCCCGCCTGCGGCACGCCCTCCAGCCGGGCGAACAGCGCCGTGGCCCGCGGGTCCTCGCCCTCGTACAGCCGGTGCCCGAGCCCCGGAACCCGCCGTCCCGCGCGCAGGTGGTCCGCGACCACCGGAGCGGCGCCGCCCCGCTCCAGCGCCTCGACCAGCATCCGGTGCGCGAGCCGTCCGGCCGCGCCGTGCAGCGGTCCCTCGAGCGCGCCGAGACCGGCCGAGACCGCCGCGTACGGATGGGCCCGCGCGGACGCCGCCACCCGTACGGCCAGGGTCGAGGCGGCCAGATCGTGGTCGATGAGCAGGGCGAGGGCCAGGTCCAGCGTGGCCAGCGCGTCCGGATCCGGCTCACGCTCCGTCAGCCGGGTCCACAGCTGCCGGGCCAGCCGGCCGTCCCCGCGCCAGCCGGGCGGGCCCACCTCGGGCAGCGCACCGACCAGCGTCGGGATCAGGCAGCGCGCGGAGCCCAGTACGGCCTCCGCGGACAGGTCGAAGCGCAGCGGATCCGCCACCGCGGCGGCCGCCGTCGCCACCCGCAGCCGGTCGATCGGACCGCTGTGCTCGGGCAGCGCGGCCACCGCGCGCCGGGCGGCGGCCAGCGCCTGCGGGGGAGCCGTGAACCGTGCGCCGCGCGGCAGCGTCCCGGTCCAGAGCCACTCGGCGACCTCTTCGTAGGGGTGGCGCGAAGCCAGCTCGACGGCGTCCACGCCCCGGAAGTAGTACCGGTCGGGCTCGATGAGCGTGAGCGAGGTGCGTACGGAGAGTTCCGCACCCGGAGGCGCCGCCGCCTCGCGCCGGCTGCGCAGGGCCAGGGCCTCCACCTCGCGCGCGTCGAAGCTGCTGCCGCGGCCGACCGGGTCGCGGCGGCTGGTGAGCTGGCCGCGGCTGACGTACGCGTACACGGTCGCGGGCTTCACCCCCAGCAGTTCCGCCGCCTGCCGGGTGCTGAGCCGGCGCTCGCCGTCCGCCTGGTCGTTCATGATGCCCACCCTACATATATTGATTCAATCAACATTGACAAGGATTCAATCCATGATGGATGGTCGATCCATGAACACCACCGTCGATGTGCCCCGCGGTCTCGCGGGAGTCGTGGTCACCGAGACCGAACTCGGTGACGTCCGAGGCCGCGAGGGCTTCTACCACTACCGCCAGTACTCGGCCGTCGAACTCGCCGCGAGCCGCAGCTTCGAGGACGTGTGGCACCTGATGTTCCGCGGCGCCCTCCCGGCCGACGCCGCCGAGCGGGCTGCGTTCGCCGCCGAGATCGCCCCGCTGCGGCGGCTGCCCGACGCGGTGCAGGGCGCCCTGCCCGCCCTCGCCCGGGCCACCGCTCTCTCCGGCCCGCTCGCCGGGCTGCGGACCGCGCTCTCGCTGCTCGGCGCCTCCGCCGGGTTCCGCCCCGTGTACGACATCGACCCCGGGCGGAGGGCCGCCGACGCGATGGCCGCCTGCGCCGCCGTACCGACCCTGCTCACCGCGCTGCACCGGCTGGGGCAGGGCCTGGAACCGGTCGAGCCGCGCGCGGACCTCCCGTACGCCGCCAACTACCTGTACATGCTCACCGGTCAGGAACCCGACCCGGTCAAGGCGCGCGCCGTCGAGCAGTACCTGATCTCCACGATCGACCACGGTTTCAACGCCTCGACCTTCACCGCCCGCGTGATCGCCTCCACCGGAGCGGACGTGGCCGCCGCCCTCACCGGCGCGATCGGCGCGCTCTCCGGCCCGCTCCACGGCGGCGCGCCCAGCCGGGCCCTGGACACCCTGGACGCCATCGGCACGGCGGACCGCATCGAACCGTGGATCCGCGAGCGGGTGCTCGCCGGGGACCGGATCATGGGCTTCGGGCACCCCGTCTACCGGACCGAGGACCCGCGTTCGCGGATGCTGCGGGACATCGCGCTCCGGTTCGGCGGCCCGCTCGTGGACTTCGCCGTGGAGGTGGAGCGGCACGTCGAGGAGATCCTCGCCGAGCTCAAGCCGGGGCGGGAGCTGCACACCAACGTGGAGTTCTACGCCGGCGTGGTCATGGAGCTGTGCGGGCTGCCGCGCGAGATGTTCACCCCGACCTTCTGCGCGGCCCGCGTGGTCGGCTGGAGCGCGAACATCCTCGAACAGGCCGCCGATTCGAAGATCATCCGTCCGGCCGCCCGGTACGTGGGCCCGAACCCGCCCGAGCCGGTTCCGGCGCTCGGCTGACTACGATCGGCCGTGTGAACAGCCGTCAGCCCGCCCAGCAGTCCGCACGGCCGCCCGTCCGGCAGCCTGCCCAGCCGCCCGCCCAGCCGCCCGTCCAGCCGATCCCCGTCGTCGTGCTGTCCGGATTCCTCGGATCCGGCAAGACCACGCTGCTCAACCACCTCCTCGGGAACCGGGGAGGCACCCGGATCGGCGTCGTCGTCAACGACTTCGGCTCGATCGAGATCGACGCGATGGCCGTCGCGGGCCAGGTCGGCGACTCGATGGTCTCGCTCGGCGGCGGCTGCCTGTGCTGCGCGGTCGACGGCAGCGAGCTGGACGCGTACCTGGAGAAGCTCTCCGCGCCCGTCCACCGGATCGACGTGATCGTCATCGAGGCGAGCGGGCTGGCCGAGCCCCAGGAGATGATCCGGATGCTGGTGGCCAGCGAGAATCCGGCGATCCGGTACGGCGGGCTGGTCCAGGTCGTGGACGCGGCGGAGTTCGACGAGACCCGGGCCAAGCACCCGGAGACCGACCGCCACCTGGCCGTCGCGGACCTGGTGGTGCTCAACAAGACCGACCGGGTGGAGCCGGCCGGCCTCACCCGGATCGAGGCCGAGCTGGGCACGCTCTGCCCCGGCACACCGGTGGTGGCCGCCGACCACGGCCGGATCGACCCGGAGCTGCTCTTCGACCGGCGGCCGTGGACCGAGACCCGGGGCCAGCTGTCCTTCGAGGACCTGATCTCGCAGGCGAGGGACGCCGCCGAGGCAGACCACCCCGAGGCCCACGACGCCGCTCACGAGGAGGACCACGCCGGGCACGCCCACACGGTCTACGAGAGCACGGAGTTCGTGTCCGAGCAGGCCCTGAACCCGCGCCGGTTCATCGACTTCCTCGACCGCCGTCCGGCCGGGCTGTACCGGATCAAGGGCTACGTCCACTTCGGCGTCCCCGGCCACGAGGAGCGCTACGAGGTCCACGCCGTCGGCCGCTTCCTCCGCTTCGTGCCGGGCCCCTGGGGCCGCGGGGAGCCGCGCCGGAGCCAACTGGTCCTGATCGGCGCCGGTACGGACGGCCCCGCCCTGCTGCGCGAGCTGGAGGCCTGCCGCGAACCGGCCCCGCAGGACGCGCCGCCGGAGAGCATGTGGGGCGTCCTGCGCTACGTCGACCGCCCGGCGCAGCCGGACACGGAACCCGAGCCGGAGCCGGAGCCGGAGCCTGAGCCGTACGAGCCCGACTCGTACGGCGATCCCGACCCCGAAGACCTGTAGGGAGGCCGCGGCCGCCGTCAGGCGACCTCGACGCCGTACTCGCTCAGCAGGTCCTCCAGGCCGCCGCGGTAGCCCTTGCCGCCGATCACGAAGTCCCAGTCGCCGTTGGAGCGGCGCCGGAAGGAGCCGAGGACCAGCGCGGTCTCCCCGGCGCGCCCGTCGGAGACGTCCAGCCGGCCCAGTTCCTCGCCACCCGCGGACAGCAGGCGGATGTGGGCGTCGGTGAACCCGGCGAGGTCGGCGTGCGGATCGACCTCCGGGTCGATCGCGGCCACGAGGACCAGCCGGTCGGCGGGCTCGGGCAGGGCGTCGAAGGAGACCTCCAGCGCCGCCTTGTCGGGTGCCGCGTGCGCCCGGGCCCGGACCGAACCGTCCGGGGTCCGCGGGTTGTTGAAGAACACGAAGTGCTCCTCGCTCAGCACCCGGTTGCCCGTGCAGACGAGGGCGCACACGTCCAGCGCGACCCGGCCGGACCAGGACATGCCGAGCACGTTGTGGTCCGCCGCCGGGGCGGCGGGCTCCGGTTCGGGCGCGCGCTGCGCCGGACCGCCGCCCAGCCGCCCGCGCAGTCCGTACTGGTGCAGCAGCTCGACGAGATCCGCCCCGGGAACCAACTCCAGCGGCTTGCCGTTGGCAAAGGTGTACGACCCGGGCCCGAAGGACGCGGTGGTGACGAGCACCCCCTTGTTCGCCCCCTTGTCCTGGACCGTGCCGTACAGATCACGCACGGCCGTCGGCGGCACCGTGTTCCGGTAGCGCTTGACCTGTACGACGATCCGCCCGCCCCGGATCGGCGCCGGGTCCAGCGCCTCCACGTCCACCCCGCCGTCGCCCGACCGCTGCGTGGTCACCGCCTCCATGCCCATCGCCCGGAACAACTCGGCGACCAGGTTCTCGAAGGCGATCGGATCCATCACGAACAGGTCCGGCTCGTCCTCGGCCTCGTCCGCGCCGCCCGCCTGCCCGCCGTGGCTGACGACCCCTCCGCCGACCTCGTCCGGGTGGCGCCCGGGGCGCACCGCCGTCAGCTGGTCGGGCCGCGTCGACAACTGCCCGCCCAGCCCCGAGACCAGACAGTCCACGGCGCTGACCTGCTCCAGGCGCAGCCCCGAGAACGCGCTCCGCGCCGCCGGCACCGTGGACAGGACGAACCGCGCCTCCTGCCCCGTCGCCGGATCGTGGCAGTCCACGAACCCGTTGACCACGACCGAGTCCAGTACGCCGAACTCGTCCGCCGCGTACAGCTCGCGCACCACCAGCAGCATGCACTGCGCCAGCAGGTCCCGGTACAGCGCCCGACGCTCCGTCACCGGGCGGGGCTTCACCTTGTCCTGGTCCGTACTCGGCAGGTACTGCACCGCCCTGGCCTCCGGCACCACCGCGTATCCGGGGAGTTCCCAGTCCAGCACCAGCTGGCGCGCCGCCGGGTCGTAGGCGGCCGCGACCTGCCTCGGCAGCGCCTCGGGCCAGGCCGTCGAGGCGTACAGGGCCGCCGAGAAGTACTCCACCGCCGCTTCCGCGTCGCCCGTGCGCAGGGCGGCGGCCAGCTCGGTGAGCCCGCTGTTGTGCGCCCGTACCCCGGCGAGCTGCTCGGCGGCCCACCGGTCGTACTGCTGCCGGTACGCGGCCAGCTGCTGCTGGCGCTGTGCCTCCGCGGCGCTCGCGGCCTGCCAGGCCTCGGTGTACCGGGCGTGGGCCTCCCGCTCCGCCTGCGCCCGGTGGCCGGATCCGAGCGTCCAGCCGCTGCTCTGCTGCTGGAACTGGTCGATGCGCGGCATCGGCACCGGATGCGCCAGCGCCCCGGGATCGAAGGGTTCCAGCTGCTCGGGCCGGGCCAGGGCGGATATCCGGAACGCCGGCGCCCGGCAGCCCGCGACCAGCAGGCCCTTGAGGGCGTCGACCTCGGCGTCGATCTGCGCGGTCCGCCGCAGGGCCTCGGCCTCGCGGTACTGCCGGTGGCTGCGGTTCGCGTCGCGTTCGTGGGTCCGCTGCCGGTCCCGTTCGTACGCCAGCAGCCGGCGCTCGGCCTCCCGCTGCTGGATCACCTGCGTCTGCTGCTGCCGGCGCTGGGCCTCGGCCCACTCCCCGATCAATCCGCCCGACCGACGACTCATCAGCTGTGTACTCCCCCCACCAACACCCAGAGGGAAAACACTAGTCGGCATTCGGGTGGTACGTCCCCCCGGTCGCACCACCCGAATGCCGCCGTACGTCCTACAGCGCGCCACCCGCCAGAGCGGCGACGACCGCGGGCAGCGCGGCCCCCGAACCGTCGCGGCGCGGGTCCACGGCCGGCAGTTCGGCCGGGCTGCCGTTCGCCGCGGCCGCGCGGACCGGCGCGTTGCCGGCCCAGGCCAGGACCAGCAGGTCCTCGCCCTTCAGGAACCGCTGGCAGCGCACGCCGCCGGTGGCCCGGCCCTTGCGCGGGTACTGGTCGAACGGGGTGAGCTTCCCGGACAGCATCGAGTCGTCCAGCGTCCCGTGCGAGCCCGCCACCGTGAACACCACGGCGTCGCGCGCCGGGTCCACCGCCGAGAAGTGGATCACCTTGGCGTTCTCGGAGAGCTTGATGCCCGCCATACCGCCCGCGGGGCGGCCCTGCGGGCGCACCTGGCCCGCCGGGTAGCGCAGCAGCTGGGCGTCGTCGGTGAGGAAGACCAGGTCCTCCTCGCCCGTGCGCAGTTCGACCGCGCCGACGATCCGGTCGCCCTCCTTGAGGGTGATGACCTCCAGCTCGTCCTTGTTCGCCGGGTAGTCCGGCACGACGCGCTTGACCACGCCCTGCTCGGTGCCCAGGGCCAGGCCCTGCGAGGACTCGTCCAGCGAGGTCAGGCAGATCACCTTCTCGTCCGCCTCCAGCCCGGAGAGGAACTCCGAGACCGGGGCGCCGCCCGCCAGGTTCGGCGCGGCGTGGGTGTCCGGCAGCTGCGGCAGGTCGATCACCGCGAGCCGCAGCAGCCGCCCGTACGAGGTGACCACGCCGACGTCGGCCCGGGCGGTCGCGGCCACCTGCGAGACGATCAGGTCGTGCTTCGTGCGGGACCCGCCCTCCTCCTCGGGCAGTGGGTCGCCGCCCGCGGTGCGCGCCAGCAGGCCCGTCGAGGACAGCAGGACCCGGCACGGGTCGTCCGCGACCTCCAGCGGGACCGCGGCGACCGCCGTGCCCGCCGACTCCAGCAGGACCGTACGGCGCTCGGTGCCGAACTTCTTCGCGACCGCGGCCAGTTCCGTGGAGACCAGCTTGCGCAGCTCCGTGTCGGACTCCAGGATCCCGGTCAGCTCGTCGATCTCGCCCGTCAGCCGGTCGCGCTCGGACTCCAGCTCGATCCGGTCGAAGCGGGTGAGGCGGCGCAGCGGGGTGTCCAGGATGTACCGGGTCTGGATCTCACTCAGCGAGAAGCGCTCGATCAGCCGCTCCATCGCCTGCGCCGAGTTGTCGCTGTCCCGGATGATCCGGATGACCTCGTCGATGTCGACCAGGGCCACCAGCAGGCCCTCGACCAGGTGCAGCCGGTCGCGGCGCTTGGTGCGGCGGAACTCGCTGCGCCGCCGCACGACCTCGAAGCGGTGGTCGAGGTAGACCTCCAGCAGCTCCTTGAGGCCCAGGGTCAGCGGCTGGCCGTCGACCAGCGCGACGTTGTTGATGCCGAAGGACTCCTCCATCGGCGTCAGCTTGTACAGCTGCTCCAGGACGGCTTCCGGGTGGAAGCCGTTCTTGATCTCGATGACCAGGCGCAGGCCGTGCGAGCGGTCGGTGAGGTCCTTGACGTCCGCGATGCCCTGGAGCTTCTTGGAGCCGACCAGGTCCTTGATCTTCGCGATGACCTTCTCGGGGCCGACCGTGAAGGGCAGTTCCGTGACGACCAGGCCCTTGCGGCGCGCCGTCACGTTCTCCACGGCCACCGTGGCGCGGATCTTGAACGTGCCGCGGCCGTTGGCGTAGGCGTCCTTGATCCCCGAGAGGCCCACGATCCGGCCGCCCGTGGGCAGGTCCGGACCCGGCACGAAGCGCATCAGCGCCTCCAGGTCCGCCTGCGGGTAGCGGATCAGGTGGCGGGCGGCCGCGATGACCTCGCCGAGGTTGTGCGGGGGCATGTTGGTGGCCATGCCGACCGCGATCCCGGAGGCGCCGTTGACCAGCAGGTTCGGGTACGCCGCGGGCAGCGCGACCGGTTCCTGCTCCTGGCCGTCGTAGTTGGCGGTGAAGTCGACGGTGTCCTCGTCGATCGACTCCGTCATCAGCGACGTGGCGTCCGCCATCTTGCACTCGGTGTAACGCATCGCGGCCGGCGGGTCGTCGTTGCCGAGCGAACCGAAGTTGCCGTGGCCGTCGACCAGCGGCAGCCGCATCGAGAAGGGCTGGGCCATGCGCACGAGGGCGTCGTAGATCGACGCGTCTCCGTGCGGGTGCAGCTTGCCCATGACCTCGCCGACGACGCGGGCGCACTTCACATAGCCGCGGTCGGGGCGCAGGCCCATCTCGTTCATCTGGTAGACGATGCGCCGGTGTACCGGCTTCATGCCGTCCCGGGCGTCGGGCAGGGCGCGGGAGTAGATCACCGAGTACGCGTACTCGAGGAAGGAGCCCTGCATTTCGTCGACGACGTCGATGTCGAGGATCTTCTCCTCGAAATCCTCCGGCGGCGGGGTCTTCGTGCTGCGGCGGGCCATCGCTGCGCGGCTCCTTAACCAAGAAAGAAAGTGTGCTGGGGGTCTGGCGGCTGGTCTGATCGGTGTTGACGGGGTTGTCGCGGACCATTGTGGCCCGAGGCACCGACAACGCCGACTCCGACCCTGGGGTCACCCCCGGACGGAGGCGTGGGTGAGTGTGAGTCGGGAACTTCTCCGGTGCCCGACGCGCTTGCATACAGTGGCAGGTCTGACGGAAAACTCTGCATCGCGATCGAAGGGACCACATGCCCATGGGTCACACGGCCACAGCCCAGGCCGGCTCCGGCGGCCTGACAGCGACCGAGCACCGGCTGGCCAACGGCCTGCGCGTGGTGCTCTCCGAGGATCACCTGACCCCGGTCGCCGCGGTCTGCCTCTGGTACGACGTCGGCTCGCGCCACGAAGTCAAGGGGCGAACCGGCCTGGCTCACCTCTTCGAGCACCTGATGTTCCAGGGCTCGGCGAGCGTACCCGGCAACGGGCACTTCGAGCTGGTCCAGGGGGCCGGCGGTTCGCTCAACGGCACCACCAGCTTCGAGCGCACCAACTACTTCGAGACCATGCCGGCCCACCAGCTGGAGCTCGCGCTCTGGCTGGAAGCCGACCGGATGGGCTCGCTGCTGGCCGCCCTGGACGACGAGTCCATGGAGAACCAGCGCGACGTCGTCAAGAACGAGCGCCGCCAGCGGTACGACAACGTCCCGTACGGCACGGCCTTCGAGAAGCTGACCGCCCTCGCCTACCCCGAGGGCCACCCGTACCACCACACCCCGATCGGCTCCATGGCCGACCTGGACGCGGCCTCCCTGGAGGACGCCCGCGCCTTCTTCCGTACGTACTACGCGCCCAACAACGCGGTGCTGTCGGTCGTCGGCGACATCGACCCCGAGCAGACGCTCGCCTGGGTCGAGAAGTACTTCGGCACCATCCCCGGGCACGACGGCAAGCAGCCGCCGCGCGACGGCGCCCTGCCCGAGATCATGGGCCGCGAGCTGCGCGAGGAGATCGTCGAGGAGGTCCCGGCCCGCGCGCTGATGGCCGCCTACCGCCTCCCGCACGACGGCACCCGCGAGTGCGACGCCGCCGACGTGGCACTGACCGTGCTGGGCGGCGGCGAGTCCTCCCGGCTGCACAACCGCCTGGTACGCCGCGACCAGAGCGCCGTCGCGGCCGGCTTCGGCATGCTGCGGCTCGCCGGTGCGCCCTCGCTGGGCTGGCTGGACGTGAAGACCTCCAGCGGCGTCGAGGTGCCCGCCATCGAGGCGGCCGTCGACGAGGAGCTCGCGCGGTTCGCCGCCGAGGGCCCGACCGCCGAGGAGATGGAGCGCGCGCAGGCGCAGCTGGAGCGCGAGTGGCTGGACCGGCTGAGCACGGTGGCCGGGCGCGCCGACGAACTGTGCCGCTTCGCGGTGCTGTTCGGCGACCCGCAGCTGGCGCTCAGCGCGGTCGGACGCGTCCTCGACATCACCGCCGAGGAGGTGCAGGCCGTGGCCGCGGCCCGACTGCGCCCCGACAACCGCGCGGTGCTGGTGTACGAGCCGCTCCCGGCAGAAGCCGGCGAGAACGGCGAGAGCGACGAGAACGAAGGGGCGGAGCAGTGAGCGACACCGCAGCCGTCACGATGACCTTCCACCCGCAGCCCCAGGCCGGCCAGGCCCGCCCGTGGGCCTTCCCGGCCCCCGAGCGCGGCTCGCTGCCCAACGGCCTGACCGTGCTGCGCTGCCACCGGCCCGGCCAGCAGGTCGTGGCCGTCGAGGTCAACCTCGCCGCCCCGCTGGACGCCGAGCCCCAGGGCCTGGACGGCGTGGCGACCATCATGGCCCGCGCGCTGTCCGAGGGCACCGACAAGCACTCCGCCGAGGAGTTCGCGGCCGAGCTGGAGCGCTGCGGCGCCACGCTCGACGCGCACGCCGACCACCCGGGTCTGCGAGTCTCCCTGGAGGTCCCGGCCTCCCGGCTGGCCAAGGCGCTGGGCCTGGTCGCCGAGGCGCTGCGCGCACCCGCCTTCGCCGACAGCGAGGTCGACCGGCTGGTGCGCAACCGGCTCGACGAGATCCCGCACGAGCTGGCCAACCCGCAGCGCCGGGCCGCCAAGGAGCTCTCCCGGCAGCTCTTCCCGTCGACCCTGCGCATGTCCCGGCCGCGCCAGGGCACCGAGGAGACGGTCGCCCGGATCGACTCCGCGGCCGTACGCGCCTTCTACGAGGCCCACGTACGCCCCGCCACCGCCACCGCGGTGGTCGTCGGCGACCTGACCGGGATCGACCTGGACGCCGTCCTGGGGGACACCCTGGGCACCTGGACCGGCAACTCCGCCGAGCCGCTCCCGGTCCCGCCGGTCACCGCCGACGACACCGGCCGCGTGGTCATCGTGGACCGGCCCGGCGCGGTCCAGACGCAGCTGCTCATCGGCCGGATCGGGCCGGACCGGCACGACCGGGTCTGGGCGGCGCAGGTGCTCGGCACGTACTGCCTGGGCGGCACCCTCACCTCGCGCCTGGACAAGGTGCTGCGCGAGGAGAAGGGCTACACCTACGGCGTGCGCGCCTTCGGCCAGGTGCTGCGCTCCACGGCCGACGGCAAGGGCGCCTCGATGCTGGCCATCAGCGGCTCGGTGGACACCCCCAACACCGGCCCGGCGCTCGACGACCTCTGGAAGGTGCTCCGCACCCTCGCCGAGGGCGGCCTGACCGACGCCGAACGGGACGTGGCGGTGCAGAACTTGGTGGGCGTGGCCCCGCTGAAGTTCGAGACGGCCGCGGCCGTCGCCGGCACGCTCGCCGACCAGGTCGAGCAGGAGCTCCCGGACGACTACCAGGCGCAGTTGTACGCGCAGCTGGCCCAGACGGGCACGGTGGAGGCGACTTCCGCCGTCCTGGCCGCCTTCCCGGTGGACCGCCTGGTCACGGTCCTGGTGGGCGACGCCGCGCAGATCGAGGAGCCGGTGCGCGCGCTCGGGATCGGTGAGGTCACCGTCGTCACCAACTGACGGACATTTCAAGGGGCTCCGGCGGCTTGTCCGCCGGGGCCCTTTTTGTCTGTTTCGCGGAGAGGTTGCTCGTATGGGGTGTGGCGTATGCAACAAAAACACGTGTCTGTTTGGCGATTGACTGATGATCCGCCTAGCGTCGGCCGTGCTGTCCGTCAGTTGTACGCGCCGCATCCGCGGCACCGGGCAGCGATCGCCGAGTCCCCGTCAGGCGCGAGCCTGGGGAGCCGGGGACCCACATGTGTCCCTGGGGTGAATCGGACCGCCTCGTCAGAGGGGGCCCGTAGGAGACCTTCCTGCTCCGAACCCGTCAGCTAACCCGGTAGGCGAGAAGGAAGGAAAGGATCAGCCCCTTCATGGCGTTTGGCAGTCGTGCCGCCGGTAAGCACCGTGGTTCCAGTCGTCTGAGCCGCAAGACCGCCGGTTACGCCGGCATAGCCGCCCTCGCCACCACGGGTGTCGTCGGCTCCCTCGCAGGCCCGGCGTTCGCCGCGTCGGACAAGGCCCCCTCCATGGAGGACACCGGCCTGAACGCCGTCGTGACGGCCGAGGACCTCCCGGGCCAGATCGAGGCCCAGGCCGACGCCCAGGAGCACGCGGCCGAGGCCGCGGCCCTCAAGGCGAAGGCGGAGGCCGACGCGAAGGCGCGCGCCGCCGAGGCCAAGCAGAAGGCCGAGGAGAAGGCGAAGGCCGAGCGCGACGCCGCCGAGCGCGCCGCCCGCGAGGAGGAGCGCAAGCGCCTCAACACCTTCGTCGCCCCCGTCGACGAGTCCTACATCAGCACCCAGTGGCACGCGGGCGGCGGCATGTGGTCCTCCGGCAGCCACACCGGCATCGACTTCCACGCGGCCTCCGGCACCACGGTGCACGCGGTCGGCCTCGGCACCGTGGTCGAGGCGGGCTGGGGCGGCGCGTACGGCAACAACGTCGTCATCAAGCACGCCGACGGCACGTACACGCAGTACGGCCACATGTCCTCGCTGAGCGTCTCCGTCGGCGACCAGGTCACCGCCGGCCAGCAGATCGGCCTGTCGGGCTCCACCGGCAACTCCAGCGGCCCGCACCTGCACTTCGAGGCCCGTACCGGTGCCCAGTACGGCTCGGACATCGACCCGGTCGCGTACCTGCGCCAGCACGGCGTCAACGTCTGACCCGCAGCACTTCCACCGAAGGCCCCGGCTCCCCGAGCCGGGGCCTTCGTGTTGGCTGTAAGTATCTGCCATTCCCGTCCGCGCTCGGAATTTATCGCCCGGTGCAATAGAGTTCCGGTACGGCAGTCGGCAATCGGAAATAGGCGGAGGTCCGGACTTGCGTATTCCTGCGCACGCGGTATGCACCGCAATCCGCGAAGACATCGTCTCCGGGGTCTTCGAACCGGGCGCCCGGCTGACGGAGGAACTGCTGGCCCGCCGGTACGGGGTCTCCCGCGTCCCCGTCCGCGAGGCGCTGCGGACCCTGGAGTCCGAGGGCTTCGTCACCACCCGGCGGCACGCGGGAGCCTGCGTGGCCGAGCCCACCGAGCAGGAGGCGGCCGACCTCCTGGAACTGCGGCTGCTGCTGGAGCCGCTGGCGGCCGCGCGCGCCGCCCGGCGGCGTACCGAGGGCCACCTCAAGGTGCTGCGCGGGCTGGTCAGGCTGGGCCAGGAGCGGGCCAGGCGGGGCCAGGGGGAGGACCTGCGGTCCCTGGGTGGCTGGTTCCACGAGACCCTCGCCCAGGCCTCCGGCAGTCCCGGGCTGATCGTGCTGCTCACGCAGATGCGGCACAAGGTGGCCTGGATGTACGCCGTGGAGGCGCCGGCCCGGCCGGCGGACTCCTGGGCGGAGCACGGCGCGATCGTGGACGCGGTCGCCCGGGGTGACGCCGAGCGGGCCCGGGCGCTGACCGCGATCCACGCGGACCGCGCGGCCGGGGCGCACCGGCTGCGGGTGAGGACTTCGCAACATGCCGTAAACACGGCGAGCGGTCCGTATTAACAAAAGCGGCGTATTAAAGAGTGAGGGCTGCGGCTGAATTCGCACCGCATACGTTGGATGCGCTCGCGTCCTGCGTGCATGCGATGAATTCCCGAAAAGGCTCGCACGGCTTCGGCGGAACGAAGAAGCCGCGGCCACCGGAATACCGGTGGTGGCCGCGGCTTCTTCGTGTGCCCGGGGTGAACCCGAAGGGTCAGACGGTCTCGGGGAGCTCGTCGAGGCCCTCGGCGACCAGCTTCGCGAGGCGGTCCAGCGCCGCCTCGGCGCCCTCGGCGTCGGACGCGAGGATGATCTCCTCGCCGCCCTGCGCACCCAGGCCCAGCACCGCGAGCATGGACGCGGCGTTGACGGGGTTCCCGTCGGCCTTCGCGATGGTCACCGGGACGCCGGAAGCGGTCGTCGCGCGGACGAAGATCGAGGCGGGACGAGCGTGCAGGCCCTCGGCCCAGCCGACGTTGACGCGGCGCTCTGCCATGGTGATGCCCTTCAGGTTCTTACGGTTGTCTAGACCAGTCTCTCACGACGCCCCTCATGCTCCGACCGACCTTCGGCCCGGATCCACCGCCGTTCGACCCACCCCAGCTTGCCCTGGTTTGCCCATGCCTGCCGCGTGCGCCGCGCAGGAGCTATTCGGCCAGTCCTGGCCTTAAGATCGCCGCATGACCACCGCGTCGGACCCCTCGTACCCGGCCCACTGGGAAGCGGACGTCGTCCTGCGCGACGGCGGCACCGCCCGGATCAGGCCGATCACCACGGAGGACGCGGGCCGGCTGGTCAGCTTCTACGAGCAGGTCTCCGACGAGTCGAAGTACTACCGCTTCTTCGCGCCCTACCCGCGGCTCTCCGCCCGTGACGTGCACCGGTTCACCCACCACGACTACGTGGACCGGGTCGGCCTCGCGGCGACCATCGGCGAGGAGTTCATCGGTACCGTCCGCTACGACCGGATCGGCCCCGACGGCCGGCCCGCCTCCGCCCCCGCCGACGAGGCCGAGGTCGCCTTCCTCGTCCAGGACGCCCACCAGGGCCGCGGGGTCGCCTCCGCACTCCTCGAACACATCGGCGCGGTCGCCCGCGAGCGGGGCATCCGCCGGTTCGCGGCCGAGGTGCTGCCCGCCAACAACAAGATGATCAAGGTGTTCAAGGACGCCGGGTACGAGCAGAAGCGCAGCTTCGAGGAAGGCTCCGTCCACCTCACCCTCGACCTCGAACCCACCGCCGAGTCCCTGGCCGTGCAGCGCGCCCGCGAGCAGCGCGCCGAGGCCCGCTCCGTGCAGCGGCTGCTGGCCCCCCGCTCCGTGGCCGTCATCGGAGTCAGCCGCTCCGGCGGGGGCGTCGGCGCGGCGGCCCTGCGGAACCTGCGCGACAGCGGCTTCCGCGGCCACCTCTACGCCGTGAACGAGGCCGTCACCACCGATCTGCTGGACGGCGTACGGGCCTACCGCGCACTCGGCGCCGTCGACGCCCCCGTCGACCTCGCGGTGATCGCGGTCCCCGCCGGGCGGGTCCCCGAAGCCGTGGCCGCCTGCGGCGAACACGGGGTGCAGGGGCTCGTGGTGCTCTCCGCCGGGTACGGGGAGAGCGGCGCGGCCGGGCTCGACCGGCAGCGCGAACTGGTGCGCCAGGTGCGCTCGTACGGGATGCGGCTCATCGGGCCGAACGCGTACGGCGTGATCAACACCGCCCCCGAGGTCGGGCTCAACGCCTCCCTGACCCCGGCGCCCGCCCCGATCCGGGGCCGCATCGGGCTGTTCACCCAGTCCGGGGCGATCGGCATCTCGCTGCTGTCCGCGCTGCTGCGGCGGGGCGAGGGGCTGTCGTCCTTCGTCTCGGCGGGCAACCGGGCGGACGTCTCCGGGAACGACATCCTCCAGTACTGGTACGAGGACGAGGCCACCGACGTCGCGCTGATGTACCTCGAAACCCTCGGCAACCCGCGGAAGTTCACCCGGCTCGCGCGGCGGACGGCCGCCGTGAAGCCGGTGGTCGTCGCCAGGGGCGGCCGCCACACCCCGGCGGGGCACGTGGTCCCCGGGACCAGGCTGCCGGACGCCACGGTCTCGGCCCTGCTGCGGCAGGCGGGGGTGATCCGGGTCGACACGGTGACGGAGCTGGTGGACGTCGGGCTGCTGCTGGCCTCGCAGCCGCTGCCGGCCGGGCCGCGCGTGGCGATCCTCGGGAACTCGGAGTCGCTCGGCGTCCTCACGTACGACGCCTGCCTCACCCAGGGGCTGCAGCCCGGGGCCCCGCAGGACCTGACGACGGCGGCGACGCCGGAGGACTTCCGGGCGGCGCTGGGCACGGCGCTGGGCTCCGCCGAGAACGACGCGGTGATCGTCACCGTCATCCCGTGGGTGAACGAGCAGGAGCCGCAGGACGACCTGGCCGAGGCCCTGCGGGACGCGGTGGCCGCGCACCCCGGCAAGCCGGTGGCGGTGGTCCACGTGGAACTGGCCGAACTCGTCGACGCCCTGTCCCCGGCGGGGCTGGGCGCGGCGCCCGCGATGGGGGCACTGTCCCCGCGCCCCCGCCCCACGGACGAGGACGAGGGCGGATTCATCGGACCGGAGGTACGGATTCCGGCGTATCCGGCCGCCGAGCGGGCCGTACGGGCCGTCGCCGAGGCCGTCCGGTACGGACAGTGGCGGCGGGCCAACGCCGACGCCGGGCAGGTCCCCGAGTACGAGGACATCGACGAGGCCGCGGCCGCCGCCCGGCTCGCCGACCTCCTGGCCGATGTCGGCGACGGCGTGCTCACCCTCACCGAGCCCGACGCCGCCGCACTGCTCGCCCACTACGGGATCCGGGTGCTCCCCACCCTTCCGGCGCCCAGCGCCGACGCCGCGGTCCGGGCCGCCCGGAGCCTGGGCTACCCGGTCGCCCTCAAGACCACCGCCCCGCACCTGCGCCACCGCGCGGACCTCGGCGGCGTACGCCTCGACCTCGGAGGCGAGGCCGACCTGCGCCGCTCGTACGAGGAGCTCACCGACCTCCTCGGCACCCCCGGCGAGCTGCTCCCCGTCGTCCAGGCGATGGTGCCCCGCGGGGTCGACACCGTCGTGCGGTCCGTGATCGACCCCGCCGCCGGCGCCGTCCTCTCCTTCGGGCTCGCCGGCGTCGCCTCCGAACTGCTCGGCGACACCGCCCACCGCCTCGTCCCCGCCACCGACCGGGACGCCGCCGGGCTGATCCGGTCCATCCGGACCGCACCCCTCCTCTTCGGCTGGCGCGGCAGCGACCCCGTGGACACCCCCGCTCTCGAAGAGCTCCTGCTGCGGCTGTCCCGGCTCGTCGACGACCACCCCGAAGTGGTGGGCGTCACGCTCGAACCCGTCGTCGTCGCCACCGAGGGCCTCTCCGTGCTCAGCGCCGCCGTCCGCGTGGCCCACCCGCCGGCCCGCACCGATCTCGGTCCCCGGACGCTCCCCAGCTACTGACCGGCCCGGCAACCTCGGGAGCAACCTCGGGAAGACGCGACCTTGGGCGCCCGGGGCGCCCCGTACGGGCCTTAGGATGGACCTCATGGCGAAATCCGGTACGACGACCCAGGGGCTGCGCACGGCGATCGAGCGCAGCGGCTACTACCCGGCCCTCGTGGCCGAGGCCGTGGAGGCCGCGGTGGGCGGCGAGCCGGTCTCGTCGTACCTGGTCCACCAGGAGACGACCTTCGACTCCAACGAGGTGCGCCGGCACGTCACCGTCCTGGTCCTGACCGGCAACCGCTTCATCGTGAGCCACACCGACGAGCAGGCCGCCGACGCCGGGTCCCCGTCCCCGTACGCGACCACCTCCACCGAGTCCGTCAAGATCGGCGCCATCTCCTCCGTGGTGCTCAGCCGCGTCGTCGCCAACCCCGAGTCGTACACCCCCGGCACCCTGCCCCGCGAGGTCGTCCTGACCATCGGCTGGGGCGCGGTCTCCCGGATCGACCTGGAGCCCGCCGCCTGCGGCGACCCGAACTGCGACTCCGACCACGGCTACACCGGCAACTCCACCGCCGACGACCTCAGCCTGCGCGTCAGCGAGGCGGGCGACGGCCCGGAGGCGGTCCGCCAGACCCTCGTCTTCGCGCAGGCACTCTCCGAAGCGACAGCGGCGACTTCCGCCTCCGCCCGCTGATGTCCTACTCCGCACCGTCGAACTGGGACGAGCCGGAGCTGCTGGACCTCACCGGCGCCCCCGTCCCGGAGTACGGCACCGGCTCGCTCGCCGACCTGCTGCCGACCCTCGTGGCCGGCCAGGGCGTCCCCGGGTTCACCGCCGCGATCCCCGAGCTCACCCCGGCCGACCGGAACTGCGTGTTCCTGGTCGACGGCATGGGCTGGGAGCAGATCAAGGCCCACCCGGACGAGGCCCCGTACCTGACCTCCCTCCTGGGCAGCTCGCGCGGCGGCACCGGCCGCCCGATCACCGCGGGCTTCCCGGCGACCACCGCCACCTCGCTGGCCTCCGTCGGCACCGGCCTGCCGCCCGCCCGGCACGGCCTGCCCGGCTACACCGTGCGCAACCCGGCCACCGGCGAGCTGATGAACCAGCTCCGCTGGCACCCCTGGACCCCGCCGAAGCCCTGGCAGCCGTACCCGACCGTCTTCCAGCAGGCCGACAAGGCGGGGGTGGCGACGGCGCAGGTGTCCTCGCCCGCCTTCCAGACCACCCCGCTCACCAAGGTCGCGCTGAGCGGCGGCACCTTCCTCGGCCGGATGACCGGCGAGGAGCGGATGGACCTCGCGGCCGAGCGGCTCGCGGCCGGCGACCGCTCCCTCGTGTACACGTACTACAGCGAGCTCGACGGGGCCGGCCACCGGCACGGCGTGAACTCCGACGCCTGGCGCGGCCAGCTGATGTACGTCGACCGGCTGGTGCAGCGGCTCGCCGAACAACTCCCGCCGCGCACCGCGCTGTACGTGACCGCCGACCACGGCATGGTGGACGTCCCCTTCGACGAGGACTCCCGGATCGACTACGACGAGGACTGGGAGCTGGGCGCGGGCGTGGCCCTGCTCGGCGGCGAGGGCCGGGCCCGGCACGTGTACGCCGTACCGGGCGCCGAGGCCGATGTCCTGACCGTGTGGCGCGAGGTGCTGGGCGACCGGTTCTGGATCGCGAGCCGCGAAGAGGCCCTGGAGCTGGGCTGGTTCGGGCCGCCGGGGGAGTGCGACGAGCGCGTGCTCGGCCGGATCGGCGACGTGGTCGCCGCCGCGTATACCGATGCCGCGATCACCGCGTCCGTGAACGAGCCCAACGAATCGGCGCTCGCCGGAATGCACGGCTCCATGACCGCGGCCGAGCAGCTGGTCCCGCTGCTCGAAATCCGCACCTGAGACCTCCTGCCCCCCCCGTACGCCCCTCCCGCCGACCACGACCCGAAAGGTCCCGTTCCTTCCATGCCTGAATTGGTGTTCTTCTCCGGCACGATGGACTGCGGGAAAAGTACGTTGGCGCTCCAGATCGGCCACAACCGGTCGGCCCGGGGTCTGCAGGGCGTGATCTTCACGCGCGACGACCGGGCGGGCGAGGGCAAGCTCTCCTCGCGCCTCGGACTGGTGACCGAAGCCGTCGAGGCGCGCCCGGACATGGACCTGTACGGGTACCTGGTGGGCCAGATGTCGAAGGGCGCCAAGGTCGACTACGTCATCGTGGACGAGGCGCAGTTCCTCGCCCCCGACCAGATCGACCAGCTGGCGCGCGTCGTGGACGACCTGGACCTGGACGTCTTCGCCTTCGGCATCACCACCGACTTCCGCACCAAGCTCTTCCCCGGCTCGCAGCGCCTGATCGAGCTGGCGGACCGGATCGAGACCCTCCAGGTGGAGGCGATGTGCTGGTGCGGGGCGCGCGCCACGCACAACGCCCGCACGGTGGGCGGCGAGATGGTCGTGGAGGGCGAGCAGGTCGTCGTCGGCGACGTCAACCGGTCGCCGGAGGAGGTCGGTTACGAGGTGCTGTGCCGCCGCCACCACCGCCGCCGCATGACGAGCGCCGCGGCCCACGCCGGCGCGCTCTCCCCGGACGTCCTCCCGGTCAACCCGGCCTGAACGCCCCTGCAGTCAGCGGCCGTTCGCGGGGCGTGACTCCACGAGCGTGAACACCGCGCCCTCCGTGTCGGTGACCGTGGACACCCTGCCGGTCAGCCCCTCGCGGGGCGGCTGGATGACGCGCCCGCCCAGCCGGTGGACCCGGGCCGCGGCCGTGTCGACGTCCTCCACCTCGAAGTACGTCATCCAGTGCGGGCCCCGGTCGTGCGGGAGCGAGCGCCCGACCCCGTGCACGGCGGCGACCGGGCGTCCGTCCAGCAGCAGCGTCACGTAGTCGAAGTCGGAAGTGGCCGTGGCGTGCGTCTCGGCCTCGTGGCCGAAGACGTGCTCGTAGAACTTGCCGACGGTCGACGTGTCCTGCGTGACCAGCTCGGCCCAGACCGGGGTGCCGGGGACGCCGGACAGCCGGGTCCCGATGTGCTCCTCGGCCTGCCAGATCCCGAAGATCGCCCCCAGCGGGTCGGAGCAGATCGCCACCCGCCCCTCGCCGCCCGCGTCCAGCGGGCCCACCGCGACCGTGCCGCCGCAGGAGCGGATCGTCTCGGCCGTCGAGTCCGCGTCGTCGGTGGCGAAGTACGTGGTCCAGGCCACCGGAAGGTGCCGGTCCGGCGGCATCTCGCCGATGCCGGCCACCTCCTGGCCGTCGAGCAGGGCGCGGACGTACGGGCCGAAGGGCTGGGGGCCGGGCTCGTACTCCCAGCGGAACAGGTCGGTGTAGAAGGCCTCGGTCGTCCCGAGGCCGTGCACCATCAGGCTCGACCAGCACGGCGTGCCGGGCGGGCGCCGCGTTTCTTCCGGTTCCTCGGTCATGTCAGCCGTCTCCTCCGTCGTCGCTCATCCCGGACCAGATGCTTCCACTACGACGGGTCCGGCGCGCCTCGACCGGCCGGGTTTCGCCGTTGCGGGGAGAGATGACCGAATCGATGCGGCCTGTCGGTGTCGGGCTTGTTACACGGGCTGAGGAGGGGGGAGGAAGATGGGCCGCATGACTGCGAACTCTGCGCCCCCTGTGATCATTTCCGCCGCCGAACTGATGGACGAGCTGGCCGGGCCGCGGCCGCCGGTGCTGCTCGACATCCGCTGGCAGCTGGGCGGTCCGAACCTGCGCTCCGCGTACGAGGCGGGCCACCTGCCGGGGGCGGTGTACGTGGACCTCGACCGCGAACTGGCAGGTCCGCCGGGAGCGGGCGGGCGCCACCCGCTGCCGCAGCCGGAGGAGTTCGGGGCGGTGATGCGCCGCGCCGGGGTCTCGGCGGACGCGCCGGTGGTCGTGTACGACGGGGGTCTCGGCTGGGCCGCGGCACGGGGGTGGTGGCTGTTGCGCTGGACGGGTCACACGGACGTACGGGTGCTGGACGGCGGACTGGCCGCGTGGACGGCGGCGGGCGGGCCGGTGACGGCCGACACCGTCACCGTTACGGAGGGCGATTTCAAGCCAAACGCGGAGGCGGCGGGGCTGCTGGACGCGGACGCCGCGGCGGCGCTCGCGCGCAGCGGGATCCTGCTGGACGCGCGGGCGGGGGAGCGCTACCGGGGCGAGGTCGAGCCGATCGACCCGGTCGGCGGGCACATCCCGGGAGCGGTGTCGGCGCCGACGACGGAGAACGTGGGCGCGGACGGGAAGTTCCTCGCGGAGGACGCGCTGCGGGCGCGGTTCGCCGGGCTGGGTGCCTCGGGCGGGGCGCCGGTGGGGGTGTACTGCGGTTCGGGCGTCTCGGGGGCGCACGAGGTGCTCGCGCTGGCGGTCGCGGGGATTCCGGCCGCCCTGTACGCGGGCAGCTGGTCGGAATGGTCCGCGGACCCGGCCCGGCCCGTGGCCACGGGCCCGGACCCGCAGTAGCGGGGGGCTGCGCCCGGGCCGGTCCTGCGCCCGGGCGGGAGCTGCGGCCGGGCGGGAGCTGCCGCCCGGGCTACTCCTGTTTCTTGCGGCGCGTGCCGAAGACGATCTCGTCCCAGCTCGGCACCGCCGCGCGGCGGCCCGGGCGGACGCCGTCGGCCTCCGCCTGGCGGTCCGTGGTGCCCGTCAGGCGGTCGCGGTGGCCCGCCACCGTGCGCGGCATCAGGACGTCCGCGTACGCGGAGCCGGCACCGGCGCTCGCCGAGGCCGCCGGGGGCTCCTCCGCCTCCGGCTCCTCCTCCGCCGGGGGCTCGGGGCGTTCCGGGACCACCAGGTCGCCGCGGAAGCTCGGTACGGCCTCCAACAGGCTCGTCAGGGTGTCCCGTTCCTCCTCGGGCTCCGGCGCGGGCGCCGCGTTGTGGGCCGTCCGCTCCAACTGCCGGTCCAACTGCCGGTCCAGGGCGCGGTCCAGCGGCCGGTCCCTCGGCAGGCGCGCGATCCTCGGCACGAACGGGAAGCTCGGCTCCGGCGTCGCCGGCAGGTCGTCCGCCTCGCCGATCAGCGAGCGGGCCTCGTCGTCCACGGCCACGACCAGCCGGCGCGGCGGGTCGTACGTCCAGCTGGCCGAGTGCGGTTCGCCCGCGACCCGGTAGACCAGCAGGACCTCCCAGGTCCCGTCGTCGCGGCGCCAGGAGTCCCACTGCACGGACTCCTTCTCGGCGCCGCGCAGCGTGAGCCGCTCCTGCACGGCCTCGCCGAGCTGGGGTCCGGTGTTCTCTCCGGGGCGGCGTACGGGCGTCTTGCGGGCGCGCTCCGCCATGAACGCGCGCTCGGCCAGCACCGGGCCCTCGAAGCGGCGTACGCGGTCGACGGGGATGCCGGCGAGCTGGGCGACCTCCTCAGCGGAGGCACCGGCCCGTATACGGGCCTGGATGTCACGGGGGCGGAGGTGGCTCTCCACCTCGATCTCGATCTGGTTCAGGCGCGCGCGGTCGTTGCGCACGGCAGCCCGCAGCCGCTCGTCGATCGGAAGCGTGTACTCCGTGCTGTCCGCAGCCTTGAGCACCAGTCGTGTGCCGTCATTTGAGACGGCCACGACACGCAGTTCGGGCATGGGGACCTCCCGGGTGGTGCCTGCCGACGTCACGTGCGTCGCTGCTTCCGCTAGTCGAGTGTGGCCTGCCCGGGTGCAGCCTGCCACAACCTTGCCGAGTTCAACCGGCGTGTCGGGCATGCGCCCTTGATCGCCGTTATGGCACGGTTACCTGTTGGGCACACACAGTGACCGAACGGTTACTGTGCGCATCAGAAATGCGTGCAATGCCGCGGCATCACCGGTCTCGAGTGCCGTTTCTCCATCAGTCGGCCCCCTCTCCCGAGTCCGGACATCCGTAAGGAAGGACGGCCCCAGGGCTCGCCACAGTACTCCATTCGGGCCACCTGGGTGGACCGCCGCGCCGCCGAACTTGTCGCGGGCGGCGGGAGTTGGGCTGCCCCGAATCGGGCGGGACCTGCGCCCGCGCCCGATTTCGCGTGTCCTGCTTCACAGAATCACCAGAAACGGAACTATCCGTTTCGCCCAGCGGTCAGTAAGTGCTGAGAGCGGTGAAGCGCGAGAGGTCGCGAGAGGCAGAACACAGCAGGGGATGAGGATGGGTCAGAAGGCCACGCCAGAGGTCGAACCGGGGTCCCTCGCGGACCGGGCGGACCGGGCGGACGGCGCGGAAGGCACGGAAGGCGCCGAGAAGAAGAAGCTCGATCTGAGCGTGGCCCAGATCGCGGGCTCCTCCCTCGCCACCGTCGCCGCGGCCCTGCTCGCCTCCAAGCTGGGCGTCTACGGGACCATCCTCGGCGCCGGCGTGGTCAGCGTGGTCGCCACCGCGGGCGGCCCCGTCATCCAGCACCTCTTCAAGCGCACCGGCGACCAGTTGCGCGAGAGCGCCCGCCCCAGGGCCCGTCAGGTCCCGCCGCCCGGCGGGGAGATGGCCCCCGAGGGCACCCTGCTGCTCCGTGCGGCGGCGCCCTCCGAGGAGTTCGGCGCGGCCACCGTCCACGGCACCCGCGTACGGGGCTGGAAGCGGACCGCGGTGGCCTCGGGCGCGGCCTTCGCCATCGCGCTCGGCGGCCTCGGGGCGTACGAGGCCTTCTCCGGCACGGCGATCAGCCAGGGCGGCGGAACCATCTGGTCCGGCGGCACGCACAAGGTGGGCAACGAGCGGCCGGCCGGCCCCGGAAAGGAGTCCGGCACCGGCGGGAAGGGCGGGGCGACCCCGGAGTCCGGTACCTCCCCGAGCCCTTCGGCTCCGCACGGCGGCCGGGGCCCGAGCCCGGGTCCGAGCCCCGACCCGTCATCCCCGGCCCCCTCCGACTCCGGTGGCCCGGCGCCGAGTCCGAGCCCGCCGACACCGACGCCGAGCCGAAAGCCCACGCCCACCCCGACGCCGACGCCCACCCCCGCGCCGACCCCGAGCGGCGAGGGCCGGCAGCAGGCTCCCTGAGCCGGGGCTACTCGCCCAGCACCCGGCGCAGGTAGTCGTTGCCGAACAGCCGGTCCGGGTCCAGCCGGTCCCGCAGCGCGGTGAACTCGCCGAAGCGCGGGTAGACGTCCGCGAAGTACTCCGCGTCCCGCGTGTGCACCTTGCCCCAGTGCGGCCGCCCGCCGTGCGCGGTGAAGATCCGCTCGGCGGCCGTGAAGTAGGCCTGGTACGGCGTGCCCTTGTACATGTGCACCGCGATGTACGCGGTCTCGCGCCCCGAGGCCGTCGACAGCGCGATGTCGTCCGCCGGAGCGGTCCGCACCTCCACCGGGAAGCTGATGCGCAGCCCGGAACGGTCGACCATCGACTTGAGCTCCCGCAGCGCCTCGACCACCCGTTCGCGCGGGAGTGCGTACTCCATCTCCACGAACCGCACCCGGCGCGGGCTGGTGAACACCTTGTACGGGATGTCCGTGTAGGTGCGCGCGGACAGGGCGCGGCTGGCGACCCGGGCGATGGAGGGGATGGTCGCCGGGACGGCGCGGCCGAGGGAGTTGACGGCCTGGAAGACCCCGTTGGACAGCAGCTCGTCCTCGACCCAGGCGCTCACGGCTCCGGGCGGGGCGGCGGGGCCCTGGCTGCGGTTGTTGCGCTTGGTGTTGCAGTTGCCGGTGTGCGGGAACCAGTAGAACTCGAAGTGCTCGTTCTCCGCGAAGTGCTGCTCGAACTCGGCGGTCACCCGGTCGAAGCCCATGGGCTCCTCACGGGCGGTCAGGAAGAACACCGGCTCGACGGCCAAGGTGATCGCGGTGACGATGCCCAGGGCGCCGATGCCGATCCGGGCGGCCGCGAAGACCTCCGGATTCTCCTTCTCGGAGCAGCTCAGCAACCGCCCGTCCGCAGTGACCAGCTCCAGACCGCGGATCTGGGCGGCGATGGAGGCCGAGTCCCGGCCGGTGCCGTGGGTTCCGGTGCTGGTGGCGCCGGAGACGGTCTGCTCCATGATGTCGCCCATGTTGGTGAGCGAGAGGCCCTCCCGGGCCAGGGCCACGTTCAGGTCCTTGAGCACCGTGCCCGCGGCCACCGTCACGGTCCCCGCGGTCCGGTCGATCTCCCGGATCCCGGCCAGCGCCTGCGGACGTACGAGCACCCCGTCGGTCGCGGCGGCCGCGGTGAAGGAGTGGCCGGTGCCGACCGCCTTCACCTTCAGCCCGTCCTCGGCGGCCCGGCGCACCGCCTCCTGAAGCTCCCCGACCGAGGCCGGGGTCACCACGCGGGCGGGCGTGGCCGTGACGTTGCCGGCCCAGTTACGCCACGCGGTCGCCCTGCTCTGCTGCCCTGCTGTCGCCGTCCCCATCGGTTGCTGGCTCCTCCCCTTGCGCCGGCTTCGACAGCCGGCGGTATCCCGCGAACGCAACCGCCGCCGCGGCCGCTCCCGCCGAGATGGAGACGACGTACCCGCTGCGCGCCCCGGAGGCGTCGATGACCAGTCCGGTCACCGACGAGCCGACCGCGACGCCGACCGCGAGGCCGGTGCTGATCCAGGTCATGCCCTCGGTCAGCTTCGCGCGTGGTACGTGCGCCTCGATCAGGGCCATCGTGGTGATCATCGTGGGAGCGATGGCGAGGCCCGAGACGAAGAGCGCCACGGCCAGAAACGGAAGGTTCCCGGCCAGTAGGAGGGGGATCATACTCACGGCCATCGCACATACGCCCAGTACCCAACGGCGTTCGCTCTTGCCCTTGAGGTGGAGAAGGCCGAAGACGATGCCTGCGAGGCAGGATCCGAACGCCCAGATGGCCAGGATGAAGCTCGCCCAGGACTTGTGGCCCTGCTCCTCGGCGAAGGCCAGCGTGGACACGTCGATGGAGCCGAAGATCGCGCCGGTCGCCACGAAGGTCGCCGTCAGCACCTGGAGTCCGGGGGAGCGCAGGGCCGAGGTGCGGTCCCCGTGCTCCTCGCGAGGGTGCGGCTCGGGCTCGGTGGAGCGCTGCGCGGTGAGCAGCCAGACCCCGACGAGCAGGCAGAGCGCGGCGATCAGCGGGCCGGCCTCGGGGAACCAGGTGGTGGACAGGCCGATGGCGATGATCGGGCCGAAGATGAAGCAGACCTCGTCCACGACGGACTCGAAGGAGTACGCGGTGTGCAGTTCGCGCGGGGAGTCCCGGTAGATCACGGTCCACCGGGCGCGGATCATCGAGCCCACGCTCGGAACGCAGCCCGCCACGGCCGCGCAGACGAAGAGGGTCCAGTCCGGCCACCCGTTGGCGGCGGCCGTCAGCAGGACGGCGACCGAGGCCACGCAGATGAGGGTGGCGGGACGGAGCACCCGCCCCTGCCCGTACTGGTCCACCAAGCGGGACACCTGGGGGCCGATGAACGCGGCGGCCAGGGCGAGGGTGCCGGTGAGGGCGCTCGCCATCGCGTAGCGTCCGGTGATCTCGGAGATCATCGTCAGGATGCCGACGCCGACCATGGATATGGGCAGGCGGCCTATGAGGCCTGCGGCGCTGAACCCCAAGGTGCCGGGGGCCGCGAATATCGCGCGGTAGGGACTGGGCAAGGTGCCCTCCGTAAGGGACGTCATTGGCCCATACAGGTTACGACCGCCGACACGGCACCCGCACGGGGAGAATCCGGACCAGGAGCCGGACCAGGACCCGGACCAGGATCCGGATCGGGAACTTAGGGTCACCTTACCCAGGTTGCGGCGCGGGCGCGCCGCCGGGCCGGTTCCCGGGCGCGGATGCCGGGTGGCAGGATTCGAACCATGTCAGACCAGCTCCGCGCCGCCGCCTCGCCCCCGGCCGAAGGCCTCGCCGCCCCGTACGACGCCCTCCTGCTGCTCTCCTTCGGCGGTCCTGAAGGACCCGACGACGTCGTGCCGTTCCTGGAGAACGTCACGCGCGGGCGCGGCATCCCGCGCGAGCGGCTCAAGGAGGTCGGGCAGCACTACTTCGGCTTCGGCGGGGTCAGCCCGATCAACGGGCAGAACCGTGAGCTGCTGGACGCCCTGCGCAAGGACTTCGCCGAGCACGGGCTGGACCTGCCCGTGTACTGGGGCAACCGGAACTGGGCCCCGTACCTGACCGACGTGATGCGGGAGATGGCCGCCGACGGGCGCCGCCGCATCGCGGTGCTCGCGACCAGCGCGTACGCCTCGTACTCGGGCTGCCGGCAGTACCGCGAGAACCTCGCGGACGCGCTGGCGGCGCTGGTGGAGGAGGGCGTCGCCGAGCTGCCGAAGGTCGACAAGCTGCGGCACTACTTCAACCACCCCGGCTTCGTGCAGCCGATGATCGACGGGGTGCTCGCCGCGCTGGAGGGGCTGCCACAGGACGTGCGCACCGGCGCGCACCTGGCCTTCACCACCCATTCGATCCCCACCGCGGCCGCCGACACCTCCGGCCCGGTCGAGGAGCACACCACCGGCGGCGGGGGCGGGGCGTACGTCAAGCAGCACCTTGACGTCGCGCAGGTGATCGCGGACGCGGTGCGCGCCGAGACGGGCACGGAGCTGCCCTGGGAGCTCGTCTACCAGTCGCGCAGCGGCGCCCCGCACATCCCGTGGCTGGAGCCGGACATCTGCGACCACCTGGAGGCGCTGCACGAAGCGGGCGCGCCGGCGGTGGTGATGGTGCCGATCGGGTTCGTCTCGGACCACATGGAGGTCCTGTACGACCTCGACACGGAGGCCACGGCGAAGGCCGCGGAGCTCGGGCTGCCGGTCGCCCGGTCGGCGACCGTCGGGGCCGACCCGCGGTTCGCGGCCGCGGTCCGGGAGCTGGTGCTGGAGCGCGCCGCCGCGGAGCGGGGCGAGCCGGTGGAGCGGTGCGCGCTGGGGCTGCTCGGGCCCGGCCACGATCTGTGCGCGGTGGGCTGCTGCCCGGCGCGCGGGCCCCGGCCGGCGGCCGCGGGCGTCGACAGCCCGTACGCCTAGGAAAGGGCGAGCGTGATCTCCGAAGAGCTGAAGGCCGAACTGCTGGACGTGGGGCTGGACGCCGCCCGGCAGGCCGGGGAGCTGCTGCGGGACGGCCGGCCGGCCGATCTCGCGGTGGCGGCGACGAAGAGCAGCCCGATCGACGTGGTGACCGAGATGGACATCGCGGCGGAGAAGCTGATCACCGGGATCCTCGCGCGGCGGCGGCCCGAGGACGGGCTGCTGGGCGAGGAGGGCGCGGACGTCCCCGGGACCAGCGGGGTGCGCTGGGTCGTGGACCCGCTCGACGGCACCGTCAACTACCTGTACGGGCTGCCGAGCTGGAGCGTGTCGATCGCCGCCGAGTACGAGGGCCGGACGGTGGTCGGGGTCGTGGCGGCGCCGATGCGGCGCGAGACGTACCACGCGGTGCGCGGGGGCGGGGCCTGGCTGGGCGGGGTCCGCCTCGCCTGCCGGGCGGCGGCGCCGCTGGACCAGGCGCTGGTCGGGACCGGGTTCGCCTACCTCCAGGCGCGCAAGGAGCAGCAGGCGGAGGTGGCCCGGCGGGTGATCCCCCGGGTGCGGGACATCCGGCGGGGCGGCTCGGCGGCGCTGGACCTCAGCGATGTCGCCGCCGGGCGGCTGGACGCGTACTACGAGCGCGGGCTGAACCCCTGGGACCTGGCCGCGGGCGAGCTGATCGCCCGGGAGGCCGGGGCGCTCACGGGCGGGCGGCCCGGGCAGCCGGCCTCGGGGGAGCTGGCGCTGGCCGCCACGCCGGCGGTGTTCGCCTCGCTCCAGCCGCTGCTGGACGAGGCCGGGGCCTGGCACGACTGACGCGGCTCCGGAATGACGGACCCCGGACCGACGGACCCCGGACCGACGGACCCCAGGGAACCCCGGCATGAGGGAACCCCGGCCGCCGCACTGCGGCCGCCGGGGTTCTGGCTGGACTGGAGGTTGTCAGCAGGCGGAGACGGAGACGGGAACGCCGTGTTCGGCGGCGAGGCGCTGGAGATCTTCCAGTTCCGCCTGCTCCACTTCCACGAGGAAGTCGTCGCCCGTCTCGCGGGCCTGCTCAAGGTCCGACTGCGTGGCCCGGATGCGCTGCAGGAGACCCGCGGTGAATGCGTCCATGGTGGGTTCGCCCCCTCTTCGTGGGTCGGCGGCGGCACGTGGCAGTCCGCCGTCAGGGAGTGGTTGGGGTGTGCTGTCGTCCTCCCCGGCACCCTGGGCGCAGAAACCTCGGGAGGCGAGGGAATCCTCACTTCCGGCCCCCGCGGGCCCCGGAGGGGCGCCTTACAGCCGGTTTACGGCTGAAACGGGCAGGATGGACGACGCAATACACGTGTGCCCTCAGGGCTCGATGGAAGGAAACGACGTGCGCGTACTCGTCGTCGAGGACGAGCAGCTGCTCGCCGATGCGGTGGCCACCGGGCTGCGCCGGGAGGCCATGGCCGTGGACGTCGTGTACGACGGCGCCGCGGCCCTGGAGCGCGTCGGGGTGAACGACTACGACGTGGTCGTGCTCGACCGGGACCTCCCGCTCGTGCACGGTGACGACGTCTGCCGGAAGATCGTCGAGCTCGGCATGCCCACCCGCGTGCTGATGCTGACGGCGTCCGGCGATGTGAGCGACCGGGTGGAAGGCCTGGAACTGGGTGCGGACGACTACCTGCCCAAGCCCTTCGCGTTCAGTGAGCTGACCGCCCGCGTGCGCGCCCTGGGGCGGCGTACCACCGTCGCCCTGCCCCCCGTACTGGAGCGGGCCGGGATCAAGCTGGACCCGAACCGGCGCGAGGTGTTCCGTGAGGGCAGAGAGGTGCAGCTGGCGCCCAAGGAGTTCGCGGTGCTGGAGGTTCTCATGCGGAGCGAGGGGACCGTCGTCTCCGCCGAGCAGCTGCTGGAGAAGGCATGGGACGAGAACACCGACCCCTTCACGAACGTGGTGCGGGTGACGGTCATGACCCTGCGGCGCAAGCTGGGGGAGCCGCCGGTCATCGTGACCGTGCCTGGCTCCGGCTACCGGATCTGACGCGGGTGGCGGCGACCCCGGCACCGCCAACGGTGCCGCCGAGACCGACCTGGGACCCCGGCCAGCCCGAGGGTCCCTTCCCTTGGCTGCGGCCGACCATTCGCATACGCCTCACGCTGCTGTACGGCGGGATGTTCCTGATCGCCGGCATCCTGCTGCTGTCGATCATCTACCTGCTGGCGGCGCAGGCCCTGCGCGAGGGCAACGGGCTGCCGTACAAGATCCTGGGCGGCACGGACATCCAGGTCACCAGCACCTGTCCCGGCGTGGTCGGCAAGATCCAGGCCCCGGACCAGTTCAACTCCGTGATCAACACCTGCATCCTGGAGCAGCGCCGGCACGCGCTGGACGACCTGCTCAGCCGGTCGCTGATGGCCCTGCTCGGCCTCAGCATCATCGCCTTCGCCTTCGGCTACGCGATGGCCGGCCGGGTGCTCTCGCCGCTGGGCAAGATCACCCGGACCGCCCGCCGGGTGGTCGGCTCCGACCTGACCCGGCGGATCGAGCTGGACGGGCCGGACGACGAGCTCAAGGAGCTTGCCGACACCTTCGACGAGATGCTCGACCGGCTGGAGCGGGCCTTCACCGCCCAGCAGCGGTTCGTCGCGAACGCCTCGCACGAGCTGCGCACGCCGCTGGCGATCAACCGGACGCTGCTGGAGGTGCACCTGTCCGACCCGGGTGCACCGGTGGAGCTCCAGCAGCTGGGCAAGACGCTGCTGGCGACCAACGAGCGCAGCGAGCAGCTGGTCGAGGGCCTGTTGCTGCTGGCCCGCAGCGACAACCAGATAGTCGAGCGCAAACCCGTGGACCTGGCGGAGGTCGCCTCGCGCGCCATCGACCAGGCGCGCGGGGAGGCCGCGGCGAAGGGCGTGGAGATCCGCGGCGAGCGGGCACTGGCCGTGGTCCAGGGCAACGGCGTCCTGCTGGAGCGGATCGCGCTCAACCTGGTGCAGAACGCCGTCCGGTACAACGTGCCGGAGGGCGGCTGGGTGGAGGTCATCACCGAGTCCCAGCACGGCCAGGCGATCCTCATCGTCTCGAACACGGGTCCCGTGGTTCCCGCGTACGAGGTGGACAACCTCTTCGAGCCCTTCAGGCGGCTGCGTACGGAGCGCACGGGCAGTGACAAGGGTGTGGGGCTCGGCCTGTCGATCGCTCGCTCTGTGGCCCGCGCACACGGCGGGCGGATCTCGGCGACGCCGCGCGAGGGCGGTGGCCTCGTGATGCGTGTCACTTTGCCCCTGTGAGTCCCCTGGCCGCTTGTTCGCTCTTGGCTGAACAGTGAGGAGGTGGCGAGGGTGGCGCCTGTGTGATCGATCACATTGTCGAGTGTTGGGTCATGTGCGTTCAGTGACCCCATAGGGGGCCGGAAAGCCCGGGACGTCCGGGTTTCCCGCCCCTCGAACGGCGGGAAATACACGGGGTGGCGTTTGTGCAAGACGGCCCCCGGACCGTGTACGGTCCCGGTCGTCATCCCAGCCAATCGCTCCTTCAGGTGTGCGGCTGGGTGTCGATTGAGTAACAGACCTTGATGTGAGGCAAAATCTCCGCCTCAGGTCGGGCACAAGTCCGGCCTCTCGCGCGTTACGTGCGCTGAGACACCGCTAAATCCCAGAGGGGGAGAGCGAAAAATGGCAACGGACTACGACACCCCACGCAAGACCGACGACGACGTCGACAACGACAGCATTGAAGAGCTGAAGGCCCGGCGCAACGAGAAGTCGTCTTCGAGCGTCGACGTCGACGACTTCGACGCGGCGGAGGGCATGGAGCTCCCCGGCGCAGACCTCTCCAACGAGGAACTGGCCGTTCGGGTGCTGCCCAAGCAGGCCGATGAGTTCACCTGCATGAGCTGCTTCCTGGTCCACCACCGCAGCCAGCTGGCACGCGAGAAGAACGGTCAGCCGATCTGCCGCGACTGCGACTGAGAGGCGTCGGCCGTGACCGGCTCGACACCGTTTCGGAAGCGCCGCTTCCGAAAAGCTGGTGATCCGGTGGAGGCGCAAGAGGCGGCCACGGGCCCGGTAACGGGCCCAGCAGCCTCCGGCGTACCCGCCGTGTCGTCCGGCACCGCCGCGGCGGTGCCGTCGGCCGCAGAGTCCGGCGAGGGAACCCGGCACAGGTCCGGGGCTCGTCGGCTGCAAGCCGTCAAGAGCGGTGTGCGCAAGGGCGGCGAATATGTCAGGGCCGCCGTCCAGCACGTCGCGGACCGCATCATCGAGAACGCACCGCGCGTTCCGGTTCGGGACCTCGCGACCCTGCGCGCGCAGTTCCCGGGCCTCGGTCCCGATCAGCTTGCCGACAAGCTGATCGCGGGCGCCGCGTACGGCACCTCCACGGTGGGCGCGGGCATCGGAGCCGCGGCGATGCTGCCGGTGCCGCCCGCGATGCCGGCCGAACTGGCCGCGGAGATCACCGGGGTCGCCGCCATCGAGCTGAAGCTCGTCGCGGAGCTCCACGAGGTGTACGGCCAGCGGCCGGCCGGGAACCTCAAAGAACGCAGCCTCGCCTACCTGACCGCGTGGACGGAGGAGCGCGGGGTGGACCTGACCAAGCCGACGACGCTGAACATCGCGCTCGGTGGTCAGATGAAGCGCGAACTGCGCCAACAGATCATGAAGCGGACGTTCCGCAACCTCCCGAACCTGCTGCCGTTCATGGTGGGCGCCACCGTCGGGGCGGTCATGAACCACCGCGACACCCTCAAACTCGCCGAGAAGGTCCGTGCCGACCTGCGGAGCCGCGCCGTGGCGTGGGAGTCGCTCCCGCAGCTCCCGCCCCTTGAGCAGCCCTCCCAGCCCCTTCCCGAGGCCATCAGGGACGCCCTCGAAGGCCCGGACGGCGACTGGCCCCCGGCCTGAGCGCCGCCGAGCGCGGCTGATCAGCCCTTGGCCGCCCGGATCGCCGAGACCAGCGCCTGCGGCTCGCGGGTGGAGACGTACGCGTACGGCGTCGGGTCCCCGGGGTCGGTGATCGGGACGCGCACCGCCGTCGGGACGTAGCTGCGCAGCAGCATGAAGGCGCGCGTGTCCGCCTTGTGCGTGCGCCAGGCGCGCGCCTCCTCCGCGTCCAGCACCTCGGGCTCGCCCAGGGCCGCCACCGGGATCCGCGCCTCACCGGCCGCCAGCGCACCGTTCACCACGCGCACGCGCGCGGAGCCGTACGAACTCACCAGCAGCCCCGCCAGCGCGGTGCCCCCGACCAGCCCGGCCAGCAGCGGCAGCGTGCCCAGCGGCAGCAGCATCAGCGCGCACGCCAGGCCGATGAGTACGGCGATGGCCCACCAGGAGCGGGGGGCGGTCAGACGTTCGTCGTGGTGCGCGGGGGAAAGCTGCATAGCGCCAAGCCTGCCACGAGGCGACCGGTGGGTAGCGGCGCGGGTAAGGTCTGCGCCTGTGAGTGGACGAAACACAGCGTTGACGCCCCCGGCCGATGCCGCCGCACCGGTCCGGCACCCCGACGCCCCGGCACCCGGCGAGCTGCTCGGTGCGCACTACGGGCACTGCTTCGGCTGCGGCGAGGGCCAGCCCCACGGACTCCACCTGGAGGCCCGTGCCGGGGAGGGCGTCCGCGTCAGCGCCGAGTTCACCGTCAAGCCCGCGCACCAGGGTGCCCCCGGCCTGGCCCACGGCGGCGTGCTCGCCACCGCGCTCGACGAGACGCTGGGCTCCCTGAACTGGCTGCTGCGCGTCATCGCGGTGACGGGACGGCTGGAGACCGACTTCGTGCGGCCCGTGCCCGTGGGCACCGTGCTGTATCTGGAGGCCGAGGTGACCGCCGTCGCCGGGCGCAAGATCTACTCCACCGCGGTCGGCCGGATAGGCGGGCCCGAGGGCCCGGTCGCCGTGCGCGCAGACGCGCTCTTCATCGAGGTGAAGGTCGACCACTTCATCGACAACGGTCGGCCCGAGGAGATCCGGGCGGCGATGTCCGACCCGGACCAGGTCAGGCGCACGCGCGCCTTCGAGGTGAACCCCTGATGTCTGAGAACAACCACGCCCCGGTCGACGTGCTCATCAAGCGTGTCGACCCCGAGGTGCCCCTGCCCGCGTACGGCCACCCCGGCGATGCCGGCTGCGACCTGGTGACCACCGAGGCGGCTGTACTGGAGCCCGGCGAGCGCACCGTACTGCCCACGGGGGTGTCGATCGCCCTGCCCGACGGGTACGCGGCGTTCGTGCACCCGCGCTCGGGCCTGGCCGCCCGCTGCGGGCTCGCGCTCGTGAATGCCCCGGGGACGGTGGATGCCGGGTACCGTGGGGAGATCAAGGTGATCGTGGTCAATCTCGACCCGCGCGAGAGCGTCCGGTTCGAGCGCTTCGACCGCATTGCCCAGCTGGTTGTCCAGAGGGTCGAGAAGGTGCGCTTCCACGAGGTGGCGGAACTTCCCGGCTCGGCGCGGGCCGAGGGGGGTTTCGGCTCCACCGGCGGTCATGCGGCCGTGGCCGGATTCGGCGCTGGTCAGCAGGGTGGGAATGGCTACGCTTCGGTCGTATCCGACCGGGAAGGACAGTGACGTGTTCGGACGTCGCAAGAAGAACGACTCCGCCAAGGACGGCGGCGCGGCCGAGCAGGTCGTGGACGGCGTGGCTGCCGATGAGCAGGACGGCGGCGAGGAGCTCGACTCCGCGCCCCGCAGGGTGAATCTGCCGCCGGCCCCGCGGCCCGACGGCCCCTGGGACGTCTCCGAGGTGCCCGGTGCACCCGAGGAGGGTCGCGTCGACCTGGGCGGCATTCTCGTACCGGGTGTCGAGGGCATGGAGCTGCGCGTCGAGGTCGCCGGGGACGCGATCGTCGCCGCTACGGTCGTCCTCGGCGACAGCGCCGTACAGCTGCAGGCCTTCGCGGCGCCCAAGAAGGAAGGCATCTGGGGCGAGGTCCGCGACGAGATCGCCACGGGCATCACCCAGCAGGGCGGCATCATCGACGAGGTCGAGGGTCCGCTGGGCTGGGAGCTGCGCGCCCAGGTGCCCGTACCGATGCCCGACGGCCAGACCGGCGCCCAGCTGGTCCGCTTCGTCGGCGTCGACGGCCCGCGCTGGTTCCTGCGCGGCGTCATCTCCGGCCAGGGCGCGGTGCGCCCCGAGTCGGCGGGCGTGCTGGAGCAGATCTTCCGCGAGACCGTCATCGTGCGCGGTGACGGCCCGATGGCTCCGCGCGACCCGATCGTGCTGAAGCTGCCGAACGACGCCCAGATGGTGCCGGACGGCGTGCAGACCGAGGACCAGGAGGGCTCCCGCTTCTCCGGCGGCATGGGCCAGCTGGAGCAGGGTCCGACGATCACCGAGGTCCGCTGACCCGGCTGATCCCCGATTGACCGCCGACTGATCGCCGGTTGACCGCCGGCTGATGCCCGGCGGCGCCTGTCAGGCGACTGTTTCCGGCCGCGGGCCGTACTCCTTCGGGGGTACGGCCCGCTGTCGTACCCGCGGGGTGTCAGGGATCCGTCAGGGATGGGCGGAGGGGCTGCAAAAGTGCGTGATCGGCGGAAACGTCCCGGAGAATGGGCGCATGGGACGCGGCAAGCTACGGATCTACCTCGGCGCGGCACCCGGTGTGGGCAAGACGTACGCGATGCTGTCCGAGGCCCACCGCCGGGTGGAGCGGGGCGCCGATTGCGTCGTCGGCTTCGTCGAGCACCACGGGCGGCCGCGCACCGAGGTGATGCTGCACGGCCTGGAACAGGTCCCGCGCAAGGAGCTCTCGTACCGGGGCGCCGGCTTCACGGAGATGGACGTGGACGCCGTACTGGCGCGCCGGCCCGCGATCGCGCTCGTGGACGAGCTCGCGCACACCAACGTGCCGGGCTCGCGCAACGCCAAGCGCTGGCAGGACGTGGAGGAGCTGCTGCGGGCCGGCATCGACGTGGTGTCCACCGTGAACATCCAGCACCTGGAGTCGCTCGGCGACGTGGTGGAGTCCATCACCGGGGTGCGGCAGCGGGAGACCGTGCCGGACGAGGTGGTGCGGCGGGCCGACCAGATCGAGCTCGTCGACATGTCCCCGCAAGCGCTGCGCCGGCGGATGGCGCACGGGAACATCTACCAGTCCGACAAGGTCGACGCGGCCCTGTCGAACTACTTCCGGCCCGGCAACCTCACCGCGCTGCGCGAGCTGGCGCTGCTGTGGGTGGCCGACCGGGCCGACGAGTACCTCCAGCAGTACCGGGGCGAGCACAACATCCGCTCCACCTGGCAGGCCCGCGAGCGGATCGTCGTCGGGCTCACGGGCGGGCCCGAGGGCCGTACGCTCATCCGCCGCGCCTCCCGGATGGCGGCGAAGGGCTCGGGCAGCGAGATCCTCGCCGTCTACATCGCCCGCAGCGACGGGCTGACCGCGGCCTCGCCGAAGGAGCTCGCGGTCCAGCGGACGCTGGTCGAAGACCTTGGCGGAACGTTTCACCATGTGATCGGCGACAACATCCCCGACGCGCTGCTCGAATTCGCCCGCGGGGTCAACGCCACCCAGATCGTGCTCGGCTCCAGCCGCCGCAAGGCCTGGCAGTACGTCTTCGGCCCCGGCGTCGGCGCCACCGTGGCCCGCGACTCGGGGCCCGACCTCGACGTGCACATCGTCACGCACGAGGAGGTCGCCCGGGGCCGCGGGCTGCCCGTGGTCCGCTCGGCGGCCCGGCTCGGCAGGCCCCGCATCATCGCCGGCTGGGTCGTCGGCATCGTCTGCCCCGCTCTGCTGGCCGTCCTGCTCACGCACGTGAACGCCGACCCGGGCCTCGCCAACGAGATGCTGCTGTTCCTCTCGCTGACCGTGGCCGCAGCGCTGCTGGGCGGGCTCTGGCCGGCGCTGGCCTCGGCCGCCTTCGGCTCGTTGCTGCTGAACTACTTCTTCGCCCCGCCCGTGCACCGGTTCACCATCTCCGACCCGAAGAACATCGTGGCCATCGCCGTCTTCTTCGGGGTGGCGGTCTCCGTGGCCTCCGTGGTGGACCTGGCCGCCCGGCGCACCCACCAGGCCGCCCGGCTGCGCGCCGAGTCCGAGATCCTCTCCTTCCTGGCCGGCAGCGTGCTGCGCGGCGAGACCACGCTGGACGCGCTGCTGGAACGGGTGCGCGAGACCTTCGCCATGGAGTCCGTGGCCCTGCTGGAGCGCACGAGCGACGTCGAGCCCTGGAAGCGGGCCGGCAGCGTCGGCCCGCGCCCGGTCGACCGCCCCGAGGAAGCCGATGTGGACATGCCCATCGGCGACCACATGGCGCTGGCCCTGTCCGGCCGGGTGCTGCCCGCCGAGGACCGCCGCGTGCTCGGCGCCTTCGCCGCCCAGGCCGCCGTGGTCCTGGACCGGCAGCGGCTGGTCGGGGAGGCCGAGGAGGCCCGCCGGCTGGCGGAGGGCAACCGGATCCGGACCGCGCTGCTGGCCGCCGTCAGCCATGACCTGCGTACGCCGCTGGCCTCCATCAAGGCCTCGGTGTCCTCCTTGCGCTCCGACGACGTGGACTGGTCCGAGGAGGACCGGGCCGAGCTCCTCGAAGGCATCGAGGACGGCGCCGACCGGCTCGACCACCTGGTGGGCAACCTGCTCGACATGTCCCGGCTGCAGACCGGCACCGTGACCCCGCTGATCCGGGAGATCGACCTCGACGAGGTGGTCCCGATGGCGCTGGGCGGCGTACCGGAGGACAGCGTGGTGCTGGACGTCCCGGAGACGCTGCCGATGGTGGCGGTGGACCCCGGGCTGCTGGAGCGGACCGTGGCCAACGTGGTGGAGAACGCCGTCAAGTACAGCCCGGCCGACGAGCGGGTGCTGGTCCGGGCGAGCTACCTGGGCGACCGGGTCGAAGTACGCGTCGTGGACCGGGGGCCCGGGGTGCCCGACGAGGCCAAGGACCGGATCTTCGCCCCCTTCCAGCGGCACGGGGACGCCCCCCGCGGCGCGGGGGTCGGCCTCGGGCTCGCGGTGGCCCGGGGCTTCGCCGAGGCCATGGACGGCACCCTGGCGGCCGAGGACACCCCCGGCGGCGGGCTGACCATGGTGCTGACGCTGCGCGCCGCGACGGGCGACAGTGGACCGGAACACGCCGCGGTGCACGGCGGCCTCGACGCCGCCGACGCCGCCGACCTCATCGATCTCGACCCCATACGACAGAAAGCAGGACCTCAATGACCCGGGTGCTCGTGGTGGACGACGAGCCGCAGATCGTCCGAGCCCTCGTGATCAATCTGAAGGCGCGCAAGTACGAGGTCGACGCGGCGGCGGACGGGGCCCAGGCCCTGGAGCTCGCGGCGGCCCGCCACCCCGACGTGGTCGTCCTGGACCTGGGCCTGCCCGACATGGACGGCGTCGAGGTGATCAAGGGCCTGCGCGGCTGGACCCGGGTGCCGATCCTGGTCCTGTCGGCCCGGCACAGCTCCGACGAGAAGGTCGAGGCCCTGGACGCCGGGGCCGACGACTACGTCACCAAGCCCTTCGGCATGGACGAGCTGCTGGCGCGGCTGCGCGCCGCCGTCCGCCGGGCCGAGCCGGGCGCGGGCTCCGGCGAGGACGAGGTGATCGTGGAGACCGACGGCTTCACGGTGGACCTGGCGGCCAAGAAGGCGGTGCGCGAGGGGCGCGACGTACGGCTTACGCCGACCGAGTGGCACCTGCTGGAGGTGCTGGTCCGCAACGGGGGAAAGCTGGTCAGCCAGAAGCAGCTCCTCCAGGAGGTCTGGGGGCCCTCGTACGGCACCGAGACGAACTACCTGCGGGTCTACATGGCCCAGCTGCGGCGCAAGCTGGAGGCCGACCCCTCGCATCCGCGGCACTTCATCACGGAACCGGGCATGGGATACCGCTTCGAGAGGTAGTGCGGGCGCCGGTACGCTTCCTGTATGAGTGCTGAACCGCGTCCCGAGAAGTCCGTCAAGCCGGTCAGGCCGGCGGGCCGGTTCCGGCGGATGATAGAGCGGCTGTCCACCTCGCAGGAGGAGCTGCATTCGGCGGAACTGCAGGAGGCCGCAGAAGCCGCGGGGTGCACGCGGATCTGCGACTCCCACGACCGCCAGATAGTCAAGGTGACGGGAACCCTGCGTACCGTCACCCTCCGGCCGCGCGCCGGGGTGCCCGCCCTGGAGGCGGAGCTCTTCGACGGCTCGGCGGCGCTGGACGTGGTCTGGCTCGGACGTCGCTCGATCGTGGGAATCGAACCGGGGCGGCGCATGATCGCCTCGGGGCGGATCGCGATGAGCCACGGCCGCCGGGTCCTCTTCAATCCGAAGTACGAACTCCGACCGCTCGGACAGGAGCACTAGCCGGTGACGTCACTCGACAAACCGATCACCCCGGATCCCGCGGGCGAACCGTCCGCGGACCAGAAGGCCGTGACGCAGGCGGCGCTCTTCGACGCCTTCGGAGGCGTGCGGGGCACCGTGGAGACGATGCTCCCCGGCCTGCTCTTCGTGATGATCTACACGATCAACAAGGACGTGAAGATGTCCGCCTTCGCGGCGGGCGCGGTGGCGGTCCTGCTCGTGATCGTGCGGCTGCTGCGCAAGGACACCGTCAAGCACGCGTTCAGCGGGGTCTTCGGCGTGGGCGTCGGCGTGGCCTTCGCCCTGTTCACCGGTACCGCCAAGGGCTTCTACCTGCCCGGCATGATCTACGGCGCCGGGCTGGGCGTGGCCTTCACGCTGTCCGCGCTGGTCGGGTTCCCGCTGCTGGGCGTGATCCTGGGGCCGGTGTTCAAGGAGAACCTGTCCTGGCGGACGCGCAACCCCGGGCGCAAGAAGGCGTACACCAAGGCCAGTCTGGCCTGGGGGCTCATCTTCCTGGCGAAGTACGCGATCCTCTTCCCGCTGTACTGGTGGGGGGACGCGACGCAGCTGGGCTGGGTGCTGATCGCCCTGAAGCTGCCGCCGATGGTGCTCGCGGTGTACTTCACGTGGGTGTTCCTGGCGAAGGCGCCGCCGCCGATCGACGTGATCGCGGAGTGGGAGGCCGAGGAGGCCGCGGAGAAGGCCCGCAAGGCCGGGGCCAAGTAGCGGGACGGTCCACAGGACATGCGAGAGGGGCGGGCAGCCGACCGGCTGCCCGCCCCTCTCGCATGCGTACGTCCGTCAGTGGCGGGCCGTCAGTGGCGGGCCTGGAGGAGTTCCTCCAGCTGTTCCTCGCGGGCCTGGGCGGCCACGAAGAGCAGTTCGTCGCCCGGCTCCAGGGTCTCCTCGGCGTGCGGGGTGAGGACCCGGTTGCCGCGGATGATCGTGACCAGCGAGGTGTCCTCGGGCCAGGTGATCTCGCTGATCTGGGTGCCGGCGACCGACGAGTCGGCGGGCAGGGTCAGCTCGACGAGGTTGGCGTCGCCGTGGCTGAAGCGGAGCAGCCGCACCAGGTCGCCGACGCTGACGGCCTCCTCGACGAGGGCCGACATCAGACGCGGCGTGGACACCGCGACGTCGACGCCCCAGGACTCGTTGAAGAGCCACTCGTTCTTCGGGTTGTTGACGCGCGCCACGACCCGGGGGACCCCGTACTCGGTCTTGGCCAGCAGGGACACGACCAGGTTGACCTTGTCGTCGCCCGTGGCCGCGATGACCACGTTGCAGCGCTGCAGCGCGGCCTCGTCGAGCGAGGTGATCTCGCAGGCGTCGGCCAGCAGCCACTCGGCCTGCGGCACGCGCTCCACGGAGATGGCGGTCGGCGCCTTGTCGACGAGGAGCACCTCGTGCCCGTTCTCCAGCAGCTCGCCCGCGATGGAACGGCCCACCGCGCCGGCTCCGGCGATCGCGACCCTCATGCGTGTGCCTCCTCGGGGCCCTCGGCGAAGGACGCCTCGACCTTGTCGATCTCGTCCGTACGCATCATCACGTGGACGAGGTCGCCCTCCTGCAGCACCGTCTGGGAGGTCGGCAGCATGGCCTCGCCCAGTCGGGTGAGGAACGCCACGCGGACGCCGGTCTCCTCCTGCAGCTTGCTGACCTTGTGCCCGATCCAGGCGGCGGAGGTGTGCACCTCGGCGAGCTGGACCCCGCCGCTCGGGTCGCGCCACAGCGGCTCGGCCCCGGACGGCAGCAGCCGGCGCAGCATCTGGTCGGCGGTCCACCGTACGGTCGCGACGGTGGGGATGCCCAGGCGCTGGTAGACCTCGGCGCGCTTGGGGTCGTAGATGCGGGCGGCGACGTTCTCGACACCGAACATCTCGCGTGCCACGCGGGCGGCGATGATGTTGGAATTGTCACCACTGCTGACCGCCGCGAAAGCGCCCGCTTCCTCGATCCCGGCCTCGCGCAGCGTGTCCTGGTCGAAGCCGACCCCGGTGACGCGGCGCCCGCCGAATCCGGCTCCCAGCCGGCGGAATGCGGTGGGGTCCTGGTCGACGACAGCGACCGTATGCCCCTGCTGTTCCAAGGTCTGCGCGAGGGCGGAGCCCACTCTTCCGCAGCCCATAATGACGATGTGCACGGCCGTCCTTCCGGCTGTCAGCGCTCGCTGGTTCCCAGCCTCATTGCATGCTCTGGCTTCACAGGGTCTCAGACCATGGCCCAAGCTACACACGGGCGGTCCCCCATGTGACCTTTGAAGCGCACACGGGGTCTCAATGCGGGTGTCATTGCCCTGTAATACGGGCGGGGGGTTCGTCAGCCGGATTTCGAACGCTTACGATCCTCTGCGTGTCCAAACTGACCGACGTGCCCAAACGGATCCTGATCGGCCGGGCGCTACGCAGCGACCGCCTCGGGGAAACGCTCCTCCCCAAGCGGATCGCCCTACCCGTGTTCGCATCCGACCCGCTCTCCTCGGTGGCATATGCCCCCGGCGAGGTCCTGCTGGTCCTGTCGATCGCGGGTGTGTCGGCGTACCACTTCAGCCCCTGGATCGCCCTCGCGGTCGTCGTGCTGATGTTCACCGTGGTCGCCTCGTACCGCCAGAACGTCCACGCGTACCCCAGCGGCGGCGGTGACTACGAGGTCGCCAACACCAACCTCGGGCCGAAGGCCGGACTCACCGTCGCGAGCGCGCTGCTCGTCGACTACGTCCTGACCGTCGCCGTGTCGATCTCCTCCGGAGTCGAGAATCTCGGCTCCGCCGTGGATTTCGTGATCGAGCACAAGGTGCTCTCCGCGGTGATCATGATTCTGCTGCTCACGCTGATGAATCTGCGCGGCGTGAAGGAATCCGGGAAGCTCTTCGCCATTCCGACGTACGTGTTCGTCGGCGCCGTCTTCGTGATGATCGCCTGGGGCGCCTGGCGCGGCCTCGTCGCCGGCGACACCATGGAGGCCCCGACGGCCCATCTGGAGATCAAGGCCGAGCACCAGGGGCTGGCCGGCTTCGCGCTGGTCTTCCTGCTGCTGCGGGCCTTCTCCTCCGGATGTGCCGCCCTGACCGGCGTCGAGGCGATCAGCAACGGCGTGCCCGCCTTCCGCAAGCCCAAGAGCAAGAACGCGGCCACCACCCTCGCCCTCATGGGCGGCCTGGCAGTCACCATGTTCTGCGGGATCATCGGCCTGGCCATGGCCACCGACGTGAGGATGGCCGAGGAGCCCGCCACCAACCTGCTGGACAACGGAGTCCCCGTCGGCCCCGAGTTCGTCCAGCACCCGGTGATCTCCCAGGTGGCCGAGGCCGTCTTCGGCAACGGCAGCTTCCTGTTCATCGTCCTGGCGACCGCCACCGCGCTCGTGCTGTTCCTGGCCGCCAACACCGCGTACAACGGCTTCCCGCTGCTCGGCTCGATCCTCGCGCAGGACCGCTACCTGCCGCGCCAGCTGCACACCCGCGGTGACCGGCTCGCCTTCTCGAACGGCATCGTGCTGCTCGCGGGCGCGGCGATCCTCCTTGTGTGGATCTACGACGCCGACTCCACGAAGCTGATCCAGCTCTACATCGTGGGCGTCTTCGTCTCCTTCACGCTGAGCCAGATCGGCATGGTCCGGCACTGGAACCGCCACCTGCGGACCGAGAAGGACCAGGCCGCGCGGCGCCGGATGCACCGCTCCCGGGCGATCAACACGTTCGGCGCGATCTTCACGGGCCTGGTGCTCGTCGTCGTCCTGGCCACCAAGTTCACGCACGGCGCCTGGGTCGCGCTGCTGGGCATGGTGATCTTCTACGGCACGATGACCGCGATCCGGAAGCACTACGACCGGGTCGCCGCCGAGATCGCCGCCGCCGAGGGCCCCAGCGACGACAGCGTGCGGCCCTCCCGGGTCCACTCCATCGTCCTGGTCTCCAAGGTGCACAAGCCCACGCTGCGCGCCCTGGCCTTCGCCAAGCTGACCCGCTCGGACACCCTGGAGGCGCTCAGCATCAGCGTCGACGCGGCCGAGACGAAGGCGCTGAAGGAGGAGTGGGAGCGGCGCGGGATCAACGTACCGCTCAAGATCCTCGACTCCCCGTACCGCGAGATCACCCGCCCGGTGGTCGAGTACGTGAAGGGCCTGCGCAGCGAGAACCCGCGCGACGCCGTCAGCGTGTACATCCCGGAGTACGTCGTCGGCCGCTGGTACGAGCACCTGCTGCACAACCAGAGCGCGCTGCGGCTCAAGGGCCGCCTGCTGTTCACCCCCGGCGTGATGGTCACCTCGGTGCCCTACCAGCTGGAGTCCTCGGAGCTCGCGAAGAGGCGGGCGAAGAAGCGGCAGGAATGGAACGCCCCGGGCGCGGTGCGCCGCGGACCGGTGGACACCCCGCGCCCGAAGGACCGCGCCGGAAAGTAGCGGCGCTGCCGTAGGTGTGGCGAACGGCCGGACGAGATCCACGTAAACTGGTGGGTCGGTCGTCCGGCCGTTCCCATTTATGTTTTGGAGTCTCCCCAACATGACCGAGCAGAACGAGAAGCAGTCCTTGGTCGGGGAGGAGTACGAGGTCGAGGTCGGTCCCGTCGCGCACGGCGGCCACTGCATCGCCCGCACCGCCGACGGCCGTGTCCTCTTCGTCCGCCACACCCTCCCGGGGGAGAAAGTGATCGCCAAGGTCACCGAGGGCGAGTCGGACTCCCGCTTCCTGCGCGCCGACGCGATCACCGTCCTCGACGCCTCCAAGGACCGGGTCGAGGCCCCGTGCCCGTACGCCGGCCCCGGCAAGTGCGGCGGCTGCGACTGGCAGCACGCCAAGCCGGGCGCCCAGCGCCGGCTCAAGGGCGAGGTCGTCGCCGAGCAGCTGCTGCGGCTCGCCGGGCTCACCCCGGAGGAGGCCGGCTGGGACGGCACGGTCATGCCGGCCGAGGGCGACAAGCTGCCGGCCGGGGAGGTCCCGCAGTGGCGCACCCGCGTCCAGTACGCGATCGACGAGGACGGGCGCGCGGGCCTGCGCAAGCACCGCTCGCACGACATCGAGCCGGTCGACCACTGCATGATCGCGGCGCCGGGCGTCAGCGAGCTGGGCATCGAGAAGCAGGACTGGCCCCAGATGGCCACCGTCGAGGCGATCGCCGCGACCGGCTCCCAGGACCGCCAGGTCGTGCTGACCCCGCGCCCGGGCGGCCGCCTCCCGCTCGTGGAGCTGGACAAGCCGGTCTCGGTGCTCCGCGTCGAGGAGAAGGACGGCGGGGTCCACCGGGTCCACGGCCGCCCCTTCGTACGGGAGCGCGCGGACGGCCGTACGTACCGCGTCGGCATGGGCGGCTTCTGGCAGGTCCACCCGCAGGCCGCCGACACCCTGATCAAGGCCGTCATGCAGGGCCTGATGCCGCGCAAGGGCGAGATGGCCCTCGACCTCTACTGCGGCGTCGGCATCTTCGCCGGCGCCCTCGCCGAACGCCTGGGCGAGACGGGCGCGGTGCTCGGCATCGAGTCGACGAAGCGCGCGGTCGAGGACGCCCGGCACAACCTGGCGGACTTCCCCCGGGTCCGCATCGAGCAGGGCAAGGTCGAGACGGTCCTCCCGAAGACCGGCATCACCGAGTGCGACCTGGTCGTCCTGGACCCGCCGCGCGCGGGCGCGGGCAAGCAGACGGTCCGCCACGTAGCGGGCCTCTCCGCCCGCCGCATCGCGTACGTGGCCTGCGACCCGGCAGCCCTGGCCCGCGACTTGGCCTACTTCAAGGAAGCCGGCTACAAGCCCCGCACCCTCCGAGCCTTCGACCTCTTCCCGATGACCCACCACGTGGAGTGCGTCGCCATCCTTGAGCCCATCCGCGAAGACGCCTGACCCGCGTGCCAGGGCAGTGCCGCTGAGTGCTGTCCGAGTCGACGAAGTCGTGAGCGCTTGCTGCCATGGGTGCGGTGCACCCATGGCAGCGCGGGCCGGGCGGCCGCGAGCGCCGCGTTCGCCCGGTTCTCAATGAGTGGTTTCCATGTCGAACAGTGGATTCAGCGCACTGTCTCCGGCGAGGATCCGCCAGGCCGGAACCCGGATCGTGTGCTCGACCGGACCGGCCTTCGCGCCGCGGCCGCCGGACGGCAGGCCCACCAGCAGATCGCCGCGCGCGTGGGTGAGGCGCAGGTGCCGTGCGGGGTCCTGGCCGTGCTGCGGGCCGGTGTCGATCAGTACCGCCGTGTTCGCACCGTCCACCGTGAACAGCAGGTCCACGGAGTGCCCGCCGACCGGCGCCGACCGTTCCAGATCGGTGACCCCCCGTGCGGCGAGGTGTTGCTGGATCCGGTCCCCGAGTTCCTCGCGGAACCTGGACGCCGTTGTCACTGGCGCTGTCACCGGGCTGACGTCAGGGTCCGCGGCTGCGCGCGCGACCGCGCTCAACCGGGAGGACCGCTCGGCGAGCAGGGCGGGGAGTCCCGCCTGCCCCTGCCAGAAGCCGTGGCTGCCCACGGTGACCAGCTGCGATTTCGCCCGGGTGATCGCCACGTTCCACAGATTGACCTGACTCGCCACCCAGTGCGCCGTCCGCGGCGGGGTGTTCCCCGTCGCCACCGGGCTGAGCACCATGACGTCCCGCTGGCCGCCCTGGAAGGCGTGCACCGTGCCCACCCGTACGCGGTCGTCGTCCGCCCAGATGCGGGCCAGTGCGTCCTTCTGGGCCCTGAACGGTGTCACCACCCCGACGGTGGCCTGCTCGGGCAGCCGGGCGAGCAGTTCGTCCACCGTGGTCCGTACCGCTCGGGCCTCGGCCGTGTTGCGCCAGGACTGCCCGTCGGCGCCCCGCGCGGACTCGCCGTCCGGTACGTCCACCCAGCCCAGGACCGGGGCCGGATCGGCGCACCCGACCGGATCGAGCGCCGGCACCTGCTTGCGGACGTCGGTGAGCACCTGCAACTGGCCCGCGTAGCAATAGCCGTTGACCACGTCCGCGATCTCGGGGTGGCACCGGTAGTGCTCGTCCAGCAGCAGCGCCGCCTCACCGTGCTGCGCTGCGGCGTGATACGAGGAGTAGACGTGGTAGGCGAGCCGGTGGTCCTCCAGGAGCGCTGCGCTCAGACCGGAGCGGACCCGTGCCTGCCGCTCCTGCTCGGGGGAGATGCCCGGGATGTGGCCGAGCTGCATCGGGTCGCCGATGATCAGCGCACGCTTCGCGCGGAACAGCAGCGGCAGGATCGCCGGGATCGAGCACTGGCTCGCCTCGTCGATCACCACGAGGTCGAAGAGCTTCGGGGCCAGCTCGAGTTGGCGCACCGAATGGGTACTGATGGCCCACCCCTTGATGTGGGTCATCAGATTCCGCTGGCTCTTCTGGAAGCCGGAGCGCTGGCGCAGGGCCTGCAGCCGCTGGTTCATCAGCGAGCGCCCCCGGGACATGGCCTCGGCGGCCACGGCCCGGGACAGCTCGCCCGAAGCTTCCGCCAGGCGGGCCGCGCTTTCCAGCCGCGCCCGTTTCAGTTGTTCCTCGTCCCGGGCGAGATGTTCGGGTACGAGATCCCGCAGGGTGCGTTCCACGTCTGCGGCTTCGGCCAGCGAGTCGAGCAGCTCGGGCAGGGCGGGCCGCTCGGAGGCCCAGACCGGCCACGGGTACGCCGGGTCGGCGGCTTGAGAGGCGACGAGCGCGGACAGGGCCCGCCCCCTGCGCCACCGGCCGAGCGAGAACCAACCCGCCGAGGCGGCCTTCCGCGCCCGCTCCTGCCAACGGGTGAGCGGCAAGGACCCGTCGCCCGCCCAAGCCCGTTCCAGTAGTTCCACAGGCATTCCAAGGCTGCCGGCCCGCTCGGCGCGCTCGCGGAGCAGCTCCAGCAACCGGGATTCCGCACTGATCAGGCCGGCTGCTTCCGCCCGCCTTGAGGCTGCCTCCGCGTGGCGGTTGCGCAGTTCTCCCGCCACGGTCGCCGCGCCGCGCCGCGGTGTCTCACCCGGCTCGGCAAGCAGCCTTTCCAGCTTCGTCGCCTCGCGCTCCAGGGCCGCGGCATTCCCCGTCCGCATGAGCAGCCCCGGCGAGATGTCATCGCACCGTCCGGCGACGACATCGACCGCCTCGTTGTTGGTGGAGGCGACGAGTACGGACTGTCCGGCAGCGACGGCGGTGGTGACGACCGCGGTGACGACCTCGCTCTTTCCGGTACCGGGCGGCCCGGTGGCGACGGTGAGGTGGCGTGACATCGCCGACCTGATCACCAGCTCCTGACTCTCGTTGCAGGGTCCGGGCGCGACCACGGTGTCGGGCGCGTCGAGAACGGCGCCCGGATCCCCTCCCGTCAGGAGCGCGTCCAGCGCGGTACCGGCGATCTGTCCCGTACGGGCCGACATCTGGAGCAGGTTGTCCACCAGGGCTTGCGTGGCGATGCGCTCCACACCCGTGGGCGCCAGGAGTACGGCGGCGTTGTGGGCTCCGGGACGCAGGGACTGCATCACGGATTGCTCGCTCAGCGCGGACAGGTCGAGGGGCTCCAGCTCCGGGAGCCCCAACTCGGTGAGCAACTCCCTGATGGCTCGCACCATCTGGCTCTCGTTGCCCTCCTGCCAGGTCGGCTGCCAGCGGGCCAGCAGATCGGCGGCCTCGTCGTCGCCCAGCAGTTCCGTGATCACGCCGGCGTGCAGGGAGGGCACTCCGCTCGGGCGGAGCAGGTCCCGGCCGTCTTCGTCCGGAGCGAGTTCCATCGACTGGATCAGCAGTGGCGCGAGCCGCACCGAGGCTCGTCGTCGGCCGTCTCCGCCGCGTTCGGGCAGGGTGACGGCGGGATATCCGTACCAGTACTCCTGCAGCGCATCGGCATTCGCTTGCGCGCCGCCGCTGCGGGGCTTGGGCAGCTGTGCGGGGGCGGGGAAGGAGGCCCCGAGTCCGGACTGGATCGTCTCGGGGCCCCGTCCCAGGAGGAAGTAGGCCGAGTCGCGCCCCTTGTCCCGGTCGGGCAGTGTTCCCGACGCTGCCTGCGCGGTCAGGCAGTGCACGTAATAGCGCAGCAGCCGCTGCCACTCCACGCCGTCGCGAGCGTCCCGCGCGGCCAGTTCCCGTGCCTTGACGAGTGCGGGGGAGCGCTGTGCGGCCTCGACGGCGTCGTGGGGCGGGGGCTGGAGCTGGACGGTTCGGGCCACGGAGCGTGCGAAGGGCAGACTGTGTGTCGCGCGGATCGTCGATTTGGTCGGTCGCTGTTCCTCGGGGACGCCATTGCGCACCATTTGCGAGGTCAGGTACTCGAAGAGGTCATCCGGTGTGATCCAGCCGCCGTTCTCCTTGACCCGGCCCGTGCGCAGGCCTTCCACGATCTCCCCGGTGAACCGGGAGGTGCCGAGGGACGATCCGACCGGGGCCATGGCGGAGGCCGCCTGGAGTGCGTCGGAGGCGGTGATGAAGTAGACGCCGGTCGGCCGCAGCAGGGTGCTGGGCGAAGGCCGGACTTCCGCCTCCGTCGAACCCTTGGCCGTCCACCCCTGGACGACGGAGCCGCTGGAGCAGCAGTCCAGCAGCACGACCTTTGACGAGGCGCGGCAGGACTGGAGCATGCGCTCCAGGAACTCCGCGGAGACGGCCGTGCCCGGCAGGTCGTCCGGGTCGGCGTCGCGGGTGAGGAAGTACAGCTGGTTGTCGGCCTCGCAGAACTCCCCGTGTCCACTGAAGTACAGCAGGGCCGTCTCGCTGGGCTGGCGCTCCTCAAGGAACGCCTCGATCGCGTGCAGCATCTCGGCGCGGGTGGGCTCCGTGACCATGGCGCAGTCGTTGTACATGCCGATCTCGGTGCTCTCCAGGACTGCTTGCATGTAGTGCAGGTCGGCCCGGACCGGCGGCAGATCGTGGTAGCGGTCGCTGTCGTACGTGGATACGCCGATGAGGATGGCGTACCGGTCGTTCTCGCTCATTCGGCGCCCGGCCCGCCCTCATCGCCGTCGGCGGCGGCCCGGGTGTCCCCGTCGAGGAACCGTGCGATCTGCTCGTCGTCGGCGCGTGCCTCCTTGCCGGAGATGCGCAGGGTGGCCCCGTCCGGGCGGGTGACGACAATGGTCCGCTGCGGCACGCGGGCCAGCCAGACCTGCACCAACGCGGTCACCAGGGAGCCTCCGCTGAACACCAGCCCGATGAGGTCCGTGACCGGGCCGCCCTTGTCGCCCTCGCGGACGGTCCGCTGACCGGGGACGTCGAGGGCGGCCGAGGGGTCGGCGTCACCGATCGCGGTGAGGAGCTCGCGTGTCTCGCGGCGAGCCCGCAGCGGGTCCTCGTCGACGATGGAGATGCGGTAGCCGGGCGAACCCGCGTGGCTGGTGTTCATGCTGACTGTCCCCCTGTTTTCCTCGTGCGGCGCGCACGAACCCGTGAGGATATACAGGGGAATGGATGCCTATGGCACTGTCTTCCGGAACCGGCTGGTTCATTGGCGCAAACATGCCGATCCATGTCGCGCCGACGATGCCCTCCCGCTGGTCCGGGCCCTATTCGGCGGTCGAGACCTCGGCAACGGGCGGGATCAATGAGCGGAGTTTCCCGCGGGTTTCCGGGTCGGTTGAGTAGATGATCGTGCCGATCATGCCCCGCGTCAGCAGCACCTTGTAGGTGTTGCGGACCAGGCGGTCGACGTCCTCGTCCGGGGTGGCCTTGGTGAAGGAGGGGTCCTTGGACGCCGTACGGTCCACGACCCAGCGGTCGGTCCGCCAGACGAGGTCCGGACCCATGATCACGCCGGACCAGTCGTACTCGAAGCCCTGCGCGGTGTAGACGCACCCGACCTGTTCGAAGCCCGCGGGGTCGGTGGCCCACAGCGGCGCCGGTGGCGCGCCGAGCAGGGAACGGTCCCCGGACAGGTTCCACGGCTTCGCCCAGTCGCCGATGACCACATCGGCGGGCAGCTCCGTCATGCTCGGAGTGATCTTCGTCGTCCACTTCCAGCAGTAGCCGGCAGACAGCCGAGCCTCGTAGTCCAGGGCACGCCGTGCGGCCAGGAACTCCTCCAGCTCCTGCGGGCTGTCCGCCGCCAGCAGTTGCACCTTCCCGTCGGGTTCCCATGCGGCGGGCCCGTCGCCCTCCAGCCCCAACAGACCGGTCACCCAGCGCAGGTACGCGTCGCTGCCGCCGCACCGGAACTGGCTGTCCAGCTCGACCACCGTGCACTCCAGCCCCTGCTCGGCCGCCGCCTCCCGGATCTCCTCCACGGTCCCCATCTCACCCGGGCGCACCACCTGGTGCTGGTCCAGGAGAAACACCGGAACCCGTGCAGCGTCCATCAGCTCCGCCACCTGGGGGCGGCCGGAGCGCAGGGCGGCCTTGGTGTAGCGGTTCGCGGAGGTCTTGCGGAGGCGGTGCGCCTCGTCGCAGACGAGCACGTCCAGGTCGTTGGGCTCGGCCTCCATGAAGCTGTTGAAGTAGCGGAAGAGCTTCTGGACCTCGGGCTTGCGGGCTCCCGCGACCCTGCGCATCGTCTTGGTGAACGACGCCGATCCGGTGGCGTGCAGGGCGGGCACCCCGCGCCGATAGAGGTCGCCCAGCAGGGACAGCGCGATCACGCTCTTGCCGGAGCCCGGACCACCGGCCACCACGACCACCTGCTTGTGGTTGGACCTCCGCGCCTTTCGAACCGCGGACATCACCGTCTCGTACGCGAGCCGCTGCTCACCCAGCAGCACGAACTGCTCCCGGTTGCGCACCTCTTCGGCGGCGACGGCCATCAGCTGCCTGGACGGCCTGACCTTGCCCTGGAGCAGGGCGTCGGCCGCTTCGGCGCCGGGCTTCGGTGCGAGCATCGAGCGGAGGTAGTCGAGGAAGGCGCCGCGCTGCTCACCGGTGAACATCCGGCCTCGACGGTCTTCCGTCACGTCCCGCAGCCCTGCCACCCCGAACTCGGTCGCGTTGTGCAGGTACGCCACTCCGGCGATGGACTCCGGTGCCTGCTCCAATGCCCCGTTGAACGACACCAGATAGTCGCAGTAGCCCCGCACCTGCTCGATCGGGTTCAGGACGGGCCCCGGGTACGCGTCGATGCGGCACCGCAGCGGGTCGCCGTCCTCCGGGTAGGCACTGCTCCACTGCTTGAGCTCGACCACCACGTACGACGGTCCTCCGGTGCCCGGATGCACCCCCGCCAGTATCACGTCCGCGCGTTTGCTGGTCAGAGGCAGCCCGTACTCCAGCAGCATCTCCACCTCGCCGAGGCCGGCTTCGACCAGCGCATTGGTGAGCGCGGGGATGCTGCGCTCCCAGGAGCGCACCTCCGACGGATGGGGCCGGTGGCGGTGCTTGTGCAGGAAGTTCTCGCTCAGGAGCTCGGCCAGCCGTCCTTCGAGGTGGGTGCGGGTGGCCAACGACGCCGCGGACTCACGGAACAGCAAGAAAATGCCCCCAGGCAGCACGAAGTAGCTCGTGCGGGTGGGGGCATGTCCTTCGGTTCCACGGAAGTGGAGCGGAAGCCCGGCGGGCCGCTGAGATGGTCGTAGCAATCCTAGAACAGGACGTGGATCATGTCCCCGGAGCTGGGCGGCAGCTTCATGCGTGAGGACCGGTGACGGTCCCCATCCGCGACGACGCATGAGCCGTCGCCGGCCCGGCTGTGGTGGAGCCGGACGTCAGGTGGGGGTGGGGGGGACGCGGACGCTCATCCATTCGTTGAGGGCCGGGGCGGAGTAGCCGTCGGGGGGCAGGTCGCGGGGGCCGAGGACGGCGATGCCCTCGGGTTCCAGGAGGCGGCGGGCTTCTCGGGCGCGGCGGTGGCCGCTCGGGCCGGCGACCATGGTGAGAGTCGTGACCGTGATCCGCTTGCCGATCGCCCTGCGGAAGAGTTCGTTGACGCGCCTCTGCGGGCCCCGCGGGGTGAGGACCGCCGCACGGGCGTCGGGGTCGAGATGGAGCAGGACGTTTTCGGGCAGTGGCATGTCCTGATGGAGCCACCGCACCCGGTCCATCGCGGTTCTCCGGAGCGCTCGGTTGCCGTCACGGTTGCCCGCAGGCCTGAGGACGAGGTCGGGATCGATGCGCAACAGGCCGGCGCCCCAGCGTGAATGGAGGTCGTCCGCGTGGATGAGGAGGCAGATGTGGCCGTACGTTTCGGGCGGGATCGCCCAGACGCCACGACGCCCGGAGAAGCGTAGGTCGAATTCTGTGCCTCGGTGTCGCAGGTCCATCCGGACCCCACGCTCAAGGGCCAACGCCGAGGTGATGGCCTGCTCGACCTTGACTCCGATCACGGACCGTTCCGCGCGTGAGAGCTCCCGGACGTCGAAGCGGCCCGTACGGGTTCCGTCGAGGACGAAGTCGAAGGCGTCGCGCAGGGCGTACGCCAGCACGCTGCCGTCGGGATCCGCAGCAAGAAGGGACGAGTGCAGCGCCTCCAACTCCTCGTCCGGCGCTGCGTCCGTGACCGGCGCCTGCGGCTGACGTGCCGTTTCCGGGTAGTGCAGCCAGGCGTCCAGGGATTCGTCGGCGAGTCGGACCTTGGCGAAGGCTCCGCCCGATTGCTCCGACAGGAGCATGGCCGCATCGGAGACGGTCAGCAGGTTCAGCAGGCCCAGCTCCGACGCGGTGCGGTTCAGTTCGGAGGAGCGCAGGATAAGACGGGCCGTCCGGATGCCGGTTCCTGTGAAGTCCTCATGGACCACGCCGGTGTGGACCACCATGCTGAACACGGGGACCGCCGGAGCGGGGAGACCCGCCAGGAGCGCCTCGACGAGGCGCCCAACCGGCACCCGGCGTGCCACTGCCACCGTCAGGGTGCTGTCCGTGATGTGCATGCGGTACTCGGACTCCAGCGCCCCGGCCCTCCGTACGGCCGTGAGCAGGCGGCCGTACAGCGAGCCGTCCCCCAGGTCCCCGTCGGCCATGATGACGGTCGCGTGTTCCGAGGCCCGCTCCGCCCGGGCCTGGACGGCCGGGGCCGGGGCCGGGGTCGGCAGGTCGGGCGCGTGCTCCAGCGTGTTCTGCAGGGTGCGGGCGGCCACGGCCAGCGACTCCTCGTCGCCAAGGGTACGGAGGAGCTTCAGTTCCCGATCGAGGTAGCGCAGGGCTGCAGCCCTCTGCCCGGCGCCGGCCAGCAGCTCGGCGAGGCGGTGCAGGGCCTTCGTCTCATTGAACGGGTCGCCGTTCTCGTGGGCGAGGTCGACCGCTTTCGCCAGCAGTGACTCGGCTACCGTCGGCTTGCCCTGGCCGAGGGCCGCGTCGGCCTGCAACCGGGCGATCAGGCACCGCAGTTCCGTCGGTGGCGCCTTCAACTGAGTCAGAGTGGCGGTGGCCCGCGAGAAGTGGTGCGAGGCCAGCTGGCTGTGGGCCAGCGCGACCCCTGCCCAGCTGTGACTCGCCTCGTCCGAGGCGGCGAGCGCAGCCTTGGACAGCCCGTCGGCGGCCCTCGCATATGCCGTCCGGTGGCGCGGCGACGCCGCGAGGTCGCGCAGCAGGACCAACAGGCGGGCCCGGGTGCCCAGGTCGCCGTCCTCGGCTTCGTCGCGCGGTGTGAGCAGGGTCAGCAGGTGCGGGTGCCGGTCCGCGTAGTCGCCCAGAGGGAACTCCGGTGGGCCCTCGTACGGATCGCAGCCGACCTGGCGGGGAAGGGGGTCACCCGGATGCTCATGCGTGCAGGCGCTGACGACGATGCGGCCATGGTGGGAGACCAGCCGCTCCAGCGCCGCACGCCATTCCGCGGCGGGGAGGTCGGACAGCCCCTTGGCCTGAGCGAAACTCCTGATGGCGTCGTGTAGATGGTGAACATCCCCCGGGGAACGCTCCACCAGTCCGGCGGCGACCAGGGCATCGGTGGACCATTGGGCCTCGCGCTCCGTGGTGCCCAGCAGCACGGCGATCTCCGCGAGCGTCAGCCGGGCCCGCGGATGCAGCGCCAGCAGCAGCAGCGCCCGAACCCGATCGGGCGCGAGCCGGTTCAGCCGCGCGGTCAGGACCGACCGCAGGTCCCAGCCGGGCAGCTGCTCCGGCGTGCCGGGAGGCGCTGCCCGCAGTGTGGCGGGTGCGTAGCTGTCGGCGGCGACCCACTTGGCGATCACCTTGACGGCCAGGGGCCAGGCTTCGGCGAGGTGGAAGGGCTCCGTGAGGTGGGCGGCGGGTACGGCGCCGTCCGGCTGCGGTGCGAAGCGGCGCATCAGGGTCTGCACGCTCGCGCTGTCCAGTGGCCCGAGGGAGACGACCGACCGGAAGGGTCCCGCCGCGTCCTTGGCCGTTGCCAGGACGGCGCAGCCGGGACTTGTCGGGTGCAGCCTGGCCGCGGAGTCGGTGGAGGGGTTGTCGAGCACGATGAGGACGCGGCGTCCGGCCAGCGTGGCGCGGTACAGCTCCGCCATGTCCTGCATGCCGCTCGGAATGGTCGTGCTCGGGACGCCGAGCGCCCGGAGGAAGCCGTACAGGGCCGATGAGACGTTCGTCGTGTGCAGGTCGGCGAAGAGCACACCGTCTTCGAATTGTTCCTTCACCCGGTGCGCCACGTGCAGCATCAGGCTGGTGGCGCCCGCACCCTGCACGCCTTGAGGCGCGGTGATGCATACGGTCGGGACACCAGGGCCGGTCACGAGGCGGATGGCCCGGGCGACCTCGTTCTGCCGGCCCACGAAGAACGGCTCCGACTGCGGCGGAAGCTGATCGGGCACCGGCCATCGGCTGGGCTGGGCGGACGTCGCCTCCGGGGCGGCCAGCCCGAGCAGTTGAAGCGTCCGCAGTGACGCCTGCGCGAACGGCCGCAGTTCCGCGGGAAGGTCCGGCGCGTCCGGGGAGTCCTGTCCGGGCTCCGACGTACGGGCGGCCACTGCGGGCATTCCGCCCTGCCCGCCGACCTGTGCGCAGATGTACCCGCTCACGGCGCGGTCCAGCCGCATCACATCGCGCTCCGCGAGGTGCTGCCTCAGCAGGCCCTGCACCTGCGGCGGCACGACGAGTTCCACGGCGCCGCCGGCCTGCGTCTCCAGGGTGAACACGCTGCCCGTCAGCAGCTCGGCGAGGTCGGCGGTCGTCGCCTCCGGTACGAGTTCCTGGCGGATCAGGTGCAGCAGCGTCAGGCTCAGCCGGTCGTAGGCCGAGGCCAGCACCGCCAGCCGGGCGGCCGCGGGCGCGGCCGTGCGGAGGAACCCCTCCGTACGTGCTTCCAGGCTCCGGGACGCCGGCGGACGCGGCTGATCGGCGCTCCCGACCCGGCCGGCGGGCGGGACCAGTACGGCGCCACAGCCGTCCGGCGCGGCGCGCATCACCGTCCGCGACCAGCGGTCCAGGGAGTGCGGCGACAGCGACAGGACCGGGATCGGCAGCCAGTAGCCCTGTCCCGCGTCCTCGGCCGGTGGCAGCAGAGGCGGCCGGTCGAAGACGAGCTGAGCGTTGTGCGCGCCGGGAACGGCCGGTGCGACCCGGACCGTCGGCAGGTCGAGGCCGGTCCTGCGCCACATGGCGGCCGGCAGCGGGTTGAGCAGCGCGACCGGTGTCGTCAGGGACCAGTCCCGCACCTGCTGCCACACCTGGGGCCTGCGCCATGCCCCGGCCGTGCAGTCCGATACGACTACCACCAGACGGCGCCCGTCCGGTGAGCGGAGCCGGCCGGGCGGGGTCGGTCGGCCCTGACCGTCGCGCAGTGCCGCGCCCGCCGGGCCGTCGAAGGTCAGGTCCCGGATCTGGAGCGTACGGAACGCGCCCAGCCGGTCCAGTACACCGGCGAAGGCGCCGACAGTGTCCTTCCACACCTGCATCGAGGGCGACCGGTCCACGACGAGGACCAGGTCGAACCAACGCTCCGGCGCGGCCCTGAACGCCGGGATCAGCTCGCCGCTCCTCGCGTACCCGTCCACCGTGGCCTCGACGTCCAGCTCGTGGCGCCGGCCGGGCCGCCACTGCCGCTTCCAGGGACGCAGCGCCCGCGTCACGTCGAGCGCGAGCGGAAGCCGTGCGCCGCGCGGGGCGGTCAGCGCATCGCCGCGCACCCGGCTGCCCGACCCGGGCAGCCGCTCGTGCAGTGCCCGCTCGCCGTCGGGCCCCTCGTGCCCCGCATGTCCCTCGCGCCCCTCGGTCCCGGACTGCGGTCGTGCCTCGGCCCGCTCTGTCCAGGGCGGGTCGGCGGGGACGGAACCACTCTCCCCGGAGCGCTCCGGCTCCCGGTCGGCCGCACGGTCCGTCGCGGCCGCGGTCGCCGCCGCGTCCATGCGGGCCGCCAGCCACAACGCCTCCGCGAGGGCCGTGGCGTCCAGCGCGGGAGCCGCGGCGCGCAGGGCGGCGACGGCCCGCGCCAGCGCAGCCGTGCCGATCGCGCCGGCCGGCGCCGCCCCGGAGGAAGCAGACTCAGGCACGAGACAGCTCGCGCAGGATCAGCCGCATGACTTCCTGCTCGTCCGCCCCGCCCGGCGCGCCCGCCCCGGTGAGCACGTGCACCGCATTGAGGAGCTGGTCCACGGCCAGGCTCTCGTTCGCGGCGAGCCGCTCCACGAACCCCGCGATCAGCGCGTCCACCGAGCCGGACCGGTCCTCGTCGATCTCCAGGTGGGCCTCGACCACTTGGCGCAGCGACGCGGCCGTGGGCATCGGCATGGTGTAGCGCACGCAGCGGCGCAGGAAGGCGCCGGGGAAGTCCCGTTCGCCGTTGCTCGTCATCACGATGAACGGGAAGCTGTCGCACTGCACCCGGCCCTTGGCCACGGGGTGCCGGGCGTCGCCGCCCCACTCGCGTACCTCCACGACGTCCTCCCGGTACCGTGCGAGCTCGGGGATCTCGAACTCGCCGCGCTCCAGTACGTCGAGCAGGTCGCTCGGCAGATCGAGGTCGCTCTTGTCGATCTCGTCGATGAGCAGCGCCCGCGGGAGCCGCGTCGGCAACAGGGCCGTCCCCAGCGGGCCCAGCCGCAGGAACGGGGCGATGTCGTCGCTGCCGTCCGCCCCTTCGAGGCGCTGCGCGTGGATGCGGCCCAACGCGTCATAGCGGTAGAGGGCATCGGTGAGCGTGCTGCGGGAAGTGATGTGCCAGCGCAGCACGTCGCCCAGTTTCAGTTCGGCCGCCACCTGTTCGATCACCGTCGACTTCCCGGATCCCGCGGTGCCGGTCACCAGCAGCGGCCGCCGCAGTGCCAGGGCGGCATTGACCGCGCTGACCAGACCCGCGGGCGGCTGGAACTGCCGGTGCAGGGGCTGCCGGGGAAACCTCCGCCAGGGCGGCGGCGTGCCGAGGTCCACGTCCCGCGGCCTGCCGTCGCCGACGTAGAAGGGCTGCCAGGTCATACGGTGTTCTCCCCATCAGTCGTACACGCTTCGAACCAGTCGCAGAAGTCCAGCCATTCCGTGTCGTGCCACACGGACCGCAAGCGCGCGAGGTGCGCCCGGCCGTCCGCCGCGCCGCTCTGCCCCGGCCGGACCTTCCAACTGTCCCGGTAGGCGGCGCTGAACTCCCCGGGCAGCCGGTTCCAGTAGCGGTCCACACTCGTGCGGGAGTCCGGCGGCAGGTCTTCCGCGCCCTCGGGCCACAGCACGATCGGCGCGTAGGCCAGCAGGGAGGGCATCACCTGGTCGAGGTGCTCGGGCCGGTGACCCAGGGCGACGGCCCGCCCGTAGGCGCCTTTCCGCAGCCGCTCGTTCAGCTCCGCCGGCCGGCAGGTGTCGTCCTGGTCGAGCCAGTCCACGGGGGCTCGGCAGCCGGGCTCCGCCGCCATCGTCGCGAGCTGCATGCGGGCGTGTTCGTTGATCCAGCTCAAGTGGTCGGGCGGGCACAGCCGCTCGCTCCAGCGCAGTACGACGTCGTACCCCACCCCCAGCAGCACCTGAGGGCCGGCCTCCTCGGGCCGCCACCGGGTCAGGAGCGCGGTGGGCGCCGCGATCTCCACGCGCCGCAGTGCCGCCCCGACCCGCCTGGCCTCGGTCGACGCCCACTTCAGCACGCCCATCAGCTGGGCTTCGACTCCCGCCCGACTCGGGGCGCAGGCGAATTCCCGGTGTGCGACCTGCTCGCCGCGGTCCAACAGCCAGGCGACCAGCGTCTCCGGCCAGTCGTCGGCGAGCGCCGCGTGCAGACTGACGACCAGCCGCAGCCGGGAGGAACCGGCCTGCTGTTCCAGCGCGGCGAACGCGTCATTGAGCTCGACGACCGCGTTGCCCGCCCCGGCCCACGCCGCCAGATCGGGGCAGTCCGGTTTGAGGCCGTCCTCTTCGGCGAGCGCGGCCACGAACGCGGCGATCGGCGCCGTACGGCTGCCACCCGCCCGGGGCGCCCGCAGCCTGAGCAACTCCACGCAGTCGCGCAGGAGATCGCTGCCGTCGGTATCGGGCAGGGAGCCCGCCGCGGCGGCAGCCGGCCATGCGGACCAGGCCGCCCGCCGGATCCGCTCGGAGGTCAGCGGGGCGCCCGGCCACGAACGCAGCAGACGGATCGTGTGGCACGCGTCGATCAGGCCGTCGACGGTGCGCAGTGCGCACGTCACCTCGACCTCGGATCCCGCACCGCCGGACCGCGGGCCGCGCAGGGCCTCCCGCAGCTTCTCCAGGTCGGCGGCGCAGTGGACCGGTCCCGGCAGCGCCTCCGCATCGAACGGCTCCAGTGCCCAGGCCAGTTCCTCCTCACCGGCGGGCCCCAGCACCGGCCCGCCGTCCCGGGCGTGCCGGACGTTGCGCGCGACCCACCGCAGCCGGCCGAAGGGGTCGCCGTCCATCTGCACCAGCCGGGCGCCCGTGTCCGCGGACTCGTTGACGGCGTCGCGCAGGGTTTCCGCCGACAAGAACTCGCCTGCCCCAGGAACGCCCGCTTCCAGCACGTGCAGCAGCCCGCGTGTGAAATCCAGCCCGTACGTCGTCTCGGTGGGCCCCACCGCCATCAGCAGCGTCAGCCGTGTCGCGCCCTCGCGGATCCCCGCGCCCAGGTCGGCGATGTTCGGTACGGCTGCTCCGGCGTGGCAGGTGTCCACCAGGGCGATGACCTCCTGGACCCCCCGGGTGTCCAGCACCTGCGACAGCAGGTCGCCCACGTTCACGACCGTGGTCGGCTCGTCCTGCCGGGAGTCGCCGGCCATCAGGAACAGCTTCGGCACCTCGCCGGGGAGCGTGCCGTGCCCGACGAAGGCCAGGACCAGCACGGCGCCGGCCTCACCGGCCCGGCGGGCCGCGCCGCGCACGGCGTCCTCGATCTGGGTCTGCCTGATCGACGGCCCGGACAGCAGCGTCGCCACGCCCGGCGGCGGCTGCGCGCATCCGCCCGTCCAGCGGTCCAGCAGCGTGCTGTGGAGGGAGCGCGCCACATCCTCCAGGCCCGGCAGCATCCCGAGGTCCGGGCACTGGGGAGCGATCACCAGGAGGTGCCGCGGCGGGAGCTGGGCGGTCATCGGGCGGCGGCTGCCACAAGCGCCTCGGCGACGGGGCCGGCCACACCGGGCTGCGAGAGGTACTTGACCGCAGGGTGCGCCCACGCACCGTCCGAGTCGATGCGCCTGCTGACCGGCCCCACCGCTGCGGCGTTCGGGGCGATCCACTTCTCCAACTCCGGCTGCCCCGCGATGAAGTCGTCGCGGTCCCAGAAGTTCAACCAGCCGCCGACGGTCGCGGGCGCCCGCAGCGGCTGCGGCCGCATGCGGGGCCGCACCGCCGTGCGCATCCCGATGGGCGAGCCCAGGGTGACGAACAGCGGCACCGGGCCGGTGTGGTCGTGGAGCGTCTCGAACGTGACCACGGTGCCCAGCGAATGAGCGATGACAATGGTGGGACCCGCGGCGTCGAGCTGTTCGGCGACCCGGTCGCGGATCCGCCGGTCTATGCCGATCCCGGCTCCGTCCGCATCCCGGCGGGCCAGGTAGCGCCTGACCTGCCCGAGGTGGTGGACCATGACGGCGGAGCTGATCCAGCCGCCCGCCCTGCTCAGGCCGGGCAGGGCAAGGAGGGTGTTCGCCGCGTTGAGCACCCGGCGCAGGACGTTGCCGAGTCCTTGCTGCTCGCCCTCGGGGGCGAGCTGTGCCCGGGCACGGCGCAGCACCCGTGCCTCCTGCCCGTCCGCGGTGACCGCCAGTCGCTGCTCGACCGCGTCGAGCAGCAGTTCTCCCACCAGCTCCGCCTCGGCTTCGTCCGCGCTGCGGCCCGCCCTGCCCCGGGCCCGGCCGTCCGTGAACAGGTCGCCGTAGTAGGCGAATCGCACGTCGGCGAGGGACCCGTCCAGCAGCCCCGGGACGATGCGGGAATGGCCGGCTGCTCGCGCTCCGTCGGCCAGCGCGCGCAGCAGTATCTCCCGCTCGGCCGCGGGGTCGCGAGGACCGCCGATTCCGTGCACGAACACCAGGCGCGGCCCCATCGATCCCCCGGAAGTCCCCGAATGCCTCGCCCGGACGAGCAGCCGGGCAGGGCCGACAATATCAACGGCGGCTCCTCCGGCCGGGTGACTCCGGCAGACGCCCAGGGGGTTGATGCCGTGCCCGCCGCCATCGCGGCCGCGGCCCTCTGGTTCATCGAACGGGGCCTTGGTGTGTTCAGACGGGGAGGCCCGTTGGTTCCTTGATGCGCTTCATGATGATCTGGGAGTTGACTTCCGTGACGCCGGAGAGGGCCGTCAGTTTTTCGATCCAGAGGCGTTCGTACGCGCGGAGGTCTGCGACGGCGATGCGCAGGAGGCAGCCGGGGCTGCCGAAGAGGCGGTACGCCTCGATGACGTCGGGGATGTCCTGGAGGGCGGCCTCGAAGGCCTCGACGGCGGCGCGGTCGCGGCGCACCTCGACCGAGACCAGCACCTCGAAGCCGCGGCCGACCGCCTCGGGGGCGATCACCGCGCGGTAGCCCTGGATCACCCCGTCCTGTTCGAGCTGGCGTACGCGGCGCATGCAGGGGGAGGGAGTCAAGCCGACACGCTGGGCCAGCTCCTGGTTGCTGAGGCGGCCGTCGGCCTGGAGCTCGCGCAAGATTTCACGGTCAATGGCGTCCATCGGGCAATTATCACCCCGTGGAGGGTGAGAGTGTGAGTGAAACTGGCAATCGCGTTGCGCATCGATCTCACTATCATTGCCAGCTCAGCACATCTGTACGAGGTATCACCCGTACGCGAGAAAGGGTGGCCATGGGACGGATCGTCGTCATCAGCACCGGCGGCACGATAGCCAGCCGCTGGCAGGGTTCCGGCTTCGCGGCCGACGCCGACGGGCGTGAGGTCATGGCCACCGCGCCGCTGCCCGAGGACATCACCATCGACGTGGTGGACCTGTTCAGCGTGAACAGCCCCCGGCTGACCACCGCCCACCAGCTCACCCTGCTGCGCACCGTGCACGAGGTGCTCGCCGATCCGGGCGTGGACGGCATCGTCGTCACGCACGGCACCGACACCCTGGAGGAGTCGGCGTTCCTCGTCGACCTGCACCACCACGACCCGCGCACCGTCGTCTTCACCGGCGCGCAGCGCCCGATGGGCACGGCCGACGGGGACGGCCCGGGCAACCTCTACGACGCCCTGCTCACCGCGGCGAACACCCGGGGGCTCGGCGTGCTGATCGCCTTCGGCGGGCGGGTGCACGCGGCCCGCGGCACGGTGAAGACCCAGGCGGTGGCGCTGGACGCGTTCGCCGACCCCTCGAAGGAACTGCTCGGCAAGATCGGCTTCGGCAAGGTCACGATGCTGCGGGCCCCGCAGCGCCCGGAGCCGCTGCCGCTGCCGGCCATGCCGGAGGTGCCGCCGCGGGTGGACATGGTGATGCACCACGCGGACGGGGACCCGGTGCTCCTGAAGGCCGCGCTCGCGGCGGGTGCGCGGGGGCTCGTGCTGGTCGGTACGGGGGCCGGGAACGCGACTCCCGAGATCGTGGACGCGGTACGGGACGCCGTCGCGCGAGGCGTGCTGGTCGCGCTGACCACGCGGGTCGCCGCCGGGCCGGTGACGGAGATCTACACGCACGGCGGCGCCGTGGACCTGGTCGCCGCGGGCGCCGTCCCGACGGGCACCCTCCGCGCCGGCCAGGCCCGCATCGCGGTCCTCTCGGCCCTGCTGGCCACCACGGACCCGGCCGGGCAGACCCGCGTCCTGGCCCGCGCGCTGGGCACCCAGGACGCGGCCCTGATCGAAGCCTGACCCGCTCCGACCCACCCCGGACACCGGGGTGGGTCGGTCAGTTGGCGAACGCCGACAGGATGCGGTCCGCCGCGGAGGTGGGGGTGACGGTGCCCGCTCGGACCGCTGCTTCCAGGGCGGGCGACACGTCGCGGACGGCCGGGTTCGCGCGCAGGCGTTCCAGGAGCTCCTCGCGGACCATCGACCAGGTCCACTCCACCTGCTGATCGGCGCGCTTCGCCGCCAGCCGGCCGCCCGCGTCCAGCAGCCGGCGGTGTTGCTCCAGGCGGTTCCACACCTCGTCCAGACCCGCCGACTCCCGCGCGCTGCACGTGAGTACGGGCGGGGTCCAGGCCGCGTCGGCCGGGTGCATCAGGCGCAGGGCGCCCGACAACTCCCGCGCCGCCGCCTTCGCGTCGCGCTCGTGTGGGCCGTCCGCCTTGTTCACCGCGAGGACGTCCGCCAGCTCCAGGACACCCTTCTTGATGCCCTGCAGCTGATCCCCCGTACGGGCCAGGGAGAGCAGGAGGAAGGAGTCCACCATGCCGGCGACCGTCGTCTCCGACTGGCCCACGCCCACCGTTTCGACGAGGACCACGTCGTAGCCCGCCGCCTCCATGACGATCATCGACTCCCGGGTGGCCTTCGCGACCCCGCCCAGCGTCCCCGCCGAAGGCGACGGGCGGACGAACGCCGCCGGGTCCACCGACAGGCGCTCCATCCGCGTCTTGTCGCCCAGGATCGAACCGCCCGTACGGGTGGAGGACGGGTCCACCGCCAGGACCGCCACCCGGTGGCCCAGCCCCGTCAGCATCGTGCCGAAAGCGTCGATGAACGTGGACTTGCCGACCCCCGGCACCCCGCTGATCCCGATCCGGCGCGCCCGCCCCGCGTGGGGGAGCAGTTCCGTCAACAGCTGCTGCGCCAGGGCGCGGTGGGCGGGCAGGGTGGACTCGACGAGGGTGATGGCGCGCGCGATGAACGCGCGCTTCCCGTCGAGGACCCCCTTCGCGTAGGCCTCGATCTCGATCTTCGGAGGCATCGGCCGCGCCCTACAGCTCGTGGCCCAGTTCCGCGGCCAGCCGCGTCACCAGGTCGTGGGCCGCGTCCGGGATCACCGTGCCGGGCGGGAACACCGCCGCCGCGCCCATCTCCAGCAGCGTCGGCACGTCGGCCGGCGGGATCACCCCGCCCACCACGATCATGATGTCCTCGCGCCCCTCCTCCGCCAACTGCTCGCGCAGCGCCGGTACGAGGGTCAGGTGACCGGCCGCCAGCGACGACACGCCCACCACGTGGACGTCCGCCTCGACGGCCTGGCGGGCCACCTCCGCCGGGGTCTGGAACAGCGGGCCGACGTCCACGTCGAAGCCCAGGTCGGCGAAGGCGGTCGCGATCACCTTCTGGCCGCGGTCGTGCCCGTCCTGGCCCATCTTGGCGACCAGGACACGCGGACGGCGCCCCTCCGCCTCCTCGAACCGGTCGACCAGCGCACGCGTGCGCTCCACGTTCGGGGACTCGCCCGCCTCGGTGCGGTACACACCCGAGATCGTACGGATCTGGCTCGCGTGCCGCCCGTACACCTTCTCCAGTGCGTCCGAGATCTCACCCACCGTGGCCTTGGCCCGCGCCGCGTCCACCGCCAGCGCCAGCAGGTTCCCGTCCGCGCGGTCCGCGGCGTTCGTCAGTGCCCGCAGCGCGTCCTGCGTGACCGCCTCGTCGCGCTCCTCGCGCAGCCGCCGCAGCTTCTCGATCTGCTGCGTGCGCACCGAGGAGTTGTCGACCTTGAGCACGTCGATCTGCTCGTCGTTCTCCACCCGGTACTTGTTCACGCCGATCACCGGCTGGCGCCCCGAGTCGATCCGCGCCTGCGTACGGGCCGCGGCCTCCTCCACGCGCAGCTTCGGGATGCCCGCGTCGATGGCCTGCGCCATGCCGCCGGCCGCCTCGACCTCCTGGATGTGCTGCCAGGCCCGGCGCGCCAGGTCGTACGTCAGCTTCTCGACGTACGCGCTGCCGCCCCACGGGTCGATCGACCGGCAGGTCCCCGACTCCTGCTGGAGCAGCAGCTGGGTGTTGCGGGCGATGCGCGCCGAGAAGTCCGTCGGCAGCGCGAGCGCCTCGTCGAGGGCGTTGGTGTGCAGCGACTGGGTGTGCCCCTGGGTCGCCGCCATCGCCTCGATGCACGTGCGCGTGACGTTGTTGAACACGTCCTGGGCGGTCAGCGACCAGCCCGAGGTCTGCGAATGGGTGCGCAGCGAGAGCGACTTCGAGTTCTTCGGGTCGAACTGCTTGACCAGGCGCGCCCACAGCAGGCGCGCGGCGCGCAGCTTCGCGACCTCCATGAAGAAGTTCATGCCGATCGCCCAGAAGAACGACAGGCGCGGCGCGAACGCGTCCACGTCCAGCCCGGCGCCCTGACCGGCGCGCAGGTACTCCACGCCGTCGGCCAGCGTGTACGCGAGCTCCAGGTCGGCCGTGGCCCCGGCCTCCTGGATGTGGTAGCCGGAGATCGAGATGGAGTTGTACCGCGGCATCTTCTGCGAGGTGAACGAGAAGATGTCGGAGATGATCCGCATCGAGGGCTTGGGCGGATAGATGTAGGTGTTGCGGACCATGAACTCTTTGAGGATGTCGTTCTGGATGGTCCCGGCGAGCTTGTCGGGGGAGACGCCCTGCTCCTCCGCCGCCACGATGTAGAGGGCGAGGACCGGCAGCACCGCGCCGTTCATCGTCATCGACACCGTCATCTTGTCCAGCGGAATGCCGTCGAACAGCTGGCGCATGTCGTAGATCGAGTCGATCGCCACGCCCGCCATGCCGACGTCACCCGTGACGCGCGGGTGGTCGCTGTCGTAGCCGCGGTGCGTGGGCAGGTCGAAGGCGATCGACAGGCCCTTCTGGCCGGCCGCGAGGTTGCGGCGGTAGAAGGCGTTCGACTCCTCGGCCGTGGAGAAGCCCGCGTACTGCCGGATCGTCCAGGGCTGGTTGACGTACATGGTCGGGTACGGGCCGCGCAGGTACGGGGCCACGCCCGGGTAGGTCCGGAGGAAGTCCAGCCCCTCCAGGTCCCGGCCCGTGTACAGCGGCTTCACGCCGATGCCCTCGGGGGTCTCCCACAGCAGGTCTCCGGCGGCGGTCCCGGTGGACTCCTTCACCGCCGCACGCCACTGGTCCTCGGACCCGGCCGCGGCGGCGCCGCCGCCCAGCGGGAGGGCGGAGAAATCGGGGATTGCGGTGCCGCTCACGAGGACACTCCCATCCGGTCGAGTACGGAGGACAGCACGGCGACCGCATCGCAGCCGGCGAATACGTACTCGTCCACGGCGCCGGCCGACGTGCCGGGCTTGCCCGCGAGGAACACCGTCGTCGCACCGGCCGCGCGCAGGGCCGCGGCCACCGCCTCGGCCTGCTCCTCGTACAGCGCGTCGCTGGAGCACAGCACGGCCATGCCGTCCGCGCCGCTCGCGGCGTAGGCCTCGGCGGCCGTCGCCGGGTCCACCGACACCGGGTCGTGGACCGGCTCGACGCCACCCGCCTGGAACAGGTTCGCGGCGAAGGTGGCGCGCGCGGTGTGCGCCGCCGCAGGTCCCAGCGCGGCGAGGAAGATGCGCGGACGGTTCCCCGTCGCGGCCAGGTGCGCGTCGCTGCGGGCGCGCAGCGCCTCGTACGCCTCGTCGCGCCGTACGCGCGGCAGCCCGCCCGTGGGGCCCGCCGGGGCGGGCTCGCGGTCGAGGGGCTTCTCCGAGAGCAGTGGGAACTCGCTGACGCCCGTGATGGGTTCACGGCGCTTGGCGAGCCGCTTGGAGCGCTCGGCCCAGGTGGCGGCCAGCCGGTCGGCGACCAGCCCGGAGCGCAGGGCGGCGGCCAGGCCGCCGGCCTTCTCGATCGTCTGGAAGAACTCCCAGGCGGCGTGCGCGAGTTCGTCGGTGAGCTGCTCCACGTAGTACGAGCCGCCGGCCGGGTCGATGACGCGGGCCAGGTGCGACTCCTCCAGCAGGATGGTGGAGGTGTTGCGGGCGATGCGGCGCGCGAAGGCGTCCGGCAGGCCCAGCTCGTGGTCGAAGGGGAGCACGGTGACCGAGTCGGCCCCGCCGACGCCCGCCGCCATGCAGGCGACGGTGGTGCGCAGCATGTTCACCCACGGGTCGCGGCGGGTCATCATCACGGGAGAGGTGACGGCGTGCTGGCGCTGGGCGCCGGCGTCGGGGGCCCCGCAGGCCTCGGCGATCCGGGCCCACAGACGGCGCGCGGCGCGGAACTTCGCGATGGTGAGGAACTGGTCGGCGGTCGCGGCGTAGCGGAACTCGAGCTGGCCGAGGGCGGCGTCGACGCCGAGGCCTTCGGCGGTGGGTCCTTCGGCGGTGGGGGCGCCGTCCGTAGCGGCACCCTCCGTGAGGGCGCGCAGGTACGCGACGCCGGTGGCCAGCGACAGGCCGAGCTCCTCGGCGGCCGAGCCGCCGGCCTCGTGGTACGGCAGCGCGTCGACGAGGAGGGTGCGGACGCCGGGCCAGTGCGCGGCGGCCTCCCGGGCGAGGCCGACGGCGCCGGCGAGGTCCAGGACTTCACCCGTACGGGCCTCATGGCCGAGCGGGTCGGCGCCGAGGCTCGCGCGGGCGGCCTCGGGGGCCACCCGCCGCTCGGCGTACAGGCGCAGCAAGGCGCGGCCGGCGTCGGCGTATTCGGCTCCGGCGTCGAGGGAGACGGGAGCCAGGTCGAGGTAGACGCCGTCGAGGGCGCGGGGGAGCGCGTCGACGGGGAGCCCGCCGGGGCCGCCGCCCAGGGACAGCCAGAGGGAGGTGACCCCGTTCTCGAGGTCGGTGAGAACGGCCTCGTTCACCCGTACGGGGTCATTTCCGACGTACCGCTGCCGTACGTCCCAACCGGCGGCGGCACCACCGGCGGGGCTGCCGCCCCGTATGAACGGCGCGAATCCGGGAAACCCGGTCTCTTCGGCCGTTTCGGGTGCGGTGTACAGCGGGCGGGTGATGAGCCCGTCCTCGAGCTTCGTGGACAACGCGTCTTCTGCGGCTTCGCCGGATACGTCCTTGCCGGACTTGCGTAGAACGCCCTCTACCAGGCGCTGCCACTGCTCATGCGTCGCGTCAGGGAACTCGGCGGCCAAGGAGAGCCCGTCATCAGGCAGGACCGTCATGGCTCGAATGCTAGGGGGGTGGCCTTGTGCACGACTATAACCACCGGATGTGATCTCCCCCTCTCATGTGAGAGGGGTCGGGTCACGAAAGAGCGTCCCGAGCGGCGGCGCGGCGTTCGGGGGCCCGGGGCCGGGGGCGGTGGCGGGGCCGGAGTGGGGCCGGGGTGGGGCCGGTGCCGGGGGGCGGCTTCGGCCCCGAGGGCATGCGGCCCGGCGGGTGCGTGGCGGTCGCGTTGCAGGGGCGTGAAATCCGGCCACGGTTTTCAGCCGTTCGGGGGCGGTGGGTGGTGCCTACAAGTGCGATTGAAACGCCAGGTCAGGGGTGGTGCGCCGAGGTGGGCGGGGGATCCGTTCAGGGTTTGTTTCGGCGTGTCGGGCGGGGCTTGACCCGTCCTGGAGTCGCTGCCAGGCTCCGAGCCATGTCCGCGTACGAGCTTCTCGCCCCGCGGTTCCACACCCCCGGCTCCTGTACCGCGCCGGGTGCGTGTCCGGGCCGCTGTCAGGCCCCGCGCCGCGCCTGAGCGCCGCCCCGGGTCCTGCCCGATGACCGTTCGGCCTCCCGCCGGACCGGCCATCGGTCCCACTGCGACCCGGCACGGCCCGGCTCCCGGCCGGCTCCTCCGCGGTCGGCCGGTCAGGCCGCGGCCGTTCGCCTTCCGGCCTCCGGCCGGTTCGGCCCTGCCAACCGGCTCGAATCCCGCTCGGCCTCCGGCCAACCAGCCTCCGGCCACCTGACCGAAGGCCGACGACCCGGCCCCAGGTCGACCCGTTCGGCGACCCCCTGCGGCCGTCTCGCGGTCACATGCCCAGCACCCCCTGTCCCGCGGACCGGCGGCAAGCCCTGCCCGCAGGCCGGACCTTCCCCCTCCGGCCGGCGCCCCGTACCCGCTCCGCGTCCGGTCGCCGCCTTGCGGCCATCCGCTGTCGAAACCAACCCGAAGGAGTTCCCATGAGCACCGCCACCCGCACCCAGCCCGTTGTCACCCGGATCGGTGGCCGGATCGGCGCCGAGATCGAGGGCGTGCGGCTGGGGGGTGGGCTTCCGGACGAGGTCGTCGCCGAGGTCCGGTCCGCCCTCCTCGCCCACAAGGTCGTCTTCTTCCGCGACCAGGACCACCTCGACGAGGCCGGCCACGAAGCCTTCGCCCAACTTCTCGGCACGCCCGTCGCCCACCCCACCGTGCCCTCCGCCGACGGCCGTTACGCCCTCGGCATCGACTCCCACCACGGCGCCCGCGCCAACCAGTGGCACACCGACGTCACCTTCGTCCCCGCCTACCCCGCGTTCTCCATCCTCCGCGCCGTCACCATCCCCCCGTACGGCGGCAACACCCTCTGGGCCAACACCGCCGCCGCGTACGCCCACCTCCCCGAGCCGCTCCGCGTCCTCGCCGACAGCCTGCGCGCCGTCCACACCAACGAGTACGACTACGCCGCCCTCAAGCCCGACGCGCTGCCCGAGGCCCTCGCCCAGTACCGCGAGGTGTTCACGTCCACGAAGTTCCGCACCGAGCACCCCGTCGTCCGCGTCCACCCCGAGACCGGCGAACGCACCCTGCTCCTCGGCAACTTCGTCCAGCGGATCGACGGCCTGACCGGTCAGGACTCCCGTGCGCTGGTCGACCTCTTCCAGTCGCACATCGAGCGCCCCGAGAACACCGTCCGCTGGCAGTGGCGGGCCGGCGACGTCGCGATCTGGGACAACCGGGCCACCCAGCACTACGGCGTCGACGACTCCGACGACCACGAGCGCACCCTGCGCCGCGTGACGGTCGACGGCGACGTACCCGTGGGGCCGGACGGGGTCCCGTCCCGCCTGATCAGCCCGGAGACCGTCCCCGACCCGTCCTTCGGCATCCCGTCGGGCGCCTCCGCCACCGCCTGACCCAACCGCCCCGCCCGTACGCGCCCCAGGAGGCACCGTGCCCACCCTGCTCGCCCTCACCGGCAGCCCCTCCCCGCACTCCCGTACCGCCGTCGTCGCCGAGCACGTGCTGCGCCGGCTCGCCCACGCCGGGTTCGACACCGCCCACCTCGCCGTACGGGAGCTGCCCGCCGCCGACCTCCTCTCGGCCCGCCGCGGCGAGCCCGAGATCCGCAGGGCCCTCGAAGCCGTCGCGGAGGCCGACGGGATCATCGTCGCGACCCCGGTCTACAAGGCCGCGTACACCGGCCTGCTCAAGGCCTTCCTCGATCTGCTCCCGCAGGACGGGCTGGCCGGGAAGACGGTCCTGCCGATCGCCACCGGCGGCAGCCTCGCCCACGTACTGACCCTCGACTACGCCCTGCGCCCGGTGCTCGCCGCGCTCGGAGCCCGGCACGTCACCGCCGGCCGGTTCGTCCTGGACTCCTCCGTGGAGCGCGGGGCCGGCCCCGGCCGGCTGCGGCCCGAGGCGGAACTGGACCTCTTCCAGGCCGTCGACGAGTTCGCCGAGGCGCTGAACGCCCAAGCCTCCGCCGCCCCCTTCGCCACGACCGCCCCGTAGCGGCCCCGAAACCACCGATTCCGAACAAGGACCCCCTCCATGCCCGCAGCCCTCGCTTCCACCTCCACCACCCGACGCCAGTTCCTCACCCTGCTCGGCATCTCGGCGGCCGCGGTGAGCTGCGGCACGGCCACCGCCACCGGCGGATCCGCCAAGCAGGTCACGTCCCTCAAGTACCAGGGCGCCGTCGGCGCCGTTCTGCTCCCCGAACTGGCCGCGGACCTCGGCTACCTGGGCGGCCTGACCCTCGACTGGGTCGGCAACACCATCAGCGGCCCCCAGGACATCCAGTCCGCGGCCACCGGCCAGACCCACTTCGGCGGAGCCTTCAACGGCGCGATCGTCAAGCTCGCCGCGAGCAAGGCCCAGATCCAGTCGGTCATCTCCTACTACGGCTCCGACAAGGACACCTACCTCGGCTACTACGTCCTGGAGGACAGCCCGATCCGCTCGCCCCGCGACCTGATCGGCAAGAAGGTCGGCATGAACACCCTGGGCGCCCATGCCCAGGCCCTGCTGGACATCTACCTGGAGCGCAACGGCGTCGCCAAGGCCGAGGCCGCGAAGGTCGAGTCCCTCGTGGTCCCGCCCGTCAACACCGAACAGGCGCTGCGCCAGAAGCAGATCGAGGTAGGGGTGCTCAGCGGCGTCCTGCGGGACAAGGCCCTGGCCACCGGCGGCATCCGCCCGCTGTTCAAGGACTTCGAGCTGCTGGGCGCCTTCAGCGCCGGGTCGTACGTGATGACCCGGCGGTTCATCAAGGAGAACCCCGACACCGTACGGACCTTCACGACCGGTGTCGCCAAGGCCATCGAATGGTCCCGGACCACCCCGCGCGAGGAGGTCATCGCCCGGATGACCGAGATCGTCAAGAAGCGCGGCCGCAACGAGGACACCTCCACCCTCCAGTACTGGCGCTCGTTCGGCGTGGCCGAGACCGGCGGCCGGATCGCCGACAAGGAGTTCCAGCTGTGGATCGACTGGCTCGGTGAGCGCGGCGAGATCAAGAAGGGCCAGTTGAAGCCCTCCGACCTCTACACGAACGAGTTCAACGACCAGGGGAAGGGCTGAGCTCCATGGCGAAGATCGTGTTCGAGTCCGTGACGAAGACCTTCCCGAGGAAGCAGGCCAAGGGCAGGAAGGCCGGGGCCCTCGGTGACGGCGGGAGCTTCACCGCCCTCGACGGCGTGGACCTGGAGATCGGGGCCGGGGAGTTCGTGGTGGTCGTCGGCCCCAGCGGCTGCGGCAAGTCCACCCTGCTCGACCTGCTGGGAGGCCTGACCCGGCCCACCTCCGGGCGGATCCTGCTCGACGGCGAGCCGGTCACCGGACCCGGCCTGGACCGGGGCATCGTCTTCCAGCAGTACGCCCTGCTGCCCTGGCGCACCGCGCTCGGCAACATCGAGTTCGGGCTGGAGGCGACCGGCGTCCCCCGCCGTGAACGCGCGGAACGGGCCCGTGAGTTCCTGGACCTCGTCGGCCTCACCGGCTTCGAGGACCGCCACCCGCACGAGCTGTCCGGAGGGATGCGCCAGCGCGTGGCCATCGCCCGGTCCCTCGCCTACGACCCGGACGTCCTGCTGATGGACGAGCCGTTCGCCGCGCTCGACGCGCAGACCCGCGAATCCCTCCAGGACGAGCTGCGCCGCATCTGGCAGCGCACCGGCAAGACCGTCGTGTTCATCACGCACGGGATCGAGGAGGCCGTGTACCTCGGGCAGCGGGTGGCCGTGATGACCTCCCGCCCCGGCCGGATCAAGGAGGCAGTCCCCGTCTCCTTCGGCGACCGGGCCACCGGCGCCGGCGGGGAGGAGCTGCGCTCCAGCCCGGAATTCGCCCGCTACCGCCACGAGATCTGGACCCTGCTCCACGACGAGGTGGCCCGCGCCCAGCAACTGGAGAAGGAGGAGGCCACCGTATGAGCACCGGAACCGATACGAAGAGCACCGCGGCCGAGGCGGGTCCCGAGGCGGGTCCCGAGAGCGGGGTGCGCACCGAGGCGCCCACGCCCGTAGGCGAACCCGCGCCCGTACGCGAACCCGCGCCCGTACGGGAGCCCGGCCCGGTACGGGAACCCGCCGCGGCCCCGGCCGCGCCGTCGGCCGCCGCCCCTTCGGCCCCCGCTCCGGCTCCGGCCGCACCGGCCGCCCTGCGCGCCGTCGCCCGGTGGCTGCGCGCGGCCGCCCTCCGCTCGGCGGCGATTCTCGCCCTGCTCGCGGTCTGGGAGGCGGCGCCCCGGCTCGGGCTGGTGGACTCCACCTTCCTCCCGCCGGTCAGCGAGGTCGCCGCGGCCTGGTGGGAACTGGCGGGCAACGGCCAGCTCGCCGAGCACACGCAGGCCAGCCTGGTCCGCTCCTTCGGCGGCTTCGGCATCGCCGTCGTCGTCGCGGTCCCGCTCGGCCTGCTGATCGGCTGGTACCGCCCGGTCGCGGTGCTGCTCGGCCCGCTGCTGGAGGTGTTCCGCAACACGGCGGCCCTCGCACTGCTGCCGGTGTTCGTCCTGCTGCTCGGCATCGGCGAGACCTCGAAGGTCTCCATCGTCGTCTACGCCTGCGTCTGGCCGATCCTGCTGAACACCATCAGCGCCGTCGGCAACGCCGATCCGACCCTGGTCAGACTCGCCCGCTCCATGGACCTGTCCACGCCGAGGCTGTTCCAGAAGGTGATCCTGCCGGCCTCCGTACCGGCCGTCTTCACCGGTATCCGGCTGGCCGGCGCCGTCTCGATCCTGGTCCTCGTGGCCGCCGAGATGATCGGCGCCAAGGCGGGTCTCGGCTATCTGATCAACGCCTCGCAGTTCAACTTCGCGATCCCGGAGATGTACGCGGGCATCGTCACCATCTCGGCCATCGGCGTCGCCTTCAACCAGCTCCTCGTCACCGTCGAGCGCCGCCTCAGCCTCTGGCGCGTCCCCGCCTGACACTCGTCTCTCCCACCCCGAGGAACACCATCATGACCGCACGCCGGACCCTCCACCTCAACGCGTTCCTCATGAACGCCGGGCACCACGACGCCGCCTGGCGGCATCCCGACAGCAGTCCCGAGCGGGTCACCGACCTGCGGTACTTCCAGGAGCTCGCGCAAACCGCCGAGCGGGGGCGGCTGGACTCGATCTTCTTCGCGGACGGACTCGCCCTCTGGGGCAAGGCCCGCTACAACGCCCTCGGCGGGTTCGAGCCGCTGACCCTGCTCTCCGCCGTCGCCGCCGTCACCGAGCACGTCGGGCTCATCGCCACCGTCTCCACCACCTTCAACGAGCCGTTCCACCTCGCCCGCAAGTTCGCCTCCCTCGACCACATCAGCAACGGCCGTGCCGGCTGGAACATCGTCACCTCCGGCACCGTCGACGAGGCCCGCAACTTCGGCCAGGACGAGCACCTCGAACACAGCCTCCGCTACGACCGCGCCCGCGAGTTCCTCGACGTGGCCACCAAGCTCTGGGACAGCTGGGAGGACGACGCGATCGTCCTCGACAAGGAGCGCGGCATCTACGCCGACACCGACAAGCTCCACCCCGCCGCCCACCGCGGTACGTACTTCGGCGTCGCCGGCCCGCTCAACGTGCCCCGCTCCCCGCAGGGCCACCCGCTGCTCGTGCAGGCCGGCTCCTCCGAGGACGGCAAGGAGTTCGCCGCGCAGTACGCCGAGGCCGTCTTCACCGCCCAGCAGACCCTCGCCGACGGGCAGACCTTCTACAAGGACCTCAAGTCGCGCCTCGCGAAGTACGGCCGGGCCGAGTCCGACCTGCTCGTCCTGCCCGGCATCGCCCCCGTCATCGGCTCCACCGAGGCCGAGGCCAAGGCTCTGGAGCAGCAGCTCACCGACCTCCAGGTGCCGGAGTACGGGCTCGCCCAGCTCTCCGGAATGCTCGGCACCGACCTGACCGGCCTGCCCCTCGACGGCCCGCTGCCCGAGCTTCCCGAGGAGCGGGACATCAACGGCAACAAGAGCCGCTTCACCCTCGTCGCCGAACTGGCCCGCCGCGACGGCCTCAGCCTGCGCGACCTGATCGCCCGCCTCGGCGCCGGCCGCGGCCACCGCGTCTTCGCCGGCACGCCCGAGCAGATCGCCGACCAGCTGGAGGAGTGGTTCACCCAGGGCGCCGCCGACGGGTTCAACATCATGGCGCCCGTGCTGCCGACCGGTCTCACCGACTTCGTCGACCACGTCGTGCCGATCCTCCAGCGGCGCGGCCTGTTCCGCACGGAGTACACGGGGGCGACCCTGCGCGAGAACTACGGCCTCGGGCGCCCGGCGAACCGGTACGCGGAGGCCGTCACTGCCGCTGCCACCGGCTGACCGGCTGACCGGCCCAAGTCCGCGGGCCGCCGGAGCCTCGTGCTCCGGCGGCCCGCGCGTGTCGTCAGACGGTGAGGACGATCTTGCCGCGGGTGCGGCCCGCCGCGCTGAGCTCCCAGGCCTTCGAGGCCTCGGCGAGCGGCAGCGCGTGCTCCACGTTGACCGTGAGCTTGCCCGCGTCGGCGAGTTCCGCCAGGAACGCCAGGTCGGTCGGGTCCGGGCGCACCCACAGCTGGTGCGCGCCCTTGGCGGCGGCCTCGTAATCGGCGATGGAGACCACCCGGCCGCGCTCCTTGACGAGCGACTGGAGGATCTCGACGGCGCCGTCCCCGAAGAAGTCCAGCCCGGCGTCGATGCCTTCGGGCGCGAGCGCGCGGATCCGGTCCGCCAGGCCCTCCCCGTACAGGACGGGTTCGGCGCCGAGCGAGCGCAGGTAGTCGTGGTTGTGCGCGCCGGCCGTGCCGATGACGCGCAGGCCGAGCGCGACGGCGATCTGCACGCCGAAGGAGCCGGTGCCGCCCGCCGCGGAGTGGATGACGACGGTCTCGCCGGCCTTGAGGCCCACGCGGGTGAGGGACTGGTACGCGGTGAGGCCGGCCAGCGGGAGGCCCGCGGCCTGCTCGAAGCTCAGGGCGCGCGGCTTGCGGGCCAGCGTCCGGACGGGGGCCGAGACGAGTTCGGCGTAGGTGCCGAGCTCGACCCACTCCTTGCGGACGTACCCGTACACCTCGTCGCCGACGGCGTGGTCGAAGGTGTCGGGGCCGACGGCCTCGACGACGCCGGCCACGTCCCAGCCGGGTATGACGGGGTACCGCACTTCGAGGATCGGGTCGAGATATCCGGCGGCGAGCTTCCGGTCGACCGGGTTGACACCGGCGGCCTTGACCCGGATCAGCACCTCGCCGGGGCCGACCTTGGGCTGCGGTACGTCAACGAGCTTGAGGTTCTGGGGAGTTCCGTATGCGTCGTACGTGATTGCCTTCATGATCGAACCCAACGGGGCCCCGGGCGGAGCTATTCCCGTACGGGCTCCTCCGGAGCCCTCAGGCAGGCAGGCTGTTGCGGTGCGAGCGCCGCCGGGCCGCGCTGAACAGGGCCTGGATCTGCACCCCGGACTGCTCGACGTCGTCCAGCGGGGAGGGGAACGGCAGTCGTACGTCGTGGTGGCCGCGCCGCAGCTCCAGGCGCAGGGTGATCCCGTACCGGTCCATGGCGAGCGGCAGTACGCGCAGGACCGCGCCGGCGGGCAGCGGCCGGACCAGGCGCAGCAGGAGCGTGACGAGCTCGGCGTGGTCGTCGAGGAGGTGGGTGAGCATGCCGGCCTCGAACGGGGCGAGGGGGTCGGGGCAGGCCGCGTCGAGCTCTTCGAGGCCGACGTACGTGCGGCCCTCACCGGTCTCCAGGACGGCCCGGCCGAATTCCATGCAGGTGGAGTCGGCGCCTTCGTCCGTATACGGCGTGAGCAGGCGGCCGGTGATCGTGACGCGGGCGCGCACCCGGTCCCGTACGGGGGTGGGGGCGATGTCGGTGAACTCCAGCCGGATCGACGGCCGGCACTCGGATTCGCCGCCGGGTTCGGCGGGGTGCAGGTGCAGCCGGCCCATCGGGTCCGACCCGTCGAGGTGGCGGACCTCGCTGCTCAGCCCGTCGGTGACCACGGTCATGGAGTGGGCGGCGGCCAGGATCGACCGGATCCGCTCGGCATCGGCGGGCCGGCCGGCGGCCGGGGTGGCGGAGGCGGCACCGGACATGCGCATGCGGGATCTCTCCATCGTCCTGGGCAAGTGACTTAGGTATGCCTAACCTAACCTATTCGCTTCTGCAGGAGTACCCCGTGTCGCTCGTGTCGTTGTTGGGCTGAACGGGTGAAACGCGAGAGGATGGGGGGATGCACATGAAGCGCACGGCCGAGGCGGCCCGGTGAGCAGGTACGACGTCACGGACGAACAGTGGGAGGGGCTCGCGCAGGTGGTCCCCCTGCGCAGTCGCAACGAGTGGCCCTCCCGGGTGGACCACCGCACGATCCCCACGGCGCCGGGGGCGTCCGCGGCGGAACAGCGGCGCTTCGTCGTGATCCGGGTCCAGGTCTTCGCCGACGCGCGGGAGGTGGCCGAGTACCTGATCGCGCAGATCCCGGTGCTGCTCGACCTCACCGGCGCGGACGGCGAAGTGGCCAAGCGGATCCTCGACTTCAGCAGTGGCGTGGTCTTCGGGCTGGGCAGCGGGATGCACCGGGTCGACCGGAACGTCTTCCTGCTGGCGCCCGTCGGGACCGAGGTCGAGGGGATCGCGGCCGCAGCCGTCCCCCGATCGTAGGAAGGTCGCCAGGGCGGAACGGTTCGCCGTGCCCACCGGGGGCCCGGCGGCCCGTACCGTCCGGCGCATGGACGCCATTTCGGACTTGAACGCGCCCGGGGCCGCGGCCCCTGCCCGTGCCGGGTTATCCGCTGCCCTTGCCGACGACGGGCTCCCGCCCGCTGCCGCCGTGCCGGTGGACCGCGCGCGGCCGCCCGCCGTCGTGCACCACCGGCCCGTCGTCACCGAGTTGCGGCTCTCCGCGTTCGGGAGGCACCGCGGCGCCGTCTTCGCACTGGAGCCCGTGACCTTCCTCGCGGGGCCCAGCGGCAGCGGCAAGTCCCAGGTCCTGGCCGCCTACGAGGCGCTGGCCGGGCTCGGGGCCGGGGCCACCCTGGAGGAGGCGTTCCCCGATCCGCGGGCCCGCATCCCCGACCGGGCCCTGCCCGACGGCCAGGGGCGGCGCGGCTTCCGCATCGGCTGCACCGTGGACGGGCCCGTCGGGCCGGTCCGGCTCGACCTCGCCGTACAGGCCGAGCCCACGCTCCGGATCGTCGGCGAACGGCTCGCGGTGGACGGGCAGATCCTGCTCGGCACCGCCCTGCGCGACCCCGGCCGGCGCTCCGTGCAGGCCTCCTGGCTGACCGGCGGGGCCGTCGGCGTCACCCGGGCCCCGCTGCCCGACGACCGGCTCGGCACCGCCCTGCTCCCGCTGCGCGTCGCCGGTTCCACGGCCGGGCAGCGCCAGGTGCTCGCGGCAGCGGAGCAGGTGGTGGTGGCGCTGCGCTCGGTGTTCCCCTGCGACCCGCACCCCGACCGGATGCGCGCACCCGTCCCGCCGGGCGAGGGCCGGCTGCTCGGCGACTGCGCCAACCTGGCCGATGTGCTCCGCCGGACCCGCCACGAATGCGGCACCCGCCACGCATTGCTCGCCGCGGCCGCGCGGACCGGCTGCGCGGGCCCGGTGGAGGGGCTGGACGTACGGGCTCCCGCGCACGGCCCGGTCGCGGCGGTGCTGGACCGCGGGCGCGCCGGGCCCGCCACGGAACTGGGCCGGCTCGGCGCGGGAGAGCTCCGCTTCCTCGCGCTGGCGCTGGTCCTGCTGACCGGCCCGGGGGTGCTCGCCATGGACCCGGCCGCCGAGCTGCTCTCCGCCCGGCAGGCGCTGACCGTCCTCGCCGACGGCTTCGACCGCGATCTGGACCGGCGGCAGAGCGCCGAACTGCTGCGGCTGGCCCTGCTGTCCTGCGGTCGCGGTCATGTCCGGCTGCTCGCGGCGGTGGGGGAGGCGGCGGCCGCGGCCGCCCGCGCGACCCCGGGGGTCACGGTGGTAGACCTGACGCCATGAGCGATGAGCAGGACGTACAGCAGGGGGACGAGCCGCAGCCGCACGAGCGGCTGCACCGACTCCAGCGGCGGCTGGCCGAGTTCGCCGCCGCGCGCGGCTGGGAGCCGTACCACACGCCCAAGAACCTGGCCGCGGCGCTGAGTGTGGAGGCGTCCGAACTGGTCGAAATCTTCCAGTGGCTGACCCCGGAACAGTCGGCGAAGGTCATGGAGAAGCCGGAGACCGCGCACCGCGTGGCCGATGAGGTCGCCGACGTACTGGCGTATCTGCTGCAATTCTGTGAGGTTCTCGGGGTGGATGTGCTGGATGCGCTCGCCGCGAAGATCGAGAGGAACGAGCTCCGCTTCCCGGTGACAGGGCCTCCGACATCGAATTGTCACTCTTCGGAGTGATGGCGTCGTCCACAACCATGTTTGTGTCCACAGATTTCCGAATACCCCTGGCTTTACTGGCCCATTGCCCTCACTCTGGGTAGTGGTGAGGATGGCGGATGTCGTGCGGACGGGGGACGGCATATGGATGCGGTACGGCTCATCGCGGCCGGCCGGCACGCGCTGGCGCAGAGCGGGGCGGCGATGGACATCGTGGGCGAGGCCTGGCAGGCCCAGGCGCTCGCGCAGGGGATCGGGAGCTGGCTGGCGGTCACGGGACCGCCGGAGCTGAGATCGGAGGCACGGGGACTGGGTGAAGCGGGGGGCAGAGGCTGCGGGGTGCTCGACAGAGCGGCCGTGGGCGGAGAGGGCAGTGCGCCCGACTATCCGCCGAGAGCCGCGCAGCTGACCGGGGTGGCGGATGTCCGCCAGGCTCTGCTCGGGCTGCAGGCACTGCTCGGCGAAGTGGGGATAGCCCTGGTCGGAGTGGCCTGTGCGACGGACGACGAAGGCCTGTACTGGCAGTGCATAGAGTCCATAGACGCGGCCGACGAATCGAGCGACCGGGTCCGGGGCGTCCTGCGCAGACTGACGGTCCGTGAACGGGGGTCCGCCTCCGGCGTGGCCTGACGGGAGAGCGGTGCGGAGCGGAATCGGGGTCCCGCCGCGCGCGACGGGACCCGCACGGTCATCCGGCCGGCACGGTCAGTGCGACCGGTAGGGCGGGCGCTCGCCCTCGGGGGTGCGGCTGCCCGGGGCCGGCGGCGTGCCGGGGGCGCGGTCCGTGGAGGACTGGAGGTCGGCGTCGAGCTGCGACAGGTCGGCGTTCAGCGCCGCCATCAGCTCTTCCATCTGCTGGAGCAGGCCCTTCGGCGCGCCGCCCTGGGCGGCCGCCGCGGGCTCCTGACGTGCGTGGTCGTGTGCTGCCTGTCCGGCTTGTCCGGTGTGCTCGGGCACGGACTCGTGGGACATGGCGGCCTCCTCGGCCCTGGCCCTTCCAAGGCGGAAGGGGGCGGTGGACGCGTCGGCGAGAGGCCGCCGGCGCGCGGGCCGGGCGGTCCGGCTCCGTCCGAGCCAACGATCTCCATCCGGGCTGGTCACTGGCCGGGCGCGGGGTGGACCGTCCGGTTGACGCAGATTCACCCTGCCGGGGTGGGCGAGGCAGGATGGGAGTCATGGATCTCCGTATTTTCACCGAGCCCCAGCAGGGCGCGAGCTACGACACCCTCCTGACCGTCGCCAAGGCCACCGAGGACCTGGGCTTCGACGCGTTCTTCCGGTCGGACCACTATCTGAAGATGGGTTCGGCGGACGGCCTGCCGGGGCCCACCGACGCCTGGATCACCCTCGCGGGCCTGGCCCGGGAGACGCGGCGGATCCGGCTCGGCACGCTGATGACGGCCGGGACCTTCCGGCTGCCCGGCGTGCTCGCCATCCAGGTGGCGCAGGTCGACCAGATGTCCGGCGGCCGGGTCGAACTGGGGCTGGGTGCGGGCTGGTTCGAGGAGGAGCACAAGGCGTACGGCATCCCGTTCCCGGCGGAGCGGATGGCCCGGCTGGAGGAACAGCTGGCCATCGTCACCGGGCTGTGGGCGACCGAGCCCGGGGCCACGTTCGACTACGCCGGCACCCACTACCAGGTGGAGAAGTCCCCGGCGCTGCCCAAGCCGGCCCAGGCCAAGGTGCCCGTGCTCATCGGCGGCCACGGCTCGAAGCGCACCCCGCGCCTCGCCGCCCGGTACGCGGACGAGTTCAACATGCCGTTCGCGTCGATCGCGGACAGCGAGCGGCAGTTCGGCCGGGTGCGCCGGGCCGCCGAGGAGGCCGGGCGGGGGGCCGACGACCTCGTCTACTCCAACGCGCTGGTGGTGTGCGTCGGCAGGGACGACGCCGAGGTCGCCCGCCGGGCCGCCGCCATCGGCCGGGACGTGGACGAGCTCAAGGCCAACGGCCTGGCCGGCTCCCCGTCGGAGGTGGTGGAGAAGATCGGCGCCTACGCGGCCGTCGGCAGCTCCCGCGTCTACCTCCAGCTGCTCGATCTCGACGACCTGGACCACCTGGAGCTGATCTCGGCCCAGGTGCTGTCCCAGCTCGGCTGAGGGAGGCGGAGGAACCGTGCCCCGCGCGTCCGGCCTGCTCGCCGAAGCCCTCGCCCGCAGGGTCGTGCTCCTGGACGGCGGTCTGAGCAACCAGCTCGCCGACCAGGGCTGCGACCTGTCCGGAGGGCTCTGGTCGGGCCGGGTGCTCGCCGAGCGCCCGGACCAGGTGGAGGCCGCCCACGCGGCGTACGCGCGGGCCGGGGCGGAGGTGCTGATCACCGCCAGCTACCAGGTCGGGTACGAGGCCTTCGCCGCGCACGGCCACGACCGGGCCGAGACCACCGACCTGCTGCACCGCAGCGTCGCGCTGGCCGCCCGGGCGGCCGGGGCCGCCGACCGCGAGGTCTGGGTCGCCGCCTCGGTCGGCCCGTACGGGGCGGTGCTCGCGGACGGCTCCGAGTACCGCGGGCGGTACGGGCTGAGCGTGCGCGAGCTCGCCGCCTTCCACCGCCCCCGTATCGAGGCGCTGCTCGCGGCGGGCGCCGATGTCCTGGCGCTGGAGACCATCCCGGACGCGGAGGAGGCCGAGGCCCTCCTCGGCGTCCTCGCCGGAACGGGGGCGGCCGCCTGGCTGAGCTACACCGTGGACGGCGCCCGCACCCGCGCCGGCCAGCCGCTCCCCGAGGCCTTCGCCCTCGCGGCCGGGGCCCCGGAGATCATCGCGGTCGGCGTCAACTGCTGCGACCCGGCGGACGTGCTGCCCGCCCTGGAGGCAGCCGCCTCCGTCACCGCCGCACCGCTCCTGGCCTACCCCAACGACGGCTCCGTCTGGGACGCGCCCACCGCCACCTGGCACGCCCCGCCCGACCCCGCCCCCTGGCCCGTCGAGGCCTGGCGCACCGCGGGCGCCCGCCTGATCGGCGGCTGCTGCCGCATCGGCCCGCCCGACATCGCCGAACTGGCCGCGGGGATTCAGGGGGACGGGACCGGTCATTGGCGCCAGCGGGGCTGACCGGGACCCTTGCAGGTGTAGGAGACGCCCTTCTTGCTGACGCCGGTTGCCCCGGCCGGGGAGCAGAACGCTCCGGGCGTCACGGTGCCCGCGCCCCCGCCGCCGCTGTCGGAACCGCCGGAGGAGGACGAACCCCCGGAGGAGGACGAACCCCCGGACGCGGATCCCCCGGAGGAGGACCCCGCGGAAGAGGAACCGCCGGAAGAGGAACCGCCCGATGCCGTGCTGCCGGAGTCGTCGTCCTCATGCGTCGGTACCGGCTCGGGGTGGAGCCGGGTGTTCGGCGCACTCGGGCAGGGGGTCCCGGGGGACGCGAGCTTCAGGGCGGCGGAGGTGGTCCCCGGCGCGCTGATTTCCTTGCCCTCTTCGGGTTCCTGGAAGCAGACGACCCAGTCGTCCACGGCGGTCGGCAGGGTGACGTCCGTGTAGGCGCTCTGCGGCTCGATCTTCTGGAAGCCGATCGGCCTGAGCGTCTCCGATGCCTTGGCGAAGGCCAGACCGACGACCTTGGGCATCTTCGGATAGGGGATCGGATCCCCGTCCTTCGCGGGGCACGGGGCATCGGTGCGGACCACGCCGAAGTCGAGCGTGGGTATCGCACCGGCCTTCTCGGTGAGCACGCTCTGGAAGCACACCTTCCAGGTGTCCTCGGCCACTTGGGCGGCGTTCCCCTCGGAGGCGTCGTGCGAGAGCACGCCGAATCCGGCGGCGAGCGCCATCGCCTTCGCCTCCTTGAGGTTCCGGCCGACGAGGGCGGGCGGCTCGGCCCGGGCGGGGCTCGCGCTGGGCGGGGCGGACGCGACAGCGGCCGGCTTGGAGTCGGCCTCGGCCTTCTTCGGCGGGTCGCCCAGGAACGGTGTGAGGAACCACAGACCGGCGAGAACTGTTGCGACGACCTTCTTGGTCTGTCCCCACCGGCTCGTCCACGCGAGCGCGATGCCCGCGGGCGGGATCACGACCAGCAGAGCGATGATCAGGGCGGGATGCTGCCACCAGCGGCGCACGGGCGCGGGCATGGGCGGGTAAGGCTGCGGCGGGTACACGAGAGGAAGCCCTCCTGGGCGACGGGCCTGCCGGGGCACGGGGAACGACGTGTTCCGGGGACCGTACAGCGCCCGCCGCACGGGTGTGGGGTACTTGCCCGGATCGGGATCCGCGGGGTCGCCGGCGGCGGCGGAGGAAGGAAATCCAGTGGCCTCCGGCGGCGGGCTGCGTCCATGCTGAGCTGCATGTTCCTGACGATCTCCACCACTGGCAGTGCCGAGCACCCGGCCACCGATCTGGGCTTCCTGCTGCACAAGCACCCTGGGAAGGTGCAGGCGTTCTCCACCTCCCACGGCGTGGCCCACGTGTTCTATCCCGAAGCCGCGCAAGAGCGGTGCACGGCGGCGCTGCTGCTGGAGGTTGACCCCGTCGCGCTCGTGCGGCGCGGGCAGGGCAAGGGGCGGGGCGGTGCGCCCGACGCCGCGCTCGCGCAGTACGTCAACGACCGCCCGTACGCGGCCTCCTCGCTGCTCGCCGTCGCGCTCAGTTCCGTCTTCCGCAGCGCGCTGGGCGCCAAGTGCGCCGCCCGGCCGGAGCTGCCGGAGCAGGCGCGCCCGCTGCGGATCGAGATACCGGCGCTGCCGGCCCGCGGCGGGCCGGAGCTCGTCCACCGGCTGTTCGATCCGCTCGGCTGGGACCTCGTACAGGCCGAACCCGTACCGCTCGACGAGCAGTTCCCCGAGTGGGGGGACTCCCGGTACGTACGGCTCGTCCTGGAGGGCGGGCTGCGGCTCGCCGACGCCCTGCGGCAGCTCTACGTCCTGCTGCCCGTGCTCGACGACGCCAAGCACTACTGGGTCGCCCCCGACGAGGTCGACAAGCTGCTGCGTGCCGGGGACGGCTGGCTCGCCGCGCACCCCGAGAACGGACTCATCAGTGCCCGCTATCTCGCACGCCACAAAAGGCTGACCCGCGACGCCCTGGAGCGGTTGGAGCTGCTGCGTCTGGCCGAGGCCGACGGCAGTGAGGTCGAGGAGCTCGACAACGCCGTGGAGGAGACCGACGAGAGGCCGCTGCCGCTCGCCGTGCAGCGCCGCGAGGCGATCCTCACCGCGCTCCGCGCCGCCGGTGCGGCCCGGGTCCTCGACCTCGGCTGCGGACAGGGCCAGCTGGTGCAGGCCCTCCTCAAGGAGCCGGCCTTCACCGAGATCGTCGGTGTCGACGTGTCGATGCGGGCCCTCGGCATGGCCGCCAAGCGGCTGCGCCTGGAGCGGATGGGGGAGCGGCAGAGCAGCCGCGTCCGGCTGCTCCAGGGCTCGCTCGCGTACACCGACAAGCGGCTGGCCGGTTATGACGCGGCCGTGCTCAGCGAGGTCATCGAGCACCTGGACCTGCCGCGGCTGCCCGCCCTGGAGTACGCGGTGTTCGGCGCGGCCCGCCCCCGTACGGTCCTCGTCACCACCCCCAACGTCGAATACAACGTCCGCTGGGAGAGCCTGCCCGCCGGGCACGTCCGGCACGGCGACCACCGCTTCGAGTGGAACCGCGCGGAGTTCCGCGGCTGGGCGGCCGCCGTGGCCGGCCGCCACGGGTACGAGGTCGCCTTCGTGCCCGTCGGCGACGACGACCCCGAGGTGGGGCCGCCCACCCAGATGGCCGTCTTCACACGGATCCAGACCGACACGGACAGCGCCACCGACACCGACACCGACACCGCCAAGGAGGGAGAGGCCGCATGACCAGTACCGGCAACCGCGTACTTCCCGTGACCGATCTGTCCCTCGTCGTCCTGGTCGGGGCCACCGGATCGGGGAAATCCACCTTCGCCCGCAGGCACTTCAAGCCCACCGAGGTCATCTCCTCCGACTACTGCCGGGGTCTGGTCTCCGACGACGAGAACGACCAGAGTGCGAGCCGGGACGCCTTCGACGTCCTGCACTACATCGCGGGCAAGCGCCTCGCGGCCGGCCGCCTGACGGTCGTCGACGCCACCAGCGTGCAGGCCGAGGCCCGCCGCGGGCTGGTCCGGCTCGCCCGCGAGCACGACGTGCTGCCCATCGCCATCGTCCTCGACATGCCCGAGGAGGTCTGCGCCGAACGCAACGCCACCCGCCCCGACCGGGCCGGGCTGCCCCGCGCCGTCATCCAGCGGCACCGCCGCGACCTGCGCCGCTCGCTGCGCGGACTGGAGCGCGAGGGCTTCCGCAAGGTGCACGTGCTCCGCACTCCGGAGGAGGCCGAGGCCGCCGAGGTGGTGCGGGAGAAGAGGTTCAACGACCTCACCCACCTCACCGGCCCCTTCGACATCATCGGTGACATCCACGGCTGTTCCTCCGAGCTGGAGACCCTGCTCGGTAAACTCGGGTACGAGGACGGCGTCCACCCCGAGGGCCGCACCGCCGTGTTCGTCGGCGACCTCGTCGACCGCGGCCCGGACAGCCCCGGCGTCCTGCGCCGGGTGATGGGCATGGTCGGCTCCGGCAACGCCCTGTGCGTGCCCGGGAACCACGAGAACAAGCTCGGCCGTCATCTCAAGGGCTCCAAGGTCCAGCAGACCCACGGGCTCGCCGAGACGATCGAGCAGCTCGGCCGCGAGCCGGAGGAGTTCGTCCAGGAGGTGCGGGAGTTCATCCGCGGCCTCGTCAGCCACTACGTGCTCGACGGCGGCAAGCTGGTGGTCTGTCACGCCGGCCTGCCCGAGAAGTACCACGGGCGCACCTCCGGCCGGGTCCGCTCGCACGCCCTGTACGGGGAGACCACCGGCGAGACCGACGAGTTCGGCCTGCCCGTGCGCTACCCGTGGGCCGAGGAGTACCGCGGCAAGGCGGTCGTGGTCTACGGCCACACCCCGGTCCCGAACACCGCCTGGATCAACAACACCATCTGCCTGGACACGGGCGCCGTCTTCGGCGGGAAGATGACCGCCCTGCGCTGGCCCGAGCGCGAACTGGTCGACGTACCGGCCGAGAAGGTCTGGTACGAGCCGGCCAGGCCGCTCGCCACCGAGGCGCCGGGCGGACACGATGGCCGTCCGCTCGACCTGGGCGACGTGCACGGGCGCCGGATCGTCGAGACCCGGCACCTGGGCAACGTCACCGTGCGCGAGGAGAACGCGGCGGCGGCCCTGGAGGTCATGAGCCGCTTCGCGGTGGACCCGCGGCTGGTCCCGTACCTGCCGCCGACCATGGCGCCCACCGCCACCTCGAACGAGAGCGGCTACCTGGAGCACCCGGCCGAGGCCTTCGCCCAGTACCGCAAGGACGGCATCGCCCAGGTCGTCTGCGAGGAGAAGCACATGGGCTCCCGCGCCACCGTCCTCGTCTGCAAGGACGCCGAGGCGGCCCGTGCGCGCTTCGGTGCCGGGGGTGCCTCCCACGCCGAAGGCGGTGGGGGAGGCCCGACCGGTTCCGTCTACACGCGCACCGGCCGGCCCTTCTTCCAGGACCCCGAGGTCACCGAGGAGGTCCTCGCCCGGCTCCGCGGCGCCATCACCGACGCGGGCCTGTGGGAGGAACTCGCCACCGACTGGCTGCTGCTGGACGGGGAGCTGCTGCCCTGGTCGCTGAAGTCCACCGGCCTGCTGCGCAACCAGTACGCCGCCGTCGGCGCGGCCTCCCGCGCCGTCTTCCCGGACGCCCTCGCCGCCCTGGCCGCGGCCACCGGGCGGGGCATCGACACCGGCGACCTGCTCGCCCGCCAGCGGGACCGGGCCGCCGACGCCGAGCGGTTCACCGACGCCTACCGGCGCTACTGCTGGACCACCGACGGGCTGGACGGCGTACGGTTCGCGCCGTTCCAGCTGCTGGCGGCGGCCGGGCGCTCGCTGGCCGCCGTACCGCACGACGAGCAGCTGTTCTGGCTGGACCGGCTGGTCGCCGCGGACGAGGCGGCCGGCACCGGGCTGCTGCGCCGCACCGGCCGGATCCTGGTCGACACCGCCGACGAGGACTCCGTACGGGCGGGCACCGACTGGTGGCTGGAGCTGACGGCGGCGGGCGGGGAGGGCATGGTCGTCAAGCCGCTCCAGGCGTATGCCCGGGACGGCAAGGGCCGGCTGGTCCAGCCCGGGGTCAAGGTGCGCGGGCGCGAGTACCTGCGGATCATCTACGGCCCGGAGTACACGCGTCCGGAGCAGCTGGAGAAGCTGCGCGGGCGGTTCCTGGGGCACAAGCGCTCGCTGGCCCTTCGCGAGTACGCGCTCGGGCTGGAGGCCCTGGACCGGCTGGCGGGCGAGGAGCCGCTGTGGCGGGTGCACGAGGCGGTCTTCGCGGTGCTCGCCCTCGAATCGGAGCCGGTCGACCCCCGGTTGTGAGTGGGGGGCGGTACGCGGAGCCGTAAAGGCGAGTCCCCTGTACGGCCCCGAATTAGGTCGTATGGGGGAACTTTCCGGGAGAACGCCGGGAAAACCACCGGCGGGATCGTTCATCCAGGGCAGCGGAATGTCCGCGACCCTGGAAGGACGGAACGTCACCTATGAAGATGACCGCGCGCGGAAGCATTGCGGCACTCATGACCTGTATGGCCGCGGCCGGCGCGGCCACCCCGGCCGTGGCCGACTCGGTGCCGGTGGGTGTCCCCCTGGACGCCGTGAAGACCACACTGGGCGTGGACACCCCGCGCGTGGCCACCGCGGTGCCGGTGCCCGTCGTCGGCGCGCCGGAGGCCCCCGTCCACCACACCGGCGATCTGCTCCCCAGCCCGCTCCTCCCGTCGCTGCCGGTCACCACCCAGCTCGGCAGCACCCTGGTCGGGGCGCCGGTGCCGAACCTGCTCGGCGACCCGAAGACCGACGCCGAGGGCTCGCTGGAGTCCCCGGCCACCGACCTGCTCGCCCGCACCCCCGGCGCCGTCGTCGGCGCCCCGCTGACGATGCCGGACGGCAGCAACTACGGCATCCCGAACCTGACCACCCCCAAGCTGGGCCTGACCACCCCGGAGCTGATCGGGGCCCCGGCTGCGCTCCTCGGCCTGCGCTGATCCCCGCCGGCGCCGCCGGGACCGCGGGGGATGCCGGCTGCGCCGCGTCTCCTGAGCGAACGCCACATCAAAAAGCCGTCCGGTCTGCGAACGTGTACGCCATGGGATTCCATGTCGACTCCGAGACCGGGCGGCTTCGCCGCGTCATCCTCCACCGGCCCGATCTGGAGCTGAAGCGGCTCACACCGAGCAACAAGGACGCGCTGCTCTTCGACGACGTGCTGTGGGTGCGCCGGGCCCGCCAGGAGCACGACGGTTTCGCGGACGTCCTGCGCGACCGCGGCGTGGAGGTGCACCTCTTCGGCGACCTGCTGTGCGAGGCCCTGGAGATCCCGGAGGCCCGACACCTCGTACTGGACCGGGTGTTCGACGAGAAGGAGTACGGGCCGCTGGCCACCGACCACCTGCGCGCGGTCTTCGACCAGCTGCCGGTGACCGGGCTGGCCGAGGCGCTGGTCGGCGGGATGACCAAGCGCGAGTTCCTGGAGCGGCACGCGGAGCCGGTGTCGGTCCGCTTCCACGCCATGGAGCTGGACGACTTCCTGCTCGGGCCGCTGCCCAACCACCTGTTCACCCGGGACACTTCCGCCTGGATCTACGACGGGGTGTCCATCAACGCCATGCGCTGGCCGGCCCGGCAGCGGGAGACGGTGCACTTCGAGGCGATCTACAAGCACCACCCGCTCTTCACCTCCTCCGGCGCCTTCCACTACTGGTCGCAGGGGCAGGCGGACTACCCCTCGACCATCGAGGGCGGGGACGTGCTCGTCATCGGCAACGGCGCGGTGCTGATCGGGATGAGCGAGCGGACCACGCCGCAGGCGGTGGAGATGCTCGCGCGGGGGCTGTTCGCGGCCGGGTCGGCGACCACCATCGTGGCGCTGGACATGCCGAAGCGGCGGGCCTTCATGCACCTGGACACGGTGATGACGATGGTGGACGGAGATACGTTCACTCAGTACGCGGGCCTCGGCATGCTGCGCTCCTACACGATCGAGCCGGGGGAGGGCCTCCAGGAGCTGAAGGTGACCGACCACCCGCCGGAGCACATGCACCGGGCGATCGCCGCGGCGCTCGGGCTGGACTCGATCCGGGTGCTGACCGCGACGCAGGACGTGCACGCGGCGGAGCGCGAACAGTGGGACGACGGCTGCAACGTGCTCGCCGTGGAGCCGGGGGTGGTGGTGGCGTACGAGCGGAACGTGACGACCAACACCCACCTGCGCAAGGAGGGCATCGAGGTCATCGAGATCCCGGGCAGCGAGCTCGGGCGGGGCAGGGGCGGACCGCGGTGCATGAGCTGCCCGGTGGAGCGGGATCCGGTCTGAGACCCCTCTGTATATCAATACAGGGGATCGTATAGACTTCCAGCCTCCCCTGTCAGCGCGACCCTTGGAGTGTCCCCATGGCCACCGACCTCGTCGGCCGCAGTTTCCTCAAGGAGCTCGACTTTTCCGCCGCCGAGTTCCGCGGCCTGATCGAGCTCGCGGCCGACCTCAAGGCGGCCAAGAAGGCCGGGGCCGAGCAGCGCCGCCTCCAGGGCAGGAACATCGCGCTGATCTTCGAGAAGACCTCGACGCGCACCCGCTGCGCGTTCGAGGTCGCCGCCGCCGACCAGGGGGCGCACACCACCTACCTCGACCCGGCCAGCTCCCAGATCGGCCACAAGGAGTCGGTCAAGGACACGGCACGGGTGCTGGGCCGGATGTTCGACGGCATCGAGTACCGCGGCGACAGCCAGGAGGCCGTCGAGGCGCTCGCCGCCCACTCCGGCGTGCCGGTGTTCAACGGCCTCACCGACGACTGGCACCCCACCCAGATGCTGGCCGACGTGCTCACCATGACCGAGCACTGCGCCAAGCCGCTGGAGCGCATCGTCTTCGCCTACCTCGGGGACGCCCGCTTCAACATGGGGAACTCGTACCTGGTGACCGGCGCGCTGCTCGGCATGGACGTGCGCATCGTCGCGCCGAAGGCCTACTGGCCGGCCGAGTCCGTGGTCTCGCGGGCGCGCGAGCTCGCGGATGCCAGCGGGGCCCGGATCACGCTGACGGAGGAGGTCGCCGAGGGCGTGGCCCAGGCCGACTTCGTCGCCACCGACGTGTGGGTCTCCATGGGCGAGCCCAAGGAGGTCTGGGACGAGCGGATCGCGGCCCTGGCCCCGTACGCCGTCACGATGGACGTGCTGCGTGCCACCGGCAACCCGGACGTGAAGTTCCTGCACTGCCTGCCGGCTTTCCACGACCTGGGCACCAAGGTCGGCCGGGAGATCCACGAGCGGCACGGGCTGGACTCGCTGGAGGTGACGGAGGAGGTGTTCGAATCCGAGCACTCCGTCGTCTTCGACGAGGCCGAGAACCGGCTGCACACCATCAAGGCCGTGCTCGTCGCGACCCTCGCCGGACCGGACGCCGGTTAGGCAGGCATGGCATGGCATGGTCCCGCATAGTCATGCGGGCCGCGCCGCCAGGGTGAACCAGACGGCCTTCCCGTCCGCCGTCGGGCGGTGGCCGCAGGCCGAGCTGAGGGCGCGGACCAGCGGCAGTCCGCGGCCGTGCTCCTGCCACGGGTCGGGGAACAGCTCGTCCGGGCGGGCGGGCGGGGCGCCGGCCGTGCCGAGGGCGCCGGGCGGCCGCGGATCACCGTCGTGGACCTCGACCTGGCAGCCGTTCGCCAGCAGCTCCACGACCAGCTCGATCGGGGCCTCCCCGGCGGTGTGCTCCACGGCATTGGCGACCAGCTCCGCGGTCAGCAGCTCCGCCGTGTCGCTGTCGGCGTGAACGACGGGGACGTCGGTGAGCGCCGTACGGACGAGGGCGCGGGCGAGCGGCACCGCGGCCGTCGTACGGGGCAGCGGTATCCGCCAGGCGGAGACGTCGGGCATGCGGGACCGTCCGTTCCGGGAGCAGGGGCCAGCGGCCAGGGGCGAGGGGGCGTGGGGGGCGTGGGGCGGGGCGAGCGGGGGAGGGGGAACTTCCACTTTCAACGATACGGAGTGCCGTTTCGATCCCGCAGGGCACCCCTCACCCATGTGTCGCGTTTCTCTGACGGCAGTCACGATGCAGTGATACCGTCGATCGTGTGAGCCCCTTCATCGGTTCCACAGCAGCGACCGAACGGTGGCGCCACCTGCGGGTGACCCGGCAGGACGGCGTGGCGACCGTCACCCTCGACCGCCCCGAGAAACTCAACGCCCTCACCTTCGGCGCCTACGCCGACCTGCGCGACCTGCTCGCCGAGCTCTCCCGCGAGCGGTCCGTACGGGCCCTCGTCCTCGGCGGCGAGGGGCGCGGCTTCTGCTCCGGCGGGGACGTGGACGAGATCATCGGCGCCACCCTCGCCATGGACACGGCCCAGCTCCTCGACTTCAACCGGATGACCGGCCAGGTGGTGCGGGCCATCCGCGAATGCCCCTTCCCGGTCATCGCGGCCGTGCACGGGGTCGCCGCCGGAGCCGGCGCCGTCCTCGCCCTCGCCGCCGACTTCCGGATCGCCGACCCCACCGCCCGCTTCGCGTTCCTCTTCACCCGCGTCGGCCTCTCCGGCGGGGACATGGGCGCCGCGTACCTGCTGCCCCGCGTCGTCGGCCTCGGCCACGCCACCCGGCTGCTGATGCTCGGAGAGCCCGTACGCGCACCGGAGGCCGAGCGCATCGGCCTGCTCAGCGAGGTCACCGAGGAGGGCAAGGCAGGCCTGCGGGCCGCCGAACTCGCCGCGCACCTCGCCGCCGGGCCGGCCCTCGCGTACGCGCAGACCAAGGCGCTGCTGACCGCCGAACTCGACATGCCGCTGGCCGCGTCGGTCGAGCTCGACGCCAACACCCAGGCCCTGCTGATGAACGGCCGGGACTACGCCGAGTTCCACGCCGCCTTCACCACGAAGCGGCCTCCGGAGTGGAAGGGCAGGTAGCGCCATGCCGGCAGGCAGCGCATTGCGGGTCGCCGTCGTCGGCGGCGGGCCCGGGGGCCTGTACGCCGCCGCGCTGCTGGCCCGCCAGGGCCACACGGTCGAGGTCTGGGAGCGGGGCGCCCCCGAGGACACCTTCGGCTTCGGCGTGGTGCTCTCCGACGAGACCCTCGGCGGCATCGAACAGGCCGACACCATGGTCTACGCCGCCCTCGGCGCCGAGTTCGTGCGCTGGGACGACATCGACATCGTGCACCGGGGGAGGCTGCTGACCTCCGGCGGCCACGGCTTCGCCGCCCTCGGCCGGCGCAGGCTGCTGGAGATCCTCCACGAGCGCTGCGCCGGACTCGGGGTCAGGCTCCGCTTTCGCACCCCGGCGCCGGCCGCCGCGGTCCTGGCGGCCTCGTACGACCTGGTCGTCGCCGCCGACGGGGTGCACAGCCCGACCCGGCAGAGCGGCGCCGCGCACTTCCGTCCGACGCTGACGAGCGGGCACTGCCGGTACATCTGGCTCGCCGCCGACTTCGCCTTCGACGCGTTCCGCTTCGAGATCGCGGAGACCGAGCACGGCGTCATGCAGCTGCACGCCTATCCGTACTCCGCGGACGCCTCCACCGTGATCGTGGAGATGCACGAGACGGTGTGGCGGGCCGCCGGCTTCGACCTGTGCGACGAGGCCGAATCGGCCGCCCGCTGCGCCAAGATCTTCGGCGAGGCCCTGCGCGGGCGCCCGCTGCACGGCAACCGCTCGGCGTGGACCGAGTTCCGTACGGTCACCAACGAGCGGTGGTCGCACGGCAACGTCGTCCTGCTCGGCGACGCGGCGCACACCGCCCACTTCTCCATCGGCTCGGGCACCAAGCTGGCGGTGGAGGACGCGCTCGCCCTCGCCGAAGCGGTGGCGGCGGAGCCGGACGTACCCGCCGCGCTCGCCGCGTACGAGGCCGCCCGGCGCCCGGCGGTGGCCTCGACCCAGCGGGCCGCCGCCGCCAGCATGCGGTGGTTCGAGGAGATCGCCGGGTACGTGGACCAGCCCGCCCGGCAGTTCGCCTTCAACCTGCTCACCCGCAGCCGCCGGGTGACCCACGACAACCTGCGGCTGCGCGACGAGCGGTTCACCCGGGCCGTGGAGCGGGATTTCGGCTGCCCGGACGAGCACACCCCGCCGATGTTCACGCCGCTGAAGCTGCGTGGGCTGACCCTGCGCAACCGGGTCGTGGTCTCCCCGATGGACATGTACTCCGCCCCGGACGGCGACGGGATCCCGGGGGACTTCCACCTGGTGCACCTGGGCGCGCGGGCCCTCGGCGGGGCCGCCCTGGTGATGACCGAGATGGTCTGCGTGTCCCCGGAGAGCCGGATCACCCCCGGCTGCACCGGCCTCTACACGGCCGGGCAGGCGGCGGCCTGGACCCGGATCGCGGACTTCGTGCACACCTCCGCGCCCGGCACCGCGCTCGGCGTACAGCTCGGCCACTCAGGTGCCAAGGGCTCGACGCGGCGGATGTGGGAGGGCATGGACGACCCCCTCCCGGAGGGCAACTGGCCGGTGGCGGCAGCCTCCGAACTGCCCTACCGGCCGGGCGTCTCGGCCGTCCCGCGCGCACTGACGGCGGCGGACCTCGCATCGATCCGCTCCGATTTCGCGGCCGCCGCGGTACGGGCCGCCGGCTGCGGCTTCGACCTGCTGGAACTGCACTGCGCCCACGGCTACCTGCTGTCCGGCTTCCTGTCCCCGCTCACCAACCACCGTACGGACGCCTACGGCGGGCCCCTGGAGAACCGGCTCCGCTTCCCGCTGGAGGTCTTCGACGCGGTCCGCGCCGTCTGGCCCGCCGACCGGCCGATGACCGTCCGCATCTCGGCCACCGACTGGGCCCCCGGCGGCACTTCCGCCCAGGACGCGGTGGACATCGCGGCGGCCTTCGCCGCGCACGGCGCCGACGCCATCGACGTGTCGACCGGCCAGGTCGTGGCGGACGAGCGCCCCGAGTACGGGCGCTCCTACCAGACCCCGTACGCGGACCGGATCCGCAACGCGCTGGGCGTCCCCGTCATCGCCGTCGGCGCCATCTCCTCCTGGGACGACGTGAACTCCCTGCTGCTGGCGGGCCGCGCCGACCTCTGCGCCGTCGGCCGCCCCCACCTCTACGATCCGCACTGGACCCTGCACGCGGCCGCCGACCAGTCCTACGAGGGCCCGGCCGCTCCCTGGCCCGCCCCCTACCGCGCCGGCAGTCGCAAACCCCCGACCGGGCGGGGCTGAGGGAGGCTCACAGCGCGGCCACCTCGACGCGATCCTCCACCGGGGTGTAGCCCAGGCGCTGGTAGATGCCGTTGCTCGTCGGGTTGGACAGGTCCGTGAAGAGCAGCACCTCCGAGGCGCCGGCCGCGTACGCCGCTTCGCTGACCGCGTGCGTGACCCCGGCCGCGTACCCGCGGCCGCGCAGCGCCGGCGGGGTGTAGACCGGGCCGATGCGGGAGGCCGAGCCGATCACGCGGAAGAACCCGGCCATCGACACCGGCGTGCCGGCGTCCTCCCAGAACAGCACGCCCCCGTACGAGAGCCGGTCGCGCAGGAAGGCTTCGGAGGGGCCGCCCGGCTCCCCCGTCTCCCGCTTGAAGGCCCCGGCCCAGTCCAGCAGCAGCGGCAGGTCGGCCGCGGTGGCGGTCCGGGCCCGCCCGGCCGGGGCGGGCTGCGGGGCGAGCAGTCCGGCGAGCCGGTACAGCCGGGTCTCCTCGGCGACCTCGCTCGGCCTGCCCCAGGCCGCGGCCAGCGCCTGCGCATCGCGGCGCCGCGCGTTCAGCGCGTCGACCCCGGCGAGCAGCGGCTCGGTGGCGAGCGCGGCCCCCAGGTCGCGCACGGCCTGCGCGGGCAGCGCCCCGATCAGCAGCGGGTACGGCGGGGTGCGCAGCAGGGCGCCGGCGACGCCCCCGTCGGCTCCGGTCCACCAGCCGAAGAAGGGCTCGGCGGATCCGTAGGCGTCCGGGCCGCGGCGCTCCAGCGCGTCGAGCACGGTCAGCAGGGTGGTGTTGGCCACGGGATCGGCGGCCACGGCCGGGCCCGCTGCGGCCCGATAGGCCGCCAGGTCATGGGTGAACGTCCACGTCATGGCTCATGATGGCGCCGGACCGTTTCCCCGCGCACTCCAGTTTCAGGAGGGGAGCCAGGACGGCCACCACGGAGGCACGTTGTCGGGCCCGCACAGCCCCGAGTCCCCGCGGTAGCCGGCCGGTGTGCCCTGTGTGGCGAAGTACCAGACGACCACCACCGCCAGGACCAGCACCACGGCCGCCACGCCCACCACCGGGTTCACGCGCCGGGCGAGCAGCCAGACCAGCAGGGCGAGCACCGCGCACCCCGGGACCAGCAGGACCATCTCGAAGAACAGCTCGAACCTGCCGCCCGCCTCCCAGCCGGCGTCACAGTAGGCGCGGGCATTGGCGGCCAGGTCGTGCGCGAGGTAGCCGGCGACGGCGCCGCCCAGCGCCGAGGCCACCGCGCCCTGCCACCGCACCCGCTTGCCCGCCATGGTGGGCGGCGGCCCGAATCCGGGCGGCGGCGAACCGGCCGGCGGCTGGACCTGCGGTGGGTGCGGGGGCGGGGGCGGGGTCTCGGGAGGAAGATCGTTTCTCGTCACACCCCGACGTGACGCGCCCCCCGTCGCCTACGGTTCCACGAACCCCGCCCCGATGTCCCGCAGCCGGGCGTGCAGTTCGGTGAAGACCGCCGCCGCGCGGTCACCCGGCCAGTCCGCGGGCAGCAGCTCCCGCGGCAGCCCCGGGTCGGCGTACGGGAGGCGCCGCCAGGTGTCCAGGGCGAGCAGGTAGCCGCGGTAGGCCTCCTCCGCGGTGGGGGCCGGGCCCGACTGCAGGGCGCGCAGCACCGGCTCGTGCAGGTCGAGGAACTCCTCGTGCTGCTTGGCCAGCGAGGTCAGGTCCCACCACCGGGCCACCGCCTCGGCGGTCGGGGCGAAGCCGAGGTGGCCGCCGCGGAACAGCTCCACGTACGCCGTCAGGTGCAGCCGGTCCAGGGTGTGCCCGGTCTCCTCGTACAGGTGGGCCGGCGCGATCCACACCCCCGGTGCCACCGCCCCGAAGCCGAGGCGGGCGAGGCGCGAGCGCAGCAGGTGTCTCTTGTGCCGCTCCTGCTCCGGTACGGAGAACACCGCCAGCAGCCATTCGCCCGCCGGGTGCGCACCGCGCTCCCCGTAGATCCGCCGGTCGCCGTCGTCCAGCAGCTGCCGGGCCTCCGCGGAGAGCTCGTACCCCGCCGAGCCGTCCGCGGCGCGCGCGGGCAGCAGGAAGCCGCGCCGCTTCAGCCGGGACACCGACGAGCGGACCGACGGGGCGTCCACTCCGGCCGCGCCCAGCAGGCGGACCAGCGCGGACACCGGGACGGGACCTTCGAAGGCCCGCCCGTAGGCGCCGTAGAACGTGACGATCAGGGATCGCGGAGTGTGCTGCTCGACCACGGGCCTACTGTAGATCGCGCAGCCGGAACCGCTGCAGTTTCCCGGTCGCCGTCCGGGGGAGGGCCGGGAGGAAGACGAAGGCGCGCGGGCACTTGTACGGGGCCAGCTCGGCCCGCATGAACGCGCGCAGGTCCTCCTCGCCCAGCACCGCGCCCGCCCGTGCGACGGCGTACGCCACCACGATCTGCCCGCGTCGCTCGTCCGGGCGGCCCACCACCGCGGCCTCCGCCACGTCCGGGTGGCGCATCAGGGCTTCCTCCACCTCCGGGCCCGCGATGTTGTAGCCCGCCGAGACGATCATGTCGTCGGCCCGGGCGACGTACCGGAAGTAGCCCTCCGGATCGCGCACGTAGGTGTCCCCGGTCAGGTTCCAGCCGTCCCGTACGTACTCCTCCTGCCGCGGGTCCGCCAGGTACCGGCAGCCCACCGGGCCGCGTACGGCCAGCAGCCCGGGCTCGTTGTCCGCGACCGGGCGGCCTGCGGCGTCCACCACCCGGGCCTGCCAGCCCGGCACCACGCGGCCGGTCGTTCCGGGGCGGATGTCCTCGTCGGCCGCCGAGATGAAGATGTGCAGCAGCTCGGTGGCGCCGATGCCGTTGATGATCCGCAGTCCGGTGCGCTCGTACCAGGCCTGCCAGGTGGCCGCCGGGAGGTTCTCGCCCGCCGAGACGCAGCGGCGCAGCGCGGACAGGTCGTAGGTGCCCACGTCGTAGGGGCCCAGCTCGTCCAGCATCGTCCGGTACGCGGTGGGCGCGGTGAACAGCACCGTGACCCGGTGTTCGGCGAGGGCGGGCAGCAGCCGGCGCGGGACCGCCTGGTCGAGCAGCAGCGCGGAGGCGCCGGCCCGCAGCGGGAAGACGACCAGGCCGCCGAGGCCGAAGGTGAAGCCGAGCGGCGGACTGCCCGCGAAGACGTCGTCGGGGCGGGGGCGCAGGACGGTGCGGGAGAAGGTGTCGGCGACGGAGAGCAGATCCCGGTGGAAGTGCATGCAGCCCTTGGGCCGGCCGGTGGTTCCCGAGGTGAAGGCGATCAGGGCCACGTCGTCGGCGGAGGTCTCGACTGCGGGGAACGCGGCCGGGTGCCGTTCGGCCAGCCGGAGCAGGTCGTCCTCCCCCTCGCCGCCGTACGGGGTGATCCGCAGGCCGGGCACCTCCGCCTTGGCCAGGTCGTCCAGTACGCCCACGTGGCACAGCGCGTGCTGCACCCGGGCCATCGCGCAGACCGTGGCCAGCTCCTGCGCCCGCTGCTGGGCGAGTACGGTCACGGCCACCGCGCCCGCCTTCATCACCGCCAGCCAGCACGCGGCGAGCCAGGGGCCGGTGGGGCCGCGCAGGAGCACCCGGTTCCCCGGGACCACGCCGAGGTCGGCCGTGAGCACGTGGGCGATGCGGTCCACGCGCCGGCGCAGCCCGCCGTACGACCACACCTCGCCGGCGGCGCTGCGGAAGGCGGGGCGGTCGGGCCCGAACCGTTCGATGGTGGCGTCGAGCAGCTCGGCGCCGCAGTTGAGCCGGTCCGGGTAGGCCAGTTCGGGGAGCTCGAAGAGGAGCCGCGGCCAGGCGTGCGGCGGCGGCAGATGGTCGCGCGCGAAGGTGTCGGCGTGGGCGGAAGGCTTGAGCTCCAAGGCGGGTTCGCCCCCTTGCAACGACAGCGGCTCCCCGGGTGGGGGACCGAAGTGGCGGAGCGGGCCGTACGGGTGCGCTACGAGCGTATCGTGATGGTGACGGCAGTCAACAGGACGCGATAGAACCGGGGATGTTCGGATGAACGGATTCGCGCTCGGGGCGGAACAAGAGGAGTGGTGCGGGCAATTGCGCGCACTGGCGGCGGACCGGCTGCGGCCGCTGGCCGACAAGGGGGAGCCGGGGCGGGTCAACCGCCCGCTGCTCGCGGCGCTGGGCGAGCTGGGCCTGCTGGAGCGGGTCTTCACCTCGGGGGCGCTGGAGCTGTGCCTGCTCCGCGAATCCCTCGCGTACGGGTGCACGGAGGCGGAGACGGCCCTGGCCCTGCAAGGTCTCGGGGCGCATCCGGTGCTCCGCTCGGGCACGCCGGAGCAGCGGGCGCGCTGGCTGCCGGAGGTCCGGGCCGGGCGGGCGGTGGCGGCCTTCGCGCTGAGCGAGCCGGGGGCGGGGTCGGACGCGGCGGCGCTGGCGCTGGAGGCCGTACGGGACGAGGGCGTACGGGATGAGGGCGTAGGCGGCGGGCACGGCGGCGCGGGCCGGGGCGGCTGGCGGCTCAGCGGCGAGAAGTGCTGGATCTCCAACGCCCCCGAGGCGGACTTCTACACGGTGTTCGCCCGGACGGGCGAGGGCCCGGCCGCCAAGGGGGTCACGGCCTTCCTGGTCCCGGCCGACCGCCCCGGGCTCTCGGGCGAGCCCCTGGACATGCTCTCCCCGCATCCGATCGGCCGGCTGTCCTTCGACGGGGTCCCGGTCGGCCCGCAGGACCTGCTCGGCGAGCCCGGCCGGGGCTTCCGGGTGGCGATGGACACCCTGAACCGGTTCCGGCCGAGCGTGGGCGCCTTCGCCGTCGGCATGGCCCGGGCCGCCCTGGACGCGACCCTGGCGTACACGGCGGCGCGGCGCGCGTTCGGCGGCGTACTGGGCGACCTTCAGGCGGTGGGCCACCGGGTGGCCGAGATGGCCACCCGTACCGAGGCCGCCCGGCTCCTGGTCTACGCGGCGGCGGGGGCGTACGACGCCGGCTCGCCGGACGTGCCCCGCCGGTCGGCGATGGCGAAACTGCTCGCGACGGAGACGGCCCAGTACGTGGTGGACCACGCGGTCCAGCTGCACGGGGCCGTCGCCCTCGAGCGGGGCCACCTGCTGGAGCACCTGTACCGGGAGGTCCGGGCCCCGAGGATCTACGAGGGCGCCAGCGAGGTGCAGCGCACCATCATCGCGAAGGAGCTCTACCGGTGAGTGCGGAGCGGATCAATCCGGCGGAGCTCTCCCCGCCGACGGGCTTCTCCCACGCCGTGGCGGCGAGCGGCTCCCGGCTGGTCTTCCTGGCGGGCCAGACCGCGCTCGACGCCGAGGGAAAGGTGGTGGGGGACACCCTGCCCGAGCAGTTCGAACGCGCCCTGGGCAACCTCCTGACGGCCCTCGCCGCGTCCGGGGGCGCTCCGGCGGACCTGGCCCGGGTGACCGTGTACACGGTCGACGTGGAGGCGTACCGCGTCCACGCGCCCGAACTCGGCCGTATCTGGCGCCGGCTGGCCGGCCGCGACTACCCGGCCATGGCGGTCATCGGGGTCGTCCGGCTCTGGGACGAGCCGGCACTGGTCGAACTGGACGGTATCGCCGTACTCGGTGAGGTCTGACGTACGTTGTCGAACCGCTGACCAGGTGGTTTTGACAGCGGGCCAGAGAAGGGTGAGGGTGGAAATGACCTTTTTATAAGGAAATGTCCTCAATGCTCGGAGGTGCATGGTCATGCGCCGTGTCATCACCGCGACGGTTGTGGCAGGAGCCGCAGGCGTCGCGCTCGGCCTGATGCCTGTCGGCGGGGCGTTCGCCGCGGGTCTGCCCCAGACCCAGCAGAACAACTCGGGATGGTGCTCCGACGACTGGCGCCGGGACAGCAACAACTGGCGCGACTGCTGCGACTCCTCCCGCTGGAGCAACTGGAACGACCGTCCCAGCTGGTGCTGGGACAACGACTCGTGGAACAACGGCCGTCACAACAACGCCAACTGGAACGACAACTGGAACAACGGCCGTTGGAATGACAGTCGCTCCAACCATGACAACCGCAACGACAACAACTGGAACGGCGGCCACGACAACGGCTGGAGCGACAACGGATCCGGCCGCGGCCACGACGGCGGCGGCGGATACGGCGGCGACGGCGGTGGCAGCGGCGGCCACGACGGTGGTGGCGGCTACGGCGGCGACGGCGGCGGTGGTGGCGGCAACGGTGGCGGCGGGGGCGGCGACGGCGGCGGCGGCAACGGTGGGGGCGGCGGCGGCAACGGCGGCGGCGGAGGCAACGGTGGGGGTGGCGGCGGCGGCGGCCACTAGCCCCCCGTCAGCGTCCGGGTGAGCGGGCCCGGGGCTTCCATGAGCCGGTAGTCCCGGTGCCCGCCCGTCCTCCACAGCCACCCGGGGCGGATGCTCAGCCGGCCAGCAGGTTCCCCATCCACTCCTCGATCCCCGCCACCGTGCGGGGCAGGGCGCCCGACATCAGTCGGGCGCCCGTTGCCGTGATGACCAGGTCGTCCTCGATGCGCACGCCGATGCCCCGCAGCTCCGGCGGCAGGGTCTCGTCGTCCGGTTGCAGGTACAGGCCCGGCTCGACCGTCAGCACCTGGCCCTCCTCCAGGACCCCGTCCAGGTAGGTCTCCGCGCGCGCCTTCGCGCAGTCGTGGACGTCCAGTCCCAGCATGTGGCCGCTGCTGCACAGCGTGTACCGCCGGTGCAGGTCCCCCCGCGCGTCCTTCAGGACGCCCCACTCCGCCAGGCCCTCCGCGATCACCCGCATCCCGGCCCGGTGGAAGTCCCGGAAGCTCGCGCCCGGGCGCAGCGCCGCCATGCCCGCGTCCTGCGCCGCCAGCACCAGCTCGTACACCTGGCGCTGGACGGGGGAGAAGCGCCCCGAGAGCGGGAGGGTGCGCGTGATGTCCGCCGTGTAGAGGCTGTCGGTCTCCACGCCCGCGTCCAGCAGCAGCAGATCGCCGCGGTCGAGCCGGCCGTCGTTGCGGATCCAGTGCAGGACGCACGCGTGCGCGCCCGACGCCGCGATCGTGTCGTACCCGGTGCCGTTGCCCTCCGCCCGGGCGCGCAGGCCGAAGACCCCCTCGATCCACCGCTCGCCGCGCGGGTGCGCCAGTGCGTGCGGCAGCGCCCGTACGACGTCCTCGAATCCGGCGGTGGTGTGGTCGACGGCGAGTTGGAGCTGCCCGACCTCCCAGGCGTCCTTCACCAGCCGCAACTCGGAGAGGGCGGCGGCCAGTTCGGTGTCGGTCGCGGCGTTGCGGCCGGCCGGGGAGCCGAGGTCGTCCAGGTGGGCGCAGCGCAGGCCGGTCAGGCGCTCGGCCTCGGCCAGGTCGGCGCGGCGGCCGACCCAGAACTCCCCGTACCGGCGGTCCCGGTAGAACTCCTCGTTGCCGTCGGCGCGCGGGGAGCGGGGGCGCAGGTACAGCACGGGCTCGTGGCCGTGCGGGCCCGAGGGCTCCAGTACCAGGACGTGGCCCACCTGGTCCTCGCCGGTCAGCCCGGTCAGCCAGGCGTACGCGCTGTGCGGGCGGAAGCGGTGGTCGCAGTCGTTGGAGCGGACCTTGAGCTCGCCGGCCGGGACGATCAACCGCTCGCCCGGGAAGCGCGCCGAGAGGCGCTCGCGCCGGACCGGGGTGACCTCGTACGCCGGGACCCGCGCGGTGTCGGGGAGGGGTGACGGCGCCCAGTCGGCGGCCATGAAGCGGGACAACTCCGGTGATACCGGCAGGTCGTGGCTGCCGATGTTGAGGCGGGAGGGGGTGTCGGCCATCGGGGCTCCCTCAAGAAGATGCGAACTGGTGGGCGCACAGGTCTTGTCAGTGCAATTTCACATTACTATGTTACAGCTCACACCGCGGCACGTTAATCCCCGTCAAACGCCGTGTGACGCAGGGCAGTTCAGGCATTTCGCGTATCACGCACCACCTCGCGCACCACTTCCCCCACCTCCCTTCCCAACCAGGAGTCCTTGGTGTCTCAGCACAGAGCTGTGCGTACGTCTCTCCTCTCCGCCGCGGTCGCGGTGACACTGCTCGCCTCCGCCGGCCAGGCCGTGTCCCAGACCGCGGACCGGGCCCCCGCGGCCGCCCCCGCCCCGGCCGCCGTGCCCGGCACCTTCACCTCCGGAGCACCCGGCGCGAACCCGTTCGACGAGGTCGAGCACCGCGCCTCGCCCAAGGAGGCCGCCCCGGCGACGGCCCAGGCTCCCGGCGGGATCGCCGCCGACGGCCGCGTCCCCGGAGCCGCCCCGGCCGCCGACCGGCCCGCGCGCCTGACCGAGCGCAGCGAGAAGAGCCGCGAGCGCGCCGCCGCCCAGGCCGCGCCCACCGCGCGGAGCGTCGCCGCCGGCGTCCCCTGCACCCTCGACGGGATCACGGGCCTCAGCCCCGAGCAGTTCGCCGACTTCCTGGCCGACCCGGCCGTCACCGCCGACGGCTGTTTGCGCGGACTGGTCTGGACCTGGGACGCCCGCCTCGCGCCCGTCATGGACGACGCGCACGTCCAGGCCGTCTCCCGCCGGATATCCGGCCTGGCCGCCGCCCACGACGGCCGCAACTCCTCGCACCTGGAGGAGATGTTCACGTACCTGCACGCGGCGATCTACCACGACTTCTCGCGCGAGGAGATCGACCTCACCGACGCGGCGACCGCCGACGCCATGAGCCGGGCCGTCACCGACTTCGGCAACGCCGCGCGCACCTTCGACGTCACCGCCTCCAATGCCCGGACCCTGCGCGAGGCCCTCTACGCCACCGGCCCCGGCATGCGCCAGACCCAGCTCGGACTGATCAAGAAGGTCCTGGCCACCCTGGACGCCTCGCACCCCGCCACCAGCGGCGACGCGAACTGGGGCGGCGCGGCCCTCGCCGCCCTCACGGTCAACTACCTCGGCGTCTACCCGGGCAACCAGGACGCCGCCTTCCACGCCGCGGCCAAGGCCGACCCCGCCTACCGGGCCGCCTTCAAGGCCTTCGCCGGATACACCCACCTCAAGGGCACCACCAACGCGTGGGTGGTGCGCGACGCGCTCGGCGAGTACGGCCGCTTCGGCCAGATCGAGGGCCTCCAGGACCAGACCGCCACCGACCTCGGCGCCCTCCTGGAACCGGTCAAGTCCGCGTGGGGCAACGGCAGCGAGCCCTGGGCCAAGATCGTCTCCTGGCTGAACACCTACAACGCGTGCAAGCAGTACGGGGTGTGCAAGGAGGACATCGAGAAGATGCTCTTCCCGAACACGTACACCTACGACAACGGCGCCATCAAGGTCCGCACGGCCCTCGACCGGGCCACCGTCGACCAGCTCTACTACGCGAGCAAGCAGGTCAAGACGCAGTTCCACCGCGTCATCGGGACCGACCAGCCGCTCGCCGGCGACCCCAACACCACGCTGAACATCGTGCTGTACGCCTCCCGCGCCGACTACGTGACCTACCAGACGATGCTGTACGGCTACGGCACCGAGAACGGCGGCATGTACATCGAGAACGGCGCCACGTTCTACACCTACCAGCGGCGCGTCCCGCAGGACTCCTCCCTCACCCTCGAGGAGCTCTTCCGGCACGAGTACACGCACTACCTCAACGGCCGGTTCGCCGTCCCCGGGTTCTTCGGCGAGGGCCCCTGGTACGAGGGCGACCGCACGACCGCGATGGACGAGGGCACCGCCGAGTTCTTCGACGGCGCCACCCGCGACAACGGCATCGCCGTCCGCAAGTCCCTGGTCAAGGGCATCATCAACGACACCGCCGGCGGCGGCCCGCGGATGACGGTCGAGCAGCTGCTCAACGCCACGTACGACGGCGACGGCTTCCGCTTCTACAACTATGCGGGCACCTTCTTCGAGTTCCTGTGGACCGAGAAGCCCTCGCTGCTGCGCGAGATGTACACCCACCTGCGGGCCAACGACGTGGCCGGGTACGACGCCTGGCGCCACCGGATGGGCGCGGACTCCTACCTCCAGCGCGACTACAACCGCTTCCTGGACGCGCAGATCGCCAAGGTCGACCAGCTCTACGTGCCGAACACCAGCTTCACGCCCAACGGCCAACTGCGCGACGCGGCGCTGGCCAACGTGAAGTCGGCCTTCGCGACCGCCACCTACAACACCCCGGACTGCGTGGAGAACGGGGACCCGGGCAAGCGCCGGTTCACCTGTACCGGCCGGATCAGCGCGAACCTGAAGAACTGGCGCAGCGACGACCAGAACTTCAAGGACATGTCGGAGACGGTGGACTACTTCATCCTCGACCGGGCGGCTCCGGCCTCCAACAACCTGGCCGACATGAACTGCTCCTTCGGCCCCGTGGAGATCTGGACCGACCACAAGGCGGGGACGTCGAGCTACAGCTGCGAGGGCCCGCTGCGCAGCTGATCCGGCGCCGGCGGCCGGTCCGATTCCGAACGGGGGGGCGGACCGGCCGCCGGACCGTAGGCGACCCTAGGCACCTACTAAAGAATGTGACATATTACTGCCGTGCCCAAGAGACATCCCCTGGACGTCGTGATCATCGGCGCCGGCGTCGTCGGAGCCGCGATCGCGTACTACGCGGCCCGCGCCGGACTCTCCGTGGCCGTCGTCGACCGCGGCCCCGTCGCGGGCGGCACGACGGGAGCCGGGGAAGGAAACCTGCTCGTCTCCGACAAGGAGGCGGGCCCGGAGCTCGACCTGGCCCTGCTGTCGGCCGGCCTGTGGCGCGAACTCGCCGCCGTCCTCCCGCAGGAGATCGAGTACGAGGCCAAGGGCGGGCTCGTCGTCGCCCCGGACGAGGCTTCGCTGGGGGCGCTGCGGGACTTCGCCGAAGGCCAGCGCGCCGCCGGGGTCGAAGCCGTCGAGGCGGGCCCCCGCGACCTCCGCGAGCTGGAGCCCCATCTGGCCCCGGGTCAGGTCGGCGGCTTCCTGTACCCGCAGGACGCCCAGGTCCAGCCGGCCCAGGCGGCGGCGAGGCTGCTGGCCGCATCGGGGGCCTCGGTGCACCTCGGCGAGGAGGTGACGGGCATCCTCGCGGGACCCGGGGGCGTCCGCGGGGTCCGCACCCGAGGCGGTGAACTCCTCGCCCCGGCGGTGGTGAACGCGGCCGGGACCTGGGGCGGGCGCATCGCGGAACTGGCCGGGGTGTCCCTCCCGGTGCTTCCGCGCCGCGGGTTCGTCCTGGTGACGGAGCCGCTGCCGAGGGTGGTCCGGCACAAGGTCTACGCCGCGGACTACATCGCCGACGTGGCGAGCGGCTCGGCGGCGCTCCAGTCCTCGGCGGTGGTGGAGGGGACGCCGGCGGGGCCGGTGCTCATCGGGGCGACCCGGGAGCGGGTCGGCTTCGACCGCAGCCTGTCGGTGGAGGCCCTGCGGCGCCTCGCCGCGCAGGCGGCGGCGCTCTTCCCCGTCCTGGCCGACGCCCGGGTGCTGCGCACCTACCACGGCTTCCGCCCGTACCTCCCGGACCACCTCCCGGCGATCGGCCCGGACCCCCAGCTCCCGGGCCTCCTGCACGCCTGCGGCCACGAGGGAGCCGGCATCGGCCTCGCCCCGGCCACGGGCGTCCTGATCACCGCCGCCCTGACGGGGTCTGAGCCCCCGCTCCCCCCGGCCCCGTTCCACCCGGCCCGCTTCGACCAGGATCCGGCCCGATGACCGTCCAGGAGAACCCCCGATGAGCCGAACCCCCCGCACCCTCGTCGGCGGAGCCCCCTCGGCCACCTACGTCCTGCGCTTCGACGGCCGCGAGCTCACGGCCCAGGCGGGCCAGAGCATCGCCGCCGTGCTCTGGGGCGCCGGGATCCTCGCCTGGCGGACCACCCGCCAAGGCGGCGCCCCGCGCGGGGCGTTCTGCGGGATCGGCAGCTGCTACGACTGCCTCGTCACCGTCAACGGCCGCCCCAACCAACGCGCCTGCCTCGTCCCCGCCCGCCCCGGGGACACCGTCACCACCCAGGAGGGAACCGGCCATGCCGAGCTCGGCGTCTGACACCGCCCCGCCCGACCTCGCGATCGTCGGCGCGGGCCCCGCCGGGCTGGCCGCCGCCGTCACGGCCGCCGGACTCGGGCTCCGGGTCGTCCTCCTCGACGCGGGGGAACGCCCCGGCGGCCAGTACTACCGCCACCCCGCGCCCGGACTCGGGGCGGACCGTCCCGAAGCCCTGCACCACGGGTGGGCCGCCTTCGCCCCGCGCGAAGCCGCCCTGCGCGCTCACGCGTCGGCCGGCCGGATCACGTACCTCCCGGCCCACCACGTCTGGGCCGTGGTCCCGGGCGGCGGCCCCGGGTGGACGCTGCACGCCGTCGCCGGTCCCGAGGAGGCGGCCGCCAGCGTGCACGCCCGGGCCGTGCTCCTCGCCACCGGGTCGTACGAGCGGCAACTGCCCTTCCCCGGCTGGACCCTGCCCGGGGTGGTCGGGGCCGGCGGGGCCCAGGCCATGCTCAAGAGCGGGCTCGTACTGCCGGGCAAGCGCGTCGTCGTCGCCGGGAGCGGCCCGCTGCTGCTCGCCGTCGCCGGGTCCCTGGCGGCCGCCGGGGCCCGGGTGCCGGCCGTGGTCGAGGCCGCCGCGTACACCGCGTACGCCGGCCACCTCCCCGCCCTGCTGCGCAACCCCGGCAAGCTCGCCGAGGCCGCCACGTACGGCAGCGCCCTCCTGCACCGGCACATCCGCCTCCTCACCCGGCACGCCGTGACCGAGGCCCACGGCACCGACCGGGTCGAGGCCGTCACCGTGGCCCGCCTGGACCGGGACTGGCGGCCCGTGCCCGGCACCGCCCGCCGGATCCCCTGCGACGCTCTCGCCGTCGGCCACGGGCTCGTGCCCCAGCTGGAGCTGGCGACCGGCCTCGGCTGCGCCACCCGCGTCACTCCCGACGGCACCGTCGCCCTGGAGCTGGACGCCGAACAGCGGACCTCGGTCCCCGGGATCTGGTCCGCGGGCGAGACCGGCGGTATCGGCGGCGCCCAACTGGCCCTGCTCGAAGGGGAGATCGCCGCACACTCGATCGCCGTACACGCGATCGCCGGCCGGCCCGCGCCAGCCGCCCTCGCCCGCCGCCGCGCCCGCCTGCGCGTCTTCGCCGAGGCGATGGGCGCCGCCCACCGCCCCGGCGACGGCTGGACCGGCTGGCTCCGCGACGACACCGACGTGTGCCGCTGCGAGGAGGTTCCGGCCGGCCGGATCCGCGAGGCCGTCGCCGACCTCGGCGCGCGGGACGCCCGTACGGTCAAACTCCTCACCCGCTCCGGAATGGGCTGGTGCCAGGGCCGCATGTGCGGACCGGCCGTCGCCGCCCTCGCCGGCGGCGGGCCCGCGCCCGACCGGCGGCCCCTGTCCTGCCCGGTCCCGCTGCGCCACCTCGCGGAACTGCCCCCGGCGGACGGCTGATCGGGCGGTCCGGACCCTTGTGGCCGCCTCACACCCACTAGTAAAATGTCACACATCACTCTAGGGAGCTCTCTCATGACCGACGCGCACACCCCCGCGCCCACCACCGGTACGGACACCCGCACCCGCCCCTGGCACGGCATCATGGTCGCCACCGCGCTGCCGCTGCGCGAGGACCTCACCGTCGACCACGACGCCTACGCCGAGCACGTGGCCTGGCTCATCGCCAACGGCTGCGACGGCGTGGTCCCCAACGGCTCCCTCGGGGAGTACCAGACCCTCACCGACGAGGAGCGGGCCCGCGTGGTCCGCACCGCCGTCGAGGCGGCCGGCGACGGCGCCCGCGTCATGCCCGGCGTCGCCGCCTACGGCAGCGCCGAGGCCCGCCGCTGGGCCGACCAGGCCGCCGAGGCCGGGGCCGGCTCCGTACTCCTGCTGCCCCCCAACGCCTTCCGGGCCGACGAGGCGACCGTGCGCGCCCACTACGCCGACGTCGCCCGCGCCGGGCTGCCCGTCGTCGCGTACAACAACCCCATCGACACCAAGGTGGACCTGACCCCCGCCCTCCTCGCCCGCCTGCACGGCGACGGCAGCATCGTCGCCGTCAAGGAGTTCAGCGGGGACGTCCGCCGGGCGTACGAGATCGCCGAACTCGCCCCGGGCCTCGACCTGCTCATCGGCGCCGACGACGTCCTCCTCGAACTCGCCCTCGCCGGCGCGGTCGGCTGGATCGCCGGCTACCCCAACGCCCTGCCGCGCTCCTGCGCCGAGCTCTACCGGGCCGCCGTCGCCGGGGACCTCGCCACCGCGCTGCCGCTCTACAAGTCCCTGCACTCGCTGCTGCGCTGGGACTCCAAGACCGAGTTCGTCCAGGCCATCAAGCTCTCCATGGACCTCGCCGGACGCCCCGGCGGCGCCACCCGCCCGCCCCGCTTCCCGCTCACCGGGGAGATCGAGGCGGCCGTCCGCGCCGCCACCGAGAAGGCCCTCGCCGAGGGCCACAACTAGTCCCCCGCGGGGACCGGAAGGGGACTGGAATGCGTACGCGCCACATCTACCACGCGGTGGACTCGCACACCGAGGGCATGCCGACCCGGGTGATCACCGGGGGCGTCGGGGTGATCCCCGGCGCCACCATGGCCGAGAAACGGCTCCACTTCATCGAGCACCTGGACCACGTCCGGACCCTGCTCATGTACGAGCCGCGCGGGCACTCCGCGATGAGCGGCGCCATCCTGCAGCCCCCCACCCGCCCCGACGCCGACTTCGGCGTGCTGTACATCGAGGTGTCGGGTCTGCTCCCCATGTGCGGGCACGGGACCATCGGGGTCGCGACCGTCCTGGTCGAGACGGGCATGGTGGAGGTCGTCGAGCCGGTCACCACCGTGCGGCTCGACACCCCGGCCGGGCTGGTGAGCGTGGACGTCCGGGTCGAGGACGGGGCGGCCACCGCCGTCACCCTCACCAACGTCCCCTCCTTCTGCGCCGGACTCGACCTCAAGGCCGATGTCCCCGGCTTCGGCACGGTCACCTACGACCTCGCCTACGGCGGGAACTTCTACGCGTTCGTCGAACTCGACGCCCTCGGCCTCCCCTTCGACCGGGAGCGCAAAGGCGACCTGCTCGCCGCCGGACTCGCCGTCATGGACGCGATCAACGCCTCCGGCGACCGGCCCGTCCACCCCGAGAACCCCACCATCTCCGGGGTCAAACACGTCTACCTCGCCGCCCCCGGCTCCGACGCCCGCCGCTCCCGGCACGCCATGGCCATCCACCCGGGCTGGTTCGACCGCTCGCCCTGCGGTACGGGGACCAGCGCGCGCATGGCCCAGCTGCACGCCAGGAGCCTCCTCGGGATCGGCGCGGACTTCGTCAACGAGTCCTTCATCGGGACGGAGTTCACCGGCCGGCTGGTCGGGGAGACCACGGTCGGCGGGTTCCCGGCCGTCGTCCCCACCGTCACCGGGCGGGCGTGGATCACCGGCACCGCCCAGTACTTCCTCGACCCGTCCGACCCCTTCCCCGCGGGGTTCCTGCTGTGACCACCGTACGCACCGTGGACTACCACACCGCCGGGGAGCCGTTCCGGATCGTCGACACCGCCGCGGCCGGCCTGCCGCCCGTACCCGGGGACACCGTCGCCGAGCGCTGCGCCACCGCCATCGGCCCCGGGGGCTCCGGGACGGCTCCGCGCCGGAGCCCGCTGGACGACGTACGGCGGCTCCTCGTGCAGGAGCCGCGCGGGCACGCCGGGATGTACGGCGGGTTCGTCGTGCCCCCGGACGACGACGGGGCCCACCTCGGCGTGCTGTTCTGGCACAAGGACGGCTACTCCACCGCCTGCGGCCACGGCACGATGGCCCTCGGCGTCTGGGCCGTGGACACCGGCCGGGTCCCCGCGCCGGACGACGGGGACGCGCAGGTACGGATCGACGTGCCGTCGGGGCGGGTCGCCGCGACCGTGCACCGCGCCGGCGGCCGGACCACCGGGGTCACCTTCCGCAACGTCCCGGCCCGGGTCGGCGCCCGCAAGGTGCCGGTGGCGACCACGCTGGGCCTGGCGGAGGTGGACATCGCGCACGCCGGAGCCTGCTACGCGTCCGTCGCCGCCCGGGACCTCGGTCTGGAGGTCACCCGGGCCGCACTGCCCGAACTCGTCCGCGCCGGGCAGGAGATCAGGGCCGCGCTGTCCTCCCACCCCGGGACCTGGCACCCCGACGGTCCGCTGCTCTCCGGGGTCTACGGGGTGATCCTGTACGAGGAGCTGCCCGGCACCCCCTTCGGGCCGCACCAGCGCAATGTCACCGTGTTCGCCGACGGGCAGATCGACCGCTCGCCCTGCGGATCGGGCACCTCGGCGCGCCTCGCGCTGCTGGCGGAGGACGGCCGGATCGGGGCCGGCGAGGACCTGCTCCACGAGTCGGTGACGGGCACGGTGTTCACGGGCCGGGTGGTGCCGGTGGGATCCCGCGACGGCCTGGTCACGGAGGTCACCGGGACGGCGTACCGCACCGGCGAGCACGCCTTCGTCCGCGATCCGCAGGACGCCCTCGGCGCGGGATTCCTGCTGTGATCCCGCAGTTCGGGGCCGCGCAGACGGCCGCGCTGCTCACCCCGGCCGCGGCCGCCGACGCGCTGGCCGGCGTACTGCGGGCCGGGCTGGACCCGGAGGCCTGCCCGCAGCGCTCGGCGCTGCCCGTGCCGGGCGGCGGCGAGCTGCTGCTGATGCCGGCCGCGGCCGGGGCGTACGCCGGGGTGAAGATCGCCGGTGTGGCGCCCGGCAATCCGGCCCTCGGGCTCCCTCGTATCACCGGCTCGTACCTGCTGCTGGACGGCCCGACGCTGCGCCCGCTGGCCCTGTTCGACGGCGCGGCGCTGACCGCCCTGCGCACCCCGGCGGTCTCGGCGCTCGCCCTGCGGTACCTGGCGCCGGCCGGGCGGGCCCTGCGGCTGGTGCTCTTCGGCGCCGGCCCGCAGGCGTACGGTCATCTCGAAGCGGTGCGCGGGGTAAGGGAGTTGGCCGGGGTGGTGGTCGTGGGGCGCGACCCCGGGGCCGCGGAGCGGCTGGCGGCGCACGCCCGCGCCCTGAGGGTGGCGGCCCGTACGGGCACCGCGGCGGACGTGGCGGACGCGGACCTGGTGCTCTGCTGCACCACGGCCCGTGAACCCCTCTTCGACGGGCGGCTGGTGGCCCCGGGAGCGACGGTCGTGGCGGTCGGCTCGCACGAGCCGGACGCCCGGGAGACCGACACCGCGCTGGTGCGGCGGGCCGCGGTGTACGTGGAGTCGCGGGCGGCGGCCCTGCGGGAGGCGGGGGACCTGCTGGTGCCGGAGGCGGAGGGGGCGATCGGACCCGGTCATATCAACGGCACCTTGGCCGACCTGGTGGGGGGTCGGATACCGGCGGCCGGAGCGCCGGGTTGTCCACAGCTCTTCAAGAGCGTGGGCATGGCCTGGGAGGATCTCGCTGTGGCGGTGGCGATGTATCGCGCCGCGGGATGCACCACCGCTGGGGCAGTAAGCGCAACGTGACATTGTACGCTGTTCCTCTGCACTCGGTGGTGCGAAGGGTTTCGGAGGAATGGCAATGGGTGACCTGAAGCAGCACAGCCTCATCAAGGCCCAGGAACGGCTCCGCGACCAGGTCGGCCACGCCCTCCGAGCAGCCCTGATAGCGGGTGAACTGCGCCCCGGCAGCGTCTACTCGGCGCCCGGCCTGGCCGCCGAGCTCGGGGTCTCCGCCACGCCGGTCCGCGAGGCGATGCTCGACCTGGCCCGCGAGGGCCTGGTGGAACCCGTCCGCAACAAGGGCTTCCGGATCACCGAGGTCAGCGAGCGCGACCTGGACCAGTACACCGAGCTGCGCACGATGATCGAGGTGCCGACCATCGGCCGGATCACGAAGATCGCCACGGCGGAGCAGCTGGAGGCGCTGCGGCCCATCGCCGAGGAGATCGTCACCAGCGCCCGTGAGCACAACCTCATCGGCTACCTGGAGGCGGACCGCCGCTTCCACCTCTCCCTGCTGGCCCTGGCCGGCAACGACCGGCTGGTCGAGACGGTGGGCGACCTGCGCAAGCGCTCGCGGCTGTACGGGCTGACGGGCCTGGACGAGGCCGGAAAGCTGGTCTCCTCCGCCGAGGAGCACATCGAGCTGCTGGACCTGATGATCGCCGGCGACGCGGAGGCGGCGGAGGCCTGCATGGTCCGCCACCTCGGCCACGTCCGCTCGCTGTGGGCCCAGGGCCGCGACGAACCGGTGGGACGCATCCCGGGGGGCCTCGGCTCGGGCCTGTAGGGCGGACCAGGTTGGACCGGGTTGAACCCGGCCGGGCCCGGCCGGGCCTTGGGAGTCCGCCCAACGGGGCGGGGTGCCCTCAGCCGTCGAGCCAGCGCCGGCGCCCCGGTCCCGTCGGGTGGGTGCCCGTCACGCCCGTGACCACCGAGTAGAGGCTGGTCTCGGCGGTGATGAAGAGCCGGTTGCGCTTGGCGCCGCCGAAGGAGATGTTGGCGACCGTCTCGGGGACGTTGAGCCGCCCGATCAAGGTGCCGTCGGGGTCGTAGCAGTGCACCCCGTCGTCCATCGCGGCGGCCCAGAGCCGGCCGCCGTCGTCGAAGCGGAGGTTGTCGAAGCGGGCCTTCCCGGGGGCCGCTTCGGCGAAGACCTTCCCCTCGGACAGCGTGCCGTCCTCGCGCACGTCGAAGACGCGGATGAAGCCCGCCCGGGTGTCGGAGACGAACAGCTGCCGCTCGTCCTCGGAGAAGACCAGCCCGTTCGGCGCGCCGAAGCCGTCGGCGACCAGCCGTACTTCGCCCGTGGCCGGATCGATGCGGTAGACGTTGTTGGAGCCGATCTCGCTCTGCGCGCGGTGGCCCTCGTAGTCGCTGGTGATGCCGAAGTCCGGGTCGGAGAACCAGATCGAACCGTCGGATTTCACCGCCGCGTCGTTCGGGCTGTTCAGGCGCTTGCCCTGCCACCGGTCCGCCAGCACGGTGACGGTGCCGTCGTGTTCGGTGCGCGTCACGCGCCGGTTGCCCTGCTCGCAGGTGACCAGCCGGCCCTGACGGTCGAGGGTGTTGCCGTTGGTGTGCCCGGCGGAGCGGCGGAAGACGCCCACGGCTCCCGTCTCCTCGTCCCAGCGCAGCATCCGGTCGTTGGGGATGTCGCTCCAGATCACCTGCCGCCAGGCGGGCAGGTAGACCGGCCCCTCGGCCCAGCGGCAGCCGGTGTACAGGACCTCCAGCGCGTCGTCACCGTTCATGCACCGGCCGGTCCGGAACCGGTCGTCGAGCATCTCGTACAGCCTGGGGCGCTCGCTGGTCATGGGACTTCCCTTCCTCGCAGACGTCCATTCGCCGAATGAAATCCGGCTCATCTCGAAGATTGCAGGATGAGGTATGGCTGTCGCAAGGATCCTCCGAATGGAGAGTTGTGGATCACATCGACGGGCCGCACCGGCCGACGGCCGCCTACCCTGTGGGAGTGATCAAGCCGATAGAGCTCGTGATATTCGACTGCGACGGCGTCCTGGTCGACAGTGAGCGCCTCGCCGTCCGCCTCCAGGTCGCGCTCGGGGCGGAGTTGGGCTGGCCGCTCACCGCGGACGAGGTGGTCGAGCGCTTCGTCGGGCGTTCCAAGGAGTCGATCGTCGGGCAGATCGCGGAGCGTCTCGGCGCGCAGGCCGCCGGCCTCTGGTGGGAGCTGCTCATCCGGCGGCACCGCGATGCGGTGGACCTCGCCCTGGATCCGGTGGACGGGCTGCCCGAGGCGCTCGACGGGCTCACCGCCCTCGGCCTGCGGACCTGCGTCGCCTCCAGCGGCTCGCACGAGAAGATGCGGCACACGCTCGGACGCACCGGGCTGTACGGCCGGTTCGAAGGCCGCATCCACAGCGCGAGCGAGGTCTCCCGGGGCAAGCCCGCCCCGGACCTCTTCCTCCACGCCGCCCGGCGGATGGGCGTCGACCCGGCGGTGTGCGCGGTGGTCGAGGACAGCGCGCCCGGCGTCCGGGCGGCCAGGGCGGCGGGGATGCGCGCCTTCGGCTACTCCGGCGGCCCGACGCCCGCCGAGTGGCTCGAAGGCCCCGGCACGATCGTCTTCGACGACATGCGCAGGCTGCCGGAGCTGCTCGCGGCGCACTGACCTTCCCGCAACACCGCCCCAGGGGGCGGGATTTGGGCACGGCTGGATAACGGCGGCGCCAACCCCTTGTCAGTGCAATTTCACATTACTATGTTACCGGTCACATCATAGAGCGCGGCCCTTCACTGGAGTGACCCATGACCAAGCGCACCCAACTCGCCCTCGCCACCGCCCTCGTGGCGGCACTCGCACTCGGCGCCTCGGGCTGCTCCGACCCCAAGAAGGGCTCCACCGGCGCCGGCGCGGGCAACCCCGCCGCCGCCAACGACGGCAAGACCCTCGGCGGGACGCCGGTCAAGGGCGGGACCCTGACCGTCCTGTCCAACCAGGACTTCGCCCACCTCGACCCCGCCCGCAACTGGGTCATGCCGGCCATGGACTTCGGCACCCGCCTCCTCTACCGCACGCTCGTCACCTTCAAGGCCGAGCCCGGCAAGGCCGGCAGCGAGCTCGTCCCCGACCTCGCCACCGACCTCGGCACCCCCTCCAACGGCGGCAAGACCTGGACCTTCACCCTCAAGGAGGGCGTGAAGTACGAGGACGGCTCACCCGTCAAGGCGCAGGACATCAAGTACAACGTCGAGCGCTCCTTCGCCCCCGACCTCACCGGCGGCCCCGACTACGCCGCCCAGTACCTGGCCGGCGGCGAGGGCTACAAGGGACCGCTCCAGGGGCAGCACCTCGACTCCGTCAAGACCCCCGACGACCGCACCATCGTCTTCGAACTCAAGCGCCCGGTCGCCGAGTTCTCCGCCACCGCCACCCTCCCCACCTTCGCCCCGGTCCCCCAGTCCCAGGAGAAGGGCACCCAGTACGACGCCCGCCCGTTCTCCTCCGGCCCGTACAAGATCGAGTCGTACGACCGCGACAAGAAGCTCGTCCTCGTCCGCAACGAGCACTGGGACCCGAAGACCGACACCGTCAGAAAGGCCTACCCCGACAAGTTCGTCGTGGTCATGGGCCTCAAGGGCGGCCAGATCGACGACCGGATCATCGCCGGTGAGGGCGCCGACGCCTCCGCCGTCCAGTACATGGACATGCGCCCCGAGAGCGCCCCCAAGGTGCTGCCGAAGCCCGAGGTCAAGGCGCGCCTGCTCGCAGAATCCCAGGGCTGCACCGAGATGCTCTACCTGAACAACTCCCGGGCGCCCTTCAACGATCCCAAGGTCCGCGAGGCCATGCAGTACGCCGTGGACAAGGAGGCGGTGATCACCGCGGGCGGCGGCCCGGCCCTCAACGAGGTCGCCACCGCCTACCTGCCCCCGGCGCTCTCCGGCGGCAAGCAGGCCGACACCCTCAAGATCGCCCCGGCCGGAGACCCGGCCAAGGCCAAGGAACTCCTCAAGGCCGCGGGCAAGGAGTCCCTGAAGGTCTCCCTCGCGGTCTCCACCGGCGACAAGGGCAAGGCCGAGGCCATCCAGCAGGGCCTGTCCCGCGTCGGCATCGAGGTCGTCGTCGACACCATCGACCCGGGCGCGTACTACGACGTCATCGGAGACCTCTCCACCACCCCCGACATGACGCTCACCGGCTGGTGTCCCGACTACCCCTCCGGCTCCACCTGGATCCCCTTCGTCTTCGACGGACGCACCATCAAGGAGAAGGGCAACCAGGGCAACAACAGCCAGTTCCGCGACGAGGCCACCATGAAGCGGATCGACGAGATCAATGCCATGGCCGACGCCAAGCAGGCCAACCAGGCCTGGATCGACCTCGACGCCGAGATCATGAAGAAGTCCCCGGCCGTCCCGGTCCTCCTGGAGCGCAAGCCGCTGCTCGTCGGCCCCAACATCGCCGGCGCCTACGGCCACCCCGTGTGGACCGGCACCGTCGACTACGGGACCGTCGGCCTCAAGGACCCCTCGAAGAGCCAGGGCTGAGGGATACGGAGCCCCCGACACCATGACCACCACCGCCCCCGCCCCCGGCGCCGCCGGCGCCGCCGAGGCCGGGCCCGCGGCGGCAGCGGCCACCGGCAGCAGCCCCTGGCAGCTCGCCCGGCGGGAGCTGCGCCGCCGCCCCGCCGTCCGCGTCAGTCTCTGCGTCGTCCTCCTCTTCGTGCTGATGGCCGCCACCGCGCCCTGGCTGGGCGCGCTCGGCGGCTGGTCCCCCGAGGAGTTCGACAAGTCCGCCATCGACCCCTACCTCGGCGGCCAGCCCCTCGGCTCCCTCGGCGGGATCAGCCCCGAGCACTGGCTCGGCGTCGAACCCGTCACCGGCCGCGACCTGTTCGCCCGCGTCGTCCACGGCGCCCAGGTCTCCCTCCTCATCGCCTTCGCCGCCACCGCCATCGTCGTCGTCGCGGGCACCGCCGCCGGGATCGCCGCCGGCTACTTCGGCGGCCGCACCGACACGGTCCTGTCCCGCCTGATGGACCTGACCATGTCCTTCCCCTCCCTCATCTTCATGATCGCGATGCTGTCGGTGGCCAAGGACGTCAACCGCATCGTGCTCATGACCGCCGTCATCGGCGTCTTCGGCTGGCCCGGCGTGGCCCGCGTCGTCCGCGGCCAGACCCTCTCCCTCAAGCACCGCGAGTACGTGGACGCCGCCCGCGTCGGCGGGGCGGGCTCCTGGCGGATCCTGACCCGCGACATCCTCCCGGGAGTCTCCGGCCCGGTCATCGCCTACACCACCCTGCTCATCCCCGGCATGATCAGCACCGAGGCGGCGCTCAGCTACCTCGGCGTGGGCGTCCGCCCGCCGACCCCGTCCTGGGGCCAGATGATCGCCGAGTCCGTCGCCTTCTACGAGACCGACCCCATGTACTTCGTCATCCCGAGCACCTTCCTCTTCCTCGCGGTACTCGCCTTCACCCTGCTCGGCGACGCCCTGCGCGACATCCTCGACCCGAGGGGCGGCCGCAGTTGATCCTCTACCTCGCGCGCCGGCTGCTCGCCCTCGCGGGCGTCCTGCTCGCCATTGCCGCCGTCACCTTCCTCATCTTCTACGTCCTGCCCACCGACCCGGCCGCGGCCGCCTGCGGCAAGACCTGCAGCGCCGAACGGCTGGCCGACGTACGGGAGTACCTCGGCCTGGACCAGCCGGTGTGGCGGCAGTTCGCGGACTTCCTCACCGGCATCTTCACCGGCCGCACCCTCGGCACCGGCCAGTACGCCGTCCAGTGCGACTTCCCGTGCCTGGGCTACTCGTACGAGAACTCCCTGCCCGTGTGGGACCTGCTGATGGACCGCCTCCCGGTCTCCGCCTCCCTCGCCGTCGGCGCCGCCGCGCTGTGGCTGCTGCTCGGCCTCGGCGCCGGGGTCACCGCCGCCCTGCGCAAGGACACCGTCACCGACAAGGCCCTGATGGTCGGCGCCGTCGCCGCCGCCTCGCTGCCCGTCTACTTCACCTCGGTGATGCTCATCTACGGGGTCATCCGGGTCGCCGGACTCCTGCCCTACCCCACCTACCAGGCCTTCACCGACAACCCGCTCGGCTGGGCGGCCAACCTGCTGCTGCCGTGGACCGCGCTCGCCCTGCTGTACGCGGCCATGTACGCCCGCCAGAGCCGCGGCTCGATGATCGAGGCGATGGCCGAGCCGTACATCCGTACCGCCCGGGCCAAGGGCATGCCCGAGCGCACGGTCGTCGTCAAGCACGGCCTGCGCTCCGGGATGACCCCGATCCTCACCATCTTCGGCATGGACCTCGGCGGGCTGCTCGCCGGCGCCGTCATCACCGAGTCCATCTTCGGACTCCCGGGCATCGGGCGGCTGTTCTACGGGGCCCTGGTCAGCTCGGACCAGCCGGTGGTCCTCGGGGTCACCCTGCTCGCCGCCTTCTTCATCGTCGTCGCCAACCTCGTCGTCGACCTCCTGTACGCCGTCATCGACCCGAGGGTGAGGTACTGATGGCCGCACCAGCCGCCGCCCCCCTGCTGGAGGTGCGCGACCTGCGCGTCACCTTCGCCACCCCGCGCGGCCCCGTACGGGCCGTCGACTCGCTGGGCTTCACCGTCGAGACCGGGCGCACCCTCGGCATCGTCGGAGAATCCGGATCCGGCAAGTCCGTCACCTCGCTCGCCGTCATGGGCCTGCACCGGGGCGCCGAGGTCGGCGGATCCATCGCGCTCGCCGGGCAGGAGCTCACCGGGATGTCCGAGAAGGAGCTGTCCCGGCTGCGCGGGCGGAAGATGGCCATGATCTTCCAGGATCCGCTGTCCAGCCTGCACCCCTACTACACGGTCGGCGAGCAGATCGCCGAGCACTTCCGCGTGCACTTCAAGGCCGGCCGGGCCGCCGCGCGCAAACGGGCCGTCGACATGCTCGGCGAGGTCGGCATCCCGGAACCGGCCCGCCGGGCCGGGGAGTACCCGCACCAGTTCTCCGGCGGCATGCGCCAGCGCGCGATGATCGCCATGGCCCTGGCATGCGAACCCGATCTGCTGATCGCCGACGAGCCCACCACGGCCCTCGACGTGACCGTGCAGGCGCAGATCCTGGAACTCATCGCACGGCTCCAGCAGGAGCGCGGCCTCGGCGTCGTGATGATCACCCACGACCTGGGGGTCGTCGCCCGCGTCGCCCACGAGGTACTGGTCATGTACGGCGGCCGGGCCGCGGAACAGGCCGGGGTCGACGAGCTGTTCGCCGACCCGGCGCACCCCTACACCCGGGGCCTGCTCGACTCGCTGCCCCGGCTGGACGACGCCGACGACGATCCACTGCGGGCGATCCCCGGCTCCCCGCCCTCCCTGCTCACGCCCGCCCCGGGGTGCGCGTTTGCCCCGCGCTGCGCGGTCGCGGCCGCCGGCACCGCGGCGGAACGGGAGCGCTGCACGGGCGAACGGCCCGAGCTCCTGCCGTACGCCGGCCCCGGCCGGCTGGCCGCCTGCCATGTCGCGGGGCGTACGGCACCGGCTGCCGGCGGTGCGGCCGCTGCCGCTGCCGCTGCCGCCGCGACCGAATCGGAGGTGTCCCGATGAGTACGCTCGTACCCGCCCCGGCGCCCGGGCCGGCCGCCCCGGACCGGACCCCGCCGGCGCTGCTCTCCGTACGCGACCTGACCATGGCCTTCCCCGGCAGACGCGCCGCGTCCGGGCGCCGGGGGGCGCCCGTGCGCGCCGTCGACGGGGTCTCCTTCGACCTCGCGGCGGGCGAAACCCTCGGCCTGGTCGGGGAGTCGGGCTGCGGGAAGTCCACCACCGGCCGGATGCTGGTCCGGCTGCTGGAACCCACGTCGGGCAGCATCACGTTCGACGGACGGGACATCACGAGGCTCTCGCAGCGCGCGCTCCGCCCGCACCGGCGCCACCTCCAGATGGTCTTCCAGGATCCGCACTCCTCCCTCAACCCCCGCCAGACGGTGGCCCGGATCATCTCCGACCCGCTGCTCGTGCAGGGGTGGTCGGCCTCCGACGCGCGCCGCCGGGCGGCCGAGCTGATGGACCTGGTCGGGCTGATCCCGGAGCACATCGACCGCTACCCGCACGAGTTCTCCGGCGGCCAGGCCCAGCGCATCGGCATCGCCCGCTCGCTGGCCACCAGCCCCCGCCTGATCGTCGCCGACGAGCCGGTCTCCGCCCTCGACGTCTCCGTCCAGGCGCAGATCGTCAACCTGATGGAACGGCTGCGCCGCGAACTGGGGCTGGCGTACGTGTTCATCGCGCACGACCTGTCCGTGGTGAAACGGGTCAGCGACCGGGTCGCCGTCATGTACCTCGGCCGGATCGTCGAGATCGGCGGGAAGCGCGCCCTGTACGAGAACCCCCAGCACCCGTACACCCGGGCGCTGCTCTCCGCCGTACCGCTGCCCGACCCGGCGGCCGAGCGGCGGCGCGAGCGGATCGTGCTGCTCGGCGACCCGCCGAGCCCGGCCGCCCCGCCCCCGGGCTGCACGTTCCACCCGCGCTGCCCGAAGGCGCAGGACGTCTGCCGCACGGACCGCCCGGTGCTGCGGATCGCCGCCTCCCGCGAGGTGGCCTGCCACTTCCCCGGTGACTGACGGGGATCCAGGGGAAGAAGGAGGAGGGCCCCGGCGCCGACACGATCGGCTCCGGGGCCCTCCGCCGTCGGAGGCGCCCGAGGGGTGCCCCGCGGCGGACCGCCCGCCGGGCTGATGGCATGATCACGGCGTGACCAGCGAAATCACCCGGCCGGGCCCCGCGAAATTCGTCCTCTTCGACGTCGACGGCACGTTGATCGACGCGGTGGCGAACCAGCGCCGGGTCTGGGCGACATGGGCGGCGCGGTACGGACTCGACCCCGACGCGGTCCACCGCGTGGCGCTCCGGACCCGCCCCATGGAGACCTTCGCCGAGGTGGCGCCCGGGCAGGACCCGCAGGCCTGCCTGGCCGCGCTGCACGAACTGGAGGACGAAGACGTCCGCACCGGTGCCTATGCCGCCTTCCCCGGTGCGCCGGAGCTGCTCTCCGGCCTGCCCTCGGGCGGCTGGGCCCTGGTGACCTCGAACTACGAGCACCGGGTGCGCGGGCGGTTCGCCCGGACCGGACTGCCGGTTCCGGGCGTACTCGTGGACGCCTCCGCCGTCGCCGAGGGCAAGCCGTCCCCGGTCCCCTACCTGCTGGCCGCGGAGCGCCTCGGTGCCCGGCCGCAGGACTGCCTGGTCATCGAGGACGCGCCGTCCGGCGTCGAGTCCGGACTGCGGGCCGGCATGACGGTGTGGGGGGTCAACACACCGGCCCCGGTGGACGGGGTGCACCGCCACTTCGCGAGCCTGCACGAGGCGGCGCCCGCGATCCTCGCCTTCGCGACGGGGTCACTCGCCGCTTAGGCGTTCCCTCACCGCTTAGGCGTCCCCTCGCCGCTTAGCGGTGTTCCTCACGCCAGTTCGCGGCGGAAGAACTCCAGCTCCAGCGCCGTGATCTTCTCCCGGGCCCCGTTCGGGGTCATGTGCGTGACCCCGGGGAGGGCCAGGAGCTGGTGGGGGCGGCCCGCGTCGGTCAGCGCCTGCGAGAGCCGCAGGGTGTGCGAGGGGTGGACGTTGTCGTCGGCCAGGCCCGTGATCAGCATCAGCGGCCGGGCCAGGTGCGGGGCGTCGGGGATCAGGGAGTCCCGCTCGTAGACGTCCGCGTGCTCCTGGGGGAGGCCCAGGTACCGCTCGGTGTAGGCCGTGTCGTACTGGCGGAAGTCGGTCGGCGCGGCCCCGGCGGCCGCGGCGTGGAACACGTCCGGGCGGCGCAGCACGGCCATCGCGGAGAGGTAGCCGCCGTACGACCAGCCGCGCACCCCGACCCGGCCGAGGTCCAGGTCGCCGTGGCGGGCGGCGAGCGCGTGCAGGGCCGCGACCTGGTCGTCCAGGGTGACTTCGGAGAACCCGCGGTACATGGCGTGGGTGAAGGCGGGCGAGACGTACGGGGTCCCGCGGTTGTCGACGGTCACCACCGCGAAGCCCCGGTCGGCCCACCACTGGCGCTGCTGCCAGCGGCGCGGCTCGGCGGAGACGTCCTGGTAGCCGGGGCCGCCGTAGCTGTCCATCAGCACGGGCAGCCGCCGGCCGGGGACATGGCCGCGGGGGAGTACGAGCGCGGTGGGGATGCCGTGTTCGGTGACCCGCTCCAGGACCGGGACCACCCGGTAGGGCAGCGGCGCGGACAGGTCGGCCGGTACGAACTCCCGCCCGTCGGCGGTGCGTACGCTGCGCCGGATCCCGTCGGCGTCGGCGCTGGTCAGGAGCAGCGCTCCGGCCGAGGCGAGGACGCCGTGCACGCCGGGTCCGTCGGCGAGCGGGGTCAGCTCCCCCGTGGCGGGGTCGAGGAGCAGCACCTGCTGTTCGGCGGGGTCGCGTTGCCCGGCCTCGATCAGCAGCCGGCCCTGGTGGACCCCGGCCACCCGGCGGACCTGGATCCCGCTCCCGGTCAGCAGTTCCCCGTCGAGGGCGAGGGCGCGGGCGGCGCCGCCCGGAGTGTCGGCGGCGGTGAGCATCCGCCCGTCGGCGAGCCGGGCCGGGGTGCCGGGCAGCAGCGGGTCGACCCAGTGGGGGTGCACGGTACGTGACAGCTCCCGGGTACGGCCGGTGGCCGGGTCGGCGGTGAGCAGCAGCACGTTCTGCTGGAGCCGGTCCTGGACGGTCAGCAGGATCTCCGTCTGCGACTCCCAGTCGGCGTCGGAGACGTAAGGGTACGCCGCCGCGTCCCAGTCGAGCCGTACCCGGGCGCCGTCCGGGCGGAGCACCCACAGCTGGACCTCGGCGTTGGGCCCGCCCGCCTCGGGGTACGCGAAGTCCTCGGCCGGCAGCTCGGGGTGCGCGGGGTCGGCGAAGTGGCGCCGCTGGAGGGCGGTTTCGTCCACGCGGGCGGCCAGCAGGGTCCGGCCGTCGGGGGACCACCAGTGGCCCCGGTCCCGGCCCAGCTCCTCGGCGGCGGCGAACTCCGCGAGGCCCCAGCGGGCTCCGTCGGCGGGGCTGATCCGGCCGCCGGGGGAGGTGTGCAGGGCGTCGCCGGTGACGTACGCGGTGCGGGAGCCGTCGGCGTTGAGGCGGGGATCGAGGGCGGGCCCGGCGGCCGGGACCTCCTCGGCCGGCTGCCCGGCCCCCTGGCCGGACCGCTCGCAGGGGCCCTGGCCGGACCGGTCGCCGGGGCCCTCGCCGGGTCCCTCGTAACCCACCCGGTACAGCCGCCCGTACAGCGGGAACACCGCGCTGCGGCCGTCGCCGGAGAGCGCGTACGAGCCGATCCCGGCGGCCACGAGCCGGGTGCGCTCCCGCAGCCGGCGCTCGGCGGCCGGCAGGGTGCCCGGCTCGGGGGACAGCTCGCGCGGGTCGGCGAGCCGGGTTTCGGCGCCGGTGGCGGTGTCCAGGACCCAGAGGCTGTCGAAGGCGTCGGTGGGGCCGGTGGAGCGGAGGAACCAGAGCAGCCGGCCGTCGTCCCCGAAGGAGAACGCGCGCGGGGCGCCGTACGTGAAGCGGCCGGTGCTCGCGGAGAGCCTGAGGAAGTCATCCATGATCGTAGTGTGTCATGTGAAATGGCACACTGTACATGTCATGCAGCCTAGGCCATTCGAGTGGTGTACCCCCCTCTCCAGGTTTAGCGTCGAAAAGGTGGACGGGAACGCAAAGCCGACGAGCAACAGCACCGACGGCAAGGTCCGAGGGAGCGGCAACGGGCTCGCGCTGTTCGTCATCGCGTCCTGCCAGCTCATGGTCGTTCTCGACATCACCATCGTGAACATCGCGCTCCCGCACATCCAGACGGCCCTCGGCTTCTCCACCGAGAGCCTGTCCTGGGTCGTCAACGCGTACACCCTCACCTTCGGCGGACTGCTCCTGCTCGGCGGACGCACCGGCGACATCCTCGGCCGCAAGCGCGTGTTCATCGCCGGCGTGCTGCTCTTCGGCCTGGCCTCGATGCTGGGCGGGCTCGCGCAGAACGAGGGCCAGCTGATGGGCGCCCGCGCCCTACAGGGCGTCGGCGCCGCCATCGCCTCCCCGACCGCGCTGGCGCTGATCTCCACCACCTTCCGTGAAGGCCCGGCCCGCAACCGGGCGTTCGGCGTGTTCGCCGCGGTCTCGGCGGGCGGCGGCGCGATCGGGCTGCTGGCCGGCGGCATCCTCGTCGAATGGCTCAGCTGGCGCTGGGTGCTCTTCGTCAACGTTCCGATCGCCCTGGCCATCGCCTTCATGGCCAGGCGGGTCATCCACGAGTCCGAACGCCATCCCGGACACTTCGACCTCGCCGGCGCACTGCTGTCCACCCTGGGCATGATCGCGCTCGTCTACGGCTTCATCCGCGCCGCCGAGGAGGGCTGGACCGACCCGATCACCCTCGCTTCCTTCGGGGCGGCCGTGGTCCTGCTCCTGCTGTTCTTCCTCAACGAGCGGCGTTCGCCGCAGCCGATCACGCCGCTGCACATGTTCGCCGACCGCAACCGGGCCGGCTCCTACGGGATCATGCTCTTCCTCGCCTGCGCGATGTTCGGCATGTTCTTCTTCCTGACCCTGTTCGTGCAGAACGTGCTGGGGTTCAGCCCGCTGGAAGCCGGCCTCGCCTTCCTGCCGGTCAGCGTCGTCATCGCCGTCGGCGCGGGCATCACCTCCCAGCTGCTGCCGAAGCTCGGGCCGAAACCGTTCATGGTGACGGGCGCCCTGTGCTCGGCGGCCGGCCTGGCCTGGCTGACGCAGACCGACATCCACTCCACGTACCTCGGCAGCATCCTGGGTCCGATGCTCGTGTTCAGCCTCGGCATGGGCATGCAGTTCGTCTCGCTGACCCTGATGGCCCTGTCCAACGTCGCCGACCGGGAGTCGGGCGCGGCCTCCGGCCTGCTCAACACGACGCAGCAGGTGGGCGGATCGCTCGGTCTGTCCATCCTGGTCACCGTCTTCGGCACGGCCAGCCGCAACGAGGCACACGACCAGGTCCCGGCCTTCCTGAGCCAGGCCGATCCGGCCCAGAAGGCCATGTTCCTGCGGACCGGCCAGCTGCCGGACCCGTGGGGCGACCAGGTGCTCACCTCCGGCGTGAGCGCCGCGTTCATCGTCGCCGCCTGCTTCGCCCTGATCGCGGCGGTCATCGCGCTGTTCGCGATCCAGGTCCGCCCCTCGGACCTGGAGCGCCTCAAGGGCAACCACACCCCGACGGCGGTCTGAGGCCGCCGCCGGCGGTACCGGGCCACGCGCCGCCGGGCGGTGCCGGAACCGCCTGCCGGAGCCGCTTGCCCGAGCGCCTGCCCGAGCCGCTTACCGGCTCGCGTCCTTGATCCGGCAGCGGATCGGGCCTTCGGCCCGGAGGGTGATCCCGGCGCTGACCGGAACGTCGGTGTCCACGGCCTCGAACTCGTACGCGCGCAGGATCATCGCCAGTGCGATCACCGACTCCAGCATCGAGAAGTGCTGCCCGATGCAGGCGCGCGGGCCGCCGCCGAACGGGAACCAGGCGTAGCGGGGGCGCCCGGCCTCCGCCTGCGGAGTGAAGCGCTCCGGGTCGAAGCGGTCCGGGTCCGGCCAGTGGCGGGGGTGGCGGTGCGTCACCCACGGGGCCAGGATCACGTCCGCGCCCGCCGGGATGACCAGGCCCCCGACCTCGGTCGCCGCGACCGAGCTGCGGCCGATGACCGGGGCCGCCGGGTAGAGCCGCATCGCCTCCTTGAGGATCTGCGTGAGGTACGGCAGCCGGTCCAGGTCGGCGGCCTGCGGCGTACGGTCGCCCAGGACGCGGGAGACCTCCTCGCGGGCCCGCGCCTGCTGCTCGGGGTGGCGGGCCAGCAGGTGCAGGGAGAAGGCGAGCGAGGTGGCGGTCGTCTCGTGCCCGGCGAGCAGGAAGATCAGCACCTGGTCGCGCAGTTCGGCCGCGTCGAACTCCCCGTCGTCCGTGCTGGAGGCGGCGGCGAGCAGGCTCAGCAGGTCCTCGCCGGGGCCCGAGCCGGGGCCCGGTCCGGCGGCCGTACCGCCGCTGCGCCTCGCGGCGATGATGGTGTCGCACGCCGCGTACAGCTCGGCCATCGCGGCGGCCGCCCGCTTGTTGGCCGGAGTGGGCCAGCTGCGCGGGACGTTGGCGGGGGAGTAACCGCGGCGCAGCACGTAGTCGGTGATGACCGGAAAACACCGGTCGACGACGTCGACGGTGGTCTCCACGTCGGTGCCGAAGAGGATGCGGGCGACCGCGCGCAGGGCGAGCCGCATCATCTCCTCGCCGACGTCGACCACCGCGCCCGGAGCCCGCTCCCAGCCCGCGACGACCGCCCGGGTCTCGGCGGCGACGGCTCCCGCGTAGCCGTCGACCCGGCGCTTGGTGAACAGGGGCTGGACGAGCCGCCGCTGGCGCAGGTAGTCCTCGTCCTGGCTGGTCAGCAGACCGTTCCCGAAGGAGTCCCGGAGCTCCTGGTAGAAGGTGTTGTCCTTGCGGAAGTTGGCGGACTCCGAGGCCAGGACCTGCTGCGCGCCCTCGGCGGAGAAGACGCCGTAGAGCTCGCCGCGCAGCCCGGGCGGACCGGCGGTGATCCGTACGACGTCGCCGTGCCGCTGCTGGGCGCGCAGGTACGTCCCGAGCGAGTCCGATTTCAGGTCGAAGAGCGAACCGAGCAGCGGGACCCCGCCGAGCGTCGGAACCTCCGTACCGCTTCCGGATCCCGTCCCTGTTTCCACTGCCATGGCCGCCCCCTCGACACCGTACCGACGGGCCCGATTCTGCACGTCCGACGGACGCCACGCCGAGGACGCCGCCGCCGACCGGCTGAATCCGGCCGCTCGGCAGGGGCCTGCGTGCGCAGGCTACTTGTCGCAGGCGATGCCGTCCTTGTCCCGGTCGAGGGCCTCGCGGTACCCGGGCTGGCCGCGCCGCATGGGCGCGGCTCCCGCGGCCTTGGCCTCGGCGCAGCTCTTGTAGTACGCGCTGCTCCCCGCCCCGCTGACGCCCCCGTCGCCGCCGGTGGAGCCGCCGTCGGTCGGGGGCGAGGTCTTCGGCTTCGGCGGGGCGGGAGTCGGGCTCGCCGCCGGGGCCTTGGACGGGGCGAGGGAGGCGCCGGCCTTGTCCGGGCAGGGCCGGCCGGCCGCGACGAGGGAGAGCTCGACGGTGGACGCCGGCTCCACGGGGGCCCCGGCCGCCGGGGTCTGGAAGCAGACCGCCCAGGCGGCGTGGTCCGCGGCCAACGGCACGTTCGAGTGGGCGCTGCGCGCCTCGACGGGCTTGGTGACCAGCTTCTTCGCGGCGCCCTCGGCGTCGGCGAACTTCTGCCCGACCAGCGAGGGCATGGCGGGCGTACTGGGCGGGGACGAGGGCGAGGGCGAGGCGGCGGCAGCGCTGCTCGCGCCCGCCGGGCCCTTCTTCGGCGCCGGATCCTCGCACCCGCTGCCGAGCACGAGCACCGCCCCCACGACCGCTGCCACGGCAATTCCCCGACGGTGGAACATGGATGACCCCCCAAGATCAACGCTCTGCGGAACCGCCGCAGCGTACGCGTGTCACCCGCCCCGCATGAAGCCCTTTCACGCCAACTTCCCGGCAGGCCCGCCAGGACACACGGAAGCCCCGCCGTTCCCACGGACGCGGGAACGACGGGGCTCCGAGCTGCGAGCCGGGCGCGGGCGCGGGCCCGGCCTAGATGTCGCGGAAGATTTCGATCTGGGCGCCCACCGAGTTGAGGCGTTCCGCGAGTTCTTCGTAGCCGCGGTTGATGACGTAGACGTTGCGCAGGACCGAGGTGCCTTCGGCCGCCATCATCGCCAGGAGGACGACCACCGCCGGGCGGAGGGCCGGCGGGCACATCATCTCCGCCGCGCGCCAGCGCGTCGGGCCCTCGACCAGGACGCGGTGCGGGTCCAGGAGCTGGAGGCGGCCGCCGAGGCGGTTGAGGTCCGTCAGGTAGATGGCCCGGTTGTCGTACACCCAGTCGTGGATCAGGGTCTGGCCCTGGGCCGAGGCCGCGATGGCCGCGAAGAACGGGACGTTGTCGATGTTCAGCCCGGGGAACGGCATCGGGTGGATCTTGTCGATCGGGGCTTCGAGCTTCGAGGGGCGGACCGTCAGGTCGACCAGGCGGGTACGGCCGTTGTCCGCCGTGTACTCCGCCGAGCGGTCGTGGTCGAGGCCCATCTCCTCCAGTACCGCGAGCTCGATCTCCATGAACTCGATCGGGACCCGGCGGATCGTCAGCTCCGACTCCGTGACCACCGCGGCGGCGACCAGGCTCATCGCCTCGACCGGGTCCTCGGAGGGGGAGTAGTCCACGTCCACGTCGATGTTCGGGATGCCGTGGACGGTCAGCGTCGTCGTGCCGATGCCGTCCACGCGCACGCCGAGCGCCTCCAGGAAGAAGCACAGGTCCTGGACCATGTAGTTGGAGGAGGCGTTGCGGATGACGGTGGCGCCGTCGTGCCGGGCGGCGGCCAGCAGCGCGTTCTCGGTGACCGTGTCCCCGCGCTCGGTCAGCACGATCGGGCGGCCGGGGGAGACCCCCGCCTCGACCTTCGCGTGGTAGATGCCCTCGGTCGCCGTGATGTCCAGGCCGAAGCGGCGCAGCGCGATCATGTGGGGCTCGATGGTGCGGGTGCCGAGGTCGCAGCCGCCGGCGTACGGCAGGCGGAACTGGTCCATCCGGTGCAGCAGCGGGCCCAGGAACATGATGATGCTCCGGGTGCGCCGGGCCGCGTCCGCGTCCATGGCGTCCATGTCGAGGCGGGCCGGCGGGACGATCTCCAGGTCCACGCCCTCGTTGATCCACCGGGTCCGGACACCGATGGAGTTCAGGACTTCGAGGAGCCGGTAGACCTCCTCGATGCGGGCGACCCGGCGCAGCACCGTACGGCCCTTGTTGAGCAGGGAGGCGCACAGCAGCGCCACGCAGGCGTTCTTGCTCGTCTTGACGTCGATGGCGCCGGACAGCCGGCGGCCGCCGACGACCCGCAGATGCATCGGGCCGGCGTAGCCCAGAGAGACGATCTCGCTGTCGAGAGCTTCACCGATTCGGGCGATCATCTCAAGGCTGATGTTCTGGTTGCCGCGCTCGATCCGGTTCACGGCGCTCTGGCTGGTGCCCAGCGCGTCCGCGAGTTGACTCTGCGTCCAGCCCCGGTGCTGACGGGCGTCACGGATGAGCTTGCCGATGCGTACGAGGTAGTCGTCTGCCATGGGTGCACCGTATCTCAGATATGAGATGCCCCCTGCGTCGGGTGTGGCAGACGGGTGTTACCGACCGTCAGGTCCACCCGCCTCCCAACACACCACTCCAACACATCATTCCTATTACGGACATCCAGCCCATTGTGCCGATCAGTGGCCACACGCGTGGTGGCGGCCGCCGTGCACCGCCGCGTACGCGGCCGGGCGCGGTCCGGACCCCGCCCGGGCCGCCCGGGCCGCCGTGGCGCGGCCCGCCGCCGAGTCCGCGTCGTGCACCAGCCGGCCGCCGACCAGGGTCATCCGTACGCCGGTCCCGCTGATGTCGGCCACCGGACAGCGGGTCACATCCCGGTCCAGCAGCACCAGGTCCGCCGCCTTGCCCGGCTCCACCGTCCCCGTCAGCCCCTCCTGCCTCAGCTGCCACGCCGTCCCGGCCGTGTGCATCCGCAGCACCGAGCTCCGGCTCAGCCCCTCCAGCTCCCGGTACAGCTCGCCCGTCCCGTACGCGCCCTGCCGGTCGATCGCGGTCCGCAGCTGGTTCCACACCTGGAGCGCGTCCACCGGCCAGTCCGAGCCGCCGGTCAGCCGGGCCCCCGCCCGCTCCAGGCTGCGCGCCGGATACATCCACCGGTGGCGCTCCGGACCGATGTACGGGAGCAGCGCGTCCATCGTCCAGGTGTCCTGCGCCGCCCACTGGAGCTGCATGCACGCCGCGACGCCCAGCTGCGCGAACCGCCGCAGATCCGCCGGGTCCACGATCTGCAGGTGGGCGACGGCGTTGCGCGCGTCCCGCTGCCCGGTCACCCGGCGGGCGTACGCGTATCCGTCCAAAGCGGTCCGTACCGCCCGGTCTCCGAGCCCGTGGGCATGCAGCTGCCAGCCGGCCTTGTTGAACGCCGCCGTCAGCCGGCCGTAGTCGGCCGCCGAGGTGTACAGCTCGCCCCGGTTCGCCGTCGGCTTCCCGTTCCCGTCCAGGTACGGCTCCAGCAGCGCGGCCGTCTGCGCCGGGTACTCGATGACCCCGTCCAGGAACACCTTGACCATCCCGAACCGCAGACCCCGTACCCCCTCGAACTCCTTGCGCAGCCCGCGCGCGTACGCCAGCGCGCCCGCCGGGTCCTTGGTCTGCCCGGCGTCGAGCCGGATCGCGGGAACGATCCGCTGCGGCAGCTTCCCCGCCGCCGCCAGGGCCTGGTAGAGCTCCAGCTCGTGCCGCCCGACCAGGGCGTCCATCATCGTGGTGACCCCGGACGCCGCCGCCAGCTCCAGCACCTTCGCGCAGGCCGCGACCAGTTCGGCCCGGGAGGGCTCCGGGATGTGCCGCTTCACCAAGTCCTGCGCGTCGTCCTTCAGGACGCCCGTCGGCTGCCCGTCCGGCCCCTTCACGATCCGGCCGCCGACCGGGTCCGGGGTGGCCGCCGTGATCCCGGCGATGTCCAGCGCCCGCCGGTTCACCCAGAGGTTGTGCCCGTCGCCGCCGACCAGCGCGACCGGTCTGCGGGTCGCCAGCGCGTCCAGCATCGAGTGGTGCGGGACGCTCCCGGTCGGCAGCAGCCCGACCGGATTCCAGTCCTCCACCACCAGCCAGCGGTCCGGCTCCGCCTGCGCGCCCCCGGTGTCGGCGAGGAAGCCGGCCAGCAGCTCCCGCAGCTCGGGCAGCGTGGTCTCCGCCCCCTCCAGCGAGGGCCGCAGGGACCGGTCGCCGGCCCCCAGCGGGTGCACGTGGCCGTCGTGGATGCCGCTCATCACGGTGTTCCCGCGCGCGTCGACGACCTCGGTGTCCCGCCCGGCGTGCCGGCGCACCGCCGAACCGCTCCCGGTGGCCAGGATCTTCCCGTCCCGGCCGACCGCGACCGCCTCCACCGGCGCCCCGCCGCCCGTGGTCCCGGTGAACACCCGGGCGTTGTGGATCACCAGGGCGGCCGAGCCGCGCCCGCCGGAGGCGGTGGCCGCGGCCGCGGGCCCCGCGCCCAGCAGACCGGCCGCACCCGCCGCCCCGACGGCCCCGAGAAGGCCCCGCCGGGACAGGGGGGAAGAGGGGGAGGGGGAGGGGAAGGAAGCAGAGGTCATGGCCACTCCAAACGTCGGTGTGGCCAGGACACTGTTTGATTAACCCCTTAACCAGAACCCGCCGCGGCCGACGAAATCCGCACCGCCGTCCGTACGATGACCCCGTGCCCGGCCCCGGACCGACCATCGCCGACATCGCGCGCGCCGCGGAGGTCTCCACCGCGACCGTCTCCCACGCGCTGGGCGGCACCGGCCGCGTCGGCGAGTCCACCCGCCGCCGGGTCCGCGAGGTGGCGGCCGCCCTCGGCTACAGCGCCAGCCGCGGCCCCCGCACCCGTACGCTCGGCCTCGCCGTCACCACGTACGCGGGCTCGGCCTGGAACTACGTGGAGATCGCCTACTTCTCCCGGCTGCTGACCGCCGCCACCGCGGCCGCCCACGCCCGCGGCTACGCCCTCACCGTGCTGCCCGCCGACCGCGGCGCCGAGCCGCTGTGGCACACCCTCGCCGTCGACGGGATGCTGCTCCTCGACAGCCCGGCCGGCGATCCGGTGCTCCGCGCCCTGCGGGCCCGCGGGCTGCCCGTGGTCTTCGACGGCCGGCCCCCCGACCCGCGGCCCGGGGACGTGTGGGTGGACAACGACCACGAGGCCGCCACCCGCGAGGTCCTCGACCACCTCGCGGCCGCCGGGGCCACGCGGATCGCGCTGCACTCCGCGTACGGCCGCGAGTACTACACCGGGGCCGTCACCTCGGCCTACACCCGCTGGTGCGCCGAGCGCGGGGCGGAGCCGCTGGTGGTCCCCTTCGACCCCGAGGACACCCCGGGCCACGCCTTCGATCCCGTGTTCGCCGGGCCCGGCCGCCCCCGCCCCGACGCCGTGTACTGCGTGTACGACCCCGGCGGCCGCCAGGTGCTGGCCGCGGCCGCCCGGCACGGGCTGCGGATACCGCAGGAGCTGCTGCTCGTCTGCGCGAGCGAGGACCCCTCGTACGCGGCGGGCGACCCGCCCGTGAGCACCGTGACCCTGCGCCCGGAGGTGATCGGGGAGAGCGCCGTCGCCGCACTGGTCGCGCTGCTGGAATCCCCGGACGAAGCAGTGCCCGGCCAGCTGACCGTCCCGGCCGCACTGACGGTACGTACGTCGTCGCGCAGGCCGCCACGCGCGGCCGCGGGCACGCCTTCGCTGTGATCTGGCCCATGCCGTGCATGACCAGGGCGCGGCAATGCACTAGAGTTATCTCGACATCGAGATATCTGCCGAAGGCGTACCGCAGCCGCCCCTGCTGGTAAGGCTCACCTAACTTAGCCTTACCTTAGCGGATTGGCCACAGGGCGTGGCGGCAGGATTGCGGTAAAACGCGCGAATTTCATGCATGAAGGAGACTGTCGTGTCGGCGAACAGCTTCGACGCCCGCAGCACGCTGCAGGTGGGCGACGAGTCGTACGAGATCTTCCGGCTGGACAAGGTTGAGGGCGCTGCCCGCCTTCCCTACAGCCTGAAGGTGCTGCTGGAGAACCTGCTCCGCACCGAGGACGGCGCGAACATCACCGCCGACCACATCCGGTCGCTCGGCAACTGGGACTCGCAGGCCCAGCCCAGCGAGGAGATCCAGTTCACGCCGGCCCGCGTGATCATGCAGGACTTCACCGGCGTCCCCTGCGTCGTGGACCTCGCCACCATGCGTGAGGCCGTGAAGGCCCTCGGCGGCGACCCGGCGAAGATCAACCCGCTCTCGCCCGCCGAGATGGTCATCGACCACTCCGTCATCGCCGACAAGTTCGGCACCAAGGACGCGTTCGCGCAGAACGTCGAGCTGGAGTACGGCCGCAACAAGGAGCGCTACCAGTTCCTGCGCTGGGGCCAGACCGCCTTCGACGACTTCAAGGTCGTCCCCCCGGGCACCGGCATCGTCCACCAGGTCAACATCGAGCACCTGGCCCGCACGGTCATGGTCCGTAACGGCCAGGCGTACCCCGACACCCTCGTCGGCACCGACTCGCACACCACCATGGTCAACGGCCTGGGCGTGCTGGGCTGGGGCGTCGGCGGCATCGAGGCCGAGGCCGCGATGCTCGGCCAGCCGGTCTCCATGCTGATCCCGCGCGTCGTGGGCTTCAAGCTGACCGGCGAGCTGCCCACCGGCACCACCGCCACCGACCTCGTGCTGACCATCACCGAGATGCTCCGCAAGCACGGCGTCGTCGGCAAGTTCGTCGAGTTCTACGGTGAGGGCGTCGCCGCCACCTCGCTGGCGAACCGCGCCACCATCGGCAACATGTCGCCGGAGTTCGGCTCCACCGCCGCGATCTTCCCGATCGACGACGAGACCCTGAAGTACCTGCGCCTGACCGGCCGCGACGCCCAGCAGGTCGCGCTCGTCGAGGCGTACGCCAAGGAGCAGGGCCTGTGGCTGGACCCGGCCGCCGAGCCGGACTTCTCCGAGAAGCTGGAGCTCGACCTCTCCACGGTCGTCCCCTCCATCGCCGGCCCGAAGCGCCCGCAGGACCGCATCGTCCTCGCCAACGCCTCGCAGCAGTTCGCGCAGGACGTGCGCAACTACGTCGAGGACGACGACGAGGCGGGCAAGGAGTCCTTCCCGGCCTCCGACGCCCCGGCCGCCACCAACGGCGTGCCGACCCGCCCGACCCAGGTCACCCTGGCCGACGGCACCTCCTTCGAGATCGACCACGGCGCCGTCACCGTCGCCGCGATCACCTCCTGCACCAACACCTCGAACCCCTACGTCATGGTCGCCGCGGCGCTCGTGGCCAAGAAGGCCGTCGAGAAGGGCCTGTCCCGCAAGCCCTGGGTCAAGACCACCCTGGCCCCGGGTTCGAAGGTCGTCACCGACTACTTCGACAAGGCCGGCCTGACCCCGTACCTCGACAAGATGGGCTTCAACCTCGTCGGGTACGGCTGCACCACCTGCATCGGCAACTCCGGTCCGCTGGACGAGGAGATCTCGAAGGCGATCAACGAGCACGACCTCGCGGTCACCTCGGTCCTCTCGGGCAACCGCAACTTCGAGGGCCGCATCAACCCCGACGTCAAGATGAACTACCTGGCCTCCCCGCCGCTGGTCGTCGCGTACGCCATCGCGGGCTCCATGAAGGTGGACATCACCACGGACGCCATCGGCACGGACACCGAGGGCAAGCCGGTCTTCCTCGCGGACATCTGGCCCTCCGAGGCCGAGGTCAACGACGTCGTGGCGAACGCCATCGGCGAGGACATGTTCAGCAAGTCCTACCAGGACGTCTTCGCGGGCGACGCCCAGTGGCAGGCGCTGTCCATCCCCACCGGCAACACCTTCGAGTGGGACCCGCAGTCCACCTACGTCCGCAAGCCCCCTTACTTCGAGGGCATGACGATGGAGACCACCCCGGTCTCCGACATCGCCGGCGCGCGCGTGCTGGCGAAGCTGGGCGACTCGGTCACCACCGACCACATCTCCCCGGCCGGTGCGATCAAGGCCGACACCCCGGCCGGCAAGTACCTCACCGAGCACGGCGTCGAGCGCCGCGACTTCAACTCGTACGGTTCCCGCCGCGGCAACCACGAGGTCATGATCCGCGGTACGTTCGCCAACATCCGCCTGCGCAACCAGATCGCGCCGGGCACCGAGGGCGGCTTCACCCGCGACTTCACCGTCGAGGGCGCGCCGGTCTCCTTCATCTACGACGCCTCGCAGAACTACCAGGCCGCCGGCATCCCGCTGGTCATCCTGGCGGGCAAGGAGTACGGCTCGGGCTCGTCCCGCGACTGGGCCGCCAAGGGCACCGCGCTGCTCGGTGTCAAGGCCGTCATCGCCGAGTCCTACGAGCGCATCCACCGCTCGAACCTGATCGGCATGGGCGTGCTCCCGCTGCAGTTCCCGGAGGGCGCCTCGGCGGCCGCGCTGGGCCTCACCGGCGAGGAGACCTTCTCCTTCACCGGTGTGGAGGAGCTGAACAACGGCACCACCCCGCGCACCGTCAAGGTCACCACCGACACCGGTGTGGAGTTCGACGCGGTCGTCCGCATCGACACCCCCGGTGAGGCGGACTACTACCGCAACGGCGGCATCATGCAGTACGTGCTCCGCAACCTCATCCGCGGCTGAGGTCCGTAGCGGCACCAAAGGGCCGTATCCCCGTTAAGGGGGTACGGCCCTTCCGCTTTTTCCGGCCCGGTCCAGGTTTCGGAGAGGTCTCAACTCGGAAAAGCTGACGGACAACCGTGTGCATGATCTTGCTCACATGAACGGAAGTGGACTATACCTGTGCCTCGTCCGGATCATCGCGTTACGAGCGGCACCGGACCGGGGGCGGCGGGGACGTGCGGTGATGTCCGTATGTGCGGTGACCACGGGCATTCATCGAGTCCCGGCCTCCTTCACACTTCTGACGAAGGCGAGGACATGAGCATGGGATCCACTGGTGAGGGCATCGGCCGCCGTGACCTGATCAAGCGCTCAGCGGCACTGGGACTGATCTCGGTGCCCACGATGAGCTTCCTGTCCGCCTGCGCCTCCGGCGGCGAGGACACCACGAAGGGCCCGGACAAGGGCGCGGTGACCAAGGAGAACCCGTTCGGCGTCGCCAAGGGCGGCAAGCTCGACGTCGTCGTCTTCAAGGGCGGGTTCGGCGACGACTACGCGAAGGCCTGGGAAGCCGCCTTCGACAAGAAGTGGGGCGCCACCAGCTCCCACCTCGGCACCCAGGAGATCGCCGCCAAGCTCCAGCCCCGCTTCAACGGAGGCAACCCGCCGGACGTCATCGACGACTCCGGTGCCCAGCAGATCAAGGTCGACGTCCTCGCCAAGGGCGGCCAGCTCGCCGAGCTCACCCCGGTGCTGGACGCGCCCTCGCTCGACGACCCGGCCAAGAAGGTCCGGGACATGCTCATCCCCGGCACCGTCGAACAGGGCACCCAGGGCGGCAAGTTCGTCGCCCTCTACTACGTCTACACCGTGTTCGGCTTCTGGTACTCGGGCAAGCTCTTCAAGGAGAAGGGCTGGGCCGAGCCGAAGACCTGGGACGAGTTCCTCGACATCTGCACCAAGGCCAAGGCCGCCGGCATCGGCGGACTCGCCCACCAGGGCAAGTACCCGTACTACATCAACGTCGTCATCATGGACCTGATCGCCAAGAAGGGCGGTCTGGACGCCATGAAGGCGATCGACAACCTGGAGCCGAACGCCTTCGAGGGCAACCCCGCCGCCCTCGCCGCCGTCGAGGCGGTCTACGAGGTCGTCGAGAAGGACCTGCTGATGGCCGGCACCAACGGCCTCACCCACACGGAGTCCCAGACCGCGTGGAACCAGTACAAGGCGGCCTTCATCCCCTCCGGCTCCTGGCTGGAGAACGAGCAGCTCAAGCAGACCCCGGACGACTTCGACATGAAGTTCCTGCCGGTGCCGACGCTCGCCGACAGCAAACTGCCCTTCGAGGCCATCCGGGCCGGCGCCGGCGAACCCTTCATCGTCCCGGAGAAGGCGGCCAACAAGGCCGGCGGCCTGGAATTCCTCCGCTCGATGCTGTCCCGCGAATGGTCGACCCTCTTCGCCCAGCAGGCCAACTCCCTCACCGTGGTCAAGGACGGCGTCGACCCGAACGTCAAGCTGCGCCCCGGCACGGCGTCGGCGGTCGCGGCCGTCAAGACGGCCGGGACGAACACCTTCAACTACCTGTACCCCGACTGGTACAGCGAGATGGACACCGAGATCCAGAACGCGTCCAATGAGCTGATGGCCAAGCGGATCCAGCCAAAGGAATGGATCAAGCGGGCCCAGGCTGCGGTAGACAAGGCTGCCAAGGACCCGAACGCCAAGAACAACCACCGCAGCTGACATCGTCCAAGGGACGGACACCATGAGCCAAGTAGCCCAGGGCAAGGGAAGGATCGGCTTCATCGCCGGCTTCCTCATCCTGCCGCTCGCGCTGTACCTGACTTTCGTCATCTGGCCGTACATTCAGACGTTCGGCTACTCCTTCACCAACTGGTCCGGACAGTCGCCCACGTTCGACTTCGTCGGCCTGGACAACTACTCCGCGCTGATGAAGGACGAGGTCTTCCGCGGCGCCCTGTGGCACAACCTCCTGCTCCTGGTGTTCGTCCCGACCATCACCATCCTGCTGGCCCTCTTCTTCGCCTTCATGGTCAACGCGGGAGGGCGCAGCGGGGCGGGCGGGGTGCGGGGCGTCCGCGGCTCCTCCGTCTACAAGATCGTCTACTTCTTCCCGCAAGTCCTGTCGCTGGCCATCCTCGCCGTGCTGTTCGGCGCGGTGTACCGCAGCGACGAGGGCGGCCTGCTCAACGGATTCCTCACCAAGCTGGGCCTGGTGGACCCGGCCCACCCCGTCGAATGGCTCAACCAGCCGAACCTCGTGCTGTGGTGCCTGCTCCTGGTGGTGGTCTGGCACGGAGTCGGCTTCTACCTGGTCCTCTTCTCGGCCGCCATGCAGTCCGTGCCCAAGGACATCTACGAGGCCGCCCTGCTCGACGGCGCCGGGCGCGCCCAGACCTTCCTCAAGGTCACCCTGCCCCTGCTGTGGGACTCCGTACAGACCTCGGCCGTCTACCTGGGCATCGCTGCCATGGACATGTTCGTGCTGGTGTCGACCATGACTTCCGGCCAGTTCGGCGGCGGCCCCGACCACCACAGCGAGGTCATGGCCACGGTGCTGATGCGCAACTTCCTCTACTTCGGCAAGAGCGGCTACGCCTGCGCCATGGGCGTGGTCATGCTCGTCCTGACCATGATCCTCTCCGTCGTCACGCTGCGGGCCACCCGCCGCGAGCGCATCGAGTTCTGAGAGGAGATCCCCGATGACCGCAGAGTCCACAGTGATCAAGGCGCCGGGCGAGGCTTCGGCCGGGCGCTCCGGCGGCAGCGGCCGCTCCACGGAGGGCGCGAAGAGCGGCTCCGACGGCATGGTGCTGAACGTCTTCTCCCACGGGTTCCTCGCCGTCTGGGCGATACTGATCGTCCTGCCCCTGATCTGGCTGGCGCTCGGTTCGTTCAAGACCGACGCCCAGATCGGCGGCTCGGCCCTCAGCTGGCCCTCCAACTGGCACTTCGACGCCTTCTCCCGGGCCTGGGACAAGGGCATCGGCGACTACTTCGCCCACACGCTGATCGTGATGGTGTTCTCGGTCCCGCTGACCATGCTGCTCGGCTCGATGGCGGCGTACGTACTGGCCCGCTACCCCTTCCCGGGGAACCGGCTCTTCTACTACTTCTTCGTCAGCGGGGCCATGTTCCCCGTCTTCCTGGCGCTCGTCCCGCTGTTCTTCATGGTCAAGCGCCTGGACATGCTCAACACGTACCAGGGTCTGATCCTCGTGTACGTGGCCTACTCGATGCCCTTCACCGTCTTCTTCATGCACTCGTTCTTCCGCACGCTGCCGACGGCCGTGCACGAGGCGGCGGTGATCGACGGGGCCTCCGACACCCGGATCTTCTTCCAGGTGATGCTGCCGATGGCCAAGCCCGGCCTGATCAGCGTGGGGATATTCAATGTCCTGGGCCAGTGGAACCAGTACATCCTGCCCTCCGTGCTGATGCAGCCGCAGACCGGATCGGACCCCGAGCGCTACATGCTCACCCAGGGCCTGATCCAGCTCCAGTACCAGATGGGGTACGAGACGGACCTGCCGGTACTGTTCGCCGGCGTGACCATCGCGATGATCCCGATGCTGGTGGTCTACCTGTCCTTCCAGCGGCAGATCCAGGCCGGCCTGACCTCGGCCACCCTCAAGTAGCGCCCCGCTCAACCGGAGGGGGCCGACGGGTCGGGCACGACCGACCAGCTGACCGCCGAGACGGACGGGTCGAGCGAGAGGTTGCTGACCGCTTCCTCCAGCATCCGGCCCCCCGCCGCCCCCTCGGCGGTCAGCAGCGCCGACACCGTCACCAGGCCGGCCTTCGGGCCGTCCTGGCTGCGGATCGAGCGCAGCGTGTATCCGGGCCGGCCGAGCGCGTCGACCAGCCGGTGGCGGATGTGGGCCTCCTCCGCCTCCAGGCACACGGCCTCGAAGTGGAAGTCGGTGGCCACCTCCGCCCCGCCGCGCGGCTCGCGGTCCAGGCGCCGGCCCAGCGGGCGCAGCAGGAGGTTGGCCCCCACCACGCCCGCCGTGCCGAAGGCCGCCAGGACGAACATGCCGGTTCCGGCCAGGCAGCCCACGGCCGCCGAACACCACAGCGTGGCGGCCGTGTTCAGGCCCCGTACGCTCAGCCCGTCGCGCATGATCACGCCGGCGCCGAGGAAGCCGATGCCCGACACGATCTGGGCGGCGACCCGGGAGCCGTCGTACTGGACCTCCGAGACGGCGCCGATGAACCCGTACTGCGAGAGCAGCACGAACAGCGCCGCCCCGCCCGCCACCAGGGCGTTCGTCCGCAGTCCGGCCATCCGGGCGCGCCACTGCCGTTCCAGGCCGATCGCCGCTCCGAAGCCGAGCGCGGCGGCGAGGTGTCCGGCCATCTCCCATTCGTCGAGCAGCATCGGCTCCTCCCCTCCTCTTCGGGTCTTCCGGCGGGGCCGGGCCCTACAGCCAGGTGCCGAACTTGCGGATGTACAGGGTCTTCAGGAGCTGCGTGAGCGTGCAGTACGCCAGCAGCACGCCGATCAGCCACGGGAAGTAGCTCGCCGGCAGGGCCACGAAGCCCAGCGAGGCGGCCAGCGGCGAGAAGGGCAGGTACAGCCCGGTCAGCACCGCGAGGACGGTCATCACCATCACCGGCCAGGAGGCGCGGGACTGGATGAAGGGGATCTTCCGGGTACGGATCATGTGGACGATCAGGGTCTGCGAGAGCAGGCCCTCGATGAACCAGCCGGACTGGAACAGCGCCTGGTGCGCCTCGCTGTTGGCCGCGAACACGTTCCACATGATCACGAACATCGCGATGTCGAAGATCGAGCTGATCGGTCCGATGCAGACCATGAACCGGCCGATGCCCTTGGCGTCCCAGTTGCGGGGCTTGCGCAGGTACTCCTCGTCCATCCGGTCCCACGGCGTCGCCAGCTGTGCGATGTCGTACACCAGGTTCTGCACCAGCAACATGATCGCGAGCATCGGCTGGAACGGGATGAACGCGCTCGCCACCAGGACCGAGAAGACGTTGCCGAAGTTCGACGACGCCGTCATCTTGATGTACTTGATCGTGTTGCCGAACGTGGTCCGGCCCTGGATCACGCCCTGCTCCAGGACGGTCAGGTCCTTCTCCAGCAGGATGATGTCCGCCGATTCCTTGGCGATGTCGACCGCGGTGTCGACGGAGATGCCGACATCGGCGTCGCGCAGCGCGGCGGCGTCGTTGATGCCGTCCCCGAGGAAGCCGACGGTGTGCCCGTCGGCCTGCAGGGCCCGTACGATCCTGGCCTTCTGGACCGGGTTGACCTTGGCGAAGACCGTCGTACGGGCGGCCAGCGCGCGCAGCGCCGTGTCGTCGAGGGAGTCGATCTCGGCGCCGAGCACCACGTGCCCGACATCGAGGCCGACGTCCGCGCAGACCCGGGCGGCCACGAGGTCGTTGTCGCCGGTGACGACCTTGACCGCGATGCCCTTGTCGGCCAGAGCCTGCAGGGCCCGGGCGGCGTCGGCCTTCGGCGGGTCGAGGAAGGCGAGGAAGCCGACCAGGGTCAGCTGGTCCTCGTCCGCGACGGAGTAGGTCGCGCGCGGGGTGCCCATGGTGCGGGTGGCGACGGCGAGGACGCGCAGGCCCTGGCGGTTGTTCTCCTCGGCGATGCGGGTGACGTGGCTGCGCAGCCGCTCGGTGAGTTCGACCCTCTCACCGCGGTCCCGCATGTGGGTGCAGAGGTCCAGGACCTCCTCCACCGCGCCCTTGGTGATCATGACGTGCTCGGGGCGGCCGAGGCCGCCGACGACGCTGTTGCGGTCCAGGACCACGGACATCCGGCGGCGGGCGAAGTCGAAGGGGATCTCGTCGACCATCGAGAACCGTGCGTCGACGACAACCTCCTCGGCCTCGTCCACGCGGTTGATGACCGCCTGGTCCATCAGGTTCTTCAGGCCGGTCTGGAAGTGGGAGTTGAGGTACCCGTACTCCAGGACCTCGTTGTCCTCGTTGCCGTGCACGTCCAGGTAGCGGTCCAGGACGATCCGGTCCTCGGTGAGGGTGCCGGTCTTGTCCGTGCAGAGCACGTCCATGGCGCCCAGGTTCTGGATCGCGTTGAGCCGCTTGACGACGACCTTGCGCCTGGACATGGCGACCGCGCCGCGCGCCAGGTTGGCGGAGACGACCATCGGCAGCATCTCGGGGGTCAGGCCGACGGCGACGGCGATGCCGAAGAGGAAGGCCTCGTCCCAGTCGCCCTTGGTGAGGCCGTTGATCGCGAACACGACCGGGACCATGACCAGCATGAAGCGGATCAGCAGGAAGCTGACCTTGCGCACGCCGTTGTCGAAGTTGGTCTGCGGGCGCTCGCCGACCAGCGAGCCGGCCATCGAGCCGAAGTAGGTGTCGGCGCCGGTGGCGACGACCACGCCGGTGGCGGTGCCGGAGGTGACCGAAGTCCCCATCAGGCAGAGGTTGTCGGCCTCGACCGGGTCGGTGGTCTCGAACTGGCCGAGGTCGTCCGTGCGTGTGTCGGCCTTGGCGACCGGCAGGGACTCGCCGGACAGCGCGGCCTGGCTGACCATCAGGTCCTTGGAGGTGACGAGCCGCAGGTCGGCCGGGATCAGGTCGCCGGCGGCCAGCTTCACCACGTCGCCCGGGACCACCCGGTCCATGGGCACCTCGAAGGTGGTGGGCGCCGAACCGCTGCCGGCCCGGCGCTGCACCGCGCAGGTGGTGGTGACGAGCTTCTTCAGCGCGTCGGCGGCCCGGCCGGAGCGGAACTCCTGCCAGAAGCGCAGCAGTCCGCTGATCCCCACCATCACGGAGAGGATGACGACGCCCGGATCGGCCGGGTCCTGCCACCACATGACGGCGGCGAGGAAGACGAGGACGCCGATGAAGGGGTTCCAGAACGCCTTCGCCAGCTGCGCCCACCAGTGCGGGGCGCGCTCGTGGGCGACGACGTTGGCGCCGTGCCGCTCCAGGCGCAGGGCCGCCTCGGCGTGGGTGAGTCCGCTGCGGGTGGCGCTGAGCTCCTGGAGGACCGAGGCGCCCGGGCGGGCGCTGAATCCGGCGAGCTGCTCGCCGGCGAGCCGGGTACGGCTCTCCAGCTCGGCGGCCTTGCGCTCGCGGCGTCCCCTGCCCGGGGGTGCGAGCTGGGTGGGGGTACGGGGGGTGAGCATGGTCATGACGAATACCTCCCTCCACTGCGTCCGGGCAGCGCGAAGCCGCACGGTCACGTGGAGTGATCATGGGTCGGCGCGGGGCGGCGTGGAACGCCGCCGGGCGCGCCGGTGGGCATGGATGACGCACACCCGGCGGAAGCGCCGGGGCATGCGGAAGGAAAGGGAGGGGGAGAAAGAAGGAAGGAATGCAGAACCGCACGGGGCAGCTGGCAGCGGTGTGCCGCAGCCGTACCGCGGTGTACCGCGGCCGTGCGCACTCAGGGAAAGATCAGCCGATCAGGTCAGCCGACGAGAGCGCTGCAAAGACTTCGATCGGGACTCATCCCGAACACCTCCTTGCGTAGCGCCGTCATTACGAGGCACCCGATCCGGCCGGAAAAGCCGCAGAGAACCGGTTGCCTCAGCGACCGTAACACGATCCAGAGGGATGTCTCTCATACTTATGACCGGTACTGACCGATTCGTTCTGCGTCAGCCTCTTGACGTCTGGAGGGCCAAAGGCTCGACTTAAGGTTCACAAGTTGGAGAGACGCCGGGGTCTCGGAGCACCAAGCCGCGACCGTCGGCTCGGGGGGCGACGGTCGGCCGTCGCTAATGGGCAGGAGTGGATGAGTCGTGCAGACTCCCGGATCGCAGTCTTCACTGCACCGCGCGAATCTCGAACGGGTCGTGCGGGCGGTGCGGCTCGCGGGTTCGCTGACCCAGGCGGAGATCGCCCGGTCCACCGGACTGTCGGCGGCCACGGTCTCCAACATCGTCCGCGAGCTCAAGGACGGTGGGACCGTCGAGGTCACGGACACCTCGGCGGGCGGCCGGCGGGCGCGCAGCGTCTCGCTCAGCGGGGACGCGGGCATCGTGATCGGCGTGGACTTCGGCCACACCCACCTGCGGGTGGCCGTCGGCAACCTCGCCCACCAGGTCCTGGCCGAGGAGTCCGCCCCGCTGGACGTGGACGCGTCCTGGGCGGACGGCTTCGACCGGGCGGAAGCCCTGGTCGGAGAGCTGATCGCGGGCATCGGGGTGGGCCTGGAGAAGGTCATCGGCGTCGGGCTCGGCGTCCCCGGCCCCATCGACGTGGAGTCCGGGACCCTGGGCTCCACCGCGATCCTGCCGGGCTGGGCCGGGATCAACCCGCGCCAGGAGCTCTCGCAGCGCCTCGGCGTACCCGTGTACGTGGACAACGATGCCAACCTCGGAGCGCTCGGGGAGCTGGTGTGGGGGAGCGGCCGGGGGGTCAAGGACCTCGCGTACATCAAGGTCGCGAGCGGTGTCGGCGCCGGCCTCGTGATCAACGGCCAGATCTACCGGGGGCCCGGCGGCACCGCCGGCGAGATCGGGCACATCACCCTGGACGAGTCCGGCCCGGTCTGCCGCTGCGGCAACCGCGGCTGCCTGGAGACCTTCGCCGCGGCCCGGTACGTACTGCCGCTGCTGCAGAGCACGCACGGGCCCGAGCTCACCATGGAGCGGGTGGTCGAACTGGCCCGGGAGGGCGACCCGGGCTGCCGCCGGGTGATCGCCGACGTGGGCCGCCATGTGGGTAGTGGTGTCGCGAACCTGTGCAACGTCCTCAATCCGAGCCGCGTGGTGCTCGGCGGTTCGCTGGCGGAGGCCGGTGAACTGATCCTGGCCCCCATACGTGAGTCCGTGGGGAGGTACGCGATCCCCAGCGCGGCACGCCAACTCTCCGTGCTCACCGGGTCGTTGGGCGGCCGGGCCGAGGTGCTGGGAGCGCTGGCCCTGGTGCTGAGCGAGATGGGCGATTCGACCCTTCTGGCCGGTTCGCCGACCCTCAAGCTCTTGCCTTCAGTTAGATAACGGATGGCACCGTTGTCATCTCGTTAAGGATTCACTCCTTGACGACAAACTGCGGCCGAGGTTGACTCACGTCCACCTCGGCCGCAACGTTGCGGCCTCGTCAGGGAGGTTCAGGAAATGAACACGCGTATGCGCAGAGCCGCCGTTGCCGTAGCCGCCACCGCCATGGCCGCTTCCCTTGCCGCCTGTGGCAGCGCCAAGGAGGCCGGCGAGAAGCCGAAGGAGTCCGGCTCCGCCGCCGCGGGTGGCGCGATCAAGATCGGTCTGCTCCTGCCGGAGAACCAGACCGCGCGTTACGAGAAGTTCGACAAGCCGCTCTTCGAGAAGAAGGTCGCCGAACTCACCGGCGGCAAGGGCGAGGTCGTCTACGCCAACGCCAAGCAGGACGCGACCACGCAGAACTCCCAGGTCGACACGATGATCACCAACAAGGTGAACGTCCTGGTCGTCGACGCGGTGGACTCCAAGGCCATCGCCGGCTCGGTCAAGAAGGCCAAGGAGGCGGGCATCCCCGTCGTGGCCTACGACCGCCTCGCCGAGGGTCCGATCGACGCGTACACCTCCTTCGACAACGAAGAGGTCGGCAAGGTCCAGGGCAAGGCCCTGCTGGAGGCCCTGGGCGACAAGGCCGGCTCCGGCGAGATCGTCATGATGAACGGCTCGGTCACCGACCCGAACGCCGCCCTCTTCAAGAAGGGTGCGCACTCCGTCCTCGACGGCAAGGTGACCGTCGGCAAGGAGTACGACACCAAGGAGTGGAAGCCGGAGAACGCCAACACCAACATGGCGGGTGCCATCTCCGCGATCGGCAAGGACAAGATCGTCGGCGTCTACTCCGCCAATGACGGCATGGCGGGCGGCATCATCACCGCCCTCAAGGCGGCCGGCCTGAACCCCCTGCCCCCGGTCACCGGCCAGGACGCGGAACTCGCCGGTGTGCAGCGCATCGTCGCGGGCGAGCAGTTCATGAGCGTCTACAAGCCGTACGCCCCCGAGGCCGAGGCCGCCGCGAAGATGGCCGTCGCGCTCGCCAAGGGCGAGAAGCTGGACGGTGTCACCACCTCCAAGGTCGACAGCCCCACCACCAAGGGCGTCCCCTCGGTCCTGGTGCCCGTCGTCTCGCTGACGAAGAACAACATCAAGGACACTGTCATCAAGGACGGTGTCTACACGGCCGACGAGATCTGCACCGACAAGTACGCGGCCGCCTGCGCCACCCTCGGCCTGAAGTAGGCCCTCCGGGCCTGGCCCCAGGCCTCCCGGGCCTGACCCAGGTCCTCCGGGCCTCACCCAGGCCCCGTCGTCCCACCGGCCGGAGGCCCGCCCCCGCGGCCTTCGGTCCACCGGGACCCCCGCGCCTGCCCGGCGCCCCGCCCCCTCCTTCCCCGCCACCCGCGGGGCGCCGGGCAGAAACGATTCCCCCACCCCACCCCGCTCCTGCACTTACTGCACGACATCCCCGCCGGTCAGGCGGCGAAGGAGATGGTTCATGTGTCCGCTGCGCCCGTGCTGGCGTTGCGAGGGGTCTCGAAGCGATTCGGTGCCGTCCAGGCGCTCACCGATGTAGAGCTCGAGATCCATTCCGGCGAGGTGGTCGCCCTGGTCGGCGACAACGGCGCCGGCAAGTCCACGCTCGTCAAGACGATCGCCGGTGTCCACCCCATCGATGACGGAGTCATCGAGTGGGAAGGCAAGCCGGTCTCGATCAGCAAGCCCCACGACGCCCAGAACCTGGGCATCGCGACGGTCTACCAGGACCTCGCGCTGTGCGACAACATCGATGTCGTCGGCAACCTCTTCCTGGGCCGCGAGCTCAAGCGCCGCGGTGTCCTCGACGAGGTGGAGATGGAGCGCCGCGCCCGCGAGCTCCTGACCACCCTGTCCATCCGGATCCCCAGTGTCCGCATCCCCATCGCCTCGCTCTCCGGCGGTCAGCGCCAGACCGTGGCGATCGCCCGTTCGATGCTCGGCGAGCCCAAGCTCGTCATCCTCGACGAGCCCACGGCGGCCCTCGGCGTCGAGCAGACCGCCCAGGTCCTCGACCTGGTGGAGCGGCTGCGCGAGCGCGGCCACGCCGTCATCCTCATCAGCCACAACATGGCCGATGTGAAGGCCGTCGCCGACAAGGTGGCGGTCCTGCGGCTGGGCCGCAACAACGGTGTCTTCACCGTGAAGGACACGTCGCAGGAAGAGATCATCTCCGCCATCACGGGTGCCACGGACAATGCCGTGACCCGTCGTGCGGCCCGTACCGGGGAGGCTCAGAAGTGAGCACCGAACACCACACCTCGGCGGAAGAGGTGGCCCAGCTGGCCAACCCCGCCGCCCCGGCGGACGCCATTCCCGCGGTGGACCCGCGCCTGCTCGTGCGCGAGCAGGGCCTGTCCGGGTACCTGAGCGAGTTCGGCCGCAAGATGAAGGCCGGCGACCTGGGCTCCGTCCCGGTCGTCATCGGCCTGGTCATCATCTGGGCCATCTTCCAGGGGCTGAACGCGAACTTCCTGTCCCCGGAGAACCTCACCAACATCGCGATCACGATGGTCGCCACCGGCATGATGGCCGTGGGCATCATCTTCGTGCTCCTGCTCGGCGAGATCGACCTTTCGGTCGGCTCCGTCAGCGGTGTCTCGGGTGCGATCTTCGCGGTCCTTGCCGTCACCCACGGGGTCAACCAGTGGGTGGCGATCCTGGCCGCGGTCGCCGGCGGCGCCCTGATCGGCGCAATCCACGGCTTCTTCTTCGCCAGGATCGGCGCACCGGCCTTCGCCGTCACCCTGTCGGGCCTGCTCTTCTGGTCCGGCGCCATGCTGCAGATCCTCGGCAGCAACGGCACGATCAACATCGACCCCGACGGTCCGGTGGGCCAGCTCACCACGTACTTCTTCACGGACGTGGCGGCCGGCTACGGCCTCGCCGCGGTCGCGGTGATCGGGTACTTCCTGGCGAGCTTCTTCGACAACCGCCGCCGCGAGGCCGCGGGGGTCCCGTCCCGCCCGATGAGCGAGATCGCCCTGCGCACGGGCCTGCTGGCCCTGTTCACCTTCGGTCCCGCCGCGGTGTTCAACCAGTACAAGGGCCTCCCGCTCGCGGTGGTGCTCTTCGTGCTGGTGCTGGTCGGCACGGACTTCCTCCTGCGCCGTACCTCCTTCGGCCGCAACGTCTTCGCGCTCGGCGGCAGCGTCGAGGCCTCCCGGCGCGCGGGCATCAACGTCGCCGGGATCCGCATCACGGTCTTCGCCCTCGCGGGCACCTTCGCCGCCATCGGCGGGCTCTTCTGGGCCTCCAAGATCGCGGCGGCCAACCAGAGCGCCGGCGCCGGCGACCTGCTGATGAACGTGATCGCGGCGGCCGTGATCGGCGGCACCAGCCTCTTCGGCGGCCGGGGCCGGACCTGGAACGCCCTCCTCGGCGTCATGGTCATCACCTCGATCCAGTACGGTCTGGCTCTCCAGGGCATCGCCACCCCGATCCAGTACATGATCACCGGTGCGGTGCTGCTGGCCACCGTGGTGATCGACTCGGTCACCCGCAAGACCCAGAAGACGGCCGGACGCGCCTGACACCGCGCCCGTGCGGTAAGAACGGTCACAGTGCCCGGTGCCACTTCGTGTGGCACCGGGCACCCGTGCGTGCATATGTGCGTATGACTGTGCGGATATACGCCCGTTTGGGATGTGTGACCTCGCGGTGGCGTGTACATGTATGACAAAGGTGTGACCCGCCAGGGGCCGCCCGATGACCACCGCCGCGAGCGGAACATTAGACTCGACAGACCAGCAAGCAACTGCAAGGAGGCACGGGTGCTGCTGACCCGCATCAAGGGACCGCGCGATCTGGACCGGCTCAGCCAGGAGGAGCTCGACCAGCTCGCCGCCGAGATCAGGTCCTTCCTCGTCGACGCCGTCTCCAAGACCGGCGGGCACCTCGGCCCCAACCTCGGGGTGGTCGAACTGACGATCGCCCTGCACCGGGTCTTCGACTCGCCCAAGGACAAGGTCCTCTTCGACACCGGCCACCAGGCCTACGTCCACAAGCTGCTCACGGGCCGCCAGGACTTCGGCGGCCTGCGCACCAAGGGCGGCCTGTCCGGCTACCCCTCGCGCGCCGAGTCCGACCACGACGTCATCGAGAACTCGCACGCCTCCACCGTGCTGGGCTGGGCCGACGGCCTGGCCAAGGCCAACGAGGTGCTCGGCCGCGAGGACCACCACGTCGCCGCCGTCATCGGTGACGGCGCACTGACCGGCGGAATGGCCTGGGAGGCGCTGAACAACATCGCCGCCGCCAAGGACCGCCCGCTGGTCATCGTCGTCAACGACAACGAGCGCTCGTACGGCCCCACCATCGGCGGCCTCGCGAACCACCTCGCCACCCTGCGCACCACGGACGGCTACGAGCGCTTCCTGGCCCGCGGCAAGGAGCTCCTGGAGCGCACCCCGGTCGTCGGGAAGCCGCTCTTCGAGACCCTGCACGGCGCCAAGAAGGGCCTCAAGGACTTCATCGCCCCGCAGGGCATGTTCGAGGACCTGGGCCTGAAGTACATCGGCCCCATCGACGGCCACGACATCGAGGCCCTGGAGTCCGCCCTGACGCGCGCCAAGCGCTTCAGCGGGCCGGTCATCGTGCACTGCCTCACCCAGAAGGGCCGCGGCTACACCCCCGCCCTGGAGCACGAGGCGGACCGCTTCCACGCGGTCGGCGTCATCCACCCGGACACCGGCCTGCCCGTCAAGACCGCCGCCGCGAGCTGGACCTCGGTCTTCGCCGACGAGATGGTCAAGCTGGGCCACGAGCGCCCGGACATCGTCGGCATCACCGCCGCCATGCTCCACCCGGTCGGCCTCAACAAGTTCGCCGAGGCCTTCCCGGACCGGATCTACGACGTGGGCATCGCCGAGCAGCACGGCGCCACCTCGGCGGCGGGCCTCGCCACCGGCGGGGTCCACCCGGTCTTCGCGGTGTACGCGACCTTCCTCAACCGCGCCTTCGACCAGGTCCTGATGGACGTCGCCCTGCACAAGTGCGGGGTCACCTTCGTCCTGGACCGCGCCGGCGTCACCGGCGACGACGGCGCCTCCCACAACGGCATGTGGGACATGTCGATCCTCCAGGTCGTCCCCGGCCTGCGCCTGGCCGCCCCGCGCGACGCCGAGCAGCTGCGCGCCCAGCTCCGCGAGGCCGTCGAGGTCAAGGACGCCCCGACCGTCGTGCGCTACTCCAAGGGCGTCGTCGGCCCGGCCGTTCCGGCCGCCGGCCGGATCGGCGGCATGGACGTACTGCGCACCCCGGCCCCCGAGGTCACCCGTCCGGACGTACTGCTCGTCTCGGTCGGCGCACTCGCCCCGATGTGCCTGGAGATCGCCGACCTGCTCGACAAGCAGGGCATCTCCACGACCGTGGTCGACCCCCGCTGGGTCAAGCCCGTGGACGAGGCCATGGCCCCGCTCGCGGACCGGCACCGCGTGGTCGTCACCGTCGAGGACAACGGCCGCACCGGCGGCGTGGGCTCCGCCGTCGCGCAGGCGCTGCGCGACGCGGGCGTCGACGTACCGCTGCGCGACTTCGGCATCCCGCAGCGCTTCCTCGACCACGCGCTGCGCAAGGAGATCATGGCCGAGATCGGCCTGACCGCTCCGGACATCGCCCGCCAGGTGACCGGCCTGGTCGCCAAGCTGGACGGGCGTTACGACAGCGAGCCGGCTGCCGCGGTCGACTAGTCGACCGACCGGTCGGCCAAAACGCGCGGTTGCACGTCACGGGCCGGGAGATCACCCTTGAAGGGTGGGCCTCCCGGCCCGTTCGTGTGCGTCGTCACCTGTCGGAGGTGCGTCGGTGAGCAAGGACCTGAACAGCGTCTTCCGCACCAAGACGGTCGAGCAGTCCATCCGCGACACGGAGGAGCCGGAACACGCGCTCCGCAAGTCGCTCTCCGCCTGGGACCTGACGGTCTTCGGTGTCGGTGTCATCATCGGCACCGGCATCTTCGTCCTCACGGGCATCGCGGCCCGGAACAACGCCGGACCCGCCACCTCCCTGGCCTTCGTCGCGGCGGGCATCGTCTGCGCCCTCGCGGCCCTCTGCTACGCCGAGTTCGCGTCCACCGTGCCGGTGGCCGGATCGGCGTACACGTTCTCGTACGCCTCGATCGGTGAGCTGCCCGCCTGGATCATCGGCTGGGACCTGGTGCTGGAGTTCGCGCTCGGCACCGCCGTCGTGGCGGTCGGCTGGTCGGGGTACGTGCGCCACCTCATGCACACCAACCTCGGCTGGGACCTGCCCAAGGCATTGGCCGGGCCCGACGCGGGAGGAACCTTCGACCTGCTGGCCTTCCTGCTGATCCTGGTGCTGACCGCGATCCTCGTCGTGGGGACGAAGCTCTCGGCGCGGATCACCGCGATCGTGGTCGCCATCAAGGTCTTCGTGGTGCTGCTGGTCATCGTCGCGGGCCTGTTCTTCATCAAGGCCGACAACTACTCGCCGTTCATCCCTCCGGCCCAGCCGCAGGAGGCGGGCAACGGCCTGCACGCGCCACTGGTCCAGCTGATGTTCGGGTACGCGCCCACCAACTTCGGCGTCATGGGCATCTTCACCGCGGCCTCCCTCATCTTCTTCGCGTTCATCGGCTTCGACGTCGTGGCCACCGCCGCCGAGGAGACCAAGAACCCGCAGCGGGACATGCCGCGCGGCATCCTCGGCTCGCTGCTGATCTGCACCGTGCTCTACGTCGCCGTGACGCTGGTGGTCACCGGCATGCAGAAGTACTCGGAGATGTCACCCACGGCGCCGCTGGCCGAAGCCTTCAAGTCGGTGAACCAGCCCTTCTTCTCCGGTGCCATCAGTCTCGGGGCGGCGGTCGGGCTGATCACCGTGTGCATGATCCTGCTGCTGGGCCAGACGCGCGTGTTCTTCGCGATGAGCCGTGACGGACTGCTGCCGCGCGTCTTCTCCGTCACCCACCCCAAGTACCGAACCCCCTACCGGGCGACCGTCCTGCTCGGCGGGATCATCGCCATCGTCGCGGGCTTCACCAGCCTGGAGAAGCTCGCGGAACTGGTGAACATCGGCACCCTGTTCGCCTTCGTGCTCGTCGCCCTCGGCGTGATCATCCTGCGCAAGACCCGCCCCGACCTGCACCGGGCGTTCCGCACCCCCTGGGTGCCGGTGATCCCGATCGTGTCGATCGCGGCCTCGCTCTGGCTGATGCTCAACCTGCCGGCCGAGACCTGGATCCGTTTCGCCGTCTGGATGGCGATCGGCATCGTCGTCTACTTCGCCTACGGACGCTCGCACAGCCGCCTCGGCAAGGCGGGCCAGGACGCGGAGTACTAGTTCCGCTCCGGCGGCCCCGATGGGCTGAGCCACGAAGAAGCGGGCCGTACGGGAGGTTCCCGTACGGCCCGCTTGCCCGTGAAGCGCGGTGTCAGCCCTTGGCGGGGGAGTTCTTGGCCTCGGCCGGGATCTTCTGGTCGGCGCGCAGGGCCTCCCACAACAGGCCCGCCTGCGGTTCCGCCACGACCACGCGGTTCGGGTCCACCTTGTCGTAGGCGACCGGGAGCATGATCGTCTCCATGGTGTCCGGGTCGACGCCCTTCATGCTCTGGGCGAAGTCGGCCAGGGAGGTGAGGGAGGCCAGGTCGGAGTCGGTGGTCAGCGACTTGGTGCCGGCATCGGCCAGCTTGTAGAGCCGGGCCGGGTTGCCGAGCGCGTCCTGCTTCTTGATCTCCGAGAGCATCGCCATCATGAACTGCTGCTGGAGGCCTATGCGTCCGAGGTCGCTGCCGTCCCCGTAGCCGTAGCGGGTACGGACGAACTTGAGCGAGTCGGCGCCGTTCAGCCGGTGCGTGCCCGCGTCGAGCTTGAGCCCGCCCTTGGCCCCGCTCATCGGCTTGTCCAGGGTGACGGTGACCCCGCCGAGGGCGTCCACCAGGCCCTTGAACCCGGCGAAGTCGACCTCGACGAAGTGGTCCACGCGGATCCCGGACATCTGCTCCACGGTCTTGACCACGCAGGCCGGACCGGCGAGCGAGTAGACCGAGTTGAACATGACCCGGTTCGCCGCCTTGACGGTCTTGCCGTCGGCGTCCTTGCATTCGGGCCGGCTGATCAGGGTGTCGCGCGGGATGCTCACCGCGGTGGCCTTGGACCGGCCCTCGGGTATGTGCACCAGCATGGCGGTGTCCGAGCGGGCGCCGCTCACGTCGCCGTGGTCGAGGTCCCCGTTGGCCCCGGCGCGCGAGTCGGAGCCGAGGACGAGGACGTTCTGTGCGCCCGCGACGACCTTCTTCGGGCGGTTGTCACCGATGGCCTGGTCGAGGTCGACACTGTCGATGTTGCCGTTGAGGTGGCTGTACGCCCACCAGCCGCCGCCGGCGGCAGCGAGGATGAGCAGGGCCACCGTCAGCAGCACGATCCGCAGGGCGCGCCTGCCGCCGCGCCGCCGCCTGCGCCGGGAGGAAGGAGAGCTGGCAGAGGGCAGGTCGGTCATGGAGGCAGGGCCCTTCTATTATCGATGGGGTGCATCATAAGACACACTTTCGAGTGGCTGGTTCTTTCCGGTGAAGAGCGCGGCCGCTTGAGCAGGACATTCTCGGCAGAAGGGTGAAGAGCGGCGTGGTCCGAGGCAAAAGCGGAATCCGGGGCGCCAGTTCCGTCCGCGCGGCGCAGGACGCACCCCCGGGCGGACCGGCTCCCCGCCGGTCCTCGCCACCGGCCGGAAACTGGCTGTTCAAAGGGGGCGACGGCCGTCTGACGGCCTACGCATGCACCCCGCACGGCCTGGTGCGCTGGACCGAGGCCGCGGCGCCCCACACCGGCTGGACCGGCCCGGATGCCTTCGAGGTCGAGGGCTGGACGGGCGCCGCCGCGATGGCGCAGAGCCGCGAGGGGTACGTGCACTTCGTCGGCCTGCGGGCCGCGCAAGACGGCTCGGGGCGGCCGGAAATCATCGTCGCCACCCAGTTCCAGCCGGGCCGCCCCCTGACCGACTGGCACAGCCTCGGCGCCCCCGGGCTGCGCGGCGGCCCCACCGGCGACCGGCTCGCCGGCCCGCCGCGCATCGCCGTCAACCAGCGCTCCGGCTCCACGCACGTCCTCGTCTCGATGCGCCACGGCGGCGTCCTGCGCCGCAGCCGCAACGCCGAGGGCGCGTGGGGCGGTTGGAAGCAGGTGGCCCCGGAGCCGTACGGGGGTGACGTGGCCCCGCTCATGTCGGCGGGCGGGCCGCTCGAACTGCTCGCCCTCGGCCCGGCCGGAGCCGACCGCTGGGTCGGTGTGGGCCAGGGCCGCTTCCAGCTCGCCGACCGCATCCCCACGCCGGTCGTCCCCGGCACCCCGGTGCTGTGCGAGACGGGCCCGCGCAGGGTGACGTACTTCTGGCGCTACCCGGGAGACGGTTCGCTGGTCGCCTGGCGGGCCGGACACCAGGGCGCGCCCGGCGGCCTGATGGGCCTCGGCGGCGCCGGCGGGAAGGGCGCGCCGGGCGTGGTCCGGTCCGTCATCGGCGGCTACGACTGCACGGTGCTCGCGCAGACCGGTGCGGAGGGCGACATCGAACTCACCGCCTACGTCACCGAGAACGAGGGCTACGGCACCTGGTGGGCCTCCCTCGGCGGCCATGGGGCGTACGCCCCCCAGGTGGCGGTGGACGCGGCGGGCCGCATCGTCGTGGCCGCCTTCGACGCGGACGGCGCACTGATCTGCACCCGCCAGGACACCACCCAGCAGGGGCTGGTCTTCGGCCCCTGGGAGGCCGCCTGAGGCCGGGCGCCCCCAGCGCCGGCCTCAGGCCTGCCGCGGCAGCGGAGTCCGCCGGGACACCTCGATGCTGAGACCGCCGGACTCCGTGTAGTACGGGGTGGCCGCCAGCTCCATGCCCTGCGCATCCGGCGCCGCCCCGATCGGCACCGGCATCCGGGCGGTCGTGTCCAGATCGGCGGAGCGCTTCGGCCCGAGCCGCACCTCCTGGGTCACGCCCTCGAATCCGACCGCGAGGTGGAGGTCCCAGGTGCCCGGCGGGAGCGGCCAGCCGCTCGACGTCTGGCCCAGGTTGACCCGGCAGGAGAACCGGCCCATCGCCCTCGGCCTGCCCTTGGCGTTGGTCAGCGCGTCGTCCCTGCGAGCCGTGACGGAGCAGCTCTCCTGCGCGCCGCTCGTCCGCTCGCGCAGCACGACCCGGGTGGCGCGGTCCTTCGTCGACAGCTGCTCGAAGAACGCGAAGCCCTCCAGCAGCAGCATCGGCCCGTCCCAGTGCGCCTTCTCCAACTGGTGGGTGACCGTCATGTCATCGGTGATGTCGAACAGCTCGTCGGGCAGGGCGACCTGCGGGTCGCGGAAGAACGGCAGCGTCGTGAACACCCGCCCCTCCTCCACCGTCTTGCGCACCGCCGGCCGGTCCTTGTCCGCCTCGAAGGCGGCCATCCGCTGCGCCTCGGCGAACCGGCCCTGCGCCAGCAGGGCGAAACGTACGGCCACCATGCGCGGCAGCAGCGCCAGCGCGCCCGGGGAGGCCTGGGTGCGCAGCACCTCGGCCGCGGCCCACAGCGCCTGGTCCCGCTCCGCCGCGTCGGTGGCGGACAGCAGCGCGGCCGCGGTCGCCTTCCCGAGCTCCACCTCCAGGTGCCGCGACTGGAGCCTGTCCCGGCGCGGCCCCTCGGGCAGCTGCGAGGCGACCAGCGCCAGCATCCGCGAAGCCAGGGCGACCCGGTCCGGCAGCGTCGCCCGCGTCGCCGGCGAGGGGCCCTTGACCACACAGGGTGCGTCGCCGACGACCGAGACGTTGTCCGCCCCGATGAGGGCGCGGGCCGTGAACGCCTGGTCGTCGCCGATCAGCATGTCGGTGGGGAAGGCCAGCCCGCGGCGCTGCAGCAGGCTGGTGCGGAACAGCTTGTCCGGGGTCAGCGACCAGTACGCGCGCGTGGCGTACAGATCGGTGTAGGCCTGGTTCTTGCGGAACATCGAGGTCTCGACCGTGTGCCGGCCGGAGCTCTCCAGCTTGCCCAGTACGACGTCGGCCTCGTACGCGTCGGCCGCCGCGACCATCCGCTCCAGGGCGTCGGGCGCCAGCCGGTCGGTGGCGTCCAGGAAGATGACGTAGCGTCCGCGCACCTGGCTCAGCGCCCAGTTGCGGGCCCCGGCCGCGCTCAGCCCCGGCGAGACCTGCCCCGCGCGTACGAATGCGGGGTATTGGTGGGCCGCCCGCGCCAGGACGGACCCGCTCTCGTCCGTCGATCCGTCGTCGACGCCGATGACCTCCAGCCGGTCCGTGCCGAGGGACTGTACGAGGACGGAGGCCAGGCAGGCGTCGAGCGCGGCGGCCTGGTTGCGGACCCGGACGGCGACCGTCACGTCCTTGACGTCGGTGGCTCCGACGACGGCGGTGTTCATGATGGGGGGATCCTCGTCAGTTCTGCGGAGCGGCGCGGCGGGGCCACGGCATCTCCCCGGTGAGTTCGGGCCATTGCCAAGGGCGCGGGGTGCTGTCCGCCGGATGGAGCGGGAAGGCGCCCGGGATGTGCTCCAAGGAGCCCACGAAGACGTTCACGTGCGAGGTCAGCTGCCCGGCCGCGGCGGTGCCCACCGTGTACTCGAACCGGTCGTAGCCGGTGAAACCGGGGGCGGGCGCGTACGTGACCCAGCCGTCCGGCGAGAGCTGCGCCCTGCCTCCCCGCGGCTGTGTCACGGAGACGGCGGTGCTGCCCGCCGGGGCCGCAGAGAGCACGTTGACCGTGCCCGGCGCTCCCGCCTCGGTCACGAGCCGCAGCCCGCGGGCGGTGGCCGGCCGCAGGGGCAGGGGCTCGGTGGCGAGTTTGCCCGTACGCACGAGCTTGCGGCCCGAGGCGTCCGGGATGCCCACGATCATCCGCGGCCGGATGCTGCGCGCCGTGGCCGAGTCGTCGACGCGCAGGTGCAGCACCCCCGTGGTCTGCTCCCCGGCGTCCGCGCGGGCCCGGAACCAGCGCTGGCGGGGGAAGTACTCCAGCCCCTGTACGCCGACGATCTCGCCGACGGCGGTCAGCGGTTCCTCCGGCAGGTACGCGCAGCCGCGCGAGGCGCCCTGGTCGGGTGCCACGGACAGGCCGAACTGGACGGTCCCGCCCGGGGACACGCCCCGTCGCGGGTCGGCCGAGGTGTACAGGGCCGCGTACACGGTGCCCAGTGACGGGGTGTCGCCGACGGCCTGTCCGCGGAGGAGGAGGTTCACGCGCTGGACTCCTTGCGTGCCGCGGGCTCGGACACCCGGGACTTCGTACGGTGCGAGAACGTCTCCTCGTCCAGCCAGCCCATCTCGTCGTACGAGAACCGGCGGCGGTCGAGGTCGCGGACCCACGGGTAGGGGACGACGCCCTGCTCGGCGAGGCTGCGGGCGACGAACCGGGCGCACTCGATCGCGCCCTCCGCGCGCAGGTGCACGTTGTCCGCGTCCTGGACCTTCTCCAGCAGCGGCTCACCGGGCCGAAGATGGGTGAAGACGAGCTTGGACGACTCCGGCCCGAGCTCCTCCCACCACTGCAGGCTCTGGCCGTACAGGTCGACGACGGGCACGTGCTCGTCCTCGGCCAGCTGCCGGGCCGCGAGCGGGTAGTCGCCCAGGAAGCGGGCGACGTTGCCGTGCGCGTCCATGCGGCGCCGCTCGTACGGCAGCACGATCACCGGGTGGGCACGGCGCTCGCGCGCGCCGTGGACGTACGCGGCCATGTGCTCCTGGAACGTGGAGAACGGCTTGGTGTGCAGGCCGGGGTCGGTCTTCCAGTCGATCTGGCCGAAGCCGAACAGCAGGAGGTCGTCCGGCTCCAGGTGGTCGAGGATCCACTGGAGCCGCCCCCGCTCGCGGAAGCTCTTCGAGCTCGCGCGGGCGCGGGCACAGTTGACGACCTCGACCGCATCGGTGAGGAAGAGGGGCAGGGCCTGGGCCCAGCCCGCCATCGGCAGGTAGCTGTACGGCCGGGTGACCGCCACGGAGTCGCCGGCCACGAAGATCCTTCGCGGCGCCGGCGACTGCTGCGCTCCGGGTGCGTACGTCACGCCTAGACCCCCTGGTCCTCCGTGGTCTGGATGAGCACGGACGCCAGCGCCGCCTCGAAGCCGGAGCGCTGCGCCGGTGTCGTGGTCGGGTCCTGCTTGCGTACGTCGATGACGTGGCCGGTCATCTCGGAGACCAGTACGTCCAGGGAGGTCAGGGCGACCGACTCGGACGTGAGCAGCGATCCCGAGGGCTCCTGGCCGAACGCCTTGGTGCGCATCGGGGTCGCCGTGCGCTCCGGGTTCACGCAGTTGACGCGGATGCCGTCCTCGGCCCACTCGTCGGCCAGCGCCTGGGTCAGGTTGACCATGGCGGCCTTGGTCGAGGAGTACAGGCTGTACTCGGCGCGGCCGCGGGTGTAGCTGCTGGAGGTGAAGAGGAGCAGCTGGCCCTGGGTCTCGCTGAGGTACTTGTACGAGGTGCGGGCGATGTTGACGGGGGCCAGGTAGTTGACGTCGAGCGCTTCGCGGATCGTCTCGTTGTCGGTCTCGTCGAGGCGGCCGACGCGCAGCACGCCCGCGGTGTTGACGACGTAGTCGATGCGGCCGGTCTCGGCGTAGGCGCCCGCCAGGGCCGCCTCGACGTGGTCGAGGTTCTCCACGTGCGTGCCGGTGGTGGAGCGGCCCAGGGCGAAGACGCGGGCGCCGAAGCCCTCGGCGATGCGGGAGATGTCGGCGCCGATGCCGTACGAGCCGCCGAAGACCACCATCGTCTTGCCGGCCAGCTGCTCGCGGTACGCGGCCTCGCCGGCCTGGGCGGGCGCGGCGTGGGAGGCGAGCTGGAACAGCTTGTCGGCGATGAAGACGTCGACGGGCTGGGTGACCTTCATGTTGTAGTCGTCGCCGGTGACGATGTGGACCGGGACGTGGGGCAGGTACTTGACGACGACGGAGCAGTCGTCGGTGGTCTGGAAGAAGGGGTCCGCCGCCGCCCGCTCGTACGCGGCGCGGATCGTGGAGAGCCGGAAGCCCTGCGGGGTCTGGCCGCGGCGCAGCCGGGAGCGGTCGGGGACCTCGGTGATGAACTCGCCGTCGTTGCCGTGGGTACGGGTGACGATGACGGTGTCGGAGGACGGGATGGCGACGTCGACGGCCTGGTAGCGCTCCAGGGACTCGACGCATTCGCGCACCACGCGCTGCGAGAGCAGCGGGCGGACCGCGTCGTGGAACAGGAGGTTGCAGTCCTCGCCCTCGCCGAGCCCGGCGGCCGCGGCGTCGATGGCGATCCGGGTGGTCTCGCTGCGGGTCGAGCCGCCCGCCAGGACCTGGGTGACCTTGCCCAGCTTGGCCCGCTCCACGATGCGGCGGGCGTCCTCCACGTACGCGGGCGTCATGAGGAGGATCACCTCGTCGACGTCCGGCGCGTTCTCGAAGACGTGGAGCGTGTGCTCCAGGATCGGCTTTCCGGCGATCTTGAGCAGCTGCTTCGGTATCTCGAGCCCGATGCGCTGGCCGGTGCCACCCGCGAGGACGACGGCGACGGTGCGGTGGGGGACAGGTCTGGAGGACAAGGCTCCTTCTTCCTGAGTGAGGGGTGCGGCACGGCGGTGGTGCGGGGTGGCGGTCGGTGGACGGGCGGTGCGACTCGGATGCCCGGGGAAGGTCCGCCTACACGGGGTAGGGGACCTGCTCCGGGTATTCGATGGGGAAGTCGCGCAGCCCCCGCCGGTAGAGGTTGTTGGCGGCCGCGTTGAAGCGGACGATCGAGGGCGGGTACTCCTCGCCCAGGAGGTATTCCTTCAGCTGTTCGCGGTAGGGCGCCATGACGTCCTCGCGCGGGTTCAGCGTCGCCTCGATGGCCTCGGCCAGGCCGTTGCAGTCGCCGTCGAGCAGGTAGGAGGCGTACGCCGTCCGCTGCTCGTTGCGGAACTGGTCGTCGGGCAGGCCGTCGAGGTTGAAGATGGCGTACGGCTTCAGGGTCGCGACGAAGTCGGAGACCACGCTGGACATGTCGCCGATGAGCAGGTCGGACTGGTTGAAGCAGTCGTACAGGGCCGGGATCCGCTCGGTCACCACGTGGTGCGCGGCGTCGGGGACGGCGTTCCAGTACAGGGCCCCCGCCTGGTTGCGGCTGCGCCGGATGCGCGCGGTCCGCTCCTCCTCGGTGAGGTCCGGGTACTTGGAGCGGACGCCGCGCTCGGAGAGGTCGGCGATGCGCTGGTCGATCCGGGCGAGCTTCTTGGCGGCGGCCTTGGAGTCGGTGAGGTTGCGGCCGAAGCGCCGGGCGTTGTCCTCTTCGAGGAGGGCGATCACGCGGCGGTGCGCGGCGGCGGCCTCGGCGGAGCGCGAACCGGTCAGCGGGTGCGGCTTGTAGATGATGCGGATGTCGCGCTCGTAGTCGAGCAGCGCCTTGATCAGCTTCTCGCCGGCCGGGATGACCGAGGTGTAGCAGGCGTCGTCGGTCCAGCCCTCCCAGGTGGGGGCGTAGATGACGGTCGGGACGGGGGCGGCGACCTTGCCGGTCCAGCGGTGCAGGGGCATCAGCTGGGGGCGGCCGACCTCGACGATCTGGTGGTGCGAGACGGCGTGCTTGATGCGCTCGTAGCGGTCGCGGCCGGCCCGGCCGGCCACCCAGATCTCGTCGAAGACCTTGCTGACCCGGTTGCTGCTCGCGAGCTTGTCGCTGTCGCCGTGGCCGATGAAGACGTGCTTGACCTCGGCGCGCTGGAGCATGTGGACGTTCTTGCCCGCGTTGCCGGGGTAGAGGGCGACCCGGAGTTCGTTCATCTCGATACGGGCTAGATTGTCCGCTTTCGGGATGCAGATGACGGGGACCGAGGTCGCGTCCAGGTAGCGCAGGGTGGCCCGCTCGCGCAGCACGATGATGGGCCGCAGCTCCAGTGCCTCCAGCGACTCCAGCCACATGTTCACCTGGTACATGAAGTCTTTGGAGACGGCCGCGAAGGTGAAGTAGAGCGCCACCTGGGGTCGGTATTCGGCCAGCTGGTGGTTGAGCTCCTCGATGGCCTCGTCGGTGGTGGGGAGCTTGAGCGCGTTGCGCGCGTCGGGCACCAGCACCAGCAGCGAGAAGTAGGCGAGGAAGACGGTGATGATCATGCCGTACGTGACGAAGCGCCAGTCGTCCGTGGAGATGGTGGCGAGGGCGCCGGCCACCAGCGGGATGTCCAGGTGCAGTGTCTTGCGGACGTGCTTGTTCATCAGGAACGGGTGCGGCATGCGGCGGATGCCGAGCGCCTCCAGGTCCAGTCCGCGCGTGGTGAACGGCAGTTCGTTGCGCATCTTGCGGACGTGCTTGAGGAGCGCGCCGTAGGCGAGCTGCAGGATGAACAGCAGGAGCAGGCCGATGGTGGTCATCTGCGCCACGAACGACTCGATGTCGGCGATGGCCCCGCACAGGCCGAGCAGCAGGAACTGCCGGATGAGGAAGCGCATCGTCAGGCCGAAGCGCGAGTCGCGCAGCTTCTCCAGCGTCGGCGACTCGGTGTTGTGGAGCATCAGGTCGGCCACGTAGCTGAGCGCGGCGCAGCCGGCGAACAGGGGGAGGGAGACGAACGCGACGGCGACCAGCATCCCGACGAAGCTGAGGATGAGCCCAGTGGTGATCAGAACGCCGAGCACGGCGCGCAGCCGCTTGGAGCCCATGGTGCGGTTCCTCCCCCATGGAGGTATAAGGATCCTGTGAAGTGTCGCAGTAGTATAAGCAGCAATATGGACGGCCCTAGAACGCAGGGTTAACCGAAGGTCAATGCCATCAGGCCGTGAAGCGGTACAACGCCAGCTCACGCCGGTCCTGCGTCTTCACGGAAAATCCGATGCACAATGCCGGCCGTCCGCCGGCCGTGGCGACCGCGATTCCCTCCGGCTCCCGGTACGCCAGATCCGGTGCCACGGTCACGTGATGACGGCCTTGCGCCTTCCCCGTGCGTACGTCAATTGCGGAGACATATGTATTTCCGCCGGACTTCCGCGGATTGTCCCCGCCCTTGCCGGTGTACGGGCCGCCGGTCAGCACGTAGACGTGGTCCCCGTACAGCGCGCAGCCCTGGAACCACTCCTCCTGCTTGACCTGCACCCCGGCCTTGAGGACCTGGGCGGCGGTGAAGCGCCCGGCCAGGAAATCCGCCATCCCGTACACCGAGAACCGGTGCACGCCGTCCTCCTCGTGGCTCACCAGCACCCGCTCGCCGGGCAGGTCGAGCGCGGGGGAGACGTCGGTGGATCCGGGAACCGGGTCGAAATGGCGGACGGAGTCGTCCGAACTGTCGAGGACCGAACCGTCCTTGAACGGGACCCGGACCACGGTGCGGCCGTAGCCGCTCTCGGTGTCGGCGCGGCCCTCCACCCATATGTACGTATTCTGGCCCGTCGGCTCGACACCGCAGGAAATTCCGTGGCCGAAGCCGCGCAGATACATATGCCCGAGCGTTTTCCCCGAACTGCTCAGCCGGGTCAGGCACATATCGCCGGAGGTCTTCCGATCGCCCGAGCCGACCGGGTCCTCCTCATCGTCGAGCCTGATACCGCTCTCGACGGTCTGGAGTACGTAGACCTGCCCGTTCGTATCGTCGAACGCGAACGACTGGGGGCCCGTCGTATTGAACAGCGGAGTCGGAGCGAGCAGTTGCGCACCGGTCCGCATGTCGAACGCGCCGGCCATCGGGCCGGCGGCGACCGGGCCCGCTTCGCCCTGCTCGTCGGCCCCGGTGCGCAGCGCCCAGGACAGACCGCCCGCCGTGAGGCCGGCGGCCACCGCACCGCCCGCGAAGAGCAGGTTCCGGCGGCTGAAATGTGTCGTGCCATCCGCCATGGACCGCATTCTGCCAGCCCGGACCGGAGGGTTCCGCGCCGGGCCCCGTCCTGGTCCGCCTTGAACGGCGGACGCCCGCCCCCGCGAGGGGAACGGGCGTCCGGGGCGTTCAGGCGCAGCGGTCTCAGACCGGGACGCTCGCCAGGCCCGGGGCGAGGAACTTCTTGCCGTTCACGCGCTCCGAGACACCCTCGCGGTCCAGGTACGGCGTGACGCCGCCCAGGTGGAAGGGCCAGCCGGCGCCCGTGATGAGGCAGAGGTCGATGTCCTGGGCCTCGGCCACGACACCCTCCTCCAGCATCAGGCCGATCTCCTGCGCCACCGCGTCCAGGACGCGGTCGCGGACCTGCTCCTCGGTCAGGACGACATCGCCCTGGACCAGGAGCGCGGCGACCTCGGGGTCCAGCTCCGGCTTGCCGGAATCGTAGACGTAGAAGCCGCGCTTGCCGGCCTTGACCACGGCCGCCAGGTTCGGGGAGACGGTGAAGCGCTCCGGGAAGGCGCGGTTCAGGGTCTCGGAGACGTGCAGACCGATCGCCGGGCCCACGAGCTCCAGCAGCACCAGCGGGGACATCGGCAGGCCGAGCGGCTCGATGGCCTTCTCCGCCGTGACGACCGGGGTGCCCTCGTCGATGACGTTCTGGATCTCGCCCATGAAGCGGGTCAGGATGCGGTTCACGACGAACGCCGGGGCGTCCTTGGTGAGGACCGCGGTCTTCTTCAGCTTCTTGGCGACACCGAAGGCCGTGGCCAGCGAGGCGTCGTCGGTCTGCTCACCGCGGACGATCTCCAGCAGCGGGAGGATCGCGACCGGGTTGAAGAAGTGGAAGCCGACCACGCGCTCCGGGTGCCGGAGCTTCGAGGCCATCTCCGACACCGACAGCGAAGAGGTGTTGGTGGCGAGGATCGCGTGCGCCGGGGCGACCGCCTCGACCTCCGCGAACACCTTCTGCTTGACGGACATCTCCTCGAACACGGCCTCGATGATGAAGTCCGCGTCCGCGAAGCCCTCGGCCTTGTCGAGCACACCGGTCACCAGGGCGGTCAGGCGGTTGGCCTTGTCCTGGTTGATGCGGCCCTTGCCGAGCAGCTTCTGGATCTCGGCGTGGACGTAGCCCACGCCCTTGTCCACGCGCTCCTGGTCGATGTCGGTGAGGACCACCGGCACCTCCAGGCGGCGCAGGAAGAGCAGCGCCAGCTGCGAGGCCATCAGGCCCGCGCCGACGACGCCGACCTTGGTGACCGGACGGGCCAGCGACTTGTCCGGGGCACCGGCCGGGCGCTTGGCGCGCTTCTGGACCAGGTTGAAGGCGTAGATGCCCGAGCGCAGCTCGCCGCCCATGATGAGGTCGGCCAGGGCCGCGTCCTCGGCGTCGAAGCCGGCCTGGAGGTCCCCGTCCTTGGCCGCGGCGATGATGTCCAGCGCGCGGTAGGCGGCCGGAGCGGCGCCGTGCACCTTGGAGTCCGCGATGAAGCGGCCCTTGGCGACGGCCGCGTCCCAGGCCTCGCCGCGGTCGACCTCGGCGCGTACGACCTCGGTCTCGCCCTTCAGGACCTTCGCGGTCCACAGGAGGGACTGCTCCAGGAAGTCGGCGCCCTCGAAGATCGCGTCGGCGATGCCGAGCTCGAAGACCTGCTTGCCGCGCAGCTGCTTGTTCTGGTTGAGCGAGTTCTCGATGATCACCGAGACCGCGCGCTCCGCGCCGATCAGGTTCGGCAGCAGGGCGCAGCCGCCCCAGCCCGGAACCAGGCCGAGGAAGACCTCGGGGAGCGAGAAGGCCGGGATGGCCTTCGAGACGGTGCGGTAGGTGCAGTGCAGACCGACCTCGACACCGCCGCCCATCGCCGCGCCGTTGTAGTACGCGAAGGTGGGGACGGCCAGCGCCGACAGGCGCTTGAACACGTCGTGGCCGCCCTTGCCGATGGCGAGCGCCTCGTCGTGCTGCTTCAGCAGCTCGACACCCTTGAGGTCGGCGCCGACCGCGAAGATGAACGGCTTGCCGGTGATGCCCGCGCCGACGATGGAGCCCGCGAGGGCCTCCTGCTCGACCTGGTCGATCGCCGCGTTCAGGTTGGCGAGGGACTGCGGGCCGAAGGTGGTCGGCTTGGTGTGGTCGAAGCCGTTGTCCAGCGTGACGAGCGCGAAGCGCCCGGCGCCGAACGGCAGGTCCAGGTGGCGGACGTGCGCGGACGTGACGACCTCGTCCGGGAACAGCTCGGCCGCGCCCTTCAGGAGCTCAGCGGTGGTGCTCACTTGGAGTCTCCCTCGGCGTTGAAGTTCGGGTTCTCCCAGATGACCGTGGCGCCCATGCCGAAGCCGACGCACATGGTGGTCAGGCCGTAGCGGACGTGCGGCTGCTCCTCGAACTGGCGGGCCAGCTGCGTCATCAGACGGACGCCGGAGGAGGCCAGCGGGTGGCCGAACGCGATCGCGCCGCCGTACTGGTTGACGCGGGCGTCGTCGTCGGCGATGCCGTAGTGCTCCAGGAAGGCGAGGACCTGGACGGCGAACGCCTCGTTGATCTCGAACAGGCCTATGTCCTCGATGGACAGGCCGGCCTGGGCGAGGGCCTTCTCGGTGGCCGGGATCGGGCCGTAGCCCATGACCTCCGGCTCGACACCCGCGAAGGAGTACGAGACGAGGCGCATCTTGACCGGCAGGTTGTTCTCGCGGGCGAAGTCCTCGGACGCGATGATCGCGGCGGTGGCACCGTCGTTGAGACCGGCGGCGTTGCCCGCGGTGACCCGGCCGTGCGTACGGAACGGGGTCTTCAGGCCGGCCAGGTTCTCCAGCGTGGTGCCCGGGCGCATCGGCTCGTCGGTGGTGACCAGGCCCCAGCCCGTCTCACCGGCCGCCTCGTTGGTGTTGCGGACCGAGATCGGGACCAGGTCCTGCTGGATCTTGCCGTCGGCGTACGCCTTGGCGGCCTTCTCCTGCGAGCGCACGGCGTACTCGTCGGCGCGGAGCTTGGTGATCGTCGGGTACCGGTCGTGCAGGTTCTCGGCGGTCATGCCCATGAACAGGGCGGACTCGTCGACCAGCTTCTCGGAGACGAAGCGCGGGTTCGGGTCGACGCCCTCGCCCATGGGGTGGCGGCCCATGTGCTCGACACCGCCGGCGAGGGCGACGTCGTACGCACCGAAGGCCACGCCGCCCGCGACGGCGGTCACGGCGGTCAGCGCGCCGGCGCACATGCGGTCGATGGAGTAGCCCGGGACGGACTGCGGGAGGCCCGCGAGGATGCCGGCGGTGCGGCCCAGCGTCAGGCCCTGGTCGCCGATCTGCGTGGTCGCGGCGATGGCGACCTCGTCGATCTTCTTGGGGTCCAGGTCCGGGTTGCGGCGCAGCAGCTCCCGGATCGCCTTCACGACGAGGTCGTCGGCGCGGGTCCCGTTGTAGATGCCCTTCGGGCCCGCCTTGCCGAACGGGGTGCGGACGCCGTCGACGAAGACGACGTCCCTGACGGTACGAGGCACGTTGGCTCTCCTCCAGGTGCGGGTGTGCACTGCTGCGCGGGGGCGGTCGGCATCTGCTGCTGAGCGCCCGCTCACCCGGCCATGCTACTTGCCGGTAACTGGCATGCACACCCCCTCCGGGAGGAGCGGCGAACGTCACACTCTCCGGGACGCGGAGAGCCCCCGGCCGAAGGGCCGGGGGCTCTGTGTCCGTGACGTGCTGCCGCGTCAGGCGGTCGCCGCCAGTGCCCGCACCAGCGCGGGCGTCACTTGCTCGATCTGCCACGGGCGGGCGCCGTAGCCCGCGAGGGCCTGCGCCACCGCCTCCGGCTCCAGCCGCTGCGGCGGCTCCCAGCACAGCCGGCGGACCGTGTCCGGGGTGATCAGGTTCTCCTGGGGCAGGTTCAGCCCCTCCGCGAGCGCCGAGACGGCGGTGCGGGCCGCAGCCAGCCGCGCCGCGGCCGCCGGGTCCTTGTCCGCCCAGGAGCGCGGCGGCGGCGGACCGGCCGGGGTCGCCCCCGGCTGCGGCAGCTCGTTCTCGGGCAGGGCCTTCGCCCGGTCCACGGCCGCCATCCACTGCTCCAGCTGGCGCCGGCCCATCCGCTGCCCGTACCCGGGCAGGGCCGACAGCGCGTGTACGTTCGCCGGCAGCGCGAGGGCGGCCTCGACGATCGCGGCGTCCCCCAGCACCTTGCCGGGCGACACGTCACGCCGCTGGGCGATCCGGTCCCGGGACTCCCACAGCTCCCGTACGACGGCCATCTGCCGGCGCCGGCGCACCTTGTGCATGCCGGACGTACGGCGCCACGGATCCTTGCGCGGCGGCGCGGGCGGGGCGGCGGCGATGGCGTCGAACTCCTGCCGGGCCCATTCCAGCTTGCCCTGCCGGTCCAGCTCCTTCTCCAGCGCGTCCCGCAGGTCCACCAGCAGCTCCACGTCGAGCGCGGCGTAGCGCAGCCACGGCTCGGGGAGGGGGCGGGTGGACCAGTCGACGGCGGAGTGGCCCTTCTCCAGCGCGTAGCCGAGCACGCTCTCGACCATCGCGCCCAGCCCGACCCGGGGGAAGCCGGCCAGGCGGCCGGCCAGCTCGGTGTCGAACAGGGAGGTGGGCACCATGCCTATTTCGCGCAGGCACGGCAGGTCCTGGGTCGCGGCGTGCAGGATCCACTCGGTACCGGACAGGGCCTCGCCCAGTGCGGACAGGTCGGGGCAGCCGACTGGGTCGATCAGCGCGGATCCTGCGCCCTCGCGGCGCAGCTGCACCAGATAGGCGCGCTGGCCGTAGCGGTATCCGGAGGCGCGCTCGGCGTCGACGGCCACGGGTCCTGTGCCCGCGGCGAAGGCCGCGACCACCCGGGCGAGGGCGTCCTCGTCGGCCACCACCGGAGGGATCCCCTCGCGGGGCTCGAGCAACGGAATCGGCGCCTTTTCGACGTCGTCCGGGGGGCCGCCCCCGGTGGTGGTGCGCAGGTCTGCTGCGGTCTCTTGGGCGTCGGTCACCGCTCAAGGGTATCCGTGGATACGGCGCACCCGTCGCCGGAACGTTCCGTCGACGGGCGCGGGGCACGGGCTCGGGCGTTTCCCCGGCTTCCCCTGGGGGCACCTCCCAGCGGTGGCTGGGGGAGGGTTTCCCCGGGGTCCGTCGGGCGGTTGTCAGTGGATGATCCCGGTCCGCAGGGCGACGGCGACCATACCGGCGCGGTCGCCGGTGCCGAGCTTGCGGGCGATCCGGGCGAGGTGGGACTTGACGGTCAGGGCGGACAGGCCCATCGAGACGCCGATGGCCTTGTTGGACTGGCCCTCCGCGACGAGGCGCAGGACCTCGACCTCGCGGCCGGAGAGCTCGCGGTAGCCGCCCGGGTGGCTCGGGGCACCCGGGGGGCGGCGGTGCATACGGGCGGCGGCGGCACCGATGGGGGCGGCGCCGGGCCGGGTGGGGAGCCCGATGTTGGTCCGCGTGCCGGTGACGACATAGCCCTTCACGCCGCCCGCGAGGGCGTTGCGCACGGCGCCGATGTCGTCGGCGGCGGACAGGGCCAGGCCGTTCGGCCAGCCGGCGGCCCGCGTCTCGGAGAGCAGGGTGAGACCGGAACCGTCGGGCAGGTGTACGTCGGCCACGCAGATGTCGCGCGGGCTGCCGACGCGGGGGCGGGCCTCCGCGATGGACGACGCCTCGATCACGTCACGTACTCCGAGGGCCCACAGATGGCGGGTCACGGTGGAACGGACGCGCGGGTCGGCCACGACGACCATGGCCGTCGGCTTGTTCGGGCGGTAGGCGACCAGGCTTGCGGGCTGCTCGAGAAGAACGGACACCTAGGCCTCCTGGGGGAGTGGCGGGACGGCCGGCTCGGGGAAGGAAGCCGGTGCGAACCGTGCGGATGGTCACTGACTCCTTCGGCACGTCACCCGCCCGGCTTTAGGGAATGATCACGATTTGGTGAGTAACAATTCGGGCAATTCGGACGCACGATCGATCATCGGGTGATCAGAAGCCCACAACGGGTGCCCGGTTCCGACACCGCGCCGCCGACGCTCGATCGGCCGTTCTACGGGGCGCCGTGCATTCGGCGGCTCCGGCGAAAAGCGATCACGCGCGTGCCGCCGTACGGGGGCACGGCTACGGGTGGTGCGGACCGCGGCGCTGTGGCAGGGACACCACACCCGTCCCCGAGTCCGTCGGCCCGACCGGCGGCAGCCCCGCGATCTGGCAGAGCAGCTCGCACCACGCCGACAGGTGCGCCGAGGTGTCCGGGACCCCGCCGACGCCCTCGCGCGGCGTCCACGAGGCCCTGATCTCGATCTGGGTGGCCGGCCGCCGCTCCGCGAGCCCGCCGAAGTAGTGCGAGCTCGCCATCGTCACGGTCCCGCTCGCCTCCCCGTACGCCAGGCCGCGCGCCTCCAGCGCTCCCGTCAGCCAGGACCAGCACACCTCGGGGAGGAGGGGGTCGGCGGCCATCTCGGGCTCCAGCTCGGCACGTACGAGCGTCACCAGGCGGAAGGTCCCGTGCCAGGCCTCGTGCCCGGACGGATCGTGGAGCAGGATGAGCCGGCCGTCGGCCAGGTCGTCCTCGCCGTCGACGACCGCGGCCTCCAGGGCATAGGCGTGCGGGGCCAGGCGCTGGGGCGGTCTGGTGGGGTCGATCTCGATCCCCGGACGCAGGCGCGCCCTCTTCAGGCCGTCGACCGCGTGTCGGAACGGGAGCGGGACGGAGCTCTCCTTCGCGCTGTCCACACCGTCAGCGCCATCTGAAAATCGTCCCTGAGCCGCAGCCATGCGGGGAAGACTAGGCGGAACGAGCGTCCGTGCGGCGCAGGGACACCCGCGCCGGGCCGGGCACTTCTTCATACGTGCGAAGATTTGGCGCGTGAGCGCCAACGAACGCCCCACGGGCCAGCCGAGTCAGACGTACGATTCCGCCTTCCTGAAGGCGTGCCGGCGGGAGCCGGTGCCCCACACCCCGGTGTGGTTCATGCGGCAGGCCGGGCGCTCGCTCCCCGAGTACCGCAAGGTCCGCGAGGGGACCCAGATGCTGGAGTCGTGCATGCGGCCCGACCTGGTCACGGAGATCACGCTCCAGCCGGTCCGCCGCCACAACGTCGACGCGGCGATCTTCTTCTCCGACATCGTGGTCCCGCTCAAGGCCATCGGCGTCGACCTGGACATCAAGCCGGGCATCGGCCCCGTCGTCGCCCAGCCGATCCGCCGCCGCGAGGACCTCGCACAGCTGCGCGACCTCACCCCGGAGGACGTCTCGTACGTCACCGAGGCGATCGGCATGCTCACGGGTGAACTCGGGTCCACGCCGTTGATCGGTTTCGCGGGTGCGCCTTTCACCCTCGCGAGCTACCTGGTCGAGGGCGGCCCGTCGAAGAACCACGAGCACACCAAGGCCCTGATGTACGGCGACCCGGAGCTCTGGGCCGACCTGCTGGACCGCCTCGCGGAGATCACCTCCGCCTTCCTCAAGGTCCAGATCGAGGCCGGCGCCTCCGCGGTGCAGCTCTTCGACTCCTGGGTCGGCGCGCTGGCCCCGGCGGACTACCGCCGCTCGGTGATGCCGGCGTCGGCGAAGGTCCTGGAGTCCGTGGCCTCGTACGGAGTCCCGCGCATCCACTTCGGCGTGGGCACGGGCGAGCTGCTCGGCCTGATGGGCGAGGCCGGCGCGGACGTCGTGGGCGTCGACTACCGCGTCGCGCTCGACGAGGCCGCCCGCCGCGTCGGCCCCGGCAAGGCGCTCCAGGGCAACCTGGACCCGGCGGTCCTCTTCTCCACCGAGGAGGCCGTGCGCACGAAGACGGACGAGGTCCTCGCGGCGGCCTCGGGCCTGGAGGGCCACATCTTCAACCTGGGCCACGGCGTCCTCCCCACCACCCCCCCGGACGCCCTGACCCGCCTGGTCGACTACGTCCACACGAAGACGGCCCGCCAGGCCTAGGGTCCGCCAGGCCTAGGCCCCTACCCCGCCGCCCGCACCGCCGAGACGGCCTTGCGGGCGGCCACCAGGACGGGGTCCCAGACCGGGGAGAAGGGCGGGGCGTAGCCCAGGTCCAGGGAGACGACCTGGTCCACCGTCATACCGGCCGTCAAGGCCACCGCCGCGATGTCCACCCGCTTCGCGGAGCCCGCTCCGCCGACGATCTGGACGCCCAGGAGCCGGCCCGTGCGGAGTTCCGCGAGCATCTTCACCGTCATGTCCGCGGCCGTCGGGTAGTAGCCCGCCGTCGTCGTCGAGTTGATCGTGGCCGTCACGAAGCGCAGCCCCGCCGCCAGGGCGTCGCGCTCGCGCAGCCCCGTACGGGCGATCTCCAGGTCGCAGACCTTGCTCACCGCCGTGCCGACCACCCCCGGGAACGTGGCGTAGCCGCCGCCCACGCCCGAACCGATCACCTGGCCGTGTTTGTTGGCGTGCGTGCCCAGCGGGATGTGCCGCATGCGCCCCGCCACCAGGTCCAGGACCTCCACGCAGTCGCCGCCCGACCAGATGTTCTCGTGGCCCCGGACCCGCATCGACAGGTCCGTCAGGATGCCGCCGGACTCGCCGAGCGGCAGCCCCGCCGCGCGGGCCAGCGCCGTACGGGGCTCCACGCCGATGCCGAGCACGACCACGTCCGCCGGGTACTCGTCCCCCGCCGCCGTGGCCACCGCGCGGACCGCGCCCTGATCGTCCGTGAGGATCTTCGTCACCTCGGCGCCCGACACCGTCCGGATCCCCATCCGGTTCATCGCGGCGTGCACCAGTGCGCCCATGTCCGGGTCCAGCGTGGCCATCGGCTGTGCTCCGCGGTGCAGGACCGTGACCTCGTACCCGCGCGCGACCAGCGCCTCCGCCATCTCCACGCCGATGTAGCCGGCGCCGACGACGACCGCCCTGCGGCCCTCCGTACCCTCCGTCCGCTTCAGTCCCTCGGCGAGTTCCAGAGAAGCCATCAGTCGCTGGCCGTCGTCCAGGGTCTGGACGCCGTGCACCCCGTGCGCGCCGATCCCGGGCAGCCGGGGCCGGACCGGCCGGGCGCCCGTGGCCAGGACGAGCTTGTCGTAGCCCGTCCAGGCCTCGGACCCGGAATCCAGATCACGGGTGCGGACCCGGCCCCCGGCGAGGTCGAGCTCCACCACCTCGGTGCGCATGCGCAGGTCGATGTCCCGGGCGCGGTGCTCCTCGGGCGTACGGGCGATCAGGTCGTCCCGGCCGGGGACCTGGCCGCCGATCCAGTACGGGATCCCGCACGCGGAGTACGAGGTGAAGTGCCCGCGCTCGAAGGCCGTGATCTCCAGCTCCGCCGGGCCCTTGAGCCGCCGGGCCTGTGACGCGGCGGACATCCCCGCCGCGTCCCCGCCGACCACCACCAGTCGTTCCGTCGCCATCGTCCGCCCCGTTCTCCGCACTCCGCCACTCCGCGCGTACCGCAGTCTCGTGGGGAACACGCTACGGGCGGAACGTGCGTTCAGTCGGAGGCCTCCGTCGTTTCCGTCGAGTCCGCGGGTCGCGCCGCCGGGATCCTCGCCGGCGTCAGACCCGTCCTCGGCTTCGCCGGGCGCAGCCGCCGGTACGCGCGCAGGCACAGCAGCACCAGCGCGGCCGTCACCGCGAACGGCGCCACCGCGGCCACCGCCAGGGCCAGGTAGCGCACGATCGTCGTGAAGACGTTCCAACCGCCGCGCAGGGCGTCCGTGAAGGAGGTCTCCTCGTCCTTCTTCTCCGCCGCCTTCGGGGCCGGCTCCGAGACCTCCATCGTGATCGTGCCCATCGAGGTCTGGTCCTTCAGCGCCGTCTGCTGCGCGAGCAGCGACTCCAGGTCCGACTGGCGCTTGCTCAGCTCGCTCTCCAGCATCACCACGTCACCGAGCGCCGTGGCCTTGTCCATCATGTCCCGCACCCGGGCCACGCTCGCCTGCTGCGATCTGACCCGGCTGTCGACGTCCGCGACCTTCTCCGTCACGTCCTGCGCCTCGACCTTGCGGCTGCGAAGCCTGCCGCTGCCCTCCATGGCGCCGAGTACGGCGTCGAAGCGGTCGCCCGGCACGCGCAGGGTCAGCGTCGAGGTCATCCGGCCGTCCTCGCCGCGTTTGGTCGACTCGTTGCCGACGTACCCGCCCGCGCCCTCCGCCGCCGTACGGGCCGCCGCCAGGGCCTTCTGCGGGTCCGCCGTCTCCAGGGCGAGCGTGGCCGTACGGATGACGTGCGGGCGTACGGCGGCCGGCTGCTGCCCGTTCTTGGACGCGTCGGATCCCCCGGCGGCGGCTCCCCCGGCCGCCGCCGGGGGAGCCGCCGCCCCCGGCTTGCCCTGGGCCGCGCCCTCCGGGGCCCGGACCGCGGCCTTGTCGGCCGAGGCCGGGCCCGCGCCGTCCTGGCCGGCGCCGCACCCGGTGAGCGCGAGCGCCCCGGCCAGGGACAGGCCGGCCAGGACGGCCGCGCCGCGGTGTCGTACAGCGGTGCCTCTGCTGCTGCGGATGGTGCGCATCGGTGGTCCCCCCGGGGATCGGCTGATGTCGCCGTCGTGGCGTACGCCGGTGTGACGTACAGGGTCCCGCCGCGGGTTTCGCTCCGGCGGTCCCGGGCCGATCCCGATGCGGTCACGGTCCGGCCTCGGTGATCGTCCGCCGAACGGTCTGAGACGATGTGTCCATGCACGAAGCGGACATGCGTACGGACATGCGTACGGACGGCACGGCGGCGGCCGGAGTCCCGCCCCGCCACGCCGTCGTCATCGGCGGCGGCATCGCCGGCCTCGCCGCGGCCCACCGGCTGCTCGCCGACGGCCTGCGCGTCACGCTCCTGGAGGCCGGGCCGCGCCTCGGCGGCAAGCTGCTCGCCGGTGAACTCGCCGGCGCCCCCGTCGACCTCGGCGCCGAATCCGTGCTCGCCCGCCGCCCCGAAGCCCTGGAGCTGGCCCGGGCCGTGGGCCTCGCCGAGGCCCTCCAGCCGCCCGCCACCGCCACCGCCCACCTGTGGACCCGCGGCGCGCTGCGGCCCATGCCGCGCGGCCACGTCATGGGCGTCCCCGGCGACCTGGCACCGCTCGCCGCCTCCGGGGTGCTCTCCGCCGAGGGCCTGGCCCGCATCGAAGCCGAACGCGCACTGCCGCCCGCCGAGATCGGCGAGGACGTCGCCGTCGGCGAGTACGTGGCCGCCCGCCTCGGCCACGAGGTCGTCGACCGCCTGGTGGAGCCCCTCCTCGGCGGGGTCTACGCCGGCAACGCCTACCGCATCTCCATGCGCGCCGCGGTCCCGCAGCTCTTCGAGGCCGCCCGTACGCACGCCTCGCTGGGCGAGGGCGTACGCGAACTCCAGCAGCGGGCGGCCGCGCAGGAGCCCCAGCAGGCCGGGCGCCCCGTCTTCGCCGGGATCGACGGCGGCATCGGACGGCTCCCGCAGGCCGTGGCCGAGGCCTGCCGGGCCGCCGGGGCGCGGATCAGCACGGGTACCCCGGTGCGCGAGCTCCTGCGTACGGACGGAGGCTGGAAGGTCGTCACCGACGCCGGGGCCGTCGAGGCGGACGCCGTGGTCCTGGCCGTCCCGGCCGGGCCCGCCGCCCGGCTGCTGGACGGGGTCGCGCCGGCCGCGGCCGCCGAGCTGCGGACCGTCGAGTACGCCTCCATGGCCCTGGTGACGATGGCCTTCCGCCGCTCCGAGCTGCCGGCCGCGATCACCGGGGGCGGCGCCAGCGGATTCCTCGTACCGCCCGTCGACGGGCGGACCATCAAGGCCTCCACCTTCTCCAGCAACAAGTGGGCCTGGGCCGGCGCCGACCCCGAGCTCTTCCTGCTGCGCACCTCGGTCGGCCGGTACGGCGACGAGGGCGATCTGGGGCGCGAGGACCACGAGCTGGTCGACGTCTCGCTGCGCGACCTCGGCGAGGCCGTGGGCCTCGCGGCCCGGCCGGCCGCCTCCACCGTCACCCGCTGGGACGGCGGGCTGCCGCAGTACCCGGTCGGCCACCTCGCCCGCGTGGACCGGATCCGCGGCGCCGTCGCGGCCCTGCCCGGCCTCGCCGTGTGCGGCGCGCTGTACGACGGCGTGGGCATCCCGGCGTGCATCGCGAGCGCCGGCAAGGCCGCCGACGTGGTGAAGGCCACGTTCCCCGCGTAGGGGACCCCTGGCACAGACCACTGATCAGCACACGGGACAATGGACACATGACTGCACCAGAGAAGATTCCCAACGCGGGGAAGAAGGCGAAGGACCTCAACGAGGTCATCCGCTACACCCTGTGGTCCGTCTTCAAGCTGAAGGACGTCCTGCCCGAGGACCGCACCGGCTACGCCGACGAGGTCCAGGAGCTGTTCGACCAGCTGGCCGCCAAGGACATCACCGTCCGCGGCACCTATGACGTCTCCGGCCTGCGCGCCGACGCGGACGTCATGATCTGGTGGCACGCCGAGACCTCGGACGAGCTGCAGACCGCGTACAACCTGTTCCGCCGCACCAAGCTCGGCCGCGCGCTGGAGCCGGTGTGGTCGAACATGGCCCTGCACCGTCCGGCCGAGTTCAACAAGTCGCACATCCCGGCCTTCCTGGCCGACGAGGTCGCGCGCGACTACGTCAGCGTCTACCCCTTCGTGCGCTCGTACGACTGGTACCTGCTGCCCGACGAGGACCGCCGCCGCATGCTCGCGGACCACGGCAAGATGGCCCGCGGCTACCCTGACGTCCGGGCCAACACCGTCGCGTCCTTCTCGCTGGGCGACTACGAGTGGATGCTGGCCTTCGAGGCCGACGAGCTGTACCGCATCGTCGACCTCATGCGTCACCTGCGCGCCTCCGAGGCCCGTATGCACGTCCGTGAAGAAGTGCCCTTCTACACCGGACGCCGCAAGTCCGTCGCCGATCTGGTGGCCGGACTCGCCTGATACCTCCCCTGGGGGGAAGGAACCGGAAGACTGCTCTCTTGACTGGGGAGCGGCCTCCGGTGGATCGGGAGGCTGGTCCGGATGACGGCCTGACCCCCGAAACGACGCAGCCGGAGACCCCGCCCGGAAGTTCAGACGACTGGCGGCAGCAGAGCCCTGGGTACCTTCCCGGGGCCTCTTGCTGCCCGGTCGTCCAGCGACACCGGTGCGGGCTCCGGATGCGGCGCACACGTGACACGCCACCCTGAGGTGTCACCCGTAAGCAAGTACCGCTCCACGTGACGGTCCACGCAGTCATTGCGTCCGCCGACCACCCCGTGGGCGCCGGCCCCCTCCTCCGTGACCAGCGCGGCCTCGGCGCCGAGCCGCCGCTGCAACTCCAGCGCCCCCGGGTACGGGGTGGCCCCGTCCCGCTCCGCGGCGACGATCAGCGTGCGGGGGAGCGCCGCCGGCCGCGCGCCGGCCGGGACCGGCTGCTCGCCCACCGCCACCGGCTGCTGCCGCTCGTGGACCGGCCAGTACGCGCACGGCAGGTTCAGGAAGGCGTTGGCCCAGGTCTCGAAGGGCGCCCGGCGGGCCAGTTCCGTGTTGTCGCGGTCCCAGGTCTCCCACTCCGCGGGCCAGGCGGCGTCGTTGCACAGCACCGCCGTGTACACCGCCCGCGCGTTCTCGCGCGCGGCCGCCGACTCCGGGGCCGGACCGGCCTGTTCGGCGAGCGGGCCGGGATCGCCCGCCAGGAAGGCGCTGAGCGCGGCCGCCAGCTCCGGCCAGACGTCGTCGTAGTACGCCGCCTGGAGGAAGGCGGCCTGGAGCTCGCCGGTCCCGACCGCCCCGCCCGCCGGGGTGCGCGCCACGGCGTCCCGTACGCGCTCGTAGCTCGCCCGTACCGCCTCCGGGGTGGCCCCGAGCCGGTACGCGGCGTGGTGCCGGGCGGCCCAGGCGCGGAAGTCGTACCAGCGCCTCTCGAACCCCGGTGCCTGGTCGAGGTTGTTGAGGTACCAGATGCGGCGCGGGTCGGGGTTGACCGCCGAGTCGAGGACCATCCGGCGGACGTGGGCGGGGTGGAGGGTGGCGTAGACGGCGCCCAGGTAGGTGCCGTACGAGGCGCCGAGGAAGGTCAGCTTCTCCTCGCCGAGCGCGGCGCGCAGCACGTGCAGGTCGCGGACGTTGTCGAGGGTCGTGAAGTACGGGAGGGCAGCGCCGGCCCGCTGCGCGCAGCCGAGGGCGTAGGCCCGGGCGGCGGCGACGCGCTGCTGCTTGTACGCGGCGGAGGGCTCCGCCGGCACCTGGGTCGGGCCCTTCGCGCGGCCGGCGGGGTCCTCGCAGGACAGCGGTGCGGAGCGGCCGACTCCGCGCGGGGCGTAGCCGACGAGGTCGTAGGCGGCGCCGATGCGCTCCCACTCGGGGAGCCCGGCCATGAGCGGGAAGAACATCCCGGAGGCGCCGGGGCCGCCGGGGTTGTAGAGGAGCGCGCCCTGCCGCACCGCGCCGCCGCGCCGGGTCGCGGCGACCCGGCTGACGGTGAGCGGGATCTGCGGCCCGTCGGGCCGCGCGTAATCGAGCGGAACCCGCAGGGTCGCGCACCGTACGGGCGAGGGCAGCTCCTCGACGGCCGGACACGCCCGGAAGGCCGGCCCGCCGGTGCCTCGGGCCGCCTCGGCGGCTCGGGCCGCGACGAGTTCCGCGCCCGCGTTCGCGGCGGCTTCGCTTGCCGCGTGGCCTGCGTGGCCTGCGTGGCCCGCGTGGCCCGCGTGGCCCGCGCGGCCGGAGACGTCCGGGCCGGGGGCGGTGGCGTGGGCACGGGGGGTCGGGATGCACAGGGTGAGGGAGAGGACCGCCGCCGCGACTCCGCAGCGGGCGAGCGGAGTCAGCATCATGGGCCGCCTTCATCTCTTCGGATGAAGTGATCAGATGCTCTGGGCGGGGTGCTTGTACAGGACCGCCGCCCGGTGTCGGGCGCAATCCCCCCGTTGCCTAGGCGAGTGCCGCCCGTAGGGCGGGATCCGCCAGCACGCGGGCGCCGCGCAGCGCCACCGCCGTGAGGGAGTCCCCCTCGGCGCGCTCCCGGTCCAGCGCGACGAGCAGCCGCTGCCCGGCCGGTGAGGCCCACGCGGAGTACGGGTACGTCTCGAAGCGGGCGATGGCCAGGCACCCCAGCGTGAGCAGCAGTGGCAGTGCGAACCAGCACAGGATCACCGCCGCGGTGGCCCCGTCCGCCGGAACGCACAGCGCGGCCGCCGCCAGCGCGGCCACCAGGGCGGCGGCCCGCCGCACGGCCCGGACCCCGCCGGCCACACCGCTGCGGGCGGCGGCCGGCAGCGCGAGCCCCGCCGCGTCGAGCCGGTCCGCGAGGGCCCGTACGGCCTCGTCCCGGGCCGCGGCGCTCCGTACGGCGGCCACCGGAGCCTGCCCGTCCGGCCCGAACGCGCCGAGTACGGACCGCTCGTGCGGATCCCGCCCCACCGGGTCGACGACGGTCGCCCAGCCGGTGTGGGCCAGCAGCAGCCGGCGCCCGCGCTGCATCGAGAGCAGCGTCAGCTCGGCGACCCGCCGGGGGCCGCCGGCGAGATAGGCGGCCTCGTACAGGTTCAGTTCGTCGGGGCTGCGGGCGGCGCCCGCACCGCCGTCGGGCGGCGCGGGCGCCGGCACCGAGGCCATGGCGGCGGCCCTCAGCAGGAGGGTGCACGACGCCAGCACCCCTGCCCAGGCCATCAGGAGGAGCAGGACCCAGAACATGGCCGATTCCCACGAGGTGTAGAAGTGCCCGGTCAGGAACTGCTGCTGCCGCAGCTCGAACCGGACGAACTGCTGCAACTCGAACTGCTGCTGGAGCAACTGGAACCACTGGAGCTGGAGCAACTGGAGCCGCTGGAACAACTCGAACCACTGCCGCAGCCCGAACCGCCCCCGGAGCAACTGGAACCGCTGTTTCCGCAGCTGCCGGAGGAGGAGCCGCCGTCACTGCTCGCGCACCATACGACGGGCAGGACCTCGGCGGAAGACCCGCAGTAGACACCCGAGGACGAGGACGAGGACGAGGAAGAAGAGGACGAGGTGGACGACGGCGAGCCGCGCCGCGCGTTGCGCGCCTGGGCCGCCGCCAGCCGGGTACCGCGCACGGCTGGCACCAACTGCCCCCGCAGGTACGGGTCCCGCAGCCCCCGCAGCCCGTACAGGGCCGTCTGCACGTGCGGGGTCTGGTCGTTCATGTAGTGCGTGCGGATCTCGCGCAGCGCGGCCCGCCCCGCCGGGGTGAGCCGCTGCCGGGCCCGGGCGGCGAGGACGCATCCCATGACGATCCCGCCCAGCAGCGCCGGGAGCACCTTGAAGACGAACGGCACCTGCGAGCCGGGCTGGAGCGCCAGCGCGACGAACGTGAGGGGCAGCGAGGCCACCACCCACACCGCGCACACCACGACCTGGGCCAGCCCCCAGCGCCGCCACCGCCGCCCGGAGCCGGGCACGGCGAGCAGCCCGCGGGCGGCGAGCGCGTCTCCGGTCTCCTGGATGGCGGGATCGAGCATGGCGGCGTAGCGCACCTGGTAGAGCCAGCCGGACGGCGCCTGCCGCAGGGCTTCGAACACGGCCCGCTCGGCGATGTCGCCGGCCCGCGCCCCGGTCCGCAGCGCCACGATCCCCGGACCGCCGGCCACGAGCCGGCCGTCGCCGAGCAGCGAGACGAGCGCGCTGTCCACGACCGCGCCGGGTCCGCCGGCCATGAACGCGGCCTCGGACAGGTCGTGCAGGCGCGGCGCCGGGCGGACCGGCCGCGGCCGGGAGCGCCGTACGCCGAGGAACAGCAGGAGGGTGGAGACGATGACGGCGACCCAGATCGCGAAGGCGAGGACGTTCATGCCGCACGCCCCACGAGCGTCCGGGCCCAGCGCACGATCCGGCGCGGCGGCCGGGCCCCGACCCGGTCCCGCCACCAGGAGGTGAGCCGGCGCCGGGCGGCGGGGTCGGCGGGCAGGTCCCGGATCAGCAGGTGCTCGGCGAAGTCGAGGGCGTCCCGGCGGTATCCGGCGGTCATGGGCCGGTTGCGGGCGTACGCGAGGAAGGCCTCGCGGTACGGGTCCTCACCGCCCAGGATCCCGGGCAGCTCGGGCGCCAGCTTCGCGACGACCCCGGCCCGCTTGGCGGCCAGCGCCCGCGACTGCACCCGTACGCGCCGCCGGTCGAACCCCTCGGGCACGGGCGTCCCGGCCACGAGCGCAGACAACAGCGCGGCCTGCTCCATCCCGACGCCCGTCCGGGCCCGCTGATCCGGCCCCGCCGGCGTGTGCGGCGCCGGCGGGAGGGTCCGGCGAACGGGGGAAGGGCGGGCAGCGGACGGCTCCGCAGGGCCCACCACCTGCCGGATGGCGGCGAGTTCCCCGGCCAGCTCCGCCCCGGCCGGAAAATCGTCGTCGCGCTCCAGCAGCACACCGGCAGGGGCGACCCGCTTGCGCAGCTCCGCCAGGAGGTCCAGCACCACCGCCGGCACCGGATGCGCATGCGTGTCGTGCCACACCCCGTCCCGCTCCACGCCCCCGGCGACGTGCACGTACGCCAGCGCCTCGAGCGGGATCGCGTCCAGTACGGCGAACGGGTCCTCGCCCCGGTTCACCCGGTTCGTGTGCAGGTTGGCGACGTCGATCAGCAGCCGCACCCCCGTCCGCTCCACCAGCTCCGTCAGGAACTGCGCCTCCGTCAGCTCCTCCCCGGGCCAGGAGATCAGCGCGGCGATGTTCTCCAGGGCCAGCGGCACCGGCAGCGCGTCCTGCGCGATCCGGACGTTCTCGCACAGCACGTCCAGGGCGTCCCGCGTCCGCTGCACCGGCAGCAGGTGCCCCGCCTCCAGCGTCGGCGAGGAGGTCCGTACGAACGCGATGTGCTCGGTGACGAGCGGCGCCCCCAGCGCCACCGCCCGCTCCCCGAGGGCGGCCAGCTTCGCGGCGTCGGGCCGGTCGGCGCCGCCGAGGCCCAGCGAGACCCCGTGCGGTACGACGCGCACCCCGCGCTCGCGCAGCCGCAGCAGCGGGGCGGGCAGGTGGCCGGGGCAGATGTTCTCGGCCACCACCTCGACCCAGTCCAGGCCCGGCAGCCGCTCCACCGCGTCAGCGATCTCCGGCCGCCATCCGATGCCCACCCCCAGGTGCGCCATGGTCTCCATGTCCCCTCGCCCCCTCTCATCGGTCGTGTGCCGATGTGATGGCCCCGACGGAGTCGGGCCAATCGCGGAGAGGGACGTTCAGAGCAACATTTGAGGTTCCAGGTCAGCGCCGTCAGGCCGGGCGGGTCAGTGCGAAACGCCCCCGGCGAGCCGGGCCCGCAGCGCCGGATGGTCGGCGACCACCGTCGCCGAACCGGGCGCGATCTCGGTGAATCCGGCGTCCCGGACCACCGGCAGCCCGCTCCCGCTCAGTTCGGCCCACCGCTCGCGCGCTGCCGTCCGTACCGCCAGCCGGAATCCGGAATCCTGCCAGGCGGTGCGCTCCGGGCCGGTCAGCTCCCACCAGGCCAGCTGCGCGGCGTGTCCGGCCTGGGCCATCGCCTTGCCGGCGGACATCTCCAGGTCCGGGTTGAGCCACAGCACCGGAATTCCGGGCGCGGCCGCGGCGACCGGCTCCGGGTCGTCCAGGTCGGTCCCCGAGACCTGGAGCTTGGCGAGCTCCTTGGGCCAGCCGTCCAACGGCACCGGCGGGAAGACCCGTACCTCCGCCATGTCACCGTGCACCGTGACACCGGGCAGGGTCCCGGCCTTGCGCCACTCCGCCCCGCGCGCCCGCCGCACCACCTTCCGGATCCGTGCGTCCTGCCAGTCCCGGACCGCCCCGGCCCACTCGCCCTCGCCGTCGCCCTCGCCCTGCGCCCGTTCGTCGGTCAGCAGGACCAGTACGGCCCGGGCCGCCGTCTCCAGCGCGTCCGTCCGGGCGGGCGGCTGCGCCTTCTCGATCCGCACGACCAGCGGCAGCACGAACTGCGGCGCCTCGTCGCGCGCGATGCGCTCCTGCCGGAACGGGCTGTCCGCCCCGAGCGTGTGCATGTCTGCGGGGCCGTCTGAAGTGTGGTTCCGGTGCTGGCTGCTCATCCCGCCAAGGATGCCAGGCTCCGCCTTCAGGATGATGCTGAGGGGGCCCGGGCCGGGTGAGGATCGAGGTCATGAAGAGCGACCTTTTTGCGTCCGAGAACCTGGCCCGGCCGGCCGCCGCCCCGGGCATGACCCTGCAGAACGCCAAGTCCGTGAAGTACACCGTCAACGGTGAAATGCTCGCCCGCCAGGGCTCGATGGTCGCCTTCCGGGGGAACCTCCAGTTCGAGCGCAAGGGCCAGGGCATAGGCGGCATGCTCAAGCGCGCCGTCACCGGTGAGGGCCTCGCGCTGATGTCCGTACGCGGGCAGGGCGAGGCCTGGTTCGCGCACCAGGCCGGCCACTGCTTCATCATCGACTTCGAGCCCGGCGACTCCCTGACCATCAGCGGCCGCAACGTGCTGTGCTTCGACCCCACGCTCGCCTACGAGATAAAGATGCTGAAGGGCGCCGGCATGACCGGCGGCGGCCTCTTCAACAGCCTCTTCACCGGCACCGGCAAGCTCGCCGTGGTCTGCGACGGCCACCCGATCATCATCCCGGTCACCGCCCAGAACCCCGTGTACGTGGACACCGACGCGGTGGTCGGCTGGAGCTCGCAGCTGGAGACGGGCCTGCACCGCTCCCAGTCGGTCGGCTCGATGATCCGCGGCGGCTCCGGCGAGGCCGTCCAGCTGATGCTGCGCGGCGAGGGCTTCGTCATCGTCCGCCCCAGCGAGGTGACCGAGACGGCGGCGGCCCACTGAAACTCGACCGTGTGGGCCGGCGCTACGGGCTGCGGCGGCCCTGGGTGCTGCGCGGGGTCGCCCTGGAGCTGCCGCCCGGCGCGCTCGTCCGCATCGAGGGCCGCAACGGCGGCGGCAAGTCCACCCTGCTGCGGATCATCGCGGGGATCGACACCCCGTCCGAGGGCCGCATCACGGGCCGGCCGCGCCGCACGGCGTACGTGCCCGAGCGCTTCCCGGCGGCGCTGCCGCTGACCGCGACGGCTTACCTGACCCACATGGGCCGGGTGCACGGCCTCCGGCGCGCGCAGGCGGCTGGGGCGGCGGCCCACTGGCTGGAGCGGTTCGGGGCCGCCGCCCACGCGCACACCCCGCTGGCCGAACTCTCCAAGGGCAGCAGCCAGAAGGTGGCCGTCGCCCAGGCGCTGCTCGCCGAGCCCGGGCTGCTCGTCCTCGACGAGGCCTGGACCGGGCTCGACACCGCCGCCCGCGCCGAACTGGACCGGGCCGTCGCCGAGCGGACCGCCGCCGGGGGCACCGTGGTCTTCGTCGACCACGACCCGGCGCGGCTCGCCGGCGCGGCCGACGCGCACCACCGGGTCGAGGGGGCCGCGCTGGTTCCCGTACGGGAGCCCGCCGACGCGGGGGCGTACGTACGGATCGAGGCCGCCGGGCCGCCGGGCGCCGAGCCGCCCCCGGGGCTGGCCGCCGCGCCCGCGCCCGGCGGGGGCCTGCTGCTGACGGTGCCCGCGGCCCGCTCCGACGCGGTGCTGCGCGAACTGCTCACCGCGCCCGCGCCCTGGCACATCCGCGCCGTGGAGGAACTGCCGTGACCGGCCTGCTGCGTTACCAGTGCGCGCTGCTGCTGCGCTCCCAGCGGTGGATCGCCCCGCTCCTCCTGCACGCGGCCTTCCTGGCCGCCGGGGTGCGGCCGGGCGACCCGCTGCTGGACTCGCTGGGCTTCGCGGCCGCCGGGCTGGTCCCGATCACCGCCTGGCTGGTCCGGGTCTGCGTCACCAACGAGCCCGACGCCGCCCGCGACTGCGCGGCCGCCGCGGCCGGTCCCGTACGGGTGCACGCGGCGGCCCTGCTCACCGCGCTGGGCGGGGCGCTGCTCGCCGGGGCCGCGGGCACGGCGGCCGTGCTGCTGATCGGCGACTTCGGCCGGGCGGAACACGTGGAGCCGGAGACCGCCGCCGTCGCCGGGGTGCTGGCGGCCCTCGCGTGTGCGCTGACCGGCGCGGCCGTGGGGGCGCTGTGCAGCCGGCCGCTGCTGCGCTCGACGGGGGTCGCGGTGCTGGCGGGCGGCCTGGGCTCCCTGCTGGCCTGGGGCGTCTCCGGCTCCCCGGCGCGCAGCGCGGTGACGGCGCTGGTGGAGGGTTCCCGGGCGCACGCCGTGACGCTGCCGGTGGCGGCCTTCGCGGGGGCGCTGGCGCTGGCCTGCGCGGCCGGTGCCGTGGCCTGCCTCGTCGCCGCGCGGCGGGGCTGAGTACGCTCGAAGGCATGGACGAAGTGGACGCGCCCGCCGGAACCGAGTCGTACTGCCCAGCCCCGGCGGCGCCCGCGGGGCGGGTGGCCGGGCCGCCGTACGCGGACTGCGTGGAGTGCGGCAAGCCCACCGAGTACGGGGTCGCGACCCCCGGCCGGGTGCTGTGCCCGGTGTGCGAGTGGCAGGACGCGCAGCGCTCGGCCTGCTCCGGCTGAGGCAGCGCCGCCCCCGCCTACTTCCCGATGAGCTCGGAGACCTTCACGAAGCGGTAGCCGCGCCCCCGCAGCCCCGGGACGATCTTCCGGATCGCCTCCTCGGTGACGGGGGCCGCGCTGCGCGTGCAGTGCATGACCACCACCGAGCCGGGCTTCACCCCGGCGAGGACCTGCTCGGCCACCGCGTCCGGGTCCTTGGCGAAGGCGTCCCCGCTGACCACGTCCCACTGGACGGCCGTGACCTTGGCCGTGGAGACGGCCCGCAGCGCCTGGTCGTCGTAGCAGCCGCCGGGGAAGCGGAAGTACGGGACCGTGTTGACCGCGCCGGCCGTACGGAAGGCGGCGAAGGCCCGGTCCACATCGGCCCGGGCGGCGGCCGCGTCGAGCGCGGGGAGCCCGTAGCAGGGCGACGTGAAGGCGTGGTGGCTGTACGAGTGGTTCGCGATCTCGAAGTTCGGGTCGGTGCCGATGGCCTTGGCCTGGTCCGGGTACTCCTCGGCCCAGCGGCCGGTCATGAAGATCGTCGAGGGCACCTTGAGCGTGCGCAGGGTCGCGATGAGCTGGGGGTTGTCGAAGTGCTCCCCGCCCGCGGCGCGCGGCCCCTGGTCGGAGGTCATGTCGGCGTCGAAGGTCAGCGCGACGGTCTTGTCGGTTTGCTGCTTCGCCCGCTCGAAGACCGGGGTCAGGCCGTTCGGGCCGGGTGCCAGGGTCGGGGCCTTGGCGGGCGGCGGGGCGGCGGCCGGGGAGGAGCCGGCCGCCTGCGGCGTGCCGGCCGAGGCACCGGAGGACGGCGGGGCGGAGGCCCCGGGGGTGCCCATACGGGCGGCCTGGTTGCCGGAACCGGAGCCGGATGCGGAGGTGCCGCCGCCGCCTCCGCATCCGGCGAGGGCGGTGCAGAGAGCGGCACTGAGGGCGGCCGCGACCGCCACATTGCGCACAGAAAGGGTCACGGACGCAAAATATATGACCATCTGCCAAGCGGACCGCAGCGGCGCCGGGGCGGGCATACGAATCGCCCGCCCGTGTGACGGGCATCAGGTCCGCAGCAGCCGGGCGCGGCTCTCCTCCACGTCGAAACCGGCCGCGGGGTAGCGCGGATCCAGCTCCTCCAGATGCTCCAGCAGCAGCTTGCTGATCGCCCAGTTGCGGTACCACTTCCGGTCCGCGGGGACGACGTACCAGGGCGCGGCGTCGATGGAGCAGCGCTCCAGGGCCAGCTCGTACGCGTGCCGGTACTCGGGCCACAGGGCGCGCTCGTCGATGTCGCCCGAGTTGAACTTCCAGTGCTTGTCGGGGTTGTCGAGCCGCGCCAGCAGCCGCTCGCGCTGCCCCTCGTAGCTGATGTGGAGGAAGACCTTCACCAGGGTGACGTCGTCGTCCGCGAGGGACTGCTCGAAGCGGTTGATCTGGGCGTAGCGGCGGTTCAGCTGACTGCGCGACACCAGCTCGCGGACGCGGGCGATGAGGACGTCCTCGTAGTGCGAGCGGTCGAAGATGCCGATCTCGCCCGGCACGGGGAGGGCCCTCCTGACGCGCCAGAGGAAGGGGTGCTCCAGCTCCTCCTGCGTGGGGGCCTTGAACGACCGGATCCGGCAGCCGGAGGGGTTGAACAGGCCGATCACGTGCTTCACCGTGCCGCCCTTGCCGCTGGTGTCCATGCCCTGGAGGACGAGCAGGACGCGGCGGCGGTCGCCGGCGGTGCTGGCCGCGTACAGCCGTTCCTGGAGGGAGGCGAGCGGCGCGGCCAGCCGTGCGGTGGCGGCGATGCCGGCGGCCTTGCCGGCCGGGCCGCCGGGGGTCGCGGCGGGGTCGAAGGCGTCGAGGTCGAGGCGCTCACCGGCGGGGGCGCGCAGCAGCGGGCGCAGGGGGACGTCCTTCTTCTTGTCGTTCTTGTTCTTCCCGCTCTCCTTGGCCACTGCCGCCACCTACCCCGATCCGGTCGATTCCCTCCGATCCTCCATCACATCCGACGGGGTCGCGAGGGCACGGCCGCCGGGTCAGTGCCAGGGGCCCGTCACGGCGAAGGTGGTCCCCGGGGTGTAGGCGTTGACGTACATCGTCCGCCCGTCGGGGGAGAAGGTGACCCCGGCGAACTCGCCCCACTCCGGGGCCCCGGGCCGGCCGATGTCGTCGGCGTTGCGGGCCATCGGGTAGACCCCGCCGCCCGGCGTGACGCCGAAGACGTACTGGGCCCCTCCGCCGTCCTCGCACACCATCAGGCCGCCGTCCGGGGCCAGGCAGATGTTGTCGGGGGAGTCCCCGGGCAGCCGGATGTCGGTGGCCGGGCCGAAGAGCACGTCCAGGCGGATCGTGGAGCGCCGAGGGTCGTGGAACCAGACCTGGCCGTGGTGGTCGGCGGGCGCGCCTTCGAGGCGGCGGGCGTAGCTGGAGACGAAGTGGACGCCGCCGTCGCCCCAGTAGCAGCCCTCCAGCTTCTGCGCGTGGGTGATCCCGCCCGGCCCGAAGTCCTGGAACCGGATGGGGGTGCCGTTCGCCGTGGGGTCCGGTACGGGGACCCACTCGACCGTGAACTCGGCGCCGGGCTCGTCCACGACGGAGAGGTCGGGCAGTCCCGGGACGCGCAGGGCGTGGAGGGCGCCCCCGGCGCGCAGGGAGCCGGGGCCGGCGAGGGGCCGCGCGGGCAGGAACCGGTAGAAGAGCCCGAACGGCTCGATGAAGGCGTCCTCGGTCTCGTAGACGGTCCCGCGGTACGGGTCGACGGCGACGGCCTCGTGCGCGAAGCGGCCCATCGCGGTGAGCGGGACGGCGCCGGAGCGGTGCGGGTCGGCGGGGTCGACCTCGAAGACGTAGCCGTGGTCCTTGGTGTAACCGGAGGTCCCGGCCGGGTCCTCGGTCTCCTCGCAGCTGAGCCAGGTGTTCCAGGGGGTGCGGCCGCCGGCGCAGTTGACGGCGGTTCCGGCGAGGGCGACGCGCTCGGACGTGACGCCGCCGCCGGGGTCGAGGTCGAGGAGGGTGCAGCCGCCGAGGGCGTGGGGGTCGTACGTGAGGCCGTCGACGGCGGGGACGCGGAGGGCGGCGGTGGTGCGGTTCTCGTGGTTGCGGACGAGACGGACACGGCCGGAGCCCGCGTCGAAGGCGGCCATGCCGTCGCAGTTGGCCGGTACGGGGCCTTCGCCGGAGCGGAGGGGGTCGCCGGCGCGGGAGAGCACGCGGTAGCGGAAGCCGGCGGGGAGGTCGAGGAGCCCCCGGGGGTCGGGGAGCAGCGGGCCGTACCCCCGGCGGGACGGCGGGAGGGCGCGGGAGCTGCCGGCGAAGAGGGAGCCGAGGGTTCCGCTGAAGGCGATGGTGGCGAGCAGGGTGCGGCGGGTGACGGACATCGGCGGCTCCCGGGGCGAGGGGGGTGACGGGCCCGTGTTACCACGTGCCCCGGCCCCCCTCCCCCGGACGCGCCGAGCCCGGGAACCGTTAGATCAGCTCCGCGCTCAGGGTGATCGTCGTGCCCGTCAGGGCCTGGCTGACCGGGCAGTTCTTCTTCGCGTCCTCGGCCGCGGCGGCGAAGCCCTCCGCGTCCAGGCCGGGGACCTCGGCGCGGACCGTCAGGTGGATGCCCGTGATGCCCTCGCCGGGCTGGAAAGTCACGTCCGCCTTGGTCTCCACCCGGGTGGGCGGGGTGCCGGCGCCGTCGAGGCCGTGCGAGAGGGCCATCGAGTAGCAGCTGGAGTGCGCGGCGGCGATGAGCTCTTCCGGGCTGGTCTTGCCGTTCGCGGCCTCGGCGCGCGAGGGCCAGGAGACGTCGAACGAACCCCGACCCGAGGAGTCGAGGGTGACGACGCCGGAACCCTTGAGCAGGTTGCCTTCCCAGTTGGTGTGCGCGGTACGCGTGGTGGCCATCGTGGATCCCTTCGGAGGAAGTGGGGAACTGCCGGACCGTCCCGGTGATGGGTCGGGCCGGCGTCCCCAAACCTACTGGGACACCAGGGGTTTCGCGTCGCGTGCCAGTGCGGTGAGCCTCGAGATGGCCCGGAAGTACTTCTTGCGGTAGCCGCCGTTCAGCATTTCTTCACTGAACAGGCGGTCGAAGGGGACTCCGGACGCCAGGACCGGTATCTCCCGGTCGTACAGCCGGTCCGCCAGGACCACGAGCCGCAGCGCCGTCGACTGGTCCGGGACCGGGCCGACGTCGGTCAGGCAGACCGCCGCTATGCCGTCCGTGAGGGCGCCGTACCGGCTGGGGTGGACCCGGGCCAGGTGCTCCAGCAGCCCAGGGAAGTCGTCCAGGCTCGCGCCCTCGGTCGCGTACGCGGCCTTCGTCACCTGCTCGTCCGAGAACGGCGCCGGCGCCTCCGGCAGGCCGCGGTGGCGGTAGTCCTGGCCGTCGATGCGCAGCGGGCGGAAGTGCGCCGAGAGCCCCTGGATCTCGCGCAGGAAGTCCGCGGCGGCGAACCGGCCCTCGCCGAGCTTGCCGGGCAGGGTGTTGGAAGTGGCGGCCAGCGCCACGCCCTGCTCGACGAGCCGGCTCAGCAGCGAGGAGACGAGGACGGTGTCGCCCGGGTCGTCCAGTTCGAACTCGTCGATGCACAGGAGGCGGTGGCCGCCCAGGGTCTGGACCGTCTGCTGGAAGCCGAGCGCGCCGACCAGGTTGGTCAGCTCCACGAAGGTGCCGAAGGCCTTGAGCGCGGGCTCGGCCGGGGTGGCGTGCCAGAGGGAGGCCAGCAGGTGCGTCTTGCCGACGCCGTAGCCGCCGTCGAGGTAGACCCCGCGCGGGGCGGTGGACACCGGGGCCTTCTTCGCGAACCAGCGGCGCTTGCCGCCGCCGCTCGCATGGGATCCGCCCAGCCCGGCGGCGAAGCCGCTGAGCACGGTGACGGCCTCGGACTGGCTCGGCTGACCGGGGTCCGGGTCGTACGTGTCGAAGCGCACCGAGTCGAATCGCGGCGGCGGCACCATCTCGGCCACCAGCCGCTCGGCGGGCACCCGCGGCTCGCGAGCGCACAGGGCCTGCGGGCCGGCGTCGGCCGGGTCGGCTATCGGGGGTCGCCCGTAGGTGGATCCGGAGGTGGAGAGTGATGTTGACACAGCTCTTAACTCTACGGGGCGTGGCACACTGCACCGATGCGACGCCTGTTCCCTGTGACCGATCAGACATCGGCCGACCAGACATCGGCCCCCGCGGACCGCACTGACCGCGAGTGGTCGCTGGACGAGCTGGCGGAGGCGTACGCGTACCCCGCGCTCGGCCCGCAGGGCCACTGGCTGCGCGCCAACATGGTCTCCACCCTGGACGGCGCGGCCCAGCACGACGGGCGCTCGCAGCCGATCTCCAGCGAGACCGACATGCGGATCTTCGGCACCCTGCGGGCGCTGGCCGACGTGGTGGTCGTCGGCGCCGAAACGGTTCGCCAGGAGGGGTACCGGCCGGCCCGCGCCCGGGAGGCCTTCGCGGCCCGGCGTGCGGCCGCCGGGCAGGGCCCCGCGCCCGCCATCGCGGTGGTCACGGCCGGCCTGGACCTGGACTTCTCCCTGCCGCTGTTCACCTCCCCCCTCGTGCCGACCCTCGTGGTGACCGGCGCGGCCGCACCCGCCGATCGGGTGGCGGCGGCCGCCGCGGCCGGGGCCGAGGTCGTACTGGCGGGCGACGGAGCGACCGTGGATCCGGCCCGGATCGTGACGGAGCTCGCGGCCCGGGGGCTGCGCCGCCAGCTCACCGAGGGCGGGCCCCGGCTGCTGGGGCAGTTCGTGGCCGCCGACGCGCTGGACGAGCTGTGCCTGACGATCTCGCCGATGCTGGCCGCGGGCGGGGCCCAGCGCATCTCCGGAGGGCCCCCCGTGGCCGTGCCGCACCGCCTGGCGCCCGCCTCCCTACTGGAAGAGGCCGGGTTCCTCTACACGAGCTACCGTCGGATCTGACAAGGGGCGGAATTTGTTGTTCCGCTTAGCTTCCGGTGGGCACATACCTGGGCAGATATGTCCACGCAGGGCCCCGTGTGAGAGCGGGGCAGGATGGTTTCCGCAGGGGCCGGCCGACCGGCCCCGGCCCATGAAGGAGAGGGCGTCCGTGTTCACGAGCGTATTGATGATCGAGCAGCCGCTGACCAGCGTCGACGTGGACTTCGTCACCAGCCTCCACGGGGACGACCCGGTCTCCTTCCTCGTCCTCATGCAGCCCCGGGGCGACCAGGACCGGCTGCTGCGCGCCATCGACGACGTGGCACTCGGCGAGCTCCCCGAGGCGCTCCACGAGGCCGACGTACCCGAGGGCAGGGCTGCCCGCGGCCCGGCCGACCAGGCCCTCGTCCTCTCCCTGGAGGCCCTGCGCAAGAAGGGCGCCAAGGCCAGCGGGGAGATCATCGAGGACCACCCGCTCGACAAACTCAAGGCCGTCGTGGAGGAGTCGAACGCCGACGAGGTGATCGTCCTGACCGCCCCGCACTTCGTCGAGGAGTTCTTCCACCGGGACTGGGCCTCCCGCGCGCGCCACAAGGTCGGGGTTCCGGTGCTCAAGCTCTTCGCCCACAACGAATAGGCTGGCGTCCGACACACGCGCCGGGGCGACGGCGGACGACGGTCCGCACCGCCCGCACCCCCGACGCGACCGACCCGTACCGCTCCGTACCGACCCGCACCCTGGGGAGATCCCGTATGACGCCGCCCGGCCTGCCGAACGCCATGGAACGCCCGCACTTCATCGGCATCGGCGGCGCCGGCATGTCCGGCATCGCGAAGATCCTCGCCCAGCGCGGCGCGCAGGTCGCCGGCAGCGACGCCAAGGACTCCGAGACCGCCCAGGCGCTGCGCGCCCACGGCGCCACGGTCCACATCGGGCACGCGGCCGAGCACCTGGCCTCCGACGCCACCTGCGTCGTCGTCTCCAGCGCCATCCGCGCCGACAACCCGGAGCTGGCGCGCGCCGCCGAGCTCGGCGTCCCCGTCGTGCACCGCTCCGACGCCCTGGCCGGCCTGATGGACGGCCTGCGGCCGATCGCGGTCGCCGGTACGCACGGCAAGACCACCACCACCTCGATGCTGGCGGTGTCCCTGTCGGCCCTGGGCCTGGACCCCTCGTACGCCATCGGCGGGGACCTGGACGCACCCGGCTCCAACGCCCACCACGGCGAGGGCGATATCTTCGTGGCGGAGGCGGACGAGAGCGACCGCAGCTTCCACAAGTACACCCCGCAGGTCGCGATCATCCTCAACGCGGAGCTCGACCACCACGCGAACTACGCGTCGATGGACGAGATCTACGAGTCCTTCGAGACCTTCGTCGGCAAGATCGTGCCCGGCGGCACCCTGGTCGTCGCCCACGGCCAGGAGGGCGCCGCCGAGATCGCCGCCCGGGTCCGCGGCACCGAGGACCTCAACCTCGTCACGTACGGCGAGGAGGAGGGCGCCGACGTCCGGATCACGAAGATCACCCCGCGCGGTCTGACCAGCGAGGTCACCGTGGTCATCGACGGCCGGATGCTCACCTTCACCGTCTCCGTGCCCGGCCGCCACTACGCGCACAACGCCGTCGCCGCGCTCGCCGCCGGCGTCGCCCTCGGCATCCCGGTGCACAACCTGGCCTCCGCCCTCGGCAAGTACACCGGAGTCAAGCGCCGCCTCCAGCTCAAGGGCGAGGCCTCGGGCGTGCAGGTCATCGACTCCTACGCGCACCACCCGACCGAGATGACCGCCGACCTGGAGGCCATCCGCGGCGCCGCCGGGGACTCCCGCATCCTGGTCGTCTTCCAGCCGCACCTCTTCTCCCGCACCCAGGAGCTGGGCAAGGAGATGGGCCAGGCCCTGGCCCTCGCCGACTCCGCCGTGGTCCTCGACATCTACCCGGCCCGCGAGGACCCGATCCCCGGCATCACCAGCGAGATCATCATCGCGGCCGCCCGCAGCGCCGGCGCCGACGTCACGGCCGAGCACGACAAGGCCGAGGTCGCCGACGTCATCGCGGGAATGGCGAAGCCCGGTGATTTCGTTCTCACCATGGGCGCGGGCGACGTCACGGACCTCGGTCCGGCGATCCTCGCCCGCCTGACGGACTGAGAACGAGGGAGCGGGAGAGTCATGTCGTACGAGGTCGAGAAGACGGACGAGCAGTGGCAGGCGGAGCTGACGCCGTCCGAGTACCAGGTGCTGCGCCTGGCCGGCACCGAGCCGGCCTTCCGCGGTGAGTACACCGACACCAAGACGGAGGGCGTCTACTCCTGTCGCGCCTGCGGCTCCGAGCTCTTCCGCTCCACCGAGAAGTTCGAGTCGCACTGCGGCTGGCCGTCCTTCTACGACCCGAAGGACTCCGACGCCGTCGAGCTGAAGGCGGACGTCTCGCACGGGATGGTCCGCACCGAGGTCCTCTGCGCGAAGTGCGGCTCCCACCTCGGGCACGTGTTCGAGGGCGAGGGCTATCCCACGCCCACCGACCAGCGCTACTGCATCAACTCCATCTCGCTGCGCCTGACCCCCGACGAGGGCTGACGCCGGCGGGGACCGCCCCGGTCCGGTTCACCCCGCGCCGCGGGGCTGGATCAGGCCGAGGTCCGCGAACATCCCGCGGCACCAGGCCAGGGCGGTGTCCAGGTCGCGCCACTGCGGATGGTCGGGCTCCAGGTACGGGAAGACGTACGGGTCGGTGATCCCGTCGGGCAGGTCCGACGGGCGGCACGGCTGGGGGATGCCGTACTGGGCGGCCTTCAGCAGGGCGGCGGTCCCGGCGTCCCCGCCGTCCCACACCGCGAACCACAGCCGGCGCAGCATGGCCGGGTGGGCGACGGCGAAGATCAGCCGGCCGACGTCGAGGGGCTCGCCGGACGAGATCACCCGGGCCACCGCGGAGCACGGCTCGGCGTCCCGCCGCACCCGGGTCGTGAAGCCCGACCAGATCTCCACCCCGTGCCCGGCCTCGACGATGGCCGCGCACAGGGCCGCGAGCGCCAGCCCCCGGTTGCGGATCCGGTCGTGGGGCGTGGTGTGGTCGTACACGGACGGGATCAGGAAGGTCACCACCTTCCCCTGCCGCGAGACGCGCCGGGGCACCGAGTCCACCATGCACTCCGGTTCCCCGGCGAGGTAGGCGCCGATGTCCACCTCGCTGCCGGTCACGTCCCACACCGGCTCCAGCGAGACGACGGGCGTCCCGAGACCGGCCCGCTCCCGCAGGGCGCCGACGGTGATCTCCTGCTCCTGGAGCGGGACGTGCCATCCGTCGACCGCCAGCCGCAGCGCCTCCTCCCAGGTCGCCCCGGCCCACTCGGTCCGGCCGTGGCGTCCCGAGCCGTTCGGGATGCTCTCGGGGAGCTGGGCCGCGTCGAGGAACTCCTGCCAGGACAGCATCGGCGCGAGCACGCGCCCCGTCACGACGCGGACTCCCGGCCGGCCTCCGGGCCGTCCAGGCCCAGCGCCGTGCGGTGGGCGGCGGACAGGCCGCGCGTCACCCGCCACCGCAGCGCCTGGTCCAGGCTCGCACCGGCCTCCAGCAGCTTGGCCCCGTCGATCCCGGCGCGCGGCGAGAACGCCAGCGGCAGCCGCTTCTCCGCCGCGACGGCCCGCAGCTTGCGGACCTCCTGGAGGAGCCGGCGCGCGTCGTCCGGCCGGGAGGGGGCGTTCGCCAGCACCAGCCGGTACTCCAGCCGGGTGTCGATCGGCACGTCGATCACCGTGAACCGGTCGAGCGTGGCGGCGTCCAGCGCCTGCCGTCCGACGTACTGGTGGTCGCCGCCGTGGCCGTACGTATTGGCCGTCGCGATCAGCAGGAAGTCCTCGTGGGCGGCCACCATCCCGTCGGCGAAGGCGCAGGTGCGCAGGGCGAGGGCCTGGTTCAGCTCGCCGAGCAGGCCGGGATGGCCGTTGTCGAGTTCGTCGAGCAGCATCACGCCGCCGTGCTCGAACGCCCGGCGGAACGGGGTGTCGTGGTAGTGGCCGTGCGCGTCGAAGTAGCCGAACACCTTGCTCATGGGGGTGGTCGGCCCCAGCGAGAGGGCCTGGAGGTCGAGGCCGAGGGCCTGCGCCGCGTGCGTGGCCATCATCGACTTGCCGGTGCCGGCGGGCCCGACGAGCAGGACGTGGCACCGCGCGTGCAGCGCGAGCAGCAGTTCGGGGAGCACCCGGTGGGTGTCCGCGTCGAGTTCGACGGTGGGCCGGGCCGGGAGCGTCACGTGGACGACGGGCGGGGTGAAGTCGGCGAGTACCTTCGCCACTTCCTCGTGCACGGTACGCACGAACTCCGGCCGCGCGGCCAGCACCGCGTCACGCGAGGACTGCGCGGCGAGGGCGCGGACCACGCTCTCGTCCTTGTCGCGGCGGGCGGCGAGCACGGCCTCGACCGCGCGCAGGGCGGCGCGGGCGATCACCCGCTCCTGGGACTCGCCGGCGGCCTTCTTCGCGGCCTCGGCGGCGAGCAAGCCGGTCTTCTCCGTCACTTCCCGTACGAGATCGGCCCGTTCGCCTGCGAGGGCGGCGCGGACGGCCCGGGACACCGAGGCCTCCTCCCACCGTACGAAGACGTCGTGGGCGACCTGGTTCGCTATCTTCTCCACTTCGGTTCTCATGGTGGCCCGCAACCCTGTCTCCTCCACAACCGCGGCGAGGTGCGGCACGCGTGGCCCTGCGGGGCCGTGCCGCAGGCTCCGGGAGGAGCCGCCCGGGGGGACGCGCGGCGGTCCGGTCACGGTTCCGTGTAGGGGACCGCTAGATGAGGCTGTGGCGGACGGCACAGGCGACGGCGTGGGCCCGGTTGCGGGCCTGGAGGCGGGACATGAGCTCGTAGATCACGTTCTTGATCGTGTGCTCCGAGCAGGACAGGGTGCGGGCGATCACCGCGTTTCCGTGGCCCTCCGCCATCAGCGTGAGCACCGCGGTCTGGCGGGCCGTGAGCCGGGGGGCGTCCGGCGGGGCCGTCGCGGTGCGGGCGGCCGGGGTGCTCGCGCAGGGGGCTCCGGGGGAGGCGGCTCCGGCGGAGGTGGCCGCGCCGAGCAGGCGGACCAGGGCCGGGTAGGGCATCCGGCCGTCCCCGGCCTGGCGCAGCAGGCTCAGCCGGTCCGGGGCCGAGGGGATCCGTACGGGCGCGAAGTCGTGCGCCTCTCGCACCTCATACGTCTCGTGTATCTCGCGTGTCTCGCGTGTCTCGCGAGTCAGTTCGGCGACGGCGCTCACAGCAGACCCACCCGCATCGCGTAGGCAACCGCGTGCGCGCGGTTGCGCAGCCGGAACCGCTGGGTGATGTCGTGGACGACGCTCGTCACGGTCCGCGGCGAGTAACACAGCTGCTTGGCTATCTCGTTCGTCTCGTGGCCGTCGGCGACCAGCCGCAGCACGCTGCGCTCCCGGTCGCTCAGGCCCGCCGCCGCCCACGGGTCCGTGGACCCGTCGGCGCCGCCGCCCGCCCGGCCGCCGGCGCCGGAGCGCTCCAGCAGCCGGTCCAGGAGGTCCGGCGGCAGCGTGCAGTCGCCGCGGGAGGCGGCCAGTACGGCGCGCGAGAGGCGGGTGACGTCCGCCTCGCGGCGGCGCAGCAGCCCTCGGGCGCCGGCCGCGATGGCGTGCAGGGCGCCGTCGGGCGCCAACTCGCCCGCCACCAGCACCACATCGGGGCGGGCCGGGGTGTCGCGGACGGTGCGCAGGACGTCGAGCTCGGGCCGGCCGACCTGGTCCACGGTCATGACCACGACCCGCGGGGCCTCGCCCGGGGTGGTCAGGGACACCTCGGGGCAGGCGAACAGGGTGCTCTTGGTTCCGGCTTCCAGCACGGGGTCGAATGCGACGACGTCTACAGGGACGGGTACTCCCACCAGGTCCTCCGATGATCATCCGCCGGCCGGGGTGCCGGACAGGGCGGAAGGGGCACTGCACACAGGCTGCGGGTCGGGGACCCGGTGCGGCATCGGGCCCCGGCCCCCACATTTGCGCAAGGGCGCCCGAGCAGGCCCGGATCCTGTGCGGGCAGGCTTCCGAGCCGCCCGCGACCTGCCGGAACCCGTACGCCGCGGCCCTCCTCACCGACCGCCGCACCACCCCGTACGGAGGGCCCGCGGCCCCCATGGGGGCGGTCCCACGGAATATGGGGGATCGGCCCCCATGTGCGCGCCCCCGCACTCTGCGAGTTTTCTCCTGTGACTGACACCGCCACCACCGCCGAAGACTCCCAGGTCGGCGGCCTGGCCCCCTCCTGGTGGGCCCGGGCCCTGAACCTGCGGGAGCGGCTCGCCGCCCCGGGTACCCCGGTACCCGCACCGGCCGACGCCCCCCACAGCCGACCGGCATCCTGGTCCCTGGGGGACACGGACGGATTCGCGGCCCGGCTGGCGAGCCTGGGAACCACCGAGGGCGTGGCGTACGCCCTCGCGGCGGAGGCCCCCGGCCGGCTGGCCGCCCGTACGGCCGAGCCGCAGTGGGCCCGCTCCATCGAGCGGATGGTGGCCGGGGCCCCGGTCGAGCTCCCGGTCGGGCTCCCGGTCGAACTCCCCACCGGGCTCCCGGCGGAGGACGCGGACGGCGCCGCGGTGTTCCTGCCCGCGCTGCGCCCCCTGATCGGCTCCGCCTGGGCCGAGGCGGCCGCACAGCTCGACCTCGCCGACGGCGAACTCGCCGCCGTGCGGGAGGCCTTCGAGGAGCGGCTCGGCGACCGGCTCATCCGCCAGTCCGCCCGCACCCTGGTCCGCGAACTCCACCGGGCCCGTACCGAGGGCCTGTTGGCGGGGGAGACCCCGCGGGAGCGGTTCGCGGACTTCCTCGCCCGGCTCGGCACCCGGCAGGGCCTCGCGGAGTTGTTCACCCGCTACCCCGTGCTGGCGCGGATGCTCGGCCAGGCCTGCGGCCACGCGGCCTCGGCCACGGCGGAGCTGTTCGAGCGCTTCACCGCCGACCGCCCGGAGATCGTCGCGGGCCTGCTGCACGGCACGGACCCGGGCGCCCTCGTACGGGTGGACCTCGGCCGGGGCGACGTCCACCAGGGCAACCGGTCGGTGGCCCTGCTGCGCTTCGCGAACGGCGCGACCGTCGTCTACAAGCCCCGGCCGCTCGACCAGCACGTACTGCTGGACCAGGCGGTCGGCTGGGCCAACGCCAAGGTGGCCGGCCTGGGCCTGAGGACCCCGCGCTCGGTGCGCGGCGAGGGCTACGGCTGGCTGGAGTTCATCGAGCACGGCTGGTGCACCTCGCCCACCGAACTGGACCGCTTCTACCGGCGCCAGGGCGCGCTGCTCGCCCTGCTCTACGCGGTCGACGGCGTGGACATGCACTACGAGAACGTCATCGCCTGCGGTGACCAGCCGGTGCTGGTGGACGCCGAGACCCTGCTCCACGCCGGCCTGCCGGAGGCCGTGACCTGCGGCTCCGACCCGGCGGCGGACGCCCTGGCCGCCTCGGTGTACCGCACCTGCCTGCTGCCGAGCCTGCTGATCGGCGAGAACGGCGCCATGGACATCTCGGCCCTCGGCGGCGGGGACGGCGGCTCGTACCCCAGCGACGGACTGCGCTGGGAGGCGGCCGGAACGGACGAAATGCGGCTGCTGCGCGCCCCGGTGGCCACCGAGGCCGGGCAGAACCGGCCGGGCCCGCAGGGCAGGACGGCCGGCCATGCCGACCACCGCGCGGCGTTACTGGAGGGGTTCCGGGCCGGGTACGACGCGATCACCGAGCACCGGGCCGAACTGCTCGGCACCGGAACGGCCGACGGCGAGGGTGAGGGTGAGGGTGAGGGTGAGGGCGGGGGCGACGGCGGGGGCCGGGGGGACGGCGGGCTGCTGGCCCGCTGGGCGACCAGCCCGGGGCGTCTGATCGCCCGCTCGACCCGCCTCTACACGACCCTGCTGGACGAGTCCACCCACCCCGACCTGCTGCGGGACGCGCTGACCCGGGACACCGTATTCGCCGTGCTCTGGACGGAATCCGATTACGACCCGGCACGGCAGCGGCTGATCGAGGACGAGATCGCCGACCTGTGGTCCGGGGACGTACCGCTCTTCTTCCATCATCCCTCGGACACCGCGCTGCGGACCTCCCGGGGCACCCGCCTCGACGGGGTGCTGCCGGCCCCGAGCCTGCGCGCCGCCCGCGCCAAGATCGCCGCCATGGGGGAGGTGGACCGCCACGACCAGGAGTGGATCATCTCGGCGACGCTCGCCGTCACCGGGGCCAACCTCAGCGTCGGCGGCCCCCGTTCGACCCTGGCCGGCCCCGCGGCGCCGGTCGTCGTCCCCGAGCCCTCCCGGCTGCTGGCCGCGGCCTGCGGGATCGCCGACGAGATCGCGGCCCGGGCGGTGCACGGCGGCGACCGCGTCAACTGGCTCGGCCTGGAGCAGGTGTCCGGTGAGCACTGGGCGGTCCTGCCGATGGGCGGCGGGCTCGCCCAGGGCTACTGCGGAGTGGCGCTCTTCCTCGCCCAGCTCGGAGCCCTGACCGGGGCCGAGCGGTACACCGCGCTGGCCCGGCAGGCCGTACGGCCGCTGCCCGCGCTGCTCGCCGCGCTCGCCGCCGACCCCGGGCTGGGGGCCGCGGTGGGACCCGGCGCCCTGCACGGGATCGGCGGCATCGTCTACACGGCGGCCCGGCTGGCCCCGCTGCTCGGCGAGGGCGAGGGCGGGGGCTTGGGCGCCTGCCTGCCCGACGCGCTCGCCGCCCTGGAGCGCGCCGCCCTGGCCGACACCGGGGAAGGCGCCGGGGAAGGCGCCGAAGGGCCGGCCGATCTGGCCGACGGCCTCGCCGGAGCCCTGGCCGCCGCGGTCGCCGCGCAGCGCACGTACGGGTCGGTGGCGCAGGGGGTGGCCCGGCGGCTGGCCGACCGGCTGCTGGTCCGGGCCGGGAAGAGCCTCGCCGGACAGCGCCCCGCGGTCCCCGGCTTCGCCCACGGCGACGCGGGCATCGGCTGGGCCCTGCTGCGCTACGCCGCCGCCCTGGAGGAGGCGGGGGAGCCGGGGGCCGCGTACGCCCGGACCGGCGCCGCCCTGCTGCGCCCGGCGCTGGCCGAAGCCCTGCTCCGCCCCGCGGACCTCGGCTGGCACACGGGCCTGGCGGGCACCGCGCTGGCCGCCGCGGACGTACTGGGCTCCGACGTACCGGGCTCGGAGGTACCGGGCTCCGACGGGCTCGGGGCCGACGCGCCCGGGGCCGCCGGGCAGCCGCCCCTCGCGGCGGAACTCGACCGGTGCGCCGCCCTGCTGGGCGCGCCCGACGCGTCATCCGACCTCAGCCTGCACCGCGGCGCCCTCGGATCCCTGGAACTGCTGGGCGTGCTCGCCGGGCGGGGCCACGAGGGGGCCCGGGCCGCCCTCGGCCACCGCGCCGGGGAGGTTCTCGGCCGACTGGAGGATCACGGCCGGCGCTGCGGCACCCCCGACCACGTTCCGTCCCCCGGTTTCCTCACGGGGCTCTCCGGCATCGGGTACGCCCTGCTCAGGCTGGGCTTCCCGGAGCGCGTCCCGTCCGTACTGCTCCTCGAACCCGCATAGCGCACCCGTACTTCAGCACTGAGCACCACTCCCCATCAGGCATCGAGAAAGGTACTCACGACCATGCAGAAGACCCAGGTCAACGCCCAGTCCATCGCCGCCGACGAGGCCGCCGCCACGGCCGCTGCCGAGGCGCGGACCGAGGACCCGGCCGGCGGGATCACCTTGTCGGGACGGAACAAGGCGTGCGCCCGGGCCCGTGCTCTGGCCGGTGTGGTGCTCACCAGCGGCATCGTCATCACCCTGAGCTCGATCGACACCAGCGTCTCGGCCCCGAACGTCACCTGGTAGCCGCGTGTCCGATCTTCTCCGGATCTCTCCCGGATCTTCACCCCGCCTCTGTTCGAAACGGCCAACTTTCGTCGCACAATCGGCCGATCGCATGAACTAGATTGCGGACATGCGTTCCCGTTCGCGGTACATCGTCGGTCGTGACCCGCAACTGCGTGAGATCAAGCAGGCACTGACCGACGCGGGAGAAGGCCGCGGCGGGGTCGTCTTCCTGGTCGGCGAGGCCGGGATCGGGAAATCCAGGCTCGCCGCCGAAGCCGTGGGCATGGCCTTCGGCATGGGCATGCGGGCCCTGCGCGGGCGGAGCAGCACGACCGGCCCCACCGTCCCTTTCCGGCCACTCACCGAAGCGCTGATGTCGCTCTTCCGCAGCGGCGAACCCCTGGACGACCTGCCGCTGGGCCCCTACCGGCCCGCGCTCGGCAGGATCATCCCGGACTGGAGCAGCGACGCCCAGAACAACAGCTCCATGGTCATCCTCGGCGAGGCCGTCCTGCGGCTGCTCATCGCCACCGGCAAGGAGCACGGCCAGCTCCTGCTCCTGGAGGACCTGCACGACGCCGACCCCGAGACGCTCGCGGTCGTCGAGTACCTCGTGGACAACCTGGAGTACACCAACGTGGTGCTCCTGGCCACCATCCGTACGGAGCCCTGCGACGCGCTGGACATGGCCGACTCGGCCCGCCGGCGCGGCGTGGGGACCGTACTGGAACTCGCCCCGCTCACCCGCCCCGAGGTCGGCGCGGTCATCGCCGCCCAGCTGGACACCGAACCCGAACTCGTCCCGCAGGCGGCCCTGGACCGGCTCTGGGACGACAGCGCCGGCAGCCCCTTCCTCGTCGAGGAACTGCTCCAGGGAATGATCGGCAGCGGCGCCCTCGTCCGCTTCGAGGACGGCTGGCGGGTCGTCGGCGACCTGCGCAGCGACGTGTCCACCGCCCTCGCCCGGGGCATCCTGCGCCGCATCGACCGGCTCGGCCCGCAGGGGCTGACCCTGCTCTCCGCGGCCGCCGTGATCGGCCGCCGCTTCCCGCTGACCGTGCTCCAGCGGATGACGGGCATCGACGACCGCGGGCTGCTCAGCCATCTGCACGCCGGCGTCGCGGCCCAGCTCGTCGTCCCCGACGAACCCGCCCCCGACTGGTACGCGTTCCGCCACTCGCTCACCGCCGAGGCCCTGCACACCCAGCTCACCCCGGGCAACCGGGCGCAGATGTCGGGCCGCGCCGCCGACGCGGTGCAGGCGCTCTACCCCGACCTCGAGGGCGACTGGTGCCCCCTGGTCGCGGAGCTGCGCTCCCAGGCGGGCGACGACGCCGAGGCCGGGCGCCTGTTCACCGACGCAGGGCTGCGCGCGCTGGCGGCCGGGGCGATCGGCTCCGCGATCACCCTGCTCAGCCGCGCCGAACGGCTGCTCGCCGCCAGCCAGGACCCGGCCGGGCGCACCGACGCCCTGGAGGCCCTGCTCCCCGCGCTCGCCGAAGCCGGGGACTTCGCCCGCGCCTTCGGCTTCGCGGAGAACCTGCACACCCTCGGCGGCAGCGGCCTGAGCGCCACCCGGCTCGCCGCGCTGCACACCCGGCTCGCCAAGGTGGCGCACACCGCGGGCCGCTGGGAGGACGGCAACAGACAGATAGCCCAGGCCAGATCCCTCCTGGGCGCCCATCCCGACGAGCGCACCACCGCCTCGATCGACGTGACCGCCGCCTACCTCGCGCTCGACACCCCCGGCCAGGACCGCACCCAACTGGCCGAGAAACTCGGCAACTCGGCCCTCCAGGCGGCCCAGCGCCACGGCCTGGCCACCGTCGCCTGCCAGGCCCTGGAACTCCTCGCCACCCTCGCCCGCGAACGGGACTTCGACGAGGCCACCGCCCTGCTGGAATCGGCCCTGCAGACCGCCGAACAGCACCAGCTCCCGCTCCAGCGCATGTACGCGCTGACCCGGATCGGCGGCAACTACTGGCTCACCGAGGGCGCCACCGCCCCCCTGCTGGCCGCCCGGAGCGAGGCCCAGCGGCTCGGCTCGGCCAACATCGTCTACACCATCGACGGCATCATGATCCTGGACGCCGTCCTGCGGGCCGAGTTCACCGCCGCGCAGCAGTCCGCCGAGGAGTGCCTGGCCGTCGTACAGCGGCTGCGGCTGGCCCCGGCCACCCGGTACGTCCTGATGGCGCGGGCCGCGCTGGCCGCCCACCGGGGCGACCGGCCCGCGATGGAGGGCGCCCTCGCGACCTTCGCGGAGTGCGACGGAGCAGGCTCCCAGGAGGAACCGCTGACCCTCGGCCTCGCCCGGGCCTTCTGCGCGCTGATGGAGGAGGACCGGCCCGGCGCCGTGGCCGAACTGCGGGCCGTCGCCGACCTGGAGGACGCCAACCCCAGTACGTACTACCTCAGCGGGCGGTACGGCATCGGGCTGCTCCTGGACGTGCAGTCGGGGGAGGCCGACCGCGCCGCGTACGAGGAGATCGCCGCCACCGCACCCGGCCGGATGCGCTGGAACCGGCAGTTCGTCCTGTTCGCCGGCGCCGTCCTGCTGGGGCGCGAACGCCGCCCCGAGGAGGCCGCGGCCGCCGTGGCCGAGGCCCTGCGCGTCGCCGCCCCGTACGCCACCGCCCTCCACCTGGGCCTTCGGCTGATCGCCGACGCGGCGTACGAGGACGGCTGGGGCGAGCCGGTGGCCTGGCTGCGCCAGGCCGAGGAGTACTTCCACCAGGGCGGCGTGGCCACGGTCGCCAATGCCTGCCGCGCGGCCCTGCGCCGGATGGGCGCCCCGGGCCGCCAGCGCCGTACGGGGTCGAGCACGATCCCGGACGTCCTGCGCACGCAGGGCGTCACGGTCCGCGAGTACGAGGTCTTCCGGCTCCTCGCGGAACGGCTGGGCAACAAGGACATCGCCGACCGCCTCTACATCTCGCCCCGTACGGTCGAGAAGCACATCGCGGCCCTCGGCACCAAGACGGGCCGCACCAACCGGGCCGCGCTCTGCGAACTCTCGGCGTCCCTGGAGGCATCGGCGCCCTGAGGCACCGGCCTGCCCCGTCACCGCATCTCGCGGACGGTCCGCGAGCTGAGGATGCCGATCGCCGTCACCGCCAGGACCGCCGCCGAGACGGCGAACATCGGGGCGGTGCCCGACTGCGCCAGGGCTCCGCAGACGATCAGGGAGAGCGGGGCGACCGCGTAGCCGATCACCATGTCCACCGAGATCACCCGGCTCAGCACCGAGCCGTCGATCGTGCGCTGGATCCAGCTGAGGCCGAAGACCCCCTGGAAGCCCATCCCGAAGCCCATCGCCAGCACCGTGGCGAGAGCCCCCGCCGTGTTGCCGACGAGGCCGAGCAGGCCCGTGCCGATCGCCAGCCAGCCCGCCAGCGCGGCGATCAGCAGGCCGATCCGGGGGCGGCTGCCCACGGCCCCGCCGACCAGGGTCCCCAGCATCGCCCCGCCGGCCAGCGCGCCGTTGAGCAGGCCCAGGGTGGCCGAGCCGCCGTGCAGGTCGACCTTGGCCAGGGTGGCGAAGCCGACGGTGAACGGCCCCGCCTGGCAGAAGGTCACCGCCGCGTCGACGGCCAGGATCGTACGGATCCGCGGGTCCTCGAAGGCGTACCGCAGCCCGGCGCGGATCCGGGCGCCCAGCGAGACCTCGGCCTTGGGCGGACCCGCGCTGTCGGCCGGTCCGTCCGCCGCCGGGCCCTCCCCCTCGGCGACGGGGCGGGGCAGCGTACGGACCCCCGCGACGCACAGGCCGCAGAGCGCGAAGCACACCCCGTCGACGAGGAAGGCGACGGGGGCGTTGGAGAAGGCCACCACCATGCCGCCGACGGCCGGGCCGAGCACGGCCGCCACCTTGGTGCCGACGGCGAGCAGGGCGTTGGCCGGGGCGAGCTGCTCCTTGTCCACCACCGACGGCAGGATCGAGGCCCGGGCCGGCTGGAAGAACGCGTCGACCGCGCCGAAGGCCGCGGCGGCGCAGCACAGCATCCACAGCGTCAGGGATCCGGCGAGGCCGGCCAGGCCCACGGCCGCCATCAGGGCGGCCCGGGCCCAGCTGGAGAGCTTCATCAGGGTCCGCGAGGACCACTTGTCGCTGAGGGAGCCGCCGACCAGGGTCAGCAGGGCCCGCGGCACCGCCTGGAAGGCGAGGACGTAGCCGAGGGCCAGCGTGGACTGGGTGAGGCCGAGCGTGATCCAGGAGAAGGCGATGTAGCTGAACCCGTCGCCGAGCAGGGACAGGGACTGCCCGAGCCAGAGCAGCCGGAACGAGGGCAGCCGGGCGGGGGCGCTCAGCCGCTCCCGCGCGTCCACCAGGGTGGAAGCCATGGAAATCCCCTCCGTGGGGCCGTGGTCAGTAGCGGACGGGCAGGGACGTCAGCGCGCGGTTGAGGAGGGAGGGCTGCCAGGTGTGCTGCTGGTCGAGCAGCTCCAGCCCCGGGTACTCGCGGACGAGTACGTCGACCACCGCGCCCGCCACCAGCCGGGCGAAGGCCGCCCCGATGCAGAAGTGCGCGCCGAAGCCGAACCCGAGGTGCGAGGCGCTGCCGCGCCGGACGTTGAACACGTCCGGGTCGGGGAAGCGGGCCGGGTCCCGGTTGGCGGCCGCCGTGACCAGGAACAGCCGGTCCTCGGCGCGGACGGAGCGCCCGTCGAGGTCGAAGTCCCGGGCGGCGGTGCGGATCGACATCTTCGACGGGCCGTCGAAGCGCATGGCCTCCTCGACCGCCATCGACACCAGGGCCGGGTCCTCCCTTACGGCGGCCAGCTGTTCGGGGTGCTCCAGCAGGGCGAGTACGGCGTTGACGATGAGGTTGCTGGTGGTCTCGCCGCCGGCGAAGGCCATCTGCGTCAGCATCCCGACGAACTCCTCCTCGCTGACCGACTTCCCGATCTGGCCGCCCGCCAGCACGGCGCTGATCAGGTCGTCCTTGGGGTCGGCGCGGCGCTGTCGCACCAGGTCGGCGAGGTAGTCGTCCAGGTTGACCAGGGACTGGAGCGAGGTGCGGTACTCGCGCTCCTCCTGGGCGGCCCCGAGGACGAGGTCGCCTACCCGGGCGTTCCAGTACCAGAAGGACGGGCCGTGCGCCTGGGGGACGCCCAGCCAGCGGGCGAAGACGAGGGCGGGCAGCGGCCGGGCGATGTCGGCGACCAGGTCCCCGATCCGGCCGGGGACGGCGCGCCGGGTGAGCATGGCGCGGGTGGCGCGCTCGACGAACGCCCGGTAGCGGCCGATCGAGCGGGCCGCGAACTGCTCCTGGAACACCTGGCGCAGCCTTCGGTGCTGCGGGGCGTCGTTGAACACCATCCAGCGGGAGAGGATCCCGAAGGCCCGCTCGGCGTCCTCGCGGGCGCCCTCCGGCACGGCGTCCATCAGCGGGCGCACCCGCTCGGCGGAGACGGCGGGGGCGCGCAGGCAGTGCATCAGCTGGGCGTGCCCGGTGACGAGCCAGGCCCGGTGCATGGCGGACCAGTACACGGGGTCGTGGTCGCGCAGGGAGTTGAGGTACCCGTACGGGTCCGCGTTGACGGCGGGGTCGAGGAGGTACCGCTCGGTGAAGGCGGCCGGCGGGGCCGGCGGGGCCGGCGGAACCGGCGGGACCGTACGGGTCACCGCGGCCGGCGGGGCGGTCTGCGGGGCGGTCTGCCCGGTGACCGGGCACACCAGGGGGGACATGTCCGCGGTCGTGTTCGTGTTCGTGTTCGTGGTCAGGACGGTCATCGGCGTGCCTCCGACTGGATCCGGCCGAGCACAGCAGCGGTCTTGTGCATCAGCCGTTCGGACATCATGGACATGTGGTCGCCTTCGGTGACGTGGACGGTCAGCCCGCCGAGCGCGATCTCGCGCCAGCGCTCGATGTAGGTGCGGAAGTCCACGTCCAGCCCGGGCATCGGTTCGCCGTCGGGCAGTTCCGCGGCCGCGCTGCCCACCAGCAGGTGGACGTGGCCGGGGTAGGGGCGCAGTACGTAGTCGGACAGGGCGGTCAGCAGCGAGTGCCAGACCTCGATGGGGGCCTGCTCCACCAGCGCCGCCTCGCCGGGGCTCATACCGGCCCCCAGCAGCAGGGCGGTGAGCTCGGCCACGGCCGCGTCCCGCTCCGGGGACGGCGGCAGCGTACGGACGCGGTCGCGCATCCGCAGCCCCCGCTCCATGTCCCGACCGACCGCCGCGAGACGTTCGCGGGCCGCCGGGTGGGGCAGGTGCGGCTCGATCAGCGTCAGCGGTGCGACGGTGTGACCGGCCTCGTGCATCTGAGTGGCCATCTCCAGGGCGATGTTGGCGCCCATGGACCAGCCCAGCAGGTCGTGCGGGCCGTGCCCGCCGTGGGCCGCGATCTCGGCGGCGTAGTTGGCCGCGATCCCGGCGATCGTGGTCGGGTCCACCCCGCCGAGCAGGCCGCGGGCCTGGAAGGCGCGGACCGGCTGACCGGGCGGCAGGGCCCGGGCGAGCGGCACGTACCAGGCGCCGCTGCCGCCGCTGGGGTGCACGCACCACAACGGGGCGCCGTCGCCCTCGCGCAGGCGGACCTCCGAGGTGACGGCCTTCGCGCCGGGAGGAGCCTGCGCGGCCCCGGCCGCCTGCGCCGCCGCCTCCGTGGCGCGGGCGGCGAGCCGGGCGATCGTGGGCAGTTCGAGCAGGTCCCGTACGGAGACGCTCAGCCCGCGGGCGGCGGCCTGCGCGGCGACCCGGACGGTGGAGAGCGAACTGCCCCCGAGGGCGAAGAAGTCGTCTTGAACCCCGACCTGTTCGATGCCGAGGACCGTGCGCCACACCTCGGCGAGCACCACCTCGGCCGGCGTGCCCGGCGCGACGTAGTCGGTGGCGCTGCCCAGCCGGTCGGCCGAGGGCAGCGGCAGGGCCTTCTTGTCCACCTTGCCGCTGCTGTTGACCGGCATCGCGTCGAGGAAGACGAACCGCGCGGGGACCATGTACGCGGGCACCTTGGCCCGCAGCGCCCGGCGGAAGGGCTCGACGACGGGCGCTGCGCCCTCCTCGGGCACCACGTACGCCACCAGCGCCGGCTCCGGCAGGTCCCGCCGCAGCAGGACCACCGCCTGCTGCACCTCGGGCAGTTCCCGCAGCCCGTGCTCGATCTCACCGAGCTCGATGCGGAACCCGCGCAGCTTCACCTGGCTGTCGCGGCGGCCGAGGACCTCCACGGCGCCGTCGGGCAGCTGGACGCCGATGTCCCCGGTGCGGCACAGCCGGCCGCCGGGGGCGCCGTACGGGTCGGGGACGAACGCGGCGGCGGTCAGGTCGGGGCGGTTCACATAGCCCCGGCCGATGGCCCGCCCGCCGAGGTAGACCTCTCCCTGCACCCCGACCGGAACCGGCTGGAGGTCCTCGTCGAGTACGTAGACCTGGGTGTTGCGCATCGGCCAGCCGATCGGCGGGCGCTTGCAGTCGGGCTTGAGGAGGGTGGAGACGGACCACACGGCCGTCTCGGTGAGCCCGTAGACGTTGTAGAACCGCCGTCCGCGCGCCCACTTCTGGGCCAGTTCGGCCGGGCAGGCCTCGCCGGCCACCTGGAGGATCCGCAGGGCGGGGAAGCGGTCCTCGCCGAGGGCCGCCAGGGCGCTCGGGGCCAGCATCGCGACGGTGATCCCGTAGTCGAGCAGGGTGCCGGCGAGGTCGGCGCCCGCGCGCAGCGCTTCCCTGGGCGGTGTGCACAGCTGGGCGCCGTTCGCCAGGGCCCAGGTCAGGTCCATGATCGAGACGTCGAAGCTGAGGGAGGCGAACTGGAGCACCCGGTCGCCGGGGGTCACGGGGAACAGGTCGCGCTGCCCCTCCAGCATGTTGGTCAGGCTGCGGTGCTGGATGGTGACGCCCTTGGGCGTGCCCGTGGAACCCGAGGTGTAGAGGATGTAGGCCGCGTTGTCCGCGGTGACGGCGGGCGCCGGGGCCGGGACCTCGACGGGCGCCGCCCAGGACGCCGGATCGTCCACGACCAGGGTCGGGCCGTCGAACGGCACCGTCCCCAGCAGCGAGGACTGGGTGATCAGCACCGGCATCCCGCTGTCCTCGACGATGAACTTCAGCCGGTCGGCGGGGTGCTGCGACTCCAGCGGCAGGAACGCGCCGCCCGAGCGGAGCACACCGAGCACGGCCCGGACCATTTCCGGACCCCGGTCGAGGCAGATGCCGACCGGAACCTCTGGACCGACCCCGAGCGCACGCAGCCGGTCCGCCAACTCGTGTACGGAGGCGTCCAGTTCGGCGTACGTGACCTCCTGCCCACCCTGCCGGACGGCCACCGCGCCGGGCGTGAGCACGGCGTGCTCGGCCACGCACTCGTGGAACATCAGCGAGGTGTTCGGCAGCTCGGGGCCGCGGCCCCACTCCTCCAGCGCCCGCATCCGCGCCTCGCCGGCCAGCGCCGGCGCCGTGACCGCGGCCTCGGGCCGGGCGGTCATCGCCTTCAGCACCCCGCACATCAGGTCGGCGAGCTGCTCGGCGGTGGCCGGGGCCAGGTAGTCCGGGTCGACGTCGAGGGTGAAGGACTCCACGCTCGCGTTGAGCATCAGCGGGAACGCCGTGCGGGCGATCTCCAGCGAGTCGTCCCAGCTGTCCCCCGACAGCCGGTGGAAGTTGACGTAGTTGAAGAGGGTGTCCGCCAGGCTCGGCTCACCCGGCCGCAGCTGCGCGAGGCGGGCCAGCGGCACCCTGCGGTACGGCAGCATCTCCTGCTCGGCGGCGAACGCCGCCTGCAGGTACTCCAGCCAGCTGCCCCGGGGGCGCCGGACCCCGAACGGCACGGTGTTGAGGAACAGCCCGCGCATCCGGTCGGAGCCGGGCACCTCGGGCCGGCCGTTGGTGACCAGGCCGACCGAGTGGCCCTCGGCGTCGCCGTCACGCTCGGCGAACAGGCTCATGGTGTGGTGGAACGCCGTCAGCAGGACGGTACGGCGGGGCACCCCGGCCAGCCGGGCCAGCCGGCCGATCGGCTCGGCGAGGGCCGCGTACGAGCGGCGCGCCTCGTGCACGAACTGCCCGCCGTCGGAGGCCTCCGTACCGCGCCGGGTGAACCGGACCGGTCTCAGGTCGCCCAGCGCCGAGCGCCAGTACTCCAGGCCCTCCTCGTCGACGAGCGCGGCCCGCTCCAGCGCGACGTACTCGGCGTACGGGGGCGCCGCCGGCAGCTGCGGGGTCCGGCCCTGGGCCACGGCCTGCCGGTGCAGGTCCAGCAGGTCGGCGATCAGCGAGGTCAGGCTCCAGCCGTCGAGCACCACGTGGCAGTCGGTGAGCGTCAGCCGCAGCTCCCGGTCGGTGAGGTGGTGCAGGTGGATGCGGACCAGCGGCGGGGCCGCCAGGTCGAAGCGCCGGGCGAACTCCGCGTCGACGTAGCCCCGTACGGACGCCCACTGCTCCTCGTGGGGCAGTCCGCGCAGATCGCTGTAGCCGACCGGGAGTTCGGCGGCGGCGTGCACCAGCTGGAGCGGCTCGGAGAAGGAGACCAGGTCGATGGAGGACCGCAGGATGCTGTGGCCCCGGACGACGTTGTCCACCGCCGTACGGAAGGCGGCGGGGTCGAAGCCCTCCGGCACGGTGATCTTGAGGTCGGTGACGTTGTGGTAGGCGCCGCGGCTCGGGTCGGCCAGCATCTCGTGCAGCATGCCGGCCTGGAGCATGGTCAGCGGGTACGCGTCGTCGAGGCCCTGCGGGAGCCGGGCCGCGTCGGCCGGGTCGAGCTGGGAGAAGGGCTCCACGGGCGCGGGGCCGGTGTCCTCGGCGGCCTGCGTCGCCAGCGCGGCGAGATCGCCCAGGGTGCGGGCCCGGAAGAGGTCCGGGACGCCGAGGCCCAGTCCGGCGTTGCGGGCCTGCCCGATCACGCGCAGGGCCAGCATCGAGTCGCCGCCCAGGTCGAAGAAGTTCGCCGTGCGGCTGATCCGCTCGGCGCCCAGCACGTCCGACCAGATGCGGGCCAGCGCCTCTTCGGCCGGACCGGCCGGCGGGACGTGTCCGGCGGGGGCGCCGGCCCCGTCGACGGCCACCGCCACCAGGGACTTGCGGTCCACCTTGCCGTTGGCGGTGATCGGCAGCTTCGGGTGCCGGACGAACAGTGCGGGCACCATGTACTCGGGCAGCGTCAGGCGCAGCCGGTCGCGCAGGTCCGGCGCGTCCAGCGGCCGGCCCTCGGTCAGCACCACGTGGGCGACCAGGCGGGCGCCGCCGTGCGCGTCGGGCCGGGCCACCACCGCGGCGTCCCGCACTCCGGGCAGGGCGCGCAGCGCCGTCTCGATCTCACCGGGCTCGATGCGGAACCCGCGGATCTTCACCTGGTGGTCGGCCCGCCCGGCGTACGCCAACTGCCCGTCGGGCAGCACCCGTACCAGGTCGCCGGTGCGGTACATGCGGGTCCCGGCCGGACCGAACGGGTCGAGGGGGAAGCGCTCGGCGGACAGCTCCGGCCGGTTGCGGTAGCCGCGGGCGACGCCGCCGCCGGCCACGTACAGCTCTCCCACCGTGCCGTGCGGCACCAGGCGGCCCGCCCGGTCCAGGACGTAGCCGTGCTGGCCGGCCAGGGGGCGGCCGATCGGCGAGTACACGGCGGAGAGCGTGTCCTCCTCGGTGATCAGCCGGTACGTGACGTGCACGGTCGTCTCGGTGATCCCGTACATGTTCACCAGCGCGGGCCGCTCGCCCTCGGGCACGGCGAACCAGTCGCGGTAGTCGCGGGCGTCGAAGGCGTCTCCGCCGAAGACCACCGTGCGCAGCGCGAGGGAGCCGAACTCCTCGCCCTGCTGGGCCAGATGGGCCCGCAGCCCCTTGAAGGCGGCCGGGGTCTGGTTGAGCACGGTCACGCGCTCGTCGCGCAGGACGGCGTGGACGGCGGCGGGGTCGCGGACCTCGTCCTCGGTCAGCACGACCACCCGGCCGCCGGAGGTCAGCGGGGCCCACAGCTCCCAGACGGAGAAGTCGAACGCGGGGGAGTGCAGGAGCGTCCACACGTCGTCGGCGCCGAAGTCGAAGTGGCGGTCGGCGGCGCCGAGCAGCCAGGCCAGGTTGGAGTGGGTGATCTCGACGCCCTTGGGCTGCCCGGTCGATCCCGAGGTGTAGATGACGTACGCGAGGGTCTGCGGTCCGGGGAGCACGGCGCAGTGCAGCTCCTCGCTCTCGTCGGAGGTGTCGTCGCCGGGGCCGTCGGCGGCCCCGCAGGCGGCTTCGTCCAGCGGGATCAGGCCCACCGGCAGCCCCTCCACCGCGGCGCGGCCGACGGCGTCGGCGACCACCCACTCCACCCCGGCGTCGCCGACCGTGAACTCCCGCCGGGCCCGCGGGTGGGCGGGGTCCAGCGGCAGGTACGCCGCGCCCGCCCGCCAGACGCCGAGCAGCGCGACGGCCAGGTCGACCGAGCGGCCCAGGCAGACGCCGACCAGGGACTCCGGGCCGATGCCCGCGGCCCGCAGCCGCCGGGCCAGGGCCAGCGAGGCCGCGTCGAGTTCGGCGTACGTCAGGCTGCGGCCGCCGCCGGAGACGGCCACGGCGGTGGGGGCCAGCCGGATCCGCTCGGCCAGGCGCTCCATCGCGAGCCGGGGGGCCGGCTCGGGTGCGGCGCCCGCGGGCAGGCGGTTCGCCGGGCCGTCGGGGCCGAGCAGCGCGGCCCGCTCCCGCGCGGTGAGCAGGTCGGCCATGGCGAGCGGCACGTCCGGGGCCTCGGCGAAGGCCCGCAGCACCGCGACGGTGTGCTCGGCCAGCCGGGCCACCGACGCCGCGTCGAACAGGTCGGGGCGGTAGACGAACTGGAGGCGGATGCGGTCCGCGTCCTCGCTGACGTCCAGCGTCAGGTCGAACTTCGCGGTGGTGAGGTCGATGGGGAAGGCCGTGCCCCGCGCCCCGCCGAGGGCGTACGCACCCTGCCGCGCGGCGGCCGAGTGCGAGAACAGCACCTGGAACAGCGGGTTGCGCGACAGGTCCCGCTCGGGGCTCAGCTCGTCGACGACCCGCTCGAACGGCAGGCTCTGGTGGGACAGGGCGCCCAGGACGCTCTCCCGGGTCCGGGCGAGGAGCTGCGCCGAGGTCGGGTCGCCCGACAGGTCGGTGCGGATCACCAGGGTGTTCACGAAGAACCCCACCAGCTGCTCGATCTCCGGGCGCTCCCGGTTGGCGACGACGGTGCCGATCGCGATGTCGTCCTGGCCGCTGTGGAAGGCGAGCGCCGCCTGGAAGGCCGCCATCAGGGTCATGTACGAGGTGGTGTCGGCCCGGCGGCCGAGCTCGGCCAGGGCCGCCGTCAGCGCCGCGGGGAGCTCGACCGCGTGCACGGCGCCGGCGGAGGTGCGGACGGCGGGCCGCGGGTGGTCGGTGGGCAGTTCGAGCGGGGTCAGGCCGGCCAGCGCCGTACGCCAGTAGTCCAGGTCCGCGCTCTCGTCGGCGCCGCGCTGCCAGTGCGCGTAGTCGGTGTAGTCGACCGGCGGCCGGTCGGGCTGTGGGGTCCGGCCCTGGGCTCTGGCGCGGTAGCAGGCGCTCAGGTCGCCGGTCAGGACGTCCAGCGACCAGCCGTCCGAGACGATGTGGTGCATGGCCAGGACGAGTACGTGGTCCTCGGCGGCGATCCGCAGCAGGGTGGCCCGGAACGGGGGCGCGGCGGCCAGGTCGAAGGGGCGCAGCGCCACCTCCCGTACGGCCTCGGCGATCGCCTCGGGGCCGCCGTCGCGGACCGCCGGGGGCAGGTCGACCAGGTCGAGGCCGGCCGCGGCCCCGGCGGGGAGCACGCGCTGGGCGGGTACGCCGTCCTCGTGGGAGAAGACCACCCGCAGCTGCTCGTGGCGGGCGACGAGGTCCCCGATCGCGGCGCTCAGCGCGGCGGTGTCCAGGGGGCCGGCGAACCGCCAGGCGGCGGGCATCAGGTACTCGACGCCGCCGGGGTCGAGCTGGTCGAGGAAGTACAGGCGCTGCTGGGCCGCGGACAGGGGGGACTGCGCGGGGCGCGGGTCGAGGCGGGGGATCCCCGCGGGCGCGGCGGCGGCCTTGCCGCGCAGGCGCATTTCGAGGAGGCGGCGGGCCGCCGGGGAGAGACCGCCGGGCGTCGTGGAAGCGGTGGTGGAGGGTTCGACCTGTGCAGTGGTCATCGCAAGTGCCGTCCAATCGAGGCTGGGTTCGGGGCTCGGATCGCCGCGGCGATCAGAAGTCGGAGGTCAGGGACAGGTCGATCTCGTCGTCGCTCATCGAGGAGATCTGGTCGATGAGCTGTCGTTCCACTTCGAGGGCGAGCAGTTCGACCGTCGGGTGGTCGAACAGGTCGCGTACCTGGATCGGGCAGTCGAACGCGGTGCGCAGGCGGGACGCGGCCGCCACGGCGCGCAGCGAGTGGCCGCCGAGGGCGAAGAAGTCCTCCCTGATCCCGACCTCGGGCAGGCCCAGGACCTCGGCCCAGATCTGGGCCGTCACCACCTCGGTCGGGGTGCGCGGGGCCACGGACGCGGCCGGCGCGGGCAGCTGCGGATCGGGCAGCGCGGCGGTGTCCACCTTGCCCTGCACGGTCCGGGGCAGGGCGTCGAGCAGGACGAACGCGGCGGGCACCATGTAGCCGGGCAGCAGGGTCCGGCACCAGGCGGCCAGCGCCTCGGCGTCCGGCCCCCGGCCCGGGCCGGCCGCGTAGCCGACGAGGGCGCGCTCGCCCCGCAGTTCCCGGACCAGGACGGTCGCGGCGTGCACGTCCGGGTGCTGTTCGAGGACCGCCTCGATCTCGGCCGGTTCGATGCGGAAGCCGCGGATCTTGACCTGGTCGTCGGTGCGGCCGAGGAACTCCAGTTCCCCGGTGGGCAGTCGGCGTACCAGGTCGCCGGTGCGGTAGAGCCGTCCGCCGTCCTGGCCGTACGGGTCGGGTATGAACTTCTGGGCGGTGAGGGCGGAGATGACCGCCTCGGTCGGGCCGTACGTGTTGACGACGGGTACGTCGGGCAGGTGGGCGAACCAGCGGGCCAGCGGCGCCGAGGGCAGCGCCTCGCCGCCGGTGACCAGCAGCCGCAGGCCCTTGAGGTCCCCGGCGACCGTGTCGAGGCGGGCGACGATCTCCTCCCAGTACGCGGGTGTGGCCTCCATGACCGTGATGTCCCGGGTGCGGACGGCCTCGGCGAGCTCCTCCACCGACCACACCTCGTCGGGGCGGACCACCACCGAGGCTCCCGCGCCCAGGGCGGGCAGCACCTGCTCCAGCGAGGCGTCGAAGGAGAAGGAGGCGAAGGCGAGGACGCGGTCGTCGGCCGTGATGCCGAACAGCTCGCGGGCCGCGGCGGCGTGCGCGCCCAGCGCGTGGTGTTCCACGCCGACGGCCTTGGGGCGGCCGGTGGAGCCCGAGGTGAAGATGACGTACGCGAGGTCCTCGGGAGCGGGGGCGTGGCGCGGTGCGTCCGGGTCGGGCACGACGGCGTCGACGGGGACGGTCCGCGGTCCGAGCGCGGCGGCCAGCGCGTGGGTCGAGGCGTCGCTGAAGACGCTGTGCACGCCCGCCTCGGCGCACATGAACCGCAGCCGGTCCTCGGGCAGCCGGGGGTCGAGCGGTACGTAGACCCCGCCCGCCCGCCAGATCGCGGCCATCGCGGCGACCGAGCCGATGCCCCGGCGCAGGCACACGCCGACCGGCGTGCCCGGCCGTACCCCGGAGGCCGTGAGGGCCCGGGCCAGGCCGCCGGTCAGCCCGTTCAGTTCGCCGTACGTCAGGCTCTCGTCCCCGCAGAGCAGGGCGACCGCCTCCGGCGCGCCGGCCACGGTGAACGGCGCCGCCGCAGCGGCCGCCGCGGAGCCCGCCGCCGAGCCCGCCGCCTCGGCCAGTTCCGCGTACTCGGCGGGCGACAGCAGCTCCAACCGCCCCACGGCCTGCTCCGGATCGGCCACCACCGACTCCAGCACCCGGCCCACGTGCCCGGCGAACCGGGTGACGGTGGCGGCGTCGAAGAGGTCGCTCGCGTACTCCACGTTCAGCGCGAACCGGTCGGGATAGAGCAGGAAGGTGGCGGTCAGGTCGAACTTGGCCGAACCCCACGGCAGGACGAAGTGCTCCACGTCGAGCCCCTCGACCCGGGGCCCGCCCGCGGCGCTCTCCTGCACGTCGAACATCACCTGGAACAGGGGGTTGCGGGACGGGTCCCGCTCGGGCCGCAGCTGCTCCACCAGCCGCTCGAACGGCACCTCCTGGTGGTCGAAGGCCCCGAGCACGGACTCCCGGACCCGGCCCAGGAACTCGGTGAACGAGGGCTCGCCGGACAGGTCCCCGCGCAGCACCACCGTGTTCACCAGCAGCCCCACCAGCCGCTCCAGTTCCAGCTGTCCGCGGCCCGCGACCGGGGTGCCCACCGCCACGTCCCGCTGCCTCGACCAGCGGCCCAGCACGATCTGCACCACGGCCAGCAGCACCGTGAACCGGGTCACCCCGTGCCGCCGGGCCAGCTCGCCGAGCGCGGCCTCCAGCTCGTTGGGCAGGTCGATCTCGACCGCCCCGCCCCGGCCCGACCAGCCCGCCGGGCGCGGCCGGTCCGTCGGCAGCTCCAGTACGGGCACGCCGGCCAGGGCCTCCTCCCAGTACGCCAGCTGCCGCTCCAGCACCTCGCCGGCCATCCGGTCGCGCTGCCAGACCGCGAAGTCCCCGTACTGGACCGGGACCGGCGGCAGTTCGGCCGGGCGTCCGGCCACCCGGGCGGCGTACGACTCGGCGAGCTCGCCGATGATCACGTCCTTGGACCAGCCGTCGGTGGCCGCGTGGTGGAAGGCGATGACGGCGACGTGGTCCTCGGGGTCCAGCTCCCACACCCCCGCCCGCAGCAGCGGTGGCCCGGCCAGGTCGAAGCGGCGGGTGGCGTACGGGACGGCCACCGCGCGCAGCCGCTCCAGCCGTACGGCCTCGTCGTCCCCGGGCGGGGCCGACTGCCACACCAGCGGTACGCGGACCCCGTCGACCACCCGCTGCGCCGGCCGGCCGTCCACCTCGACCAGAGCGGTGCGCAGCGCCTCGTGCCGGGCCACCACCTCGTCGAGGGCGCCCTGCCAGGCGTCGCGGTCGAGCCCGCCCCGCATCCGCCACGAGAACCAGAGCACGTACTCGTCGCCCACGTCGGACATGCGGTCCAGGAACCACATCCGCTCCTGCGCGAAGGACAGCGGCAGCGGTCCCGAGCGGTCGACCGGGACGACGGTGGCGGCGCCCGCCTGCCGGGCCGCGGCCACCAGCGGGCCGAACTCGCGGATGCGGGGGTTCTCGAACAGGGTGCGCAGTTCCACCTCGCGGCCGAGCCGCTCCGCGATCCGGGAGACGGCCATGGTGGCGAGCAGGGAGTGGCCGCCCAGGTCGAAGAACCCGTCGTCGATGCCGACCCGGTCGACGCCCAGGACCTCCGCCCAGATGGCGGCGACGACCTGCTCGGTGGCGTCGCGCGGCGCGATGAACTCGGCGCCGCCCGCGGCCGCCCGGTCCCGCTCCGCCCGCTCTCCGTCCGGCCGGGCGGCGGGCAGGGCCGCCCGGTCGAGCTTGCCGGAGGCGTTCACCGGCAGCGCGTCGAGCGCCACGAAGTCCGCGGGCACGGCGTAGTGCGGCAGCCGGCCGGCGCAGAAGGACCGCAGTACGGCGGGCTCCACCGGGCCGCCGGGCCCGGCCACCACGTAGCCGGTCAGGCTCTTGCCGCCCTGGGCGTCCGCCCCGACGGCCACCGCGGCGGCCACCACCCCGGGGCACTCGCCCAACGCCGCCTCGACCTCGCCGAGTTCGATGCGGAAGCCGCGGATCTTGACCTGGTCGTCGGTGCGGCCGAGGAACTCGAGCTCCCCGGTGGGCAGTCGGCGTACCAGGTCGCCGGTGCGGTAGAGCCGTCCGCCGTCCTGGCCGTACGGGTCGGGTATGAACTTCTGGGCGGTGAGGGCGGGCGGTCACCGTGGTCTCGGTCGGGCCGTACGCGTTGAGCACCCGTACGTGCGCCGCCCGCGCCTGCCAGGCGGCCAGCGCCGCGGCCGGGACGGACTCCCCGCCGAGGATCAGCAGGCGCAGCGACGCGAGGGAGGCGGCGGTGCGGTCGGTGAGCGAGAAGGCAAGCTCCGCCCAGTACGTCGGCGGCAGGTTCAAGACGGTGATCCCGTACCGCTCGACCACCAGGGGGATCTGCGCGGGCAGCCACTGCTCGTCCGGCCGGACCACCAGGGTGGCCCCGCAGCCGAGCGCGGTCAGCAGCTGGTCCAGCGAGGCGTCGAACGAGAAGGACGAGAAGGCGAGCACCCGGTCCCGGGCGGTGATCCCGAACTCCTCGCGGGCGGCGGCGACATGCGCGTCGATCGCGCCGTGCTCGATGCCGACGGCCTTGGGACGGCCGGTGGAGCCCGAGGTGAAGATGACGTACGCGAGGTCCCGCGGGTCGGGGGTGTGGTGCGGGGCGCCCGCATCGGATCCGGCGTCCTCCACCCGCAGCACCTGCGGGCCGAGCGCGCCGGCCAGTTCCGCGGTCGTCCCATCGGCGAGGACGCAGGCCAGCCCGGCCTCCCCGGCCATGAACCGCAGCCGCTCCTCGGGGAGCGCCGGATCCAGCGGTACGTAGACCCCGCCGGCCCGCCAGATCGCGGTCATCGCGACCACGGACCGGACCCCGCGCCCGACGCACACGCCGACCGGGGTCCCCGGGCCGACGCCCGCCGCGCGCAGGGCGGTGGCCAGCCCGCCGCCGAGGGCGTCCAGCTCGCGGTAGCGCAGGATCTTCTCCCCGCACACCAGGGCCACCGCGTTCGGCTCGCCCGCCACGGTGAACGGCTCCGCGGCCGGTGCGGGGCGAGCCGAGCCCGCCATCCCGACCAGGCGGGCCCGCTCCTTGCCGGGCAACGGCTCCAGGCGTCCGGCGAGTTCGGCCACCGGGGTCTGCGGCGAGGCCGTCACGGCGCGCAGCAGCTCCACGTACCCCTCGGTGAAGCGGACCATCGAGCTCCGGTCGAACAGGGCGGTGGAGAACTGGAGCCGCGCCGCGATGTCGCCATTGGCGCGCAGGCTCAGGTCGAGGAACACGTCCAGCGGGGTGCCCGTCAGCGGGGTCCGCACCAGGCCGACGTCCAGATCGTCCAGTCGGGCCGCCGACGGGACGGTGTTCAGCAGGGTGAAGGAGGCCTGCGCGAGCGGGTGGCGGGACAGGTCGCGCTCGGTGACCATCTCGCCGACCACCCGGTCGAACGGGGCCTCGGAGTGCGAGAAGTCCCGCAGGGCCCCCGACCGTACCCGGCCCAGCAGGCCGGCGAAGGTCGGATCGCCGGACAGGTCGGTGCGCAGCACGATCGTGTTCACGAACGGGCCGATCAGAGAGGCCACTTCGGCGCGCCCGCGGTCGGCCAGGGTGGTGCACACGGCGATGTCGGAGCGGCCGGAGTACCGGCCGAGCAGGGCCTGGTACACCGCGAGCAGCAGCATGTACCGGGTCGCGCGCTGCTCGCGGGCCACCCGGTCCACCTCGGCGACCAGCCCGGCCGGCAGCTCGAAGCGGACCACGTCGCCGGAGCCGTCCCAGAACGCCGGCCGCGGCCGGTCGGCGGGCAGCGCGAGCGGGGCGACCCCGGCCAGCCGCTCCCGCCAGTAGCCGAGCAGCCGCTCCATCCGCGGCCCGCTCAGGCGCTCGGCCTCGGTCCGGGCGATGTCGGTGTACTGCAGTGGCGGCGCGTCCACGGCCTCGCCCCGGTAGCCGGCGTCCAGTTCGCGCAGCAGCACGTCCCAGGACCAGCCGTCCACCGCGATGTGGTGGACCACCAGGAGCAGCACGTGCTCGTCGGGCCCGAGGCGGGCGAGCAGGGCCCGCAGCGGGTGCTCCTTCGCCAGGTCCAGCGGGCGCGCCAGCTCCCGGTCGAACAGCTCCTCGGTGCTGCCCGCCTCCGTCCGCGCCAGCCGGGTGCGGCCCGCCGGGTCCACCACGGGTACGGGCTCCCCGTCGACGGCCGTGAAGCGGGTGCGCAGCACCTCGTGCCGGTCCACGATGCCGGCCAGCGAGCGCTCCAGGGCCGGGACGTCGAGGGGGCCGCGGATGCGCAGGGCCAGCGGGAGCAGCGACTCGGCGGAGCCTCCGCTGAGCTGGTCGAGGAACCACAGCCTCCGCTGCGCGAACGACACTCCGTCACCGTCACGTACGACGTCGCCGGCTTCGCTGCCGTGCCTCGCCGGTCCGCCGTGCGCTGCGACAACCTTCACTGTGGGCCTCCAAGCGGTGTTTTCCTCAACACTGCTGTCTGCGGAGATCCGTCAGTAGGGAAGAAGACGCAGCTGCGCACGCAGCCGCCGGGGGGTAGAACGCGCAACGGCGGCCCCGCACGGCCTGTTGCTCTGCCGTGCGCGCCGCCGGTACGCGTCGCTCCGTGGGTGTGGCCGTGCCGCTCCCGTCAGCCTGTTCAGCCCTCGTCCACCGCCACGAAGCGCAGCTCGGAGGTGTAGGCCCCGCCCTGGTCGTCGGTCAGCCAGGCCTGTTCGGGGCTCGGCAGCATCTCGGTGAACACGGCCCGGCCCCCGGGCTCCTTGCGGGCCATCCTGCGGACGGCCTTGGCGAGGATGTTGACGTAGACCGGGCTGTCGAAGTCCACGTAGAACGGCCGGGTCTCGGTCGGCAGCACGACGAACACGAACCGCGGCAGTTCGCGCCGCTCCCGCCACTGCCGGGCCCGTACGAAACGGCGGGCCTCGTCCTTCTCCTCGGCGAAGTCCATGTCGGACGGGGGCAGCCGCCAGGTCTCGCGGGCCACCACCAGCCGGTCGACGGTGACCCGGGGGGAGTGGTCGGCCCCGTCGGGCAGGATCTGGAACAGGTCCATCGCGAGGGTGGTCAGGACGTGCGAGAACACGTCCACCGCCGGGAACTCGGACCCGTCGGGCAGCACCACCGCCAGCTCGCCGTCGGCCCGCTCGGTCACCGCCACGTCGGCGCTGAGCACCGTACGGGGCCGGCCCGGGTCGGCGGTGAAGTCGACGAGGGCGACGTAGTAGTCCTCGGGGCGGACCAGGACCTGCCGGGTCCGCGCGGAGAGCCGGGAGCGGTGCTCCTTGGGCAGCAGCGGCAGCAGCCGGGGACCGGGATGGTCACGGCCGGTGAGCCCGAGCAGCTCGCCGGCGTCCGGGTGCTGGTTGACGAACAGCGAGGAGCCCAAGGTGTTGGCGGCGACGTGCAGTTCGCCGAGGACCAGTTCGAAGTCGCCGCGGGCGACGGCCTGTTCCCCGGAGGCGGCGATCATGATGTCGGGGCTGAGGTAGCGGGCGGCGGTCCAGCCGCCGCCCGGACCGCCGAACTGCTCGGCGACGGGCCCCGCGACGGCCTCCAGCGGCAGCCTGACCCGGCGGGTGCCCGGCGGCGGCGCCAGGATCGCGTCCCAGCGCCTGCGGAACTCCTGCTGGAGCCCGGCGGACTCGGCGCGGGCGGCGCCGTGCAGGATCGGCATGCAGGCGAACCAGAACCCGGCCAGGTCGACCGGACCCTGCCCGGCCAGCCGTCGGTACACCTCCCGCGCCCGGGCCATCACGGCGTCGGCGAGCCGCGCGGTGAGCCATCCGGCGCTGGTCAGCAGCGGATCCAGCGGGGCGAGGGCCTCGTGCACGGTCCGCCCGAGGGCGGCGGTCGCCGCCCGGCGGCAGTCGGAGTACACCAGCGCCCGGCAGGGCGCCGTACCGGCCGCCTTCTCGCGTACGGCGGCGGTCTCCGTCAGCGCGACGAACTCGCCCTCCAGCTCCGTCAGCGCGGCCACCAGCGCCTCGGGCCCCCGCGCCTCGCCCACCCGGTCCCGGCCCCGCTCCAGGGCGTCCAGGGCGGCCAGGGCGGGCTCGCGCAGCCCCGCGTCCCCGACCCGGTCCAGCCAGGCCCGCAGGTGCCGCTCGGGGCGGGCGTCGGCGGGCACCTCCAGCTTCCACACCACCCACCGGCGGGCGACCAGGTCGGCCAGTACGGCGGACACGTCCACGCCCGGCAGCGCGGCGCGGATCTCCCGCGCGGGGCGTACGCCGTCGCAGAGCGCGAGCACGGCGCGCCCCTCCTCGCCGAGGGCCTGGCGCGGCCGGCCCGGCACCGTCACGTCCGTCCCGGACTGGCGGACGAACGGCACGCGCCGGGGCGCCACCCACTCCCGTACCGCCGGATCGGCGTCGATCCGCGCGGCGAGGGCGTCGATGGCCCAGCTGGCGAAGTACACCTCCGATCCGGCGATCAGGCCGGTGCCGGGGTCGACGCGGACGCCGTCCGCCGCGTCCGCGGAGAGGTCCCAGCGGCCCCAGCCGACGGGCCCGAAGAACCCGATGGTGTCGTTCTTGACGCAGAACCGCTGCCAGTAGTGGGCCACCAGCTCCTCGCGCTGGCGGGGCATGCTGGTCCGGCCCGCGGCGGTCGGCGTCCAGTTCAGGAAGGGCGTGATCCCGGAGGCGAGCACCGGGCGGTTCTGCCAGGCCACCGCCTCCCGGAAGGCGGGCATCCGGGCGATCTCCTGGAGCGTGTGCGCCGTCTCCACCTGGGCTTCGGCGAACAGGGCGGTGAACTCCCCCCACCGCTCACCGGCCAGGGCGGCCGGGCCCTCGCCGGGATCGAACTTGTCGGCGGCCGAGGCCAGCCCGTCCGGGGCCAGCCGCAGTACGCCCCCGGCCGGAAATCCCGCGCCGCGCAGGGCGAATTGCTCCCAGAGTCGCCAGCGGCCGCCGGGTACGTAGGTGTCCGTCATGACCGGCCCCTCATGCCTGGACGAAGTCGGCGTGGACGACGTCGGCGAGGTCCGCGGGCGAGGGGTAGGCGAAGACCAGGGCCACCGGGACCTCTGCCCCGAGTGCCTCCTCGAGCCGTGCGGTGATCCGGAAGGCGGTCAGCGAGTCGCCGCCCCACTCGTAGAAGTCGCTCTGCTCGTCGAGCTCGGCGACCCCCAGGGTCTCGCGGTAGATGGAGACGACCAGCTCGGTCAGGGCGGTGGAGGTCAGCTGCGCGGTCAGGTTCGCGGTCTCGTTCACGGTCGTGGTCATGGGTTCTCCTCCAGGAGCGGACGTGTGGTGTGGGTGGTGGCGTCGCTGGTGCGGGTCGTGTCTGTGGTTCAGGTGGTTCAGGTGGTGCAGTGGGTACGGGAAGGGGTGGCCGCCGCGGCGGCCGCCATCAGCGCCGCCTTGGTGTTGCCGCCCGAGACGACGGCGACGGAGCACCCGGTGGTGCGGCCCGCGCGGATCGCCCCGGCCAGCGCGACCGCGCCGGACGGCTCGGCCTCGAACCCGCGCCGGCGCAACAGCGCGGCCGCGTCGAGGATCTGCGCGTCGGACACGGTGACCAGGTCGTCGACCCGGTCCCGGACGATCGGATACGGCACCGCCCCCGGCTGCTGCCCGCGCAGCCCGTCGGCGACGGTGTCACCGGGCGCCAGCCGTACGGGGTGCCCCGCGGCCAGGGACCGGGCGTAGCGGGGGGTGCCGGCGGGCTCGACGCCCACCACCCGCACCGGGTGCCCGTACGCGGCGAGGCACACCCCGGCGAGCAGCCCGCCCCCGCCGGTCGGCACGTACACGGTCTCCGTGTCGGGCGCCTCGGCGAGGATCTCCAGACCGACCGTGCCCTGCCCCGCGACCACCAGTTCGTGGTCGGAGGAGGGGATGAGCACCGCGCCCGTCTCCTCGGCCAGCTCCCGAGCCCGGGCGTCGCGCTCGGCGACCCCGCCCGGTACGCGGACCGTACGCCCGCCGAGGGCCTTGATCACGGCGATCTTCGCGGGATGCGCCCCGCCGGCCAGCACCACCGTCACCTCGGCGCCGAGCGGGGCGGCCAGCCGGGCCAGCGCGATGCCGTGGTTCCCGGAGGAGCCGGTCACGATCCGGCGGGCGCCGAGCGCCAGGACGGCGTTGGCGGCCCCGCGCAGCTTGAACGACCCGCCGTACTGGAGGTGTTCGGCCTTCAGCAGCAGCCCCCGGCCGGTCCGGCGCAGCTCGGGCCCGGGCAGCCCCGCGAGCAGCGGGGTGCGCCGTACGTGGCCGGCGATCCGCGCCGCCGCGGCCTCCACGTCGGACCGGCCGAGCGGGACGCCCCTGGCGGATGCGGCGGGTGTGGCGGGTGTGGCGGGTGCGGCGGATACGGTCGATGAGGCCGGCGCCCTGGGGGTCATGGGCGCGCGCGGTCCGGGCAGCGCGATGGACGTCCGGGGTGCGCGCGGCGCGCTCGGTGCGGTGGTCACGGCCGGCCTCCGGTCTGCGACAGGGCGCGGCGGTCGGCCTTTCCGCCGCGGGTGGTGGGCAGCTGCGCCAGCCGTGCGAACCGGCGCGGCATCAGGTGCGGGGGGAGCGTGGCGCCCAGGTGGGCGCGCAGCGCCGCGTCCTTCACCTCCGTCAGGTCCCCGGTGACGTGCGCGACCAGGAACACCCGCCCCTGCGCGTCGGTGTCGGGGGTGACGACCGCCCCGGTGACCCCGGGATGGGCCAGCAGCGCGCCCTCCACCTCGGCCGGGTCCACCCGGTAGCCGCGGATCTTGACCTGGCGGTCCCGGCGCCCCAGGTACTCCAGCCCGTTCGGGCCCAGGGTCGCGAGGTCACCGGTCCGGTACATCCGCGCACCGGGCGGCCCGAGCGGATCGGGTACGAAGCACTCGGCCGTACGGGCGGGCCGCCCGCGGTAGCCCCGGGCCACCCCGGTCCCGCCGATGCAGACCTCCCCGACGGAGCCGTCGGGCACCGGCGACAGCGCGGCGTCCAGCAGCCGGACCACGACCCCGTCGATCGGCGTGCCCACGATGTCGGTCAGGACGTCGGGCTCGGCCGGAACGGCGTGGCGGGTCGAGGTCATCGTGCACTCGGTCGGCCCGTACTGGTTGACCAGCGCGCCCGGCACCAGGGCCCGGCCGCCGGCCGTCAGGAAGGGGCGCAGCGACTCTCCGCTGGACACCACCACCCGTACCCCGGCCAGCAGTCGGTCCGCGTCCGGCTGCCCGGCCAGGAAGGCCAGGAAGGACGGCGTCACGCTCAGCAGCGCGGTCACCGCGTGCTCCCGTACGGCGGCGCCGAACTCCTCGGGCCGCAGCAGCGCCGAACGCGGCACCACGACCAGCCGCCCGCCCGCCAGCAGCGGGGCGAAGGTGTCCCGCAGGGAGGCGTCGTAGCCCAGCGGGGCCACCTGGAGCGCCACCGTGTCCGGACCGAGCCCGTAGTCGCGGGCGACGAAGCGCAAGTACGAGTCCAGACCGGCGTGTTCGACCAGGACGGCGCTGGGCTCGCCGGTGCTCCCGGAGGTGTGGCTGACGTACGCGAGGGCCCGCCCGCCGGGCGGCCCGCCGGGCCCGGGGCCCTCCCCGGTCAGGCTTCCCGGGCGGTCGAGCAGTACGGGGGTCCCCGGGACCGGCAGGTCGAGCCCGCCGGCGAGGGCCGAGGAGGTCAGCAGCATGTCGGCGCCGCCGCTGCGGACGAGCGCCGCCAGCCGGGCCGGCGGCTGCTCGGGGTCGAGGCTCAGGAAGGCCGCCCCCGAGCGGACCACCGCGGCCGGTGCGACCACGGCGTCCACCCCGCGCTCCACGGCCACCGCGCACACCGTCTCGGGCCGGGCGCCCCGGGCCCGCAGCACCGCCGCCAGCGCGTCGATGCGGGCGATGAGCTCCCCGTACGTCACCTCGCCGGCCGGTGTGGTCACCGCGATCCGGCCGGGGTCGAGGGCGGCGTGCGCGGCGATGTCGTCGACGAAGGTCCGCATCACGCGCTCCCGTCCGCGGCGGGCTCCTGCGCGGGCCGCGAGACGTCGGTGACGGTCTGGTCGACGGCGACGAAGCGCAGCTCCGAGGTGAACGCGGCGCCCTCGTCGTCGGTCAGCCAGGCCTGCTCCGGCGTCGGCAGCATCTCGCTGACCTTCAGCTTGGCCCCGGGGTCCTTGCGGGCCAGCCGGCGCGCGGCCTTCGCCAGGATGGTCAGGTACACCGGGCTGTCGAAGTCCACGTAGAACGGCCGGGGTTCGGTCGGCGAGACCACGAACACGAAGCGGGGCAGATCGTGTTCCTGCCTCCAGTGCCGGGCCCCCACGTACCGCTTGGCCTCGGACTTCTCGTCGGCGAAGGCGAGTTCGGAGGCGGGGAAGGCCCACGTCTCGCGCGCCACCACCATCTTGTCGATGCTGATGCGCGGGGTGTGGTCGCCGTCGGGACGCAGCGTGAACCGGTCCATGACGCGCTGCGTCAGGGTGTTCGCGTACACGTCGAGCAGGTCGAACGCGGCCCCGTCGGGCAGGACCGCCATCAGCAGCCCGTCCCGGTCCTCCACGGTCACGTCGGCGCACAGGACGGTGCGCGGACGGTGCGGGTCCCCGGTGTCGTCGACCAGCGAGACGTAGTAGTCCTGCGGCCGGTCCAGCGAAGGCCTGCTGCGCGTCGACCACTTGAGCGGCAGTTCCTTGGGCAGCATCGGCAGCAGCCGCGGCCCGGGGAAGTCGCGGGTGGTCTCGGCGATCAGCTCCTCGCGGTCGGGGTGCTGGTGGACGAAGAGGGAGGCGCCCATCGTGTTGAGCGCGCTGTGCATCTCGCCCAGCACCATCTCGAAGTCCCCGCGGGCGACGGCGTCCGCGCTGTCGGCCAGCAGCAGTACGTCCGGGCTGAAGTAGCGGGCCAGCGACCAGCCCGCGCCGGGCTCGTCGAACTCCTCGCGCACCCGCTCCGCGATGTCCGCCGAGGACACCCGGACCCGGCGCGCCCCCTCGGGCACGGCCAGGATCCGCGCCCATTTCGCGCGCAGCTCGGCCTGGACGGCGTCGAGATCGCGGCCCGCCTCGGGGTACGGGGAGGGCAGGCAGCCCAGCCACATCGCCCCCAGGTCCACCGGGCCGGCCGCGCGCAGCCGCTCGTACACCTCGCGGAGCCGGGGCCGGACCCGGTCGGCGAAGCGGTTCGTCATCCAGCGCGCCGCGGTCAGGCACTGCGCGAGCGGGGTCAGCTCGTCCAGCAGGGCGGTGCCGAGGGTGGCCGTCGCCGCGCGCCGGGCGTCGGAGTACACGAGCCCCCGGCAGGGCGCGGTCCGCTCGCCCTTCGAACGCTGGGCGTCGGTGGCGGTCAGCGCCGCGAAGTCCGCCTCCAGGGCGCCGATCGCCGGGGTCAGCGCCTCGGCGTCGAGGCCGGCCGCCTGGACGGCGTCCCGCCCGCGCTCCAGGACGGCCAGCTTCTCCAGGGCCGGCTCCCGCAGGGCCGGATCGCCGATCCGCTCCAGGACGGCCCGCAGCTCCCGCTCCGGGTAGGTGCCGGTCGGCACGTCGAGGCGCCAGTGCACCCACCGCTTGGCCACCAGCCACTGCACCGTCTCGGTCGCCTCCGCCACCGGGATCCCCAGCGCCTCGGCGATCGCGGCCGCCGGCCGGGTCCCGTCGCACAGGTCCAGTACGGCGCGGGCGGTCTGGCCGATGGGCTGCGGCGGCCGGCCCGGCAGGTGCACGGACAGGCCCTCGGCCCGTACGAAGGACACCCGGCGCGGCGGTATCCACGCCCGCAGCGCGGGGTCGGCGTTCAGCGACTTGGCGAGGGCGTCGATGGCCCAACTGGCGAAGTAGACCCGCGAGTCGGCGAGGAACCCGCCGGTGCCGGGATCGACCTGCACCCCAGCGGTGGCGAGGTCCCAGCGCCCCCACCCGACCGGCCCGAAGAACCCGATGGTGTCGTTCTTGACGCAGAACCGCTGCCAGTAGTGGGCGACGAGCTCCTCGCGCTGGCGGGGCATGCTGGTCCGGCTCGCGGCCGTCGGCGTCCAGTTCAGGAACGGGGCGATGCCGGTGCGCAGTACGGCCGGGTTCTGCCAGGCCACGGCGGCCCGGAAGCGCGGCGAGGCGGCGATGTCCTGGAGCAGTTCGGCGGTGGCGACCGCGCCGGTGTCGAAGGCCCCGGTGAACGCCTCCCAGTCCGGGCCGGCGAGGACGTCGCCCGGGCCGAACTTGTCGGCGGCGAGGGCGAGTCCGGGCGGAGCCATGCGCAGGACCCCCTCGGCCGGGAAACCCGGACCGCGGAGTGCGAAGTGCTCCCACAACCGCCACCCGCCGGTGGGCAGGTGCACGGTCTCTGGGGTGTCCGACATGGCGGAGCTCCTTCCAGCCTGATGGGGTGACGTGGCCGGCGGCGCTGTACCTCTCGGTCGCCACCCTGGCTGCCCCGAACACTGCCGCCGCGCACCCCGGCGCCACCAGGGAAGGAGCGGCAGCACCGACCGCCGGTCCTTCTGCGCGTTTGTCCCTATGGCGGCCCGCCCCGGCGCTGCACGCTGTGACCCATCACGGAATGACCGAACAACAAGGGGAGGGCCGGACCAATGACCGCGACCGACGACGAGAACGGCTACCGGGTCGTGCGCAACGACGAGGAGCAGTACTCCATCTGGCGTGCGGACCGGGAGCTCCCGGCCGGCTGGCACGCCGAGGGCACGGAGGGCGCCCGGCAGGAGTGCCTGGACCACATCGCCGCGGTATGGACGGACATGCGCCCGCTGAGCCTGCGCCGCCGCCTGGCCGAATCCTGAACGGGGCCGCGAACGCCGGTCGGCGTGGCTGAGCCGCGGGGGAACGGAGCCCCGCCGACCGGTGCACCTCCTGCCCGTGGAGGTGACCCGCACGGAGCGCGACGCCCTCGGCCGGTCGGTCCGCATCACCGACCCGGTGGATCGTCTCCGAGACCGACTTCGACGGCCGCACCGTCACCTACCGGCCGGCCGTCCGCGTCGACGCGCTCGGCGGGACCATCGCGTTCGAGCGCGACCAGCTCGGCCGGGCGATCGTCAAGGACGTCGACGGCCGGGTGACGCACTACGCGTACGACGCCGTGGGCCGCCGCACGCGCCGCACCACACCCACCGGGGGCCACCGCGTCGACTTCACCCACGACGCCGCCGGCCGTGAGCTGGCCCGCGTCTTCGGCGACGCGGTCACGGTGACCTCCGCCTGGGACGAGGCCGGACGACCGTCCGAGCAGCACATATCCGCCGGTGGGCGCGCCGTGAACACCCGGGCCTGCGCTACCGCACCGACGGCCATCTGACATCCGTCGCGGACCGGCTGGCGGGCACCCGTACGTTCGACCTCGACCTCGACCCGGCGGGCCGGGTCACCGCCGTCCACGCCCAGGGCCGGACGGAGCGGTACGCGTACGACGACGCGGGCAACGAGACCTCGGGGACCTGGCCGGACCAGCACCCGGGCGGCGAGGCCACCGGATCGCGCACGTACACGGGCACCAGCCTCACCCGCGCCGGAAACATCCGCTTCGAGTGCGACATCCACCGATTGCCCACGAGGACATCGTGGAGGGCAAGCTTCCCAGCAAGAACGGCTATATGGCCCCGGCCAAGCAGATCAGGTGAGGCGGCTCACGATGCAAATCCGGCGCAGTACCTGACCACCGCATACGCCGACCCCGACCCCGCCCCTCCGTCCCCTGCCACCCGTCGGCTGCTCACCGAGTGCCTGGATCTGGTCACCGATCCGCTGATCTACGACGTGGAGGACCGGGAGCCGGCCGCCCTGGCCCGGCTGCGGGCCGCCGACGAGGCCCTGCGCGAGCAGCGCGGGGACCGCCACCGTGCCGACGCCCTGGCCGCGATGATCGCCAACCTGGTGGACATCTACGGGAACTGGTAACCGCACGTGCATCCTCCGACTGCTGCCGGCCGCTGCTGATCGGGGGCAATCGCGGGACACGGTGGGGGTGGGTCCGTAGGGTGGCGGGAAAGGATGGGGGAGGGGTACGTGGGGGGACGGCAGTTACCCGCGCTCGCGCAGTATCGGACCGATGCGGTGACGCGGCACCTGTGCGCGGGCGCGCATCTGGACGAGGGCTTCGCCCGGGACGTGGACGTGGAGCTCACCGAGGACCGGCTGCGTGCCACCGGCCTCTCCCTCGGCATCGACCTGGTCGCGCTGGCCCGGCACGGGCGCGCCGCGGTCCGGCGGATCGACGTGCGGGACCGGCGACTGGCCTGGATCTGCGGGGTCGGGGTGTGGGCCGCCGTGCCCGTGCTGCTGTACGCGGTGGTCGGCGGCCTGTGGGGGCTCGCGTACGCGGCCGCGGGGCTCGTCGTCCTCGCGTACGCGAGCGCCTGGTGGCTGGTCCACCAGGCCGAGAGCCGGGCCCGTACCGCCGCGCTCACGGTGGAGCACGGCACGGAGCGCCCCGCCGGCCTGGCCCCGGCCGTCGAACCCGAGGTCGAGCAGCGGCTGTTGGAGCAGAAGCGGGCCAACGTGGTCCCGTACACCGCGAGTGCCGAGCGCACCAACCCGTTCGTGGGCAGCGGCTCCAAGCTCAAGGAGATGGTCTGGCAGCCCATCGACGTCAGCCGCCCGGCCGACGACCCGGCCGGCAACGGCGCCAAACTGCCCATCAAGCCCTTCGACGCGGTCGACCTGCACACCTACGTGGCCCGCGAGATGGAGCACATCGCCGGCCTCAAGGGCCTCCAGGTCCGCAACCGGCTCTACGTCATAGGCAATCACGTGCCGTACGTCGGCGCGGAACTGCTCCCGGACCGGCTGAAGCGGCCTCTCGCGCAGATCCCCAAGCAGCTCGTCCAGGCGGGCCTGATGCAGTCCGGCGCCGGCATGCGCACCTACCTCAGCCTGGTCCGGGCCGGTGAGGGCGGCCGCGCCATCGTCTCCATGCACCTGCGCGCCCGCCTCCACCACCCCAGCCTCACCTGGGAGGTGTCGGCGTACGGCATCCCCCCGCTCCAGGACCGCTTCGACCGGGTGAACCGGCTGCCGGTGGACGGGTTCGAGCGCTGGTGGAGCCTGGTCGCCCACGCCACCCGCACCGCCGGGCCGACGCTGCTCGGCGCCGCCTCACGCATCAACCGCCGCTCCTCGGCCCGCCGCCGGCGCGCCCGCGCCCTGGAGAAGGTACGGCGCGAGATCGACAAGCGGCACATGCTGTACGACTACGGCGCCGTGGACAGCATCCGCGAACGGGTCGCGGACTGGGACCAGTTGGGCTACACCGAGCGCACCGACTCCCAGGACTTCCTCCAGCGCCTCCAGCAGGGCGTGCTGATAGCGACCGAGCGGTTCCTGAAGGACCACAACGTCGACACCAGCTCCTACGACCAGGCGCAGCAGGTCATCAACACCCACACCTACACCTTCCAGGGCAGTGTGCAGGCCGGTGTCATCGGCGACAACGGCACCGTCAACCACCACGGCGGACCGGGCGCCTCGCCCGGCGGACCCCAGGGCGGCCAGGGCCGCGGCGCGCCCTGACCCCACGACCAGCGGAAGCAGGAGAGCGCATGGGCACCTTCAACTTCAACAAGGACGTCAACGCCGGCATCATCGGCGACCACGGCACCATCAACATCGGGCAGCAGGACACCGCCGCCGAGACCCTGCGGCTGGCCGCCGAACTCGCCCAGTGGCTCCGCGACCAGGGCGCGGCCCAGGAGCGAATCGCCGCCGCCGAGATCCTGCGCGGTGAACTGGACCAGGCCGCGCAGGAGCGGCGCGCCGCCGAGCCGGGGGTGATCCGCCGCTCCCTGGAGACCATCACCCTCGGTCTCGGCGCCGGCAGCGGCGGCCTCGCCCTCGCCCAGGAGATCGGCCGCCTCCTGGGCAACTGACCCCCTCCGGACGCTACTTCGCCCGTACGACGGCCCGCGCGCCGCCGAAGTCCAGCTCCAGGCCCGAGCGCAGCGGTACGGTCTGGCCGGGGTCGATCCGCTGGGTGGAGCCGTCGGCGCGGGTGCCCGTCCACGTCGAGGCGGACCGGTTCGCCAGCCCGAACCGGCCCGGCTTCTGCGGGTGTTCGGTCAGCAGCGCGACCAGCGTGCCGTCGCCGTAGTCGTGCCGGGCCGGCTCCGGGGCCAGGTGGTGCGCCTGCACCCGCGAGGAGCGGTGCAGCAGGATGTGGTGCTCGGTACGCGGCGGGGGCGTGGTCAGCACCAGCCGCGGCGGCAGCACCAGCGTGCTCCCGCAGCCCCAGCAGGTACCCGGATCGGCGGACCGGGGCTCGGTCATGTTCTGCCGCCCGCACTGCGCGCACTCCACGACCGCGTCGAGCACCGCCCGCAGCGTGTCCCGCCACTGTGACTCCCGTACCCGCGTCGTCGGATCGTGCAGGCCCGCGGTGAAGTTCTTGGTGAACAGCTCCCGCAGCGAGTCCGGCGCCGCCGCCCAGGTGGCCAGTACGGTCGCCTGCTCGGTCGGGTCGGGCGCGTTGGACCGGTCCTGCGGGTCGAAGACGAACAGCGGCTGCTTCCCGTACAGCTTGCGCTCCGCCGCCTCGTCGAGGCAGTGGATCGCCAACTCGCGCCGCCCCTTGAGCGGATGATGGTTCATCAGCAGCATGAACAGCAGCACCGACAGGGAGTGCAGATCGCTCTGCGTGCCGGGGGCGACCCCAGGGTCGCCGCGCACCAGCTCCGGCGCCATGAACTCCATGGTCCCCGAGATGCCGGTGCTGTCGCCCTCCACCACCGCGTTGTCGTTGTCGCAGACGAGCACGTCGCCGGTGGCCGGGTCGAAGAAGATGTTGCCCCAGGAGATGTCCCGGTACGCGATCCCGCGCGAGTGCAGGGCCTGGTAGGCCTCGACCGTGTACAGGCAGGCCTTGAGCAGGGCCCGCGTCGAGGTGCGCAGCTGCCGCCGGAACAGCAGGGGCAGGCCCTTGAACCGGTCCGGGCGGATGTCCATGAGGTACCCGAACGCGCCGCGCCCGTCGGCCACGAAGTCCAGGGGCCACAGGAAGCGGTCGTCGTCGAAGCCGCGGCCCACCAGCTGGCGGACGATGCCCTCCTGGGCGGGGGTCGCGCAGGCCGGGTAGTACCACTTGAGCGCCTGGTACCCGGCGGGGGTCCGCACCCGGTAGACCTCGCCCTGCCCGCCGGCCCCGAGCAGGTCGAACACCTCCACGCCCAGACCGCTGTCGGTCGTCAGCAGGGTCCCGCTGTCGAGCATGCCGCTCATTCGTCTCTCCCGTGAGGGTCGGTCGGTGGTGCCGGGTCGGTGGTCGGGGGCCCGCCGGGGTCCGGGGCGGGGGGCGCTCCCGGGGCCGCCTCCGAGGCCCGCTCCGGGGCCGCCTCCGGGGCCCGCTCCGGGGCGGCTTCCGGAGCCCACTGCGGGGCCGCCGGGGTGCCCCGGTGCCAGGCGGCCACCAGGGTGGTGTCGTCCCCCGAGTGCTGGGAGGCCCTGGCCAGCCACCGCGGGAGGACGGCCCGTACGGTGTCCGCGCCCTCCGCCGACAGCCGGTCGTCCAGCCCGGCCATGAACTGCAGGAACCCCCGGTCCGAGGCGAAGCTCTTCGACAGCCCGTCGGTGGAGACCGCGACCAGCCGGGGCGCCCGCGAGGGGGCCGTCACCGGAGCCCAGTGCGTCCGTACGCGCAGCCACGCCTCCGGGGTGCACAGCGACTCCGTCTCGTCCCCCAGGTCCGCCTCGGCCGGCGCCAGCGGTACGGTCACCCGCCCGTCGTCGTCCACCACCGTCAGCTCGCCGTCGCCGAGCTGCCAGGCCGCGAACACCCGGGGGGTGAGCACCGCGCCGACGAGCGTGCTCCCGTACAGCAGCACCTTGTGCTCCTCGGACAGTCCCGGCTCCTCGTGGGAGCTGGTCCGCGCCCAGTTGCCGAGCACCTTCTCCCGCCAGGCGCTGACCAGTTGGCGGGGGAACGCGTGCTCGGCGTAGTGCATCAGCCAGGCCAGGCTCGGCGGCCGCTCGTCGCCGCGCGGCTGCGCGAGCGCCCCGAACCGCCGGGCCTCCTCGACGAAGAGGTCCACGGCGAAGCGGGAGCCCAGATGGCTGCGGGCGTGCGCGGCCGAGCCGTGGCCGTCGGCCACCGCCATGATCAGCGGCTCTTCGGCCGTGCCGCGGCCCTGGACCTCGCAGTAGTCCTGGTTGCGGGTCTTGTTCACGCCCTGGACGCTCTGGAGGAGCGTGGCCCACAGTGGCACGGGCGCCGGTCCGGGCGGTGGTACGGGCGGTGGTTCCGGTGACACGGGTCCGCTCACCACACGTCGTCATCGTCGTCGTCGAGCACCGGCGGGGCGTACGGTGGCTGCTTGGCGAGCGGGTCCGCCGCGCCCGCCACCATCTGCGAGGCCGCCTTGACCGCCGCCGTCGAGGCCCAGCGGATCGCCGCCGCCAGCTGCTTGGGGCTGTTCGCGTCCAGCGGCTGGAGCTCCGGATTGCCGAGGAACTCCTGGAGCACGGTGCGGTCGGCGTCCGCGCCGATCGCGATGGCCACCCGTACGGCCTTGCGCCCCCACGGGGTCGCGTCCACCGCCCGCAGACCCGCCTTCCAGTCGTCCGTCGGCACCCCGTCGGAGACCAGCGCCAGCACCGGCTTCAGCGCCCGCTGCGGCATCGGCGGGGTGTCCAGCTCCCGGGCCACCATCTGGAGCGCCTCGCCCAGGTTGGTCATGCCGTCCACCTGGACGTCCTGCCAGGTGAAGTTCTCCACCGGCACCGGGTCCTGGTGGTGCCACCGGGCCGTGGTGGAGAACGTCATGGTGCGCAGCAGCAGTTGGGCCGCCGGATTGTCCTGCGCCACCGAGCGCATCTCCGGAACGGCTTCTCTGATCGCGTAGTTGAGCTGGCCGATCTTCTCGCCCTGCATCGAGTACGAGCAGTCGAGCAGCCAGATGAAGTGGACGGGCCGGTTCGCCATCGGCCCGCCGGGGATGTCACTCACCGCTAATCTCCTTCAACTCCCGAGCCATTGCGGTACGTACCGCACGAGCGCCGCCACCCCGGCGGCCGCCGTCATCACGACCGCGGCCACGAACAGGATCAGCATCAGCAGCCGCCCCCGTGCGATCTGCGGTGTCACCATGGGCAGTTGCTCCTCTCAGTGACTCTTGGACCCTAGCCTTCGCCCCGCCCCACGTCACAGGCTTGATCGATCCGGTGCCGACGGGTCGGCCGGTTCGCCGGGGCGCGTACGGCCGGTCCCGCCGGTCCCGCCGCGTGGTCGCGGCAGCCGGGGGAGCCGCGGGAGGCGGGGGAGCCGGGGCTGCCGGGCCGCGCCGGGCGCGCCGCCGGCCCGCAGGCCCGTCCGCGACAGCAGCCACAGCACCGGCTCCGCCGCCCTCCGCTGCTCGGCCACCAGGGCGCCCGCCCCGGTGGCGGCGTGGGCGCTGACCGCCCAGTAGCGGGCCGCCGCGAAATCGTGGTCCAGGGTGCGGACCAGCCCGCCGAGCTTGATCTCGCCCAGCCAGGCATCGACCGGCCCCTCCGGTCGCGGCAGCGAGCTCAGCTGGTCCAGTACGTCCCGCTTGGTCACCACCACCGCCGCCCCCAGGCGCCCCCGTCGGCCGCCGAGGCCCTGGAGCTCGCCGGTGAAGGCAGCGTACGTGTCCACCGGACCGAGGTCGGCGGGCCGGGCCGCCACCGCCAGCCTCCTGTCGCCCTCGCGCAGGGCGCGCCGTACGCCGGGCGCCGCCAGCACGTCCCAGACCAGCACCACCCCGTCGGCGTGCGCGAGGTACTGCTGGAGCCGGGTGGTGGCCGCGTCGCGCAGCGACTCGCCCATCGGGTCGTACAGGTAGAGCAGCCGCCGGCGCTTCAGCGGACCGCGCCCGCTCCCGACCAGCAGCATCAGGGCCCGGGGCTGCCCGCCCTGCGTCTTGAGCGCCCACCCCGAGGTCTCCAGCTGCCGGCCCAGGGTGTTGGCTTCGCGCCGGTCGGCGATCGAGGCGAACTCGACGGTGAGCGCCGACTCGTGCGACCAGGAGCGCAGCCCGTCGAGCATGGCCGCCATCAGCATGGTCTTCCCGGCGGAGGTGCCCCCGATCAGCGGCAGGTGCACCACCCGCGTCGTGCCCACGGCCGCCGGAAGCTCCTGATCGCAGTGCGGGCACCGCAGGGCCAGCTTGCGTCTCCCGGCCAGAGTCGTGGTGGGCAGCGCCCGCCCGCACCGGCAGACGTGCCGCAGTGCCCCGAACCGGCCCGGCCGCAGCTCGCGGTGGGCGGCCCCGCAGCCCGGGCACAGGTGCACGGCCAGCGGGAACGGCCGGTAGCAGCCCGGGTACGGGCACTTCATGCGGATGCCGCGGGCCAGCTTCCACAGCCGCTCCGCGCTCCGCCCGCCCGCCACCCCGGCCAGGGCCACGCCCCGCACGAGCAGCAGCTGGGCGGCGAACGCCACCGCGATGCCGAGGAGCAGGGCGGAGGCGAGCAGCGCCGACAGCAGCGCGGCCAGGGCCGTCGCCGGGGCGAGCAGCCGCAGTACGAGCCGTGCGATGACGTTCTCGGCCCGATCGCCGGTCGACGCGTTGCGCCCGTTCAGCAGGCGGCGGCGGACGAGCTCGTCGAGCCAGTGGTGGACCAGCAGATACCACACCGTATGCGCGGCCGTCCGGGCGGCGGCCGCCGCGTCGATCCACATCTGCCGGGCCCAGTAGGCGGGTTGTGCCGGTTCCGGACCCGTGTACGGGGAGACCCGCGGGTCGGGAGACCCGGGGACGCGCGGCCCGAACGCGGTGGCGGCCGCCCCCAGGGCCAGTGCCAGGAAACGCCACAGCCCGTACCCGAGGCAGATGACCACCCCGATCGCCACCGTGGTCCACCCGAACGTCTTCGCGATGAGCGCCAGGTCCACGCCGCCGGAGGTCACGGCCGCCTCCCGTCGTCTCCGGGTCCGCCGGGTCCGCCGGATCCGGAGGGCCCGCCGGGCCCGCCCGCGTCGCCGGGCGCGATGGGCCCGCCCGACCCGCCCCGCGGCGGCGGGTTCCCGGCCGCGCCCTTCGCGCCGCGCCGGCCCGAGCCGCCGAAGCGGTCGCGCAGCCGCCCGAAGGCGCCGGGCCGCAGCCAGCCGCGGAACTCCTCCGACCAGCGGCCGCCCAGCCGGGCCACGGCCTCCTCCACCGCGGCGAGCTGCGGCGCCGGCAGGCCCCGTACGACCGGGCGCAGCACGCCGTCGAGGAGGTCGGCGCGGGTCTCCTGCCATGCCGGGCCCGCCTGGGGCTGCGAGGACCAGGTGGCGAAGCACTCCGCCGCGTACCGGGGGTCGAGCCTCAGCCGGTCCGCGACCCGCGGCTGCCGGGCGGCCCGGCGGTACGCCGCCAGCAGCTCGGCGTCGTTGCTCTCGATCAGGGCCCGCAGCTCGCTCTCCGGCCGGTCGTCGGCGAGCAGGTGGGCGGCCACCGCCGCGTACGCGTGCTCCCGTGCCGTCGGCGCCGGGTCCGCCGTGCCCAGGGCCAGGGCCTGGCGGACCCAGCCCGGGCCGATCTCCCCGGCCCGCAGGTTCCGGGCCAGCTCCAGCAGCAGCAGCGAAGCGCGCAGCGGGGTGGGGAGTTCCGCCGAGGAGCGGCGCAGCAGCTCCACCGCCAGTGCCTCCGCCTCCCGGTCGCCGGCCGGGGCGGACACGGCCGCCCGCGCGAGCAACTCCCAGGTGCCTGCCTCCCGGTGGGCCCGCTCGCCCAGCGCGGACAGGGCCAGCCAGGCCTCGCCCGCGGTCGGCGGCTCCGCGCCCCACACCAGCCGCATCGCCGTCCGCAGCACCAGCGGATCCGCCTCCAGCGAGGTGCCGGAATGCTCCACGAGCCGGGTCAGCGCCTTCATCCGGTCCCCGGCCGCGGCCGCCGCGGGAGCCTGCGCGCACATCCGCAGGTGCGGCAGGGCCCCGGCCCCGGTCGGCCGCAGCGGGGTGACGGTGAACAGCCGTGCCCCCGCGGCCGGATCGCCCGCCGCGAGCCCGTCGAGCCGGTCGAGTACGAGCTCCCGCAGCCGCGGCAGCTCAGCCAGCGCGGCCCCCACCGCCTCCCCGTACGCGGACCCGGGATCGGCGATCAGAGCCTGCGCCAACTGCCGTGCCACATCGGGCAGGAGGGCCTCGGTGTCCACCCCGAGCTCCGCGGAGACCCGCAACAGCCCGGCCCGGTCGGCCGCTTCGCGCGACGGGTCGGTGAGCGCCGCCCGCAGCTCCGGCTCCAGCTCGGCCGCCAGCCGCAGCCGGGCGGGCTCGCCCAGCAGCCCGGCGGGCGGTGCGGCGCCGCCCGAGCGGACCGCCCCGGCCAGCGCCAGCTCCACCAGCGGCTCGCTGACCGCCGGGGGCGCCCAGCCCGCCAGGGCCGACAGCAGCCGCCCGCTCGCGGCGGCCTCCTCGGGCCCCCGGTCCCCGGCCGGACGGGCCAGTGCCCGGGCCAGCGCGTGCAGTTGTACGTCGTCCAGGGCGGCCCGGTGTCCGGCGGCCCAGTCGGCGGCCGCGGCCCGGCCCGCCGAGTCCAGGCCGACGCCGGCGGCGAGCGCGAGCGCGGCCAGCGGCCCCGCCTCGTACGGCCCGTAGGGCCCCGACGGCTCGTACGGGCCCGGCGTCCCCGGCGTCCCCGACGGCCCGCCGGGCGGTCCGGGCAGCCGCCGGACGTGCGCGAACAGCTCCTGCCGCTGTGCCTGCCAGATCCTCGCGGCGGTCTGCGCCCATGCGTCGGGGGCCGGTTCGGGCGCCGCCGCGCGGGCGGCGTCGTACACCCGGTAGCGGTGCTCCTGTCCGGCGAGGCCCAGCCCGTCCTCCGGCACCACGCCGATGATCTGCTGCCGGGCGAGCTGCGGCCGCCGGGTGTACGTGGTGAAGGTGAGCCACTGCCCCCGCCGGTGCGGCAGCACGCTGCACGCCAGCATGATCCACCAGGCCACGGCCTCGCTGTCCTGCTCCACCAGCACCAGCTGCGGGGTCGCCGGATCCTCGGCGAGCCGCCGTACGTCGGCGAAGAACCCGGCGAGCCAGCGCCCCCGGGCGGCCACGAAGGCCGCCAGCGCCCCGAGGTCCAGCGGGCCCGGGGCGGGCACCGACGCCAGCGGCGGCACGGGCGCCCCGGCCGGCGGCGAGTCGGCCGCCCACTGCGGGGAGCCCCAGGCGGTGATCGGCAGCTGCCCCCCGGCGGGCCGGTCCGTGTCGGCCGGCTGCGGCAGGTGGACCGCATGGGCGTGGAAATTGCCCCAGCGGCCGCTGTAGTCGGCGCCCGTGTACACGGAGCGGGCCAGCAGCCGGCTGCCGTCGGAGAGCACGTTCAGGCTCAAGGCCTGCGGAAAGGCGCCCAGTTGGTCCGCGCTCGGGCGCGGCGGCGCGTCCCGGGGCGGCTCGTAGCCGATCAGCTGCTCGGCCTCGCGCAGCAGCGAGGCGGGCACGCCGGGGCTGACGGCGGTGAACCGGAAGCCCGAGCCGTCCGGGCCCGGCGGCGCCGAGGTGTAGTGCAGTTGCGCGAGGTTCACGCCTCTCCTCCCGAACCGTGACGCGGGCCCTCGGTCCCGGCCGCCGCGGCGGCCGTACGGCGCCCCGCGCCACCGCCGGTCCCGGAGCGCGGCAGCAGCCCGCCCAGTCCCAGCAGCCACAGCAGCGGGTCCTCGACCCGCAGCGGCTGCGGCCCCGACTTGGGGGCGTCGGCCGGGGCGTGCGCGGGCGGTGGGGAGCCCAGCGCCGAGAGCCCGAACAGCGACAGCTGCGCGAAGTCCCGGTCCAGCTGCCGGAACAGCGCCCCCGAGTCCCAGCCGTCGAGCAGCCCCCGCATCTCCTCGTGCACCGCCAGCCGGTCCTCGTCGTCCACCGCGCCGCCCGCGTGGCCGGCATTGCGCCGCAGCGGGGAGTGCGGCCCCACCAGCGAGAACAAGGAGTCCGTCTTGGTCACCGCCACCGCCACGGGCGTGGTGACCCGGCCGCGCGAGGTGCCCCGCCCGTGGGCCCGCAGCTGGGCCGCGAGGTCCGCCGCGATCTGCTGCGGCGGGGTCTCCACCGTGGGCAGCGGAAGGTCCGCGTCCACCGGCAGCTGGTCGCGTACGGCCCGCATCTGGAGCGGGTCCACCAGCAGGATGATCCCGTCGGCGGCCGCCAGGTAGTGCGTGTAGCGGTCCATGGCCTCGGCGCTGCCCAGGTCCTCGCCCGCCGCGTCGAAGAACACCAGCGCGGTGTGCCGGCTGCCGTCTCCGCGCAGCCGGCGGCGCAGCGGCAGGCTCAGCCGGTACAGCAGCGGGTCGTTGAAGCCGAGCGCCGCGGGTCTGGTCGCCTCGGGCAGCCGCAGCCGGTCGTACAGGTCCTCGGCCATCTCCCGGTCCCGGCGCTGGGTTTCGCCGCCCATCGCCGTGATGGAGGCGCCGTACGCCCGGCCCACCCGGTTGCGCAGTTCGTTGATCAGCACCGAGACGTACGTGCTCTTGCCGGACGCCTTGGGGCCCAGCAGGGCGATGATCCGGGTGTCCTGGTCGGTGTAGTCGCTCGGGAAGTCGCTGTGGCAGCGCAGACAGACCCGGACCGGGGTGGACACCCCGCAGTGCGGGCAGTCCGCGCGCGTGCCCCCGCCACTGACGAGACGGCCGGCGAGGCCGCGCGGGGCGGTGAAGACCGGTCCGCGCATCTTCAGTGCGGGGGGCACGCTCGGGCCCATGAACTCCGCCCACGTCTCGTCGAGTTCGGCGGTGCACGGTTTGCCGCCGCGCACCCCGGTGGCGGACATCTGGCAGCGGAACGGCAGCCGGGCGGCGGCCGAGCGGTCGAAGCAGTAGGGGCAGACGACGGAGGTCATGTCAGCGGACCACCAGGGAGGTGAGGGAGGGCTCGTCGAGCCGGACGGAGGCGGCACGGCCGCCGAGGAGGAAACCGCGTACGGCGTACGGGCCGCCGCCGGGCGGGTGGGGGACGATCTCGCGCTCGACGGTCCCCGAGACCGCGAGCTCGGCGCCGGTCACCCGGCACAACTCGGCGCCGTCGGAGGGCCGGTGGGGCCGTGCCCCGCCACCGCCCGCTCCGGAGACGAGGACGAAGTCGGGCAGCCCGGAGCCGGGGTCCCCGCCTGGGGAGAGCAGGCTCACCCGGAGCACGGCGGGACCCCGCCGCAGCATCCGCCGGGGCCCAGGCAGCAGTCGGTACGCGATGGCGACGTCGGCCGGGAGGGCCGCCTGCCCGGCATCGCGCGGGGCGGCGGCGACCGCGTGCGCGCTGCGCGGGGCGGCGTACGCGGTGATGCGGACGGCGCCGGGCCCGACGGGCAGTTCCAGCCCCTCGCGCAGGAACACGGCGCGTACGACGGGGTGTTCGGTGGGCTCGCCGCCGGACTCGGGGGTGACCGCGACCGTGACCCGGCCGGCGCCGTCGGGCCAGTCGAAGCTGACCTTGGCCCGCCCGGCGGAGGTCCGCCGGACCGTGAGCCCGGAGACCGCCTCGGGGGCCTCGACCGCCACGCCGGGCCCGGCCAGGGCCCGCTCGCCGAGGACCGCGACGGCGCTGACCGTGGCCAGCGTGCCGGGCGGCGGCTGGGCGATCCCGGCGGAGTCCACCCAGGTCAGCGCCGCCGGCAGCGCGGAGGCCGGCAGTTCGGCACCCTCGGCGGGAGCCGCCCCCGGCCACTCCACGAACCGTACGTCGCCCCCGGCGCCCCCCGCCCACCGCAGCTCCAGCCCGCCGGCGCCGCGGGCGGCTGCGCTGAGCCCGACCACCGGCTCGGGCCAGGGGTGCACGGTGACGGCGGCCTCGACCCCGCCGGACAGCACCTCACCCGCCGCCCCCGCGTACCGGCACCGCACCCGCACCACGTGGCCACCCGGCCCCAGCCCGCCGGCCCGCACGCCCTCCCGGCCGGACCCGGCGGGGCCCGCGGCGGTCGCGGGGTCCGCGGGGTCCGCGGCGCCCGCGCCCGCCGGGCCGGCCGCGCTCGGGGCACCGAGGTCCGTGGTGCGTCCCTCGGGGTCGGTCAGCGTCACCCGCACCCCGGTCGCGCCGGGCGGGCGCAGCCAGGCGGCCTCGAGGCGGGCGCGCCCGTCGGTGAGGCGGAGCTCCGTCACCTCGGGGGCCACCAGCAGCGGGGCGCTGATCAAGGGGGTGCCGCCGTCGCCCGGCAGGGCCACGTACCGGACCTCCCGGCCGAGCGGGGCCCGGCCGTCCGTCAGCGGCCCCGCGCCGAGCGGACCCGGGACCTCCGGGAGCGGCGTGGTGACCGGCTCGCGCCGGGTCAGCCGGACCACCCGCCAGATCCCGTCCGGATCGGCGCCGGGCGGTCGGCGCAGGGCCACCCCGCCGGATACCGGCCGTGCCTCCAGCGGGCCGGGGTCCCCCTCGGCCGGCCGGTGGGTGCGGACCAGGCCCCGCACCGCACGCGGGCAGTCCCAGGCCAGGCGGGCCGCCCGCCCGTACGCCGCCGCGGCCTGCTCCCGGTCCTGCCGGTCCTCGTACGCGCGGGCCTCGTCCAGCAGGGCGTCCGCGGCCCTTACCCGCTCGGCCAGCCCGGCCAGCCGCCCCGCCAGCAGCGGGTCCCCGCCGGCGGCGCCGCGCGGCAGCAAGGCGGCGCTGCGCGCGGCGGCGCGCACCCGCCCGGCCAGCAAAGCGTCCTCCAGCCCCTCGGCGGCGGCCCGCTGCGCCGGATCCAGCCGCGGGCTCGCGGCGGCGGCGTGCACCAGGGCCGCCGCCTCGTCGGGGTCGACCCCGAACCCGGCGGCCGTTTCCGGCAGATCCCCCCGGGGATGGTCGTGCAGCAGCCGCACCAGCTGGTAGAGCAGGATCCGCCGCAGCGCGGCCGGGTCCCGCTCCTGGATCCCGGCCAGCCGGTCCAGTAACGCGCCGGCCCCGCCCTCCGCGTCACCGCGGGCGGCCCGCAGCCCGCGCAGCTCCCGCAGCGCCTCGGCGCCCACATGGCGCCGCCGCCCCGGACCCTCGACCGCGAAGATCCCGTCGAGCACCCGCAACCGCCCCCCGGGCGGAACCAGCAACTCGCCCAAGTGGCTTAAGCCCAGGGCCTGTTGCGCGGAGACGAGTTCCCCGTACCGTGCCTCCAGCGGAGCGGCCGGCAGGCCGGAAAGCGCGCGGGACCGCCCCAGGGCATGCCCGAACTCGGTCCCCGCCATCTGCTCCGCACCCCCCGTGCAGTGTGTTTCGGAGGTCATTTCAGCAGATGCGCGGAGCGTCCGGGAGGTCTTTCCGTTCTCCGGCTGTACCGCGGCGTGTCACGAACTGATCCCCGTCCGGTACCCCGGGGCCGCTCTCCTTGGGTCGCCCCTCGACATCCCCCTCACCCCCAGAGGTCGTCATCCCATGGCTGAACTCAATCGCCGCAGGTTCCTGCAGATCGCGGGCGGAACCGCCGCGGCCGCGATGCTGAACGAGAGCATCGCGCGCGCGGCGGCCATCCCGGCCCAGGGCGCCACCGGCACCATCCAGGACATCGAGCACATCGTGGTCCTCATGCAGGAGAACCGGTCCTTCGACCAGTACTTCGGCTCGATGAAGGGCGTACGGGGCTTCGGCGACCCGCGCCCCGTCCTCCAGGACAACGGGAAGTCCGTCTTCTACCAGTCCAACGGGACGAAGGACATCCTCCCCTTCAACCCGCAGGTCAGCGACCTGGGCATGAAGTTCGTCGAGGGCCTCAACCACGACTGGGCCGGCGGCCACGCCGCGTACAACAACGGCAAGTACGACAAGTGGGTCCCGGCCAAGACGGCCACGACCATGGCGTACATGACGCGGAACGACATCCCGTTCCACTACGCGCTCGCCGACGCCTTCACGGTCTGCGACGCCTACCACTGCTCGTTCATCGGCGCGACCGACCCGAACCGCTACTACATGTGGACCGGCCACACGGGCAACGACGGCACCGGCGGCGGCCCGGTCCTCGGCAACCAGGAGGCCGGCTACGGCTGGAAGACCTACCCGGAGCGCCTGGAGGCGGCCGGGGTCTCCTGGAAGATCTACCAGGACATCGGCGACGGCCTGAACGCCGCCGGCGGCTGGGGCTGGATCAGCGACGCCTTCCGCGGCAACTACGGCGACAACTCGCTGCTGTACTTCAACACCTACCGCAACGCGGCGCCGGGCAGCCCCCTCTACGAGAAGGCCCGTACGGGCACCAACGCCAAGGCGGGCGAGGGCTACTTCGACAAGCTGCGCGCCGACGTCGTGAACGGCACGCTGCCCCAGGTCTCCTGGATAGCCGCGCCCGAGGCCTTCAGCGAGCACCCGAACTGGCCGGTCAACTTCGGCGCCTGGTACATCTCCCAGGTCCTGGACGCGCTGACCGCCAACCCGGCGGTGTGGGCGAAGACGGCGTTCTTCATCACCTACGACGAGAACGACGGCTTCTTCGACCACGTCGTCCCGCCGTACCCGCCGGCCTCCGCCGCGTGGGGCCTGTCCACGGCCGACGTCACCCGGGACCTGTACGCCGGGGGCGGCGGCTACGCGGCCGGCCCGTACGGCCTCGGCCCGCGCGTCCCGATGATCGTGGTCTCCCCGTGGAGCAAGGGCGGCTACGTCTGCTCCGAGACCTTCGACCACACCTCGGTGATCCGGTTCATGGAGAAGCGCTTCGGCGTGCAGGAGCCCAACATCTCGCCGTGGCGCCGCGCGGTCTGCGGTGACCTGACCTCGGCGTTCGACTTCACGAAGGCCGACGCGCAGCCGGCGGCCCTGCCCTCCACGGCGGGCTATGTCCCGCCGGACCACAACGCGCACCCGTCCTACCACCCGGTCCCGCCGGCCACGGGCACCCTGCCCAGGCAGGAGGCGGGCGGCAAGCCGACGCGCGCGCTGGGCTACGTCCCGTACGTGGACGGCAAGGCCACCCCCTCCACGGGCCAGTTCACGCTGACCTTCTCCTCCGGCCCCACCCTCGGCGCGCACTTCCACAGCACCTCGGGCAACCGGACCGACGGCCCCTGGCCCTACACGGTCGAGGCGGGCAAGACCCTCTCGGACACCTGGAGCACCAGCAGCTCCACCGGCAACCAGATCAACCTGACGGTCTGGGGCCCGAACGGGTTCCTGCGCACCTGGAAGGGCCCGGCGAAGAAGACCGGACCCGAGGTCACGGCCCGCCACGACGCCGCCACCGGCAGCCTGAAGCTCACGCTGACCAACTCGGGCACGGCGGCGGTCGACCTCACGGTGACCAACGCCTACGGCGGTGCGACCCAGACCCTCCGGGTCACGGCGGGCGGCACGGCCACGTACACGGCGGACCTGTCCACGACGGGCCGCTGGTACGACGTGAAGGTCACCTCCAGCGCCGACACCACCTTCCTCCGCCGCTTCGCGGGCCACGTCGAAACGGGCGCCCCGGGCCTCTCCGACCCGGCGATCAAGACCGTCTGACGCGGTCGTCCGGCGCGCGCAGCAGCCGCCGCTCCAGGACCGGGAGGTCCGCGGGGCGGTGACTGCGCGCGTGCCGGAGCAGCAGGTCGCGGGCGGTGTCCGGGACGCGGCGGCGCTTGGGGTGGCGGGTGGTGAACTCGTCCCTCGCGAAGAACCGCACGGCCCCGTCCAGGCCGCCGCGGTCGGTTTCCCGTACCGCCCAGGCCAGTTCGGCCGTGGGCGCGTCGGCGAGCAACCGCACCGGCGCTTCGACGGCCAGGACCGAGGCGGCGTCCGCCTCCTGCGCCCTCCGCGCACCGAGCCAGGAGAAGACCAGGGCGAGCGGTACCCCGGGGCGGCCCGGTTCCTCTCCCCGAGCCACGGCGCCGGCGTACGCGCGCAGTCGCACGGGCGCGGCCTGCGCCCAACGGGAGCGGTGCCGGGACGGAACCCCCTCCGTGGCGTCCGGGTCGAGGAGGTGCGCCAGAGGCACCGCACCGGACAGGGCCGCGGTCCGTACGGACTGACCGCCCGCCTCGTACAGCGTCACGCGGCCGTCATGGCCCAGGCACATGCACTCGAAGGGTCCACCGGACCCGGTGTCCTGCGGCCACGCGGCGAGCAGCTCCCGGATCTCACCCGGGTCGCGGATCTCGTACTCCGCCGGGTGGTGGGGGAGTCGCTGTCCGGCTCCGGCCGTCGGGCCGGTGCTGACGACGGCGCGCACCGCGCGGGATGTCGGCTTCACGGTGTGATCGTAGGCCCGATGGGCAGAACGTACGGCGTCCGGCTCAGCCACCCCGTCTCCGAGGGAGAACGCATGGCCATCGCCCACCGCAGGATCGGCACTGGCCCCGTCCGCGTCATCGTGCTGCACGACTGGTTCGGCACCTCCGCCAACTGGGGCTCCGTACTGGACTACTTCGACCCCGAGGGGTTCTCGTACGTCTTCCTCGACTACCGCGGCTACGGCGACCGCAGGGACGTCGCCGGCCGCTACACCCTCCCCGAGATCGCCGACGACGTCCTCGCCCTCGCCGACGAGATCGGCTGGGACACCTTCTCCCTCATGGGCCATTCCATGGGCGGCAAGGCCATGCAGCAGGTCCTGGTCCGGGCCCCCGAGCGGATCGAGAGGCTGATCGGGATCAACCCGGTCCCCGCCGCCCCGTACGAGATGGACGACGCGACCCACGCCCTGTTCCACGGCGCCGCCGACAGCGCCGGCAACCGGCGGACCATCCTCGACCTCGTCACCGGCCACCGCGCGAGCCGCCACTGGCTGGACCGGATGATCGCGCACTCCCTCGACGTCTCCCGGCCGGAGGCCTTCGCCGCCTACCTCGCGAGCTGGCAGCCGCTGGACCTGTCCGCCGCCGTGAAGGGCAGTACCGTCCCGGTGCTGGTCCTGGTGGGGGAGCACGACCTCGCCCTCACCCCCGACGTGATGCGGGCCACCTGGCAGGTCTCGTACCCCAACTGCCGCGTCCACCCCGTGCCCGGCGCCGGGCACTACCCGCCGCACGAGACCCCGGTCGGGTTCGTCGCGGCGGTGGAGGCGTTCCTCCGCGGGTAGCGGGAGGAGGACGCGAAAAAGCCCCTGGGGGTACGAGGAGACCTCGTACCCCCAGGGGATCAGGGTGAGTGACGGGACTTGAACCCGCGGCCACCTGGACCACAACCAGGTGCTCTACCAACTGAGCTACACCCACCACGAAGGGCGGCGGACCGCCCGTTCGATGTGCATGCACAGCATAGCTGATCAGGAGGGTGGTCCCGCCACGCGTTATCCGGCCGCGGCGTGTGCGACGGCCGCCGCCGCGAGCGCCTTCACGACGGGGTGCGGGCGGCTCCCGTCCCCCGACAGCTCCGGCTGGAACAGTGTGGCCAGGAAGAACGGGTGCCCCGGCAGCTCCGCGATCCGCGCCTGCCCGTCCTCGTCGTGCCCCGACAGCCGCAGCCCGTGCGCGGTGAGCACCGGCAGGTGGCGCGGCTCCGGCCCGTAGGTGCAGTGGTAGCGCTCCATGGACCGCTCCGCGCCGAGCACGGACTCGGCGAGCGACCCCGGCTCGGCCCGTACGAGGCCCTCGTGGCCGACGAGCGAGCAGGCGAGCGGGGAGATCAGCAGGTCCTCCGCCCCGGGGTCGTTCTCGGCGTGCGCGACGCCGGCCAGCCCGCACACCGAGCGGGCGTACTCCAGCAGCGCGTGCTGGAAGCCGCCACAGGTCCCGAGGAACGGAATGCCCTCCTCCCGTGCCACCCGGATCGCGGCGAGCGCCCCCGCCTCGCTGGCGTACGGGCTGCCCGGCAGCACCCAGACCGCGTCGAACCGGGCCAGGGCCCCGGAGGCCGCCTCGGCCCCGGCTTCGCCCGTGGGGATCCAGTACGCGTCGAGGACGAGCCCGTCGCGGGAGGCGAGGGCGTCGAGGAGGAGCGGGATCCGGGTGTGGGACGTCACATGGGGGGAGCGGTCGCCGACGAGGGCGATGCGTGCGGTGGCGGTGGTCATGCCGATCATCGTGCGACGCGGATCCGGTTCAGCGCCAACGATTGTTCCTGCATGTTCGATAAGCAGAACTGATCAGTGCTTCAGCGCGGCCTTGGTGGCCACGAGGACCAGTCCGAGGACCAGGTTGACGACACCCTCGGTGGCCAACTGGCCGCGGGTGGCACCGGCGCGGGCGGCGCCGAGGCACGCCCAGGCGACCTGCTGGGTCACTGCCACGCCCATGGCGAGCCACGCCGTCGCCACGTAGTCCAGCCCGAGCACGGCGCTGAGGGCGACTGCGGCCGCGGGCAGGACGGTGGCCTCGACGATGGGCCACTCGTGCAGGGCGACGCGGCGGATCTCCCGCCGGCTCCAGGGCTCGCCGACCAGCCGCTCCCCCGCCAGCTGGGCGTATACGTGCGTGGCCCAGAACACCAGCCCCGTGACGATCAGGAGGACCACGAGCTGGACCCGCGGATACTCGCCGGCCGTGCCGGCGGTGGCCACCACGGAGGTGGCGAGGAGGGAGCCGTAGACGGCCCCGGCGGAGTCGGTCCGGCGTGCGCGCTGTGGCCTGCTGCGGCCCGCGGACTGGCCACTGGGGATGCTCACCCTCCCACGATAGGGAGCCCCCACCGCGCCACCCCCCGGCCACGCCGTAGGTACGCCCGCCCGCGTGTCCCGGCCCGCCCGCATCCCGGCCCGCGCCCGCGTGCCGGCCCGCGCCTGCATCTCGCCCTGCCCGCGTGTCCCGGCCCGCGCCCGCATCCCGGCCCGCCCGCGTGTCCTGGCCCGCGCCCGCATCC
>NZ_JOCX01000005.1 GCF_000717915.1 Streptomyces sp. NRRL S-244
CCCGGCCCACCCGCCGACCGCCCGGCCCGCCCCGCCCGGCCCGCCCGCAACGGCCCCGCCGAAAGGAGCCCGCACCATGCCCGACGTCCCCTGGTCCACGCCCGCCCCGCCCGCCCCCGACGCCGAGGTCCACGTCATGGCCTCCCGCTTCGAGACCCGCACCCTGGCCGGCGCCTTCCGCTTCTTCCTCAAGTCGCCCGGCATCATCCTCCAGATCCGCAAGGCCCCCGGCGCCCACGGCGTCGCCCTCCGCGCCCGGGTCCTCAGCCGGACCTTCCTCACCCTCTCCGCCTGGGAGGACCGCGAGGCGCTGTACCGCTTCGCCCGCAGCGAGCCGCACCGCTCCAGCTCCCGCGCAGCCGCCGCGTTCATGCGGGAATCGACCTTCACCTTCTGGACCGCCCCGGCCTCGGCCCTCCCGGTCAGCTGGGCCGAAGCCGAACAGCGGCTCGCCGAGGAGGCGGCCCGCTCGTGACGTACGGTCCGTGGCCCCGCAGGGATGCGAGGGGCACGGACCGTACTCTTGTCCACGTGCAGGAACTCCACGACGCCCCCCTCGCCCCCCTGACCACCTTCCGTCTCGGTGGCCCCGCCACCCGTCTGGTCACCGCGACCACCGACGCCGAGGTGGTCGAAGCCGTCCGCGCCGCGGACGAGAGCGGCACCCCGCTCCTCGTCATCGGCGGCGGAAGCAACCTGGTCATCGGCGACCGCGGCTTCGAGGGCACCGCCCTGCGCATCGCGACCACCGGCTTCCACCTCGACGGCACGCGGCTGGAGCTCGCCGCCGGCGAGAACTGGAGCGACGCCGTCGCCCGTACCGTCGGGGCGGGCCTGGCCGGCATCGAGTGCCTCGCCGGGATCCCCGGCTCCGCCGGTGCCACCCCGATCCAGAACGTCGGGGCGTACGGCCAGGAGGTCTGCGACACCGTCACCGAGGTCGTCGCGTACGACCGCAACACCGGCGCGACGGTCACCCTCACCGCCGCCGAGTGCGCTTTCCGCTACCGCAACAGCACCTTCAAGGACCAGCCCGACCGCTACGTCGTCCTGCGCGTCCGCTTCGCCCTGGAGGACGCGGGCGGCCTGTCCGCGCCGATCAAGTACCCGGAGACCGCCCGCGCCCTCGGCGTCGAGGCCGGCGACCGGGTCCCGGCGGCGCGGGCCCGCGAGACCGTACTGCGGCTGCGCGCCGGCAAGGGCATGGTCCTCGACCCCGCCGACCACGACACCTGGTCGGCCGGCTCCTTCTTCCACAACCCGATCCTGAGCGACGAGGCGTACGCCGCCTTCCTCACCCGCGTCCAGGACCGGCTCGGCTCCGAGACCGCCCCGCCCGCGTACCCCGCCGGCGAAGGCCGTACGAAGACCAGCGCGGCCTGGCTGATCGACAAGGCCGGTTTCACCAAGGGTTACGGAACCGGCCCCGCCCGGATCTCCACCAAGCACACCCTCGCGCTGACCAACCGGGGCGAGGCCACCACCGAGGACCTCCTCGCCCTGGCCCGCGAGGTCGTCGCGGGCGTCCACGCGGCCTTCGGCGTCACCCTGGTCAACGAGCCGGTGACGGTCGGCGTCAGCATCTGAGGAGTCCCGGCCGCCATGCTCTGTCCACTGCACGGGGCCGGTACGGACCCCACCCGCCTGGTGGGGCGCACGATCAGCAGGATCGTCGCGTCCTGGCACGTCTACGAGGGCGAACGCTCCGAGGCGCCGCTCGACGTCTGGCTGATCGACAGCGAGGGCGACTCCACGAGGATCAGCACCGGATCGGACTGGTGCCTCATCGTCGAATCCGCCCCGCCGCACGAGCCGTACGACATGGGGGAGTGGGGCCGGATCGAGGTCGGCGAGGACCTCGGCGACCACCCCTTCCTGCGCCACCTCGGGGACACGGTCGCCACCGTGGCCGAGTTCGCGGCGCCGGAGACCGGGCGCACGCAGCTGGAGATCGGCTTCCCCGACGGCGACCGGGTACGGGCCGACTGCTGGGAGGGCGACCTGCGGCTCACGCGGTGAGCGGCGGGCGCGATTCTCAGGTGGCCAGCCAGTGGTCGATCCCGGCCAGCAGCTTGTCCTGCACGTCCTCCGGCGCGGCGCTGCCGCGCACCGACTGCCGGGCCAGCTCGGCGAGCTCCGCGTCCGTGAAGCCGTGGTGGCGGCGGGCGATCTCGTACTGGGCCGCCAGCCGGGACCCGAACAGCAGCGGGTCGTCCGCGCCCAGCGCCATCGGCACCCCGGCCTCGAAGAGGGTGCGCAGCGGGACGTCCTCGGGCCGCTCGTAGACCCCGAGTGCGACGTTCGACGCCGGGCAGACCTCGCAGGTGATCTGCCGGTCCGCGAGCCGCTTCAGCAGCCGGGGGTCCTCGGCGGCCCGCACACCGTGGCCGATGCGGGAGGCGTGCAGATCGTCCAGGCAGTCCCGGACGGAGGCGGGGCCGGTGAGCTCGCCGCCGTGCGGTGCCGCGAGCAGGCCGCCCTCGCGGGCGATGGCGAAGGCCCGGTCGAAATCGCGGGCCATGCCGCGGCGCTCGTCGTTGGAGAGCCCGAAGCCGACGATGCCGCGGTCGGCGTAGCGGACGGCCAGGCGGGCGAGGGTGCGGGCGTCGAGGGGGTGCTTCATGCGGTTGGCGGCGATCAGGACCCGCATGCCGAGGCCGGTCTCGCGGGAGGCCGTGTCGACGGCGTCCAGGATGATCTCGACGGCCGGGATCATGCCGCCGAGCAGGGGGGCGTAGGAGGTGGGATCCACCTGGATCTCCAGCCAGCCGCTGCCGTCCCGTACGTCCTCCTCGGCGGCCTCGCGCACGAGGCGGCGGATGTCCTCGGGCTCGCGGAGGCAGGAGCGGGCGGCGTCGTACAGCCGCTGGAAGCGGAACCAGCCGCGCTCGTCGGTGGCGCGGAGCTTGGGCGGCTCTCCGGCGGTCAGCGCGTCGGGGAGGCGCACGCCGTACTTGTCGGCGAGCTCCAGGAGGGTCGAGGGGCGCATCGACCCGGTGAAGTGCAGGTGGAGGTGGGCTTTCGGCAGAAGCGTGAGATCGCGTACGTGCTCCATCTGGTGATCCTGCCGTACCGCCGCGCTCGGCGGGAGGGGGTTTTACCGATTGGGGGCTTGCCCGAACGCGAGAGCGGGGCCGCCCGGGGTGCCGGACGCCGCCCGGACCCGCGCCCCCGAACACCTGAGCGGCGCCACCCCCGTGGGGCTGCGCCGCTCAGACTTGCCGCGGGCCGCTCTAGGCCTTGGCCTCGCCCAGGAGCTTCTGGATGCGGGACACGCCCTCGACCAGGTCGGCGTCGCCCAGGGCGTACGACAGGCGCAGGTAGCCGGGGGTGCCGAAGGCCTCGCCCGGGACGACCGCGACCTCGGCCTCGTCCAGGATCAGCGCGGCCAGCTCGACGGAGGTCTGCGGGCGCTTGCCGCGGATCTCCTTGCCGAGGAGCTCCTTGACCGACGGGTACGCGTAGAAGGCGCCCTCGGGGGTCGGGCAGAACACGCCGTCGATCTCGTTCAGCATCCGCACGATCAGCTGGCGGCGGCGGTCGAAGGCCGTGCGCATCTCGTGGACGGCGTCCAGGTTGCCGGAGACGGCGGCCAGCGCCGCGACCTGGGCCACGTTGGAGACGTTGGAGGTGGCGTGCGACTGCAGGTTGGTCGCGGCCTTCACCACGTCCTTCGGGCCGATGATCCAGCCCACGCGCCAGCCGGTCATCGCGTACGTCTTGGCCACGCCGTTGACGATGATGCACTTGTCGGCGAGCTCGGGGACGATCGCCGGCAGGGAGACGAACTTGGCCTCGCCGTAGACCAGGTGCTCGTAGATCTCGTCGGTCAGGACCCACAGGCCCTTGTCGGCGGCCCAGCGGCCGATGGCCTCCGCGTCGGCCTCGGAGTACACGGCTCCGGTCGGGTTCGACGGGGAGACGAACAGGACGACCTTGGTGCGCTCGGTGCGGGCGGCTTCGAGCTGCTCGACGGAGACGCGGTAGCCGGTGGTCTCGTCGGCGACGACCTCGACCGGGACACCGCCGGCGAGGCGGATCGACTCGGGGTAGGTGGTCCAGTACGGAGCCGGGACGATGACCTCGTCACCCGGGTCCAGGATCGCGGCGAACGCCTCGTAGATCGCCTGCTTGCCGCCGTTGGTCACCAGGACCTGCGACGCGTCGACCTCGTAGCCCGAGTCGCGCAGCGTCTTCGCGGCGATCGCGGTCTTCAGCTCGGGAAGGCCGCCGGCCGGCGTGTAGCGGTGGTACTTCGGGTTGCGGCAGGCCTCGACCGCTGCCTCGACGATGTAGTCGGGGGTCGGGAAGTCGGGCTCGCCGGCACCGAAGCCGATCACCGGGCGCCCGGCGGCCTTGAGGGCCTTGGCCTTGGCGTCCACGGCGAGGGTGGCGGACTCGGAAATGGCGCCGATGCGGGCGGAGACGCGGCGCTCGTTGGAAGGCGTTTCAGAGGTCATGGGGCCAATCGTCCCAGACGCCTCAGAGGCCCCGCACGCCGTTTCAGTCATCGGACGGACCAGTTGGGAATGCGCTCTGTTCGACGTCAGGTCCAGGACCACGTACACTCACCTGTCGTTGGCCCCTGCCGGTCACTCCAGAGCGCGAGCACTCCGTGCACCCGTCTGGATGCGGTAGGTTGGGGGACGCAACAAAGGGTCGTAGCTCAATTGGTAGAGCACTGGTCTCCAAAACCAGCGGTTGGGGGTTCGAGTCCCTCCGGCCCTGCTCCACACTCCTTCTCGGACGTGTGCGCAGGTACGTACTTCGATGCAACGCCGTGCGGCGCAACCGGGCGCGGCTACGGCCACGACCCGGATTCAGGTGAGAGACGTGACGGACGCCCTGGGCTCCATCGACATGCCTGACGCCGAGGATGACACCCGCGAGAAGAAGGCCCGCAAGGGCGGCAAGCGCGGGAAGAAGGGTCCTCTGGGTCGGCTCGCGCTGTTCTACCGCCAGATCATCGCGGAACTCCGCAAGGTCGTCTGGCCGACGCGCAATCAGCTCACGACGTACACCACCGTGGTGATTGTCTTCGTCGTCATCATGATCGGTCTGGTGACCGTGATTGACTATGGGTTCCAGGAAGCCATCAAGTTCGTCTTCGGCTGATCCCCGCGGAGGGCGGCGCCTTGATGGCTGCCGCCCGTTTTCGCATGTTCGACCACCTTTTGTATCCAGGAAGAAGCAGCCACCGTGTCTGACCCGAACCTGAACGCGAGCCCCGACTCCGTCGAGTCCGTCGAGGACGCGCTCGACATCGTCGAGGCGGCAGACGCTGTGGACCCCGACGAGGCCGAGCTGGCCGACGCCGAGGCCGGTGTCGCCGCCGAAGAGGCCGCGCTCCACGTCGAGGACGAGGCTGACGAGGTCGCGGACGACGCAGAGGCCGGCGAGGACGCCGACGAGGAAGCCGTCACCGCCGAGGCCGCCGAGGTCGAGGCCGACGAGGACGCGGAGGAGGCCGAGGAGGCCGCCGACGCCGAGCCCGTCGACCCCATCCAGGCCCTGCGCGACGAACTGCGCCTCCTGCCCGGCGAGTGGTACGTGATCCACACCTACGCGGGCTACGAGAAGCGCGTGAAGGCCAACCTGGAGCAGCGCGCCGTCTCGCTGAACGTCGAGGAGTTCATCTACCAGGCCGAAGTGCCCGAGGAAGAGATCGTCCAGATCAAGAACGGCGAGCGCAAGAACGTCCGGCAGAACAAGCTGCCCGGTTACGTTCTCGTCCGCATGGATCTGACGAACGAGTCCTGGGGCGTCGTCCGCAACACCCCCGGTGTCACCGGCTTCGTCGGCAACGCGTACGACCCGTACCCGCTGACGCTGGACGAGATCGTCAAGATGCTCGCCCCGGAGGCGCAGGAGAAGGCCGCCAAGCAGGCCGCCGAGGAAGCCGGTCTGCCGGCCCCCGCGGTCAAGCGCACCATCGAGGTCCTCGACTTCGAGGTCGGCGACTCGGTCACCGTCACCGACGGCCCGTTCGCGACGCTGCAGGCGACCATCAACGAGATCAACCCGGACTCGAAGAAGGTCAAGGGCCTCGTCGAGATCTTCGGTCGCGAGACCCCGGTCGAGCTCAGCTTCGACCAGATCCAGAAGAACTGACGATCTTCTGAGCCAACGCTTCCGGACAGGTCAGATCGCCCCGTGAAGGGCGGTCTGACCTGCTCGGTTTTTAGCCCCGCTCCGATACCCGTTATCGTGGTGCGGTATGCCTCCATCCGGATGACCGGATTGGCGGCGAAAAACTCTCACTAGGACCCGGAGAGAGCAATGCCTCCCAAGAAGAAGAAGGTCACGGGGCTTATCAAGCTCCAGATCAAGGCCGGTGCGGCCAACCCGGCTCCGCCGGTCGGCCCCGCGCTCGGTCAGCACGGCGTCAACATCATGGAGTTCTGCAAGGCCTACAACGCCGCGACCGAGTCGCAGCGTGGCATGGTCGTGCCGGTGGAGATCACGGTCTACGAGGACCGCACCTTCACCTTCATCACCAAGACTCCGCCGGCCGCGCGCCTCATCCTGAAGGCCGCGGGCATCGAGAAGGGCTCCGGCGAGCCCCACAAGACCAAGGTCGCCAAGCTCACCGGCGCCCAGGTCCGCGAGATCGCCGAGCTGAAGATGCCCGACCTCAACGCCAACGACGTCGACGCCGCGATGAAGATCATCGCCGGCACCGCGCGCTCGATGGGCGTCACGGTCGAAGGCTGATCCAGCCACCCCCCAGCACCACCAGTGGTAGGACCAAGCGCTGGTCCGCACCACGACTCCATGCCTGAAGCCGAAATACAGGAGCAGAAGTGAAGCGCAGCAAGACTCTCCGCGCTGCGGACGCCAAGGTCGACCGGGAGAAGCTGTACGCCCCGCTCGAGGCCGTCCGTCTCGCCAAGGAGACCTCCACGACCAAGTTCGACGCCACCGTCGAGGTCGCCTTCCGCCTGGGTGTCGACCCGCGCAAGGCCGACCAGATGGTCCGTGGCACCGTGAACCTCCCGCACGGCACCGGTAAGACCGCCCGGGTCCTGGTCTTCGCGACCGGTGACCGTGCTGCGGCCGCGGAAGCCGCCGGCGCCGACATCGTCGGCGACGACGAGCTGATCAACGAGATCGCCAAGGGCAACCGCCTGAACGAGTTCGACGCGGTTGTCGCCACTCCGGACCTCATGGGCAAGGTCGGCCGCCTCGGCCGCGTGCTCGGTCCCCGTGGCCTGATGCCGAACCCGAAGACCGGCACCGTCACCATGGACGTTGCCAAGGCTGTCACCGAGATCAAGGGTGGCAAGATCGAGTTCCGTGTCGACAAGCACTCGAACCTGCACTTCATCATCGGCAAGGTCTCCTTCACCGATGAGCAGCTGGTCGAGAACTACGGTGCGGCCCTGGACGAGATCCTTCGTCTGAAGCCGTCCGCCGCGAAGGGCCGCTACGTCAAGAAGGCCGCCCTGAGCACCACGATGGGCCCCGGCATCCAGCTGGACTCGAACCGCACCCGGAACCTCCTCGTCGAGGAAGACCCGGCCGCTGTCTGAGCTCCGCTGAGCCCCCGGCTCACCTGAGTGGCTGAAACGGGCCCCTCGCCCCCTTCACAGGGCGGCGAGGGGCCCGTTTTCCGTGTTTCGGGCCACATGTGCCGAACTGGGCGGTAACCGGCGCGCGGCGGCCGGACGGGGGAACGTAGGGTCGGTGTGAAAGCGAACGATCACACAGGGGTGGGGATCTCTATGTCTGCATACCGTGCTGCGTACCGGAGGAAGGCCGCCGGCGCGACGCTGGCAGCCGTGCTGCTCGTGGGTGGGGCCACGGCGTGCGAGAACGGCAAGAAGGACGGTTCCGGCAAGGCTGCCGGCGCCTCGTCCGCGCAGCCCAGCGCGCCCGTGGCGGGCGGTTCGGCCACCGAGGCCCTCACCGCGGCCTACCAGAAGACCTCGGCCGCCAAGTCGGCCAAGGTGCGCATGACCATGAAGATGTCCGGCGGGCTCGGCGGCGAGGGCATCGAGATGACGGGCATCCAGGGGTGGGACCCGCAGGTCATGGACATCACCATGAAGGGCGGGCTCGGGACCACCGGCATCGACTCCATGCGCGTGGTCATGTCCAAGGACGTCATGTACATGGAGATGCCGACCGACTCCCCGCTGTCCGCGGCCATGGACGGCAAGCGCTGGATGAAGCTCGACATGAAGGCCGCGGCCGAGGGCTCGGCAGACGCCGAGGCGCTGAAGCGGCTCGGCGGCATGGGCGGCATGGGCGGTGTGACCGGGATGGACCAGGGCCAGGACCCCGCCAAGCAGCTCGCCCTGCTGCTCGCCTCGCCGAACGTGAAGCTCGTCGGCTCCGAGAAGGTCGAGGGCGCCGACACCCAGCACTACAAGGGCACCCTGAGCTTCGCGGAGATGCTCGCCGCGAACGAGGGCTCCAGGGCCCTGCCCGAGGCCGACCGCGCGAAGCTCACCGAGGCCATGAAGAAGGCCGGCATCAAGGGCTACGACATGGACGTCTGGGTGAACAAGGACGGCTACCCGGCCCGCATGAAGGTGAGCATCGGGGCCCCCGAAGGCTCCGTCGACCTGGACGCCCGGTACTCGGACTACGCCACCACGGCGACCGTCCAGACCCCGCCCGAGAACGAGACGCTCGACCTCTTCGGGAAGCTCAAGGAGCTCGGCGCCGCGGGCGCCGGGGCAGGGGCCTGACCGGCCGCGGGGCCTTTCGCAACACCAGAACCACCAGAACCACCAGAACCATCCATGGGGGAGCACCAATGAACACGGCCGTACTGACCCGGGCCGGCATCGCGGCGGCGGGGGCCGCACTGCTCGTGGGCGGCCTCACCGCCTGCGGGAGCGACAAGGCCGACGGCAAGACGGACGGCAAGGCCGACGGCAAGACGGCGGCGAAGGCCGAGACGCCGGCGGACGCGGTGAAGGCGTCCTACGTGAAGACGGCGGCCGCCAAGTTCGCCAAGTACGAGATGACCATCACCCCGAGCAGCGGCAAGGCCGAACAGCTCTCGGGCACGAAGGGCTGGTACCCGTCGAGCACCGGCATCGACGCCAAGGGCGACGGCGCCAACCAGATCATGATCGGCGATGTCATCTACACCCACTCGGACAAGCCCCTGGAGGGCAAGTCCTGGATGAAGATGAACCTGAACAAGGACGGCAAGCCCCGCTCCCGGTTCAACGACGACCCGGCCGACTACCTCGCCGTGCTCCTGGGCCAGCAGAAGCTGACGCTGGTCGGCACCGAGCAGATCGACGGCGGGGAGGCCAAGCACTTCAAGGGCAGCCTCACCAACGCCGACCTGCTCGCGGCGGACGAGTCCACCAAGGTGATGGAAGCGGCGAACCGGCAGTACCTCCACGAGGCGCTGAAGGAGTACACCACCCTGGACGTGGACCTGTGGATCGGCAAGGACGGCTACCCCGTCCGCGTCGACTCGGCGCAGGGCACCAAGGACGGTACGACGAAGGTCTCGGCGAAGTTCTCCGGCTACGGCACGACGGCCCCGGTCACCGCGCCGCCCGCCGACCAGGTGGCCGACTTCGACGACGTGATGAAGGGCATCGACGACAAGCTCAAGGGCGTCGACGACACGCTGAAGGGGGCCGACCAGACCCTGAAGGACGCGGGGCTGGGCGGGCTCGGCGGCTCCTGAGTTTCCCTGGGAGCGCCCGGGAATCCCGGGCGCTCTCGGGTGCTTCCGAGGCGATTTGCCTTGGCTCGGTCGGTTCACGTACTCTTCCGGAGAAGCCAAAGACCGCTGGTCGTTGTCGTGCCCGTGAGGGTGCGGCGGCCGAAGGATCCGCCAATTGCGGACGTCCTGCGCAGGTGACCTTGGAACGTTCCCGGAATGTCATTCCGGTTGAGCTACGCCCTGGCGCCTGCGCCGGGGCGTTTCGTATGTCAGCCCCTTCTGAGCGGTCCTCATCACCCGGAAGGAGGCGAACGCACCATGCCGACGCCCAACAAGGCTGCATCGGTAGCCGAGCTCAAGGACGCGTTCCAGAGCTCGAACGCCGCCGTGCTGACCGAGTACCGGGGTCTCACCGTCGCGCAGCTCAAGACGCTGCGTCGCTCTCTCGGTGAGAACGCCCAGTACGCCGTGGTGAAGAACACGCTGACCAAGATTGCGGCCAACCAGGCCGGGATCACCGCGCTGGACGAGCACTTCGCTGGTCCGACCGCGGTCGCCTTCATCACCGGTGACCCGGTGGAGTCGGCGAAGAGCCTGCGTGACTTCGCCAAGGACAACCCGAACCTCATCATCAAGGCGGGTGTCCTTGATGGTAAGGCGCTCACCGCCGATGAGATCAAGAAGCTTGCGGACCTCGAGTCCCGCGAGGTTCTGCTCAGCAAGCTGGCCGGCGCGTTCAAGGGCAAGCAGTCTCAGGCTGCCTCGCTCTTCCAGGCGCTGCCGTCGAAGTTCGTCCGCACCGCGGAAGCGCTTCGCGTCAAGCTCGCCGAGCAGGGCGGTGCCGAGTAATTCGGCTCGCGCACTGATCCACGCCGCCTAGTGCGTGGGTCGTAGCGGGCCGTTACGCCCGCCTCTATATACATCCGGCACCTGCCGAATTAGTGGAAGGATCGCCCATCATGGCGAAGCTCTCTCAGGACGACCTCCTCGCCCAGTTCGAGGAGATGACCCTCATCGAGCTCTCCGAGTTCGTGAAGGCCTTCGAGGAGAAGTTCGACGTCACCGCCGCCGCGGCCGTCGCCGTTGCCGGCCCGGCCGGCCCGGGTGCCGTTGCCGAGGCCGAGGAGGAGAAGGACGAGTTCGACGTCATCCTCACCGGTGCGGGCGACAAGAAGATCCAGGTCATCAAGGTCGTGCGCGAGCTGACCTCCCTGGGTCTGAAGGAGGCCAAGGACCTCGTCGACGGTGCGCCGAAGCCCGTCCTCGAGAAGGTCGCCAAGGACGCCGCCGAGAAGGCCGCCGAGGCCCTCAAGGGCGCCGGTGCGGCCGTCGAGGTCAAGTAACACCTCTGGGGCCCTCCTGAGGCCCCAACCAAGGGCGATCACCCGTAAGGGTGGTCGCCCTTTGGCGTACCCGCAGTGCCTGACTTGCCCTGGTCTCGTTGGGGAGTAGGGTGATCATCGTTGCCCCGCGGCCGGGTCCTGAGCTGATCCGCACGGAGCAGGGGGCCTTGACGAACGGCACGCGGCGCGCAATTCTCAGTCCCGTTGTGGGATCGATCGGCTCGGTCCGAGATCCGAGGCACGGATCGACGATCCGAGGCATGGATCGACTACGAAGAGGGCAGTACTGATACGCGCTCTGTGTGCGAGAGCCCATGAGGGGCGCGTGTTGGACGCAGGGTTGCTGGGTTGCAGGGTTGGTTTAAACGACATGGGGAAGGCCTGTTGCCGGTTTCCGGAAACCTGGTCTGGACATCAGTGAGCCAAGTGGCTACACTGACCCTTTGCGCTGCCTGTTAGCTGCCCCCTGCCCGTCGCCAGGGGCATGCCCACGCTCGAGCACACTTGATCGATACGCCCTGACCAGGTCTTTTCGACCGAATCAGGCGGGACGTCTTCTGTGTCAGCTGGGACCGGTACGCGCGTAGTGAGTCCGAGCCCTCGGAAGGACCCCCTCTTGGCCGCCTCGCGCAACGCCTCGACCAATACGAACACCGGTGCCAGCACCGCCCCGCTGCGCATCTCCTTTGCAAAGATCAAGGAGCCCCTCGAGGTTCCGAACCTCCTGGCGCTGCAGACCGAGAGCTTTGACTGGCTGCTCGGCAATGCAGCCTGGAAGTCTCGCGTCGAGTCGGCGCTCGAGAGTGGACAGGACGTTCCCACCAAGTCCGGTCTGGAAGAGATCTTCGAGGAGATCTCGCCGATCGAGGACTTCTCCGGTTCGATGTCGCTGACGTTCCGCGACCACCGGTTTGAGCCGGCGAAGAACTCCGTCGACGAGTGCAAGGAGCGCGACTTCACGTACGCGGCGCCGCTCTTCGTCACGGCCGAGTTTACGAACAACGAGACCGGTGAGATCAAGTCTCAGACGGTCTTCATGGGCGACTTCCCGCTCATGACCAACAAGGGCACCTTCGTCATCAACGGCACCGAGCGTGTCGTCGTGTCGCAGCTCGTCCGTTCCCCCGGTGTCTACTTCGACTCCTCCATCGACAAGACGTCCGACAAGGACATCTTCTCCGCCAAGATCATCCCGTCCCGGGGTGCCTGGCTGGAGATGGAGGTCGACAAGCGCGACATGGTCGGTGTCCGCATCGACCGCAAGCGCAAGCAGTCCGTCACCGTCCTCCTGAAGGCTCTCGGCTGGACCACCGAGCAGATCCTCGAGGAGTTCGGCGAGTACGAGTCCATGCGCGCCACCCTGGAGAAGGACCACACCCAGGGCCAGGACGACGCGCTGCTCGACATCTACCGCAAGCTGCGCCCGGGCGAGCCGCCGACCCGCGAGGCCGCTCAGACGCTGCTCGAGAACCTCTACTTCAACCCGAAGCGCTACGACCTCGCCAAGGTCGGCCGCTACAAGGTGAACAAGAAGCTCGGCGCCGATGAGCCGCTGGACGCCGGTGTGCTCACCACCGACGACATCATCGCGACGATCAAGTACCTCGTGAAGCTCCACGCGGGCGAGACCGAGACCACCGGTGAGTCGGGCCGTTCGATCGTCGTCGAGACCGACGACATCGACCACTTCGGCAACCGTCGTCTGCGCAACGTCGGCGAGCTCATCCAGAACCAGGTCCGCACGGGTCTGGCTCGTATGGAGCGCGTCGTCCGCGAGCGCATGACCACGCAGGACGTCGAGGCGATCACGCCGCAGACCCTGATCAACATCCGGCCGGTCGTCGCCTCCATCAAGGAGTTCTTCGGCACCAGCCAGCTGTCGCAGTTCATGGACCAGAACAACCCGCTGTCGGGTCTGACGCACAAGCGTCGTCTCTCGGCTCTGGGTCCCGGTGGTCTGTCCCGTGAGCGGGCCGGCTTCGAGGTCCGTGACGTGCACCCGTCGCACTACGGCCGCATGTGCCCGATCGAGACCCCTGAAGGCCCGAACATCGGTCTGATCGGCTCGCTCGCCTCCTACGGCCGCGTCAACGCGTTCGGCTTCGTGGAGACCCCGTACCGCAAGGTCGTCGAGGGCGTCGTCACCGACGACGTCGACTACCTGACCGCGGACGAGGAAGACCGCTTCGTGATCGCCCAGGCCAACGCCGGCCTGAACGACGAGATGCGCTTCACCGAGAACCGCGTACTGGTCCGCCGTCGTGGCGGCGAGATCGACTACATCGCCGGCGACGACGTCGACTACATGGACGTCTCCCCGCGCCAGATGGTGTCCGTCGCGACCGCGATGATCCCCTTCCTCGAGCACGACGACGCCAACCGCGCCCTCATGGGCGCGAACATGATGCGCCAGGCCGTTCCGCTCATCAAGGCGGAGGCCCCGCTCGTCGGCACCGGCATGGAGTACCGCTGTGCGGTCGACGCCGGCGACTCGATCAAGGCGGAGAAGGACGGTGTCGTCCAGGAGGTCTCGGCCGACTACATCACCGTCGCCAACGACGACGGCACGTACACCACGTACCGCGTCGCCAAGTTCTCCCGCTCGAACCAGGGCACCTCGGTCAACCAGAAGGTCATCGTCAACGAGGGTGACCGGATCGTCGAGGCCCAGGTCCTCGCCGACGGCCCGGCCACCGAAGAGGGCGAAATGGCCCTCGGCAAGAACCTGCTCGTCGCGTTCATGCCGTGGGAAGGCCACAACTACGAGGACGCGATCATCCTGTCGCAGCGCCTCGTACAGGACGACGTCCTCTCCTCGATCCACATCGAGGAGCACGAGGTCGACGCCCGTGACACCAAGCTGGGCCCCGAGGAGATCACCCGGGACATCCCGAACGTCTCCGAGGAGGTCCTCGCCGACCTCGACGAGCGCGGCATCATCCGCATCGGTGCGGACGTCGTCGCCGGCGACATCCTCGTCGGCAAGGTCACGCCCAAGGGTGAGACCGAGCTGACCCCCGAGGAGCGCCTGCTCCGCGCGATCTTCGGTGAGAAGGCCCGCGAGGTGCGTGACACCTCGCTCAAGGTCCCTCACGGTGAGATCGGCAAGGTCATCGGTGTCCGCGTCTTCGACCGCGAGGAGGGCGACGAGCTTCCTCCGGGCGTGAACCAGCTGGTCCGCGTCTACGTCGCCCAGAAGCGCAAGATCACCGACGGTGACAAGCTCGCCGGCCGCCACGGCAACAAGGGTGTCATCTCCAAGATCCTTCCGATCGAGGACATGCCCTTCCTTGAGGACGGCACGCCGGTCGACATCATCCTGAACCCGCTGGGTGTCCCGTCCCGAATGAACCCGGGACAGGTCCTGGAGATCCACCTCGGCTGGCTCGCCAGCCGCGGCTGGGACGTCTCCGGCCTCGCGGAGGAGTGGGCCGAGCGACTGAAGGCCATCGGCGCCGACCGCGTCGAGCCCGGCACCAACGTCGCCACCCCGGTGTTCGACGGTGCCCGCGAGGACGAGCTCGCCGGCCTGTTCGAGCACACCATCCCGAACCGCGACGGTGACCGCCTGGTCCTCCCGTCCGGCAAGGCGCGTCTGTTCGACGGCCGCTCCGGCGAGCCGTTCCCGGACCCGATCTCGGTCGGGTACATGTACATCCTCAAGCTCCACCACCTGGTCGACGACAAGCTCCACGCGCGGTCGACCGGTCCGTACTCGATGATCACGCAGCAGCCGCTGGGTGGTAAGGCGCAGTTCGGTGGCCAGCGCTTCGGTGAGATGGAGGTGTGGGCGCTCGAGGCTTATGGCGCCGCTTACGCCCTCCAGGAGCTGCTGACCATCAAGTCCGACGACGTCACCGGCCGCGTGAAGGTCTACGAGGCCATCGTCAAGGGCGAGAACATCCCCGAGCCGGGCATTCCCGAGTCCTTCAAGGTGCTCATCAAGGAAATGCAGTCGCTCTGCCTCAACGTGGAGGTGCTGTCCTCGGACGGCATGTCCATCGAGATGCGCGACACCGACGAGGACGTCTTCCGCGCGGCGGAGGAGCTCGGTATCGACCTGTCCCGGCGTGAGCCGAGCAGCGTCGAAGAGGTCTGACGGGCCTGACGGGGGGCTCGCTCAAGAGCCCCCCGTCATCCCCGGGACCGTTCAGACCATGATTGAGACTCGACCCCGAAAGAGGGATTGACGCACAGTGCTCGACGTCAACTTCTTCGACGAGCTGCGGATCGGCCTTGCCACCGCGGACGACATCCGAACCTGGTCGCACGGCGAGGTCAAGAAGCCGGAGACCATCAACTACCGCACCCTCAAGCCCGAGAAGGACGGACTCTTCTGCGAGAAGATCTTCGGTCCGACCCGGGACTGGGAGTGCTACTGCGGCAAGTACAAGCGTGTCCGCTTCAAGGGCATCATCTGTGAGCGCTGTGGCGTCGAGGTCACGCGCGCCAAGGTGCGTCGTGAGCGGATGGGCCACATCGAGCTTGCCGCTCCCGTCACCCACATCTGGTACTTCAAGGGCGTCCCGTCGCGCCTCGGCTACCTGCTGGACCTCGCGCCGAAGGACCTCGAGAAGGTCATCTACTTCGCCGCGTACATGATCACGTTCGTGGACGACGAGCGCCGCACCCGCGACCTCCCGTCGCTGGAGGCCCACGTCTCCGTCGAGCGCCAGCAGATCGAGAACCGCCGTGACGCGGACCTCGAAGGCCGTGCCAAGAAGCTCGAGACCGACCTGGCCGAGCTCGAGGCCGAGGGCGCGAAGGCCGACGTGCGCCGCAAGGTGCGCGAAGGCGCCGAGCGCGAGATGAAGCAGCTCCGTGATCGCGCCCAGCGCGAGATCGACCGCCTCGACGAGGTGTGGAACCGCTTCAAGAACCTCAAGGTCCAGGACCTCGAGGGCGACGAGCTGCTCTACCGCGAGCTGCGCGACCGCTTCGGTACGTACTTCGACGGTTCGATGGGTGCCGCGGCGCTGCAGAAGCGCCTGGAGTCCTTCGACCTCGAGGAGGAGGCCGAGCGCCTCCGCGAGATCATCCGTACCGGCAAGGGCCAGAAGAAGACCCGTGCGCTCAAGCGCCTCAAGGTCGTCTCCGCGTTCCTGCAGACCAGCAACAGCCCCAAGGGCATGGTGCTCGACTGCGTGCCGGTCATCCCGCCGGACCTCCGTCCGATGGTGCAGCTGGACGGTGGCCGCTTCGCGACCTCCGACCTGAACGACCTGTACCGCCGCGTGATCAACCGCAACAACCGTCTGAAGCGTCTCCTCGACCTCGGTGCCCCCGAGATCATCGTGAACAACGAGAAGCGCATGCTTCAGGAGGCCGTGGACGCCCTCTTCGACAACGGTCGTCGTGGTCGTCCGGTGACCGGTCCCGGCAACCGTCCGCTGAAGTCCCTGAGCGACATGCTCAAGGGCAAGCAGGGTCGATTCCGTCAGAACCTCCTCGGCAAGCGCGTGGACTACTCCGCGCGTTCCGTGATCGTCGTCGGTCCGCAGCTGAAGCTGCACCAGTGTGGTCTGCCCAAGGCCATGGCGCTGGAGCTCTTCAAGCCGTTCGTGATGAAGCGCCTGGTCGACCTGAACCACGCGCAGAACATCAAGTCGGCGAAGCGCATGGTCGAGCGCGGCCGCACGGTCGTGTACGACGTGCTCGAAGAGGTCATCGCCGAGCACCCGGTGCTGCTGAACCGTGCGCCCACGCTGCACCGCCTCGGCATCCAGGCCTTCGAGCCCCAGCTGGTCGAAGGCAAGGCCATCCAGATCCACCCGCTCGTCTGCACCGCGTTCAACGCGGACTTCGACGGTGACCAGATGGCCGTGCACCTGCCGCTCTCCGCGGAGGCGCAGGCCGAGGCCCGCATCCTGATGCTGTCCTCGAACAACATCCTCAAGCCGGCCGACGGCCGTCCGGTCACGATGCCGACCCAGGACATGGTCCTCGGTCTGTTCTTCCTGACCACCGACGGTGAGCTCCGTGACACCAAGGGCGAGGGCCGCGCGTTCGGCTCCACGGCCGAGGCGATCATGGCGTTCGACGCCGGCGAGCTCGCGCTGCAGTCGTCCGTCGACATCCGCTTCCCGGTGGGCACCATCCCGCCGCGTGGCTGGGTGCCGCCGGTAGCCGAGGAGGGCGAGCAGGAGTTCCAGCCGGGCGACAGCTTCCGTCTGAAGACCTCGCTGGGCCGCGCGCTCTTCAACGAGCTGCTGCCCGAGGACTACCCGTTCGTCGACTACTCGGTGGGCAAGAAGCAGCTCTCCGAGATCGTCAACGACCTGGCGGAGCGCTACCCCAAGGTCATCGTGGCGGCGACGCTCGACAACCTGAAGGCGGCCGGCTTCCACTGGGCGACCCGTTCGGGCGTCACCGTGGCCATCTCCGACGTCGTCGTGCCCGAGGCCAAGAAGGCCATCGTCGCGGGCTACGAGGCGATGGACGAGAAGGTCCAGAAGCAGTACGAGCGCGGTCTGATCACCAAGGACGAGCGCACGCAGGAGCTCATCGCGATCTGGACCAAGGCGACCAACGAGGTTGCCGAGGCGATGAACGCGAACTTCCCCAAGACGAACCCCATCTTCATGATGGTTGACTCGGGTGCCCGAGGAAACATGATGCAGATGCGACAGATCGCCGGTATGCGTGGTCTGGTGTCGAACGCGAAGAACGAGACCATCCCGCGTCCGATCAAGGCGTCCTTCCGTGAGGGCCTCACCGTTCTGGAGTACTTCATCTCCACGCACGGTGCCCGTAAGGGTCTGGCGGACACCGCCCTGCGTACCGCCGACTCGGGTTACCTGACCCGTCGTCTGGTGGACGTCTCGCAGGACGTGATCATCCGCGAGGAGGACTGCGGCACCGAGCGCGGCCTGAAGCTGAAGATCGCCGTCCGCGGCGAGGACGGCGTGCTGCGCAAGGCCGACGACGTCGAGACGTCCGTCTACGCCCGCATGCTGGCCGAGGACGTCGTCATCGACGGCAAGGTCATCGCGCCGGCCAACGTCGACCTCGGTGACGTCCTGATCGACGCCCTGGTCGCCAACGGCGTCGAGGAGGTCAAGACCCGCTCGGTCCTGACCTGTGAGTCCGCGGTCGGCACCTGTGCCTTCTGCTACGGACGCTCCCTCGCCACCGGCAAGCTGGTCGACATCGGTGAGGCGGTCGGCATCATCGCCGCCCAGTCCATCGGTGAGCCCGGTACCCAGCTGACGATGCGTACCTTCCACACCGGTGGTGTGGCCGGTGACGACATCACGCAGGGTCTGCCGCGTGTCGTCGAGCTCTTCGAGGCCCGTACCCCGAAGGGTGTCGCCCCGATCTCCGAGGCCGCCGGCCGCGTGCGGATCGAGGAGACCGAGAAGACGAAGAAGATCGTCATCACGCCCGACGACGGCAGCGACGAGACGGCCTTCCCGATCTCGAAGCGCGCCAAGGTCATCGTGCACGAGGGCGACCACGTCGAGGTGGGCCAGAAGCTCACCGCGGGTGCCACCAACCCGCACGACGTGCTGCGCATCCTCGGCCAGCGTGCCGTCCAGGTCCACCTGGTCGGCGAAGTCCAGAAGGTCTACAACTCGCAGGGCGTGTCGATCCACGACAAGCACATCGAGATCATCATCCGGCAGATGCTCCGCCGCGTGACGATCATCGAGTCCGGCGACGCGGAGCTCCTGCCGGGCGAGCTCGTCGAGCGCTCGAAGTTCGAGACCGAGAACCGTCGTGTGGTCACCGAGGGCGGTCACCCCGCCTCCGGCCGTCCGCAGCTGATGGGTATCACCAAGGCCTCGCTGGCGACGGAATCCTGGCTGTCGGCCGCCTCCTTCCAGGAGACGACCCGAGTCCTGACGGATGCGGCGATCAACGCCAAGTCCGACAGCCTCATCGGCCTCAAGGAGAACGTCATCATCGGTAAGCTCATCCCGGCCGGTACGGGCCTCGCCCGCTACCGCAACATCCGGGTCGAGCCCACCGAGGAAGCGAAGGCCGCGATGTACTCGGCCGTCGGCTACGACGACATCGACTACTCGCCCTTCGGCACCGGCTCCGGCCAGGCTGTCCCGCTGGAGGACTACGACTACGGCCCGTACAACGGCTAAAGGTTCGTAAGAAGAAGCCCCCCGCTGCTCCGAGAGGAGCGGCGGGGGGCTTCTTCGTGTTCCGGGTCCCCGGGGGATGCCCCGGGGCCGTGGGGATGCCGTCAGGCGCGCCGGCGGCGGCGCAGGCCGGCGGCCGTGACCGCGGTGAGGGTCAGGAGGGAGAGGGCGGCGGCGGCCAGGCCGGGGGTGAGGCCCTTGGGGGTGAAGGTGCAGGAGACCTTGTCGGTGCCTGCGGGGATGTCCGTGGCGACCAGCCCGTGGAAGCTCTTCGCCGGGGCCGTGCACTGCCAGCCCGGGACGTCGGTCATCGCGAAGACGGCGGTGCCCGTGGCGCCCTTCGGGAGGGTGGCCTCGATGGAGTGGCCGCCTGCGGTGACGCGGGTGGCGCCGGTGGACTTCAGGGAGGTGACCGCCGAGTCCAGGGCGGGGCGGTCCAGGCAGCCGATGGGGTGCTCGCCCGCCGTCGCGTCCTTGGTCCGCGTACGGACCGCCACCGCGACCTTGCCGTCCGCGGGGACCTCGCCCAGGCTGATCACGCCCGTCATCCGGTCTTCGAGGGGCTTGTCCGCGCCGCCGGAGGTGAGGGTGCCGTAGAGCTGCGGGGAGTACCAGTACGCCTCGGAGCCCGGGGTGCACTGGGCGGCGTACGTCTGCTCGGTGGCGGTGCCCCCGCGGGTGACCTGCGGGACCCGGTAGACGGTGGCGCCGAGGACGTTCTCCTGGCGGGCGTAGACGCTGTCCGCGGGGTTCGGGGAGGTGTAGGGCCCGGTGCGGACGGTGACCAGCGGGGGAGCGGGGAACTTCTCGTGCGTCCAGGTGTTCGGTGCGGCCCCCGGGCGGACCCGGGCGCCGATCGAGAAGACCGCGTCGAGCACGGGGTTGTCGGCGCCGAAGAAGGTGCGGCCGTCGTTCTTGAACCCGTAGCCGAGGGGCTCCAGGGCCCGGTACGTGGCCTCCGGCAGGTAGCTGCTGTAGTACTGCGGGCCCTCCGCGCGCAGGGCCAGGGCGTCGTTGTACGAGCTCTGCGGCGCGCCCGAGTCGGTCCGGTATGCGGGCCAGCCGTCCACCTGCCGGACGGCGTCGAAGTGCGCGCTGATCGAGCTGTTCGAGGTGGGGACCGGCTTCGCCCAGCGCTCGCGGCTGCGGCGGGAGTCCGCACCGGCGGCCGCCACCGTGGATTCCGCGAAGACCACGCCGACCATGAGGACGGCGGCCACCGGGATCAGGTAACGCCGCTTCTCGCCCAGCGCCAGGAGGACCAGGGCCAGGAGCGAGACGCCCCCGCCCACCAGCACCGCCGGCCAGGTCCAGCCGCCGAAGTCGTCGGTGTGGCGCAGTACGAAGGTGGCCGCCACCAGCAGGGCGGCCGTCAGCGCCAGGTGCAGCGGGCGCGGGCGGTGGGCCAGGGCCAGCCAGGCCAGGATCACCACCATGCCGCTGAAGACGAAGGCCTCGCGGTACGGGTTGCCGTTCGGCACCGCCAGCCCGTGCCATGCGTACTGGGTCGGCGGGAACTGGAACGAGGCGACGACGAGCAGCGTCGCCGCCGCCCACACCAGGCGGGTCCGGCGGGCGATGGCGGCGTTGAAGAGGAAGGATCCGGCGAGGATCAGGCCGAGGGAGGCCACGTACAGCCGCGGCCGGCCTCCCCACAGGTGCGTGGCCGGGAGCATCCCGGCCAGGAAGATCTCGATCCGTACGGGCTCGAAGGCCCCGGCCTGGGTGGGCTGGGCGGAGCCGCTGGAGAGGAACGACGGAAGCAGGAGCGGGAGGGTCAGCAGGATGCCCGTCCCGGCGGCCGTGGAGGCCCGCCACAGGGCGCGCAGCCGCTGCCGGCCGGTCATGTCCCGGGTGATCAGTCGGATGGCGAGCAGCACGCAGGCGGCCATCGTGGCCATCATCGCGGTGTAGAAGTTGCCGAACCAGGCGAGCGCGACGAACAGCGCCGCCCCCGGCCAGCGGCGCTCCTCCAGGCACCACTCGACCGCGATGCCGAGCAGGGGGAGCGCGACCAGGCCCCACAGCCACATCGGGATGTACGAGGCGTCGCTGAGCGCCCAGCCGCAGAGCCCGTAGCAGGCGCCGAGGACCCCGCGCTGCCACCACGGGCCGGTGTGCAGCTTGCCGAGGTAGACGGTCATGACGGCGGCGGCGGTGCCCATCGTGATCGGGGTGATCGCGAAGACGGCGAGGTCGACGTGGGCGCGCGGGACCAGGACCGCCAGCCAGGAGAACGGGTTGCCGAGGTACGTGTAGTAGTCGGACAGGAACTGCTGGCCGAAGCCGCCGCGCCAGGTGAAGAGCACGTCGCCGGCGGCCTGCCCGTGGACCAGGTCCCACAGCGCGCGGTGGAACGGCACGTACTGGTTGGCCTGGTCGTTGAGGGCCCGGCCGGTGTTGCCGAAGGGGAAGGTGCCGCGGGCGACCCAGGCCGAGCAGAACGCGGCCGAGGTGATCAGGAACGCCAGCAGGGGCCCGTACGGGCGGGCGCGCAGGCGGTCGGGCAGGCGGCCGAGCCACGTCTGCCGGCGGCGGGGCGACGGGAGGACCGGACGGTCCGTCGCCGTCGTCTCCGAGGTGACCGTCCGCAATGTCCCGCTCCCTGAATGCTCGTGGATGCCCGTGCCGGGCAGTTTAGTTCTCGGGGACGGTCGCCCCGTCCGCCTCCGCCTAGCACGCCTTTACCACATGCGCGAGTCGGCAGAGCCACACAGGGGCCTCGCCCAAGCGGCACATGACCGGCGGCGATGTCCCGGTTGTCCCGCGCGGGCTTTTGTTTTGACCGGATGGGATGCGGTAGGTACGCTCAGACCTTGTGCCTGGGGTGTGCCTGGGCTCCTGTGCGTGTCCATCAACCGCATGAGAGCCGGATCAGCCACCGCGATCCATGCGTTTCCGTGCTTGCGCGGAGCTCCGCCGGATCCGACACACCCGACCGCGTGGGTCGGCAAAGTTCCAGGTTAGCTTCACTACACGGCACACAGAAACCGGAGAAGTAGTGCCTACGATCCAGCAGCTGGTCCGTAAGGGCCGGCAGGACAAGGTCGAGAAGACGAAGACGCCCGCGCTTGAGGCTTCGCCCCAGCGCCGTGGCGTCTGCACGCGTGTGTTCACGACCACCCCGAAGAAGCCGAACTCGGCGCTCCGTAAGGTCGCGCGTGTGCGTCTGACCTCCGGCATCGAGGTCACCGCTTACATTCCGGGTGAGGGACACAACCTGCAGGAGCACTCGATCGTGCTCGTGCGTGGTGGCCGTGTGAAGGACCTGCCGGGTGTTCGTTACAAGATCATCCGCGGTGCGCTTGACACCCAGGCTGTCAAGAACCGCAAGCAGGCCCGCAGCCGCTACGGCGCCAAGAAGGAGAAGTAAGAATGCCTCGTAAGGGCCCCGCCCCGAAGCGCCCGGTCATCATCGACCCGGTCTACGCATCTCCTCTGGTGACGTCGCTCATCAACAAGATCCTCCTGAACGGCAAGCGCTCCACCGCCGAGCGCATCGTTTACGGCGCCATGGAAGGCCTCCGCGAGAAGACCGGCAACGACCCGGTCATCACGCTGAAGCGCGCGCTGGAGAACGTCAAGCCGTCCCTCGAGGTCAAGTCCCGCCGTGTCGGTGGCGCGACCTACCAGGTTCCCGTCGAGGTCAAGCCGGGTCGCCAGTCGACCCTGGCTCTCCGCTGGCTCGTGGGTTACTCCCGCGCCCGCCGCGAGAAGACCATGACCGAGCGCCTGATGAACGAGCTTCTCGACGCCTCGAACGGCCTCGGTGCGGCCGTCAAGAAGCGCGAGGACACGCACAAGATGGCCGAGTCCAACAAGGCCTTCGCGCACTACCGCTGGTAGTCCCAACCCACATCGAGACCGAGAGAAGACTGAGCCGATATGGCTACCACTTCGCTTGACCTGGCCAAGGTGCGCAACATCGGCATCATGGCTCACATCGACGCGGGCAAGACGACCACCACCGAGCGCATCCTGTTCTACACCGGTGTGTCTTACAAGATCGGTGAAGTCCACGACGGCGCTGCCACGATGGACTGGATGGAGCAGGAGCAGGAGCGCGGCATCACGATCACGTCCGCCGCGACGACCTGCCACTGGCCGCTCGAGGACGTCGACCACACCATCAACATCATCGACACCCCGGGTCACGTTGACTTCACCGTCGAGGTGGAGCGTTCGCTCCGCGTCCTCGACGGCGCCGTCACCGTGTTCGACGGTGTCGCCGGTGTGGAGCCGCAGTCCGAGACCGTTTGGCGTCAGGCGGACCGCTACGGCGTGCCGCGTATCTGCTTCGTCAACAAGCTCGACCGTACCGGCGCCGAGTTCCACCGCTGCGTCGACATGATCAAGGACCGCCTCGGTGCGGTTCCGATCGTCATGCAGCTCCCCATCGGTGCCGAGGCCGACTTCCAGGGTGTCGTCGACCTCGTCACGATGAAGGCGTTCGTCTGGTCCGCCGAGGCGACCAAGGGCGAGATGTACGACATCGTCGACATCCCGGCCACGCACACCGAGGCCGCTGAAGAGTGGCGCGGCAAGCTGGTCGAGACCGTCGCCGAGAACGACGACGAGATCATGGAGCTGTTCCTGGAGGGCAACGAGCCCTCCGTCGAGCAGCTGCACGCCGCCGTCCGTCGCATCATCCTCGGCTCCGGCAAGGGCAAGGGCGAGCCCACGATCACCGCGGTGTTCTGTGGCACGGCGTTCAAGAACAAGGGCGTTCAGCCCCTGCTCGACGCCGTCGTCCGCTACCTGCCGTCGCCGCTGGACATCGAGGCCATCGAGGGCCACGACGTCCGCGACGCCGAGGTGGTCGTGAAGCGCAAGCCGTCCGACGAGGAGCCCCTCGCCGCGCTCGCGTTCAAGATCATGAGCGACCCGCACCTCGGCAAGCTCACCTTCGTCCGGGTTTACTCGGGCCGCCTGGAGGCCGGCACCTCGGTGCTGAACTCCGTCAAGGGCAAGAAGGAGCGCATCGGCAAGATCTACCGCATGCACGCCAACAAGCGTGAAGAGATCGACGCGGTGGGCGCCGGTGACATCGTCGCCGTCATGGGCCTGAAGCAGACCACCACCGGTGAGACGCTGTGTGACGACAAGCAGCCCGTGATCCTGGAGTCCATGGACTTCCCGGCTCCGGTCATCCAGGTCGCCATCGAGCCCAAGTCCAAGGGTGACCAGGAGAAGCTGGGTGTCGCCATCCAGCGCCTGGCGGAGGAGGACCCCTCCTTCCACGTTCACTCGGACGAGGAGACGGGCCAGACCATCCTCGGCGGTATGGGCGAGCTGCACCTCGAGGTGCTGGTCGACCGTATGAAGCGCGAGTTCAAGGTCGAGGCCAACGTCGGCAAGCCGCAGGTCGCGTACCGTGAGACGATCCGCGGGACCGTCGAGCGTCACGACTACACCCACAAGAAGCAGACCGGTGGTACCGGTCAGTTCGCCAAGGTGCAGATCGCGATCGAGCCGATCACGGACGCCGATGGTCCGGCGTACGAGTTCGTGAACAAGGTCACCGGTGGCCGCGTGCCGAAGGAGTACATCCCTTCGGTCGACGCCGGTGCGCAGGAGGCCATGCAGTTCGGCATCCTGGCCGGCTACGAGATGACGGGCGTCCGCGTCACGCTTCTCGACGGTGGCTACCACGAGGTCGACTCCTCCGAGCTCGCGTTCAAGATCGCCGGTTCGCAGGCCTTCAAGGAGGCCGCGCGCAAGGCGTCCCCCGTGCTCATGGAGCCGATGATGGCCGTAGAGGTCACCACGCCCGAGGACTACATGGGTGACGTCATCGGCGACATCAACTCCCGCCGTGGCCAGATCCAGGCCATGGAGGAGCGTCACGGCGCTCGCGTCGTGAAGGGCCTCGTGCCGCTTTCGGAGATGTTCGGCTACGTCGGCGACCTCCGCAGCAAGACCTCGGGTCGCGCCAGCTACTCGATGCAGTTCGACTCCTACGCCGAGGTTCCCCGGAACGTCGCCGAGGAGATCATCGCGAAGGCCAAGGGCGAGTAACTCTTCCGAGTACACGCTTTAGGCTTGTCACCGGCAGCCTCTGGGGCAACAGGAGCCACTCCCGTTGCCCCGGGGACCGGCCGGCTTTCCAGCAAAGATCACCTGGCGCCGATCTGTAAGGCGTACAGAACCACTCTCCAGGAGGACCCCCGTGGCGAAGGCGAAGTTCGAGCGGACTAAGCCGCACGTCAACATCGGCACCATCGGTCACATTGACCACGGTAAGACGACCCTCACGGCCGCCATTACCAAGGTGCTGCACGACGCGTACCCGGACCTGAACGAGGCCTCGGCCTTCGACCAGATCGACAAGGCTCCTGAGGAGCGCCAGCGCGGTATCACCATCTCCATCGCGCACGTCGAGTACCAGACCGAGGCGCGTCACTACGCCCACGTCGACTGCCCGGGTCACGCGGACTACATCAAGAACATGATCACCGGTGCCGCGCAGATGGACGGCGCGATCCTCGTGGTCGCCGCCACCGACGGCCCGATGCCGCAGACCAAGGAGCACGTGCTCCTGGCCCGCCAGGTCGGCGTCCCCTACATCGTCGTCGCCCTGAACAAGGCCGACATGGTGGACGACGAGGAGATCCTGGAGCTCGTCGAGCTCGAGGTCCGTGAGCTGCTCTCCGAGTACGAGTTCCCGGGCGACGACCTGCCGGTCGTCCGCGTCTCCGCGCTGAAGGCCCTTGAGGGCGACAAGGAGTGGGGCGAGAAGCTCCTCGGCCTCATGTCCGCCGTCGACGAGGCCATCCCGACCCCGCCGCGTGACACCGAGAAGCCGTTCCTCATGCCCGTCGAGGACGTCTTCACGATCACCGGTCGCGGTACGGTCGTCACCGGCCGTATCGAGCGTGGTGTCCTGAAGGTCAACGAGACCGTCGACATCATCGGCATCAAGACCGAGAAGACCACCACCACGGTCACCGGTATCGAGATGTTCCGCAAGCTCCTCGACGAGGGCCAGGCGGGCGAGAACGTCGGTCTGCTCCTCCGTGGCATCAAGCGCGAGGACGTCGAGCGCGGCCAGGTCATCATCAAGCCCGGTTCGGTCACGCCGCACACCGAGTTCGAGGCCCAGGCCTACATCCTGTCGAAGGACGAGGGTGGCCGTCACACCCCGTTCTTCAACAACTACCGCCCGCAGTTCTACTTCCGTACCACGGACGTCACGGGTGTCGTCACCCTGCCGGCCGGCACGGAGATGGTCATGCCGGGCGACAACACCGAGATGTCGGTCGCGCTGATCCAGCCGGTCGCCATGGAGGAGGGCCTGAAGTTCGCCATCCGTGAGGGTGGTCGTACGGTCGGCGCCGGCCAGGTCATCAAGATCACGAAGTAATTCGTGCTCTGACCTGGTAGCTCGCGCGAGCGGGCACCATGTTTGACAGAAGGGCCCCTTCCCCACCGCCTCGGCGGCGGGGGAGGGGCCCTTCGTCGTACGGTCCGTACGGGTCACGGGTCACGGGTCACGGGGCACGGCATACGGCTCACCGCTCACCGCTCACGGCCTACGGAAGAGGGCCGCACCCCCGATCACGGGGTGCGGCCCTCTCTCGTGCCCTGCGGGGAGCCGTCAGCCGGTCACGCGCAGGGACTCGGTGAACTCCTTGCAGACGGCGTAGTCCGGCAGCAGGCCCGACTCGATCGCCTCGGCCAGCGTCGGCGCGGCCTCGTCGCGGGCGGACAGCAGCGGCACGTCGGCCGGCCACTCGATGCCCAGGTCGACGTCGAGCGGGTGAACCGAGTGCTCGCCGGTCGGGTTGTACGTCTCCGAGCACAGGTACGAAAGCGTGGCGTCGTCGCTCAGCGCGCAGAACCCGTGGCCCAGGCCCTCCGGGATGTAGACCGCACGGCGGTCCACGTCGTCCAGGCGGACACCCTCCCAGCGGCCGAAGGTCGGGGAGCCGACCCGCAGGTCCACGATGACGTCGAGGACGGCGCCGCGTACGCAGGTCACGTACTTGGCCTGGCCGCGCGGCACGTCGGCGAAGTGGATGCCGCGGACCACGCCGCGCGAGGACACCGAGAGGTTCGCCTGCGCCAGGTTCAGCGGGTGGCCGACGACCTCGGACAGCTTGTCGAAGCGGTACCACTCGGTGAACAGGCCGCGCGGGTCGCCGTGCAGCTGCGGGGTGATCTCGTAGGCGCCCTCTATCGAGAGCTGGCGGAACTTCACCGGGAGGACTCCTCTTCGAGCAGGCCGATCAGGTAGTCGCCGTAACCGCTCTTGAGCAGCGGCTGGGCCAGTTCGCGCAGCTGCGCGGAGTCGATCAGGCCGGCCCGCCAGGCCGCCTCCTCGATGCAGCCGATCTTGAAGCCCTGGCGCTCCTCGATCACGCGGACGAACTCCGAGGCCTGGACCATGGAGACGAAGGTCCCGGTGTCCAGCCAGGCGGTGCCGCGGTCGAGGATGGTGACATTCAGCTCACCGGCCTGGAGGTACGCGTCGTTGACCGCGGTGATCTCCAGTTCGCCGCGCGCGCTGGGCTTCAGGTTGCGGGCTATCTCGACGACGCGGTTGTCGTAGAAGTACAGACCCGGCACCGCGTAGCGGGACTTGGGCTTGACCGGCTTCTCCTCGATGGAGATGGCCTGGCCGTTCTCGTCGAACTCGACCACGCCGTACGCGGTCGGGTCGGCCACCGGGTAGGCGAAGACCCGGCCGCCCCGGGAGTCGGTGTGCTCCGCCAGGCGCGTGCCGAGGCCGCTGCCGTGGAAGATGTTGTCGCCGAGGATCAGGGCGACGGACTCGTCGCCGATGAAGTCGGCGCCGAGCACGAACGCCTGGGCGATGCCCTCGGGGCGCTCCTGGACCGCGTACTCCAGCCGGATGCCGAACTGGGAGCCGTCGCCGAGCAGTCGCTCGAACTGCGCACGGTCCTCCGGTGTGGTGATGACGAGAATCTCGCTGATTCCGGCCATGACCAGGGTGGAGAGCGGGTAGTAGATCATCGGCTTGTCGAAGACGGGGAGCAGCTGCTTCGAGACTGCCCGGGTCAGCGGCCAGAGTCGGGATCCGGTGCCACCGGCCAAGAGAATTCCACGCATGGGCACAACCCTATGCGAGAGCGCCGGTGGTGCAGCGGTGCGGGCCCGGTGGGTGGTGTACGAGCGGCTAGACTCTTCGTATTATGCGCATCCTCGTGACCGGCGGCGCCGGCTTCATCGGTTCAGAGTTCGTCCGCCAGCAGCTCGGTGCGGACGCATCGGCCCAGATCACGGTCTTCGACAAGCTGACCTACTCGGGCGTCGAGGCCAACCTCGCCCCGGTCGCCGACCACCCCGGTTACAAGTTCGTCAAGGGCGACATCTGCGACGCCGAGGCCGTCGACCAGGTGATGCCCGGGCACGACGTGGTGGTGCACTTCGCCGCCGAGTCCCACGTGGACCGCTCGATCGCCGGTGCCGGCCCGTTCGTGATGACCAACGTCGTGGGCACCCAGGTGCTGCTGGACGCCGCCCGCAAGCACGGCGTCGGCCGCTTCGTCCACATCTCCACCGACGAGGTGTACGGCTCGATCAGCGAGGGCTCCTGGACCGAGGAGTGGCCGCTGGTGCCGAACTCCCCGTACTCCGCCTCCAAGGCCTCGTCCGACCTGCTGGCCCTGGCCTACGCCCGGACGCACGGCATGGACGTCGTCGTCACGCGCTGCTCCAACAACTACGGGCACTACCAGTTCCCGGAGAAGGTCATCCCGCTGTTCGTCTCGAACCTGATGGACGGCAAGAAGGTCCCGCTGTACGGCAACGGCGGCAACGTGCGCGACTGGCTGCACGTATCCGACCACTGCCGCGGCATCGACCTGGCCATGCGCAAGGGCCGGGCCGGCGAGGTCTACAACATCGGCGGCGGCACCGAGCTCACCAACAAGGAGCTCACCGGCGTGCTGCTCGAAGCGGCCGGGCTGGGCTGGGACATGGTCGAGCAGGTCGAGGACCGCAAGGGCCACGACCTCCGCTACTCCATCGACATCAGCAAGATCGGCGCGGAGCTCGGCTACGCCCCGCAGGTCACCTTCGAGGACGGCATCAAGGCCACCATCGAGTGGTACCGCGAGAACCGTGCCTGGTGGGAGCCGCTGAAGGCGAAGGCGGCCCTGCAGAAGTGAAGACCAATCCGCGAGCCGGGCGCTGGCTCGTCACCGGCGCGGCCGGGATGCTCGGCCAGGACGTCCTGACCGTCCTGAAGGCCTCCGGGATCGAGGCCGTGGGCCTGCGCCGCGCCGACCTCGACATCACCGACCCGGCCGCCGTCCGCGCGGCGATCGAGGGTGCCACCGTGGTCGTGAACTGCGCGGCCTGGACGGACGTGGACGGTGCGGAGACGGCCGAGGAGGCCGCCACCGCCGTCAACGGCACGGGCGTACGCGTCCTCGCCGAGGCCTGCGCCGCCGCGCATGTGCGCCTGCTGCACGTCTCCACCGACTACGTGCTCCCCGGCGACGCCGCCGAGCCGTACCGCGAGGACGCCGAGACCGGCCCGCTCAACGCGTACGGGCGCTCCAAGCTGCTCGGCGAGCAGGCCGTCGCCGAACTGCTGCCGCAGGACGGCTACATCGTCCGGACCGCCTGGCTGTACGGCGAGCACGGGCCGAACTTCGTCGCCACCATGCTCAAGCTGGCCGCCCAGCGCGACACCCTCGACGTCGTCGACGACCAGCACGGCCAGCCCACCTGGTCCTACGCGCTGGCCCGCCACCTGGTCGAGCTCGGCCTGGCCGCGCTGAAGGGCCACGCCATGGGCGGGGTCTACCACGGCACCGCGAGCGGCCGGACCACCTGGATGGGGCTGGCCCGCGAGACGTACCGGCTGAGCGGGCTCGACCCGGAGCGGATCCGGCCGACCACCTCCGCCGCGTTCGTCCGCCCGGCCGCCCGCCCCGCGTTCAGCGTGCTCGCGCACGAGCGCTGGGACGAGGCGGGTCTCGCACCGCTCGCCGACTGGCGCGAGCAGCTCGCCGAGGCGCTGGCCGCCCCCGCGTTCACCGCGCTGGCCGACGCCGCCAGGAACCGCGGTACGGACGGCAGTACGGGATGAAGTCCCTGCTGAGCAGGCTCACCGCGGCGCTGCCGCCGGGCACCGTTGCGGTGGCCGGCGGCACTGTCGTGCTCGGTGCGGCCTCGTACGTCCACCTGGGCGTGGCCGGCCACAGCCTGTCCACGGACGCCATGGCGAACGTCTCGGTGCTGTGGACGATCGTCATGGCGCTCGGCCTCGGCATCTTCTTCCCCATCGAGCAGGAGCTCACCCGGATCGTCGCCGCCCGCGTGGTGCACGGCCAGGGCGCGGCTCCCGTGCTGCGCCGGGCCACGCTGCTGACCTCCGCCATCCTCGGCGCGACCCTGCTCGTCCTCGCCCTCGGCGCCGGCCCGATCGCGGAGCTGCTGTTCCGCGGCGACCGCGGCCTGGTGGCGGCCCTCGGCGGGGCGTTCACCGGCATGGCCGTCTGCTACCTGACCCGCGGAGTCCTGGCCGGCCTCGGCCGGTTCGGCGCGTACGGGACGCAGCTGGCCGTCGACGGCGGGCTGCGCATCGCCCTCGCGTTCGGCTGCGCGGTGGCCGGGCTGCACTCGGCGCTCGCCTTCAGCCTGGTCCTGGCCGTCGCACCGATCGCCGCGACGCTGGTCACCCTGCCGACGCTGCTGCGTGCCGTGGAGCCCGGCGAGGAGATCGCCTGGCGCGAACTGACCGCCGGGCTCGGCCTGCTGATCTGCTCGACCCTGCTGTCCCAGGTCGTCGTCAACGCCGCGGTGATGAGCACCAAGCTGCTCGCCCCCACCGACAGCGTGCTGATCGCGGCGCTGCTGAACGCGCTGGTCCTGGCCCGGGTGCCGCTGTTCGTCTTCGGCTCGCTCCAGGCCTCGCTGCTCGGCGGGCTCACCGCCGCCTACACCGCCGGCGACCGGGCGGCGTTCTCCGCGATGCTGCGCCGGATCGGCGTGGTCGTCGGGCTGCTGGGGCTGCTCGGCGGCGTGCCCGCGACCGTGCTCGGCCCGTGGCTGATCAAGGTGCTGTTCGACGCCGGACCCGTACTGGGCCGTCTCGACTTCTTCCTTTTGTCCGCAGGCACCGTGGCGTACATGTTCGCGATGGTCCTCGGCCAGGCGCTGATGGTATTCAAGCGGCACAACCTGCAACTGCTCTGCTGGGCCGCCGGCACCGTCGTCCTGATCGGTGTCACCTTCGCACCGGGCGAAGTGGCCCTGCGCGTCATCCTGGCCTACGCCCTCGGCTCCCTCGCCACCGTGCTCGGTATGCTGGCGGTGCTGAGGCTGAGGTTCCCCGGAGCGGATCCGGGCGCGACCGAAGGACCCGGGCACAAGGTCGCCGCAAGCCCACTGGGCGCCGGAGCGGTCGGGGAGTGACCATGCCGGCTTCCGACGTCCCACCGATCACCGAGCACGCGCACGTGCCACATTCCGCTGGAGCTACCGTGTCCCAATACGACGATGTCTGGCTGGTCATCCCGGCCTATAACGAGGGCCAGGTGATCGCCGATGTGGTCGAGGGAGCGCGCAAGACCTTCCCGAACATAGTCGTCGTCGACGACGGCAGCTCCGACAACTCGGCCGAGCACATCGCGACGACCGGTGCCCACCTCGTGCGCCACCCCGTCAACCTCGGCCAGGGCGCCGCCCTCCAGACCGGCCTCAAGTACGCCCTCTCGCAGCCCGGTGCCCGCTACTTCGCGACGTTCGACGCGGACGGCCAGCACCAGACGCACGACGTCGAGAAGATGGTCCAGGTGCTGCGCGACGACGAGGCCGACGTGGTCCTCGGCTCGCGCTTCATCGAGCAGAACGGCCAAGTGCCGTGGATCAAGCGCGTCGTGCTGCGCACGGCCGCGACGGTCAGCCCGACCGCCCGCAAGCTGAAGCTCACCGACTCGCACAACGGCCTGCGGGTGCTCAGCCGCAAGGCCGCCGAGCAGCTGAACATCACCATGAACGGCATGGCGCACGCGTCGGAGATCGTCGGCTACCTGGCCGGGTCCGGCCTGCGCGTCACCGAGGTCCCCGTGGACATCCTCTACACCGAGTACTCGCGCGCCAAGGGCCAGTCCCTGATCAACGGCGTCAACATCATCTTTGACATCACGATGCGGGAGCGAAGCCGCTGATGAAGTACTTCTGGATCCAGCTGCTGCTCATCGCTGGCTCGGTGTCGATGGCGCTCATGTTCATACGGACGTGGGGCCAGGCGAAGAACCGCGCCTGGAAGCGCATCGCGTTCTCCCTGTTCGTCATCGTCAACGTGTACGCCGTGCTGCGCCCCACGGACGTCACGTGGGTGGCGCACCAGCTCGGCGTCGGCCGCGGCACCGACCTCGTGCTGTACGTCATGGTGCTGGCGATGGGCTTCCTGACCCTCAACACCTTCCTCCGCTTCCGCTCGTTGGAGAAGAAGCTCACCGACCTGGCCAGGACCGTGGCCCTGGCCGAGGGCGCACGGCACAACGACGCGCGCCTCGGTTCGACCGCGGCCCCCGTCGTGACGGAGGCCGTCGTCGCCGAGCCGAAGCCCGAGCCCGTCGACTCCGACACCGTGAAGGCCTGACGTCCCGTGGTGACCTTCGACTTCATGCTCCCCTACTACGGGGACGTGCAGCTGATGCAGGACGCCGTCCGCAGCGTGCTGGCCCAGACGGACCCGGACTTCCGCCTCGTCGTCATCGACGACGGCAAGGAGCCGGACGTCCCGGGCTGGTTCGAGGCCCTCGGCGACGAGCGGGTTCACTACACCCGCAACGAGCAGAACCTCGGCATCACCAAGAACTTCCAGAAGTGCGTACGGCTCTCCGAGGCCGACCACGTCGTCATCATGGGATGCGACGACCTGCTGCACCCGCACTACCTGGAGACCGTCCGCGGCCTGATCGCCGACAACCCGGGCATCGGCATGGTCCAGCCCGGCGTCGAGGTCATCGACGGCTCCGGGCAGGTCGCGTACGGGCTCGCCGACCAGACCAAGCGGCGGCTGTACGCACCGCAGGTCAAGGGCCGGCGCCTGATGGGCGGCGAGGAACTGGCCACCAGCGTGCTGCGCGGGAACTGGCTGTACTTCCCGTCCATCTGCTGGCGCGGCGAGGCCCTGCGCGGGGTCAACTTCCGCGACGAGTACTCGGTGATCCAGGACCTGGCCCTGGTGGTGGACCTCCTCGAACTCGGCGAGCAGATGCTGATCGACGAGTCCACGACGGTGTTCCAGTACCGCCGCCACGCGGTCAGCGAGTCCTCGGTGCAGGCCTTCTCCGGCACCCGCTTCGCCGAGGCCGAGCGGTACTTCTCCGCCGCGGCCGACCGGATGGACGCCCGGGGCTGGCCCAAGGCCGCGCGCGCGGCCCGCTTCCACAGCGCCTCCCGCTTCCACGCCATCACCATGCTCCCCGGCGCGCTGCTCCGCGGACACCGAGAGGGCGTCCGCACGCTCGCCAAGCACGCGTTCACCGCCGGTCAGCGCGCCGACTGACACCCGCGACGGAATTGGACTGAGATGACACACCTGGCCCCCGAGGTCGTCGGAGCATCCGGCACGGCGCACAGCCGGACCGGTACCGGGACCCCGGACGCCGGACCGGTCTCCTCCCCTTCGGCGGCCCGTCGCCCCTGGACGTCCCGGCGCCGCGTGCTCGCCGTCGCCGAGGGCGTCGTCAGCCTCGCGGCGGCCCTCGGCTACATGCTGCTGAGCCGCCGCATCGACGTGGACCCGATCGTGCGCCTCGGCCAGGTCAGCGGCCTCGCCACGCTCCAGATGTACGCCGCGATCATCGGGCTGCCGCTGCTGGGAGTGCTGCTCTACACCGCCCACCGGGGACCGGCCCGGCGCCACCAGCTGGTCAAGCGCCTGGTCTGTGCCGCCCTGGCCGGCCTGGCCACCGGCGTGATCGCCGGCGGAATCGTCGTCGCCCTGCACGGCACGCCCCACCCGCTCGGCGGCCAGGAGGGCGACCCGGGCGTACTGATCGACATGGCCAACTCGTTCCTGCACCACGAGGGGATGTCGGGCATCTACCCGCCCGCCTTCCCGGCCCTGATGGCCCTGTGGGCGAAGATCCGCTACAACGGCCGAGGCGAGACCGGCTTCGCCCTGCACGACCTCCAGATCTTCTTCACCGCCGTCGCCGGACCGATGGCCTACCTGGCCTGGCGGATACTGCTGCGGCCCTTCTGGGCGCTGCTGATCGCGGTTCCGGCCGCGGTGCTCTTCCTCGACCCGATCCGCCCGTACAGCCACATCGTCATGATCGTGCTGCTGCCGCTGCTCGGTTACTGGCTGCGCGAGATGCGCCTGGCCGGCCGGCGCGCCACGCGGCACCTGCTGGTGCGCGGCCTCGTGCTCGGCGTGACCTTCGGCGCGCTGTTCCTCTGGTACTCCGGCTGGTACATCTGGGCCGCGCCGGGCGCACTGATGGCCGCGCTGTTCTTCTTCCCGTGGCGCCAGGGCGCGGCGACCGCCAAGAAGGCCGGCCTCTACATAGGGGTCACGCTGCTGTCGGCCGGCATCGTCGCCGCCCCGCTGCTCTACCAGATGGCCCGGCTGGGCGCGGAGAACCCCGACCGCTACGCCTTCCTCGCCGTGTACGCCGACCCCGGTTACGTCCTCGGCTGGGTCTCGGACCGGTCCGGGACCCTGACGTACCAGACCTGGCCGGTGGCCGGCGAGATGGCCGGCCAGAGCGGGTTCGCCCTGCTGCTCCTCTTCGGGGTGGGTCTGGGCCTCGGCCTCGGGCTGCGCAACATCATGGTGCGCACGGCGGCCGCGGTCCTGGCCGGCGCCTGGCTCGCCCGGTTCTGGTTCGCCGGCCACATGGCCCAGGACAAGGCCATCCAGCTCTACCCGCGCACCACGTGGATCATCATGTACTGCCTGATGATCCTGGCGGTGCTCGGCATGATGGCCGTGGTCAACCGGGGCTCGGGATGGACCGAGCGCATGCTGCGCCCGGGCGGCGCCGGGGCCGGGGCCGGTTCCGCTTCGGGTTCCGTATCGGGTTCCGCTTCCGCGGCCGGGCTCGCCCGGGTCATCCCGCCGCGGGTGGTACGCCAGCTCGCCGCCGGGATGGTGTGCGTGGTCGCCCTGTTCGCGGCCATGGGCTCGTCCTGGTCGGTCAACCGCTACATGCCCTCGTCCGACGTCGACTCGATGGGCATCGACGCGTACCGCGCCCACGTCATCAAGCAGCGGGACGGCAGCTGCCCGCGCTTCTCGCCCCGCGAGAACTGCTGGGACATCGAGAAGGACGACTGGAAGCCGGGCCCCATCCAGGACTTCATCTGGTGCGCCGGCATCGTGGCCGACGACTGGCCCAGCGTCTGCGGGATGGAGGCGCCCAAGCGGGTGCGCTCGCGGGCGGACATCGAGCGCGACGCCGAGGCCGAGCGGCAGGCCCGCAAGGAAGCCTCCCAGACCCAGAAGGACGCCCAGAAGAGGTGACGGCGGCGCGGCCCGGTCGTCCCGGGCCGCCGTCGCGGCCGTTCCGTCGACGACCCCGGCCGTACGCACTGTCACAACCGGCCAGTAGCATCCGCCCCGTCAGCCGTGTCACATGGCCCGCGAGCCACAGGACACGTAGCAGAGACGTTTCGGCGGGGCCCCCGGAGCTGGTTCCGGGGGCCCCGGCTTTTCAGGGGTGGGACATGGGAAACAACAACAACGACGACGACAGGCCGGCGCTCTCCGACGAGGAGTGGGCCCGGTTCATGGAGCAGGCCCAGGCGGGCGCGGGCCAGGCCCCGCAGGAGCCCTCCGCCCGGGCGCGCATGGTCACCGCGCGGCTGCGCGCCGAGTCCGCCGAGCCGCCCGGCTGGCGCACCGGTCCGGCCTGGCAGGAGAGGGAGCGGCGGGGGAGGGGCAGGCGGCGGCTCAAGGCCGCGGGGGCGGTCGTCTTCATCGCGGCCCTCGCGCTGATCGCCGTACGCCCGGAACTGGTCATCGACCGGGTCACCGGCAAGGCCGAGCGGGCCGACAAGGCGCGTGAGCCACTGCCCGCCGAGACCGCCCGGCCCAGCGCCCCGCCCTCGGCCCTCGACCCGGACCGGCCGACGCTCAAGGAGCCCTTCAAGGGCTCCCCGGCCCTCCAGTGGGCCGACGGAGCCGCCGGGATCGAGCTCCCCGAGGCCCAGGCCGTCGGCGGGATGAGCAAGGAGCAGGTCGCCGACGCGCTGGAGAAGGCCAAGCAGTTCCTGGTCTCGGCCAACCTGGACCCGGCGACCCTGCGCGGGGAGCGGCCGGCGGCGGCGCTGGAGCTGCTCGACCCGAAGCTGAAGGACGAGCTGAGCCGCCTGGAGGGCTCGCTGACGGCCCCGACGAAGGAGAACGACCCGCTGCACCTGTTCAGCCGGGTCAAGCCGACCGAGCTGAAGCCCGTGGGCGAGGTGGTCAAGGTGCGCGGCCGGATGTGGGTGGAGCCCGGCAAGCAGGCCGGCCAGGCCAACGTGCTGGCCGACTACACCTTCGTGTACCCGCTCGTGAAGGCGAAGCCGGGCGCCGAGCAGGTGGAGCGCGCCATCGTGCGGCGCGAGATCACCTTCTCGATCGCCGACCCGCGCAAGTGGCAGGCCACCGCCGGCAAGATCTGGCTGGACAAGATGAACGTCGACCTCGCCAACAGCGCCTGCGACGTCTACGACGGATTCCTGCACCCCGTCTTCGACGAGGACCGGCAGGCCGGTCCAGCCCCCTCCGGGACGCCCGTGGACCCGTACGACCGGAGCAGGACCATCGACTCCGGTGACCGGGAGGGCTGCGGGAGTCTCTCGCGCACCTGAGGCCCGTGGGACGGCCCGGGCGGACCCCAAGCGGGGCCCGGGCCGTTCCGCCGCGTGGCGCGGTTTGACCACTCACCGGGGAGGGGTATTCTCTTCGGCCCGATTGGCGCAGTACGTGTCTTGTATGGCAGACTACTCAAGTTGCTCGGCTGAGTGCCGATGCTGCGCGCCTCCCGCCGGGAGGACCGGAAGCGAGTCCCACAGTACTCGTCGCCTTTATCTGCCTCTCGGGGCAGCAATGGGGCGGACGTACGGGAATCTTCTGGGAAGCGTCAGCACGGTGCCCGCCAGGCGCTCGGTGGGTGTTTCTCCCCCGAACCGCGGTCTTGGGACCGCACCCCCTTGGACGAGGGAATTTCCGTATGGGAATTTTCTGTAGAGGGAGTGCGACACGCCCGACCGCGTGGGTCGGAGAGAAGCGGTGGAGAGATCCACAGCCGGCCGAGGGTCAGAGCGTTTCCACAACAGACAGGACTACGGAGTAGCCATGGCGGGACAGAAGATCCGCATCCGGCTCAAGGCCTACGACCACGAGGTCATCGACTCCTCGGCGAAGAAGATCGTCGAGACGGTGACCCGCACTGGTGCGTCGGTCGCAGGCCCGGTGCCGCTGCCCACTGAGAAGAACGTGTACTGCGTCATCAAGTCGCCGCACAAGTACAAGGACTCGCGCGAGCACTTCGAGATGCGCACGCACAAGCGCCTGATCGACATCCTCGACCCGACGCCCAAGACCGTTGACTCGCTGATGCGCCTGGACCTTCCGGCCGGCGTTGACATCGAGATCAAGCTCTGAGAGGCGTCGAGAAGATGGCAAAGCAGATCAAGGGCGTCCTGGGCGAGAAGCTCGGCATGACCCAGGTCTGGGACGAGAACAACCGTGTCGTCCCGGTGACCGTCGTCAAGGCCGGGCCCTGCGTCGTTACCCAGGTCCGTACGAACGACATCGACGGCTACGAGTCGGTCCAGATCGCCTTCGGCGAGATCGACCCGCGCAAGGTGAACAAGCCCCTCAAGGGCCACTTCGCCAAGGCCGACGTGACCCCCCGCCGCCACCTGGTGGAGCTCCGCACCTCCGACGCCAGCGAGTACACGCTCGGCCAGGAGATCACTGCCGAGGTGTTCGAGTCCGGCGTCAAGGTTGACGTCACGGGCAACAGCAAGGGCAAGGGCTTCGCCGGTGTCATGAAGCGGCACAACTTCCGGGGCCTCGGCGCCGGTCACGGTGTGCAGCGCAAGCACCGCTCCCCCGGTTCGATCGGTGGCTGCGCCACCCCTGGGCGTGTCTTCAAGGGCATGCGCATGGCTGGTCGTATGGGCAACGAGCGCGTCACCACCCAGAACCTGACCATCCACGCGGTAGACGCGGAGAAGGGTCTGCTCCTCATCAAGGGCGCAGTCCCCGGTCCGAACGGCGGCCTCGTCCTGGTCCGTACCGCGGCCAAGGGGGCTTGAGGTTAATGAGCACCATTGACATCCTTTCGCCGGCAGGCGACAAGGCCGGTACCGTCGAGCTCCCCGCGGAGATCTTCGACGCGAAGACCAGCGTTCCGCTGATCCACCAGGTCGTCGTCGCTCAGCTGGCTGCTGCCCGTCAGGGCACGCACAAGACGAAGACCCGTGGCGAAGTCCGTGGTGGTGGCAAGAAGCCTTACCGCCAGAAGGGCACCGGCCGCGCCCGTCAGGGTTCGACCCGCGCTCCGCAGTTCGCCGGCGGTGGCGTCGTCCACGGCCCGCAGCCGCGTGACTACTCGCAGCGGACCCCCAAGAAGATGAAGGTCGCCGCCCTCCGCGGTGCCCTGTCGGACCGTGCGCGTCACTCCCGCATCCACGTCGTCACCGGCGTGGTCGAGGGTGCTGCCTCCACGAAGGCCGCCAAGACGCTGTTCGGCAAGATCTCGGAGCGCAAGAACCTGCTCCTGGTCGTCGAGCGTGCCGACGAGGCCGCGTGGCTGTCCGCCCGCAACCTGCCCCAGGTTCACATCCTGGAGCCGGGCCAGCTGAACACGTACGACGTGATCGTCTCTGACGACGTGGTCTTCACCCAGGCCGCGCTTGAGTCCTTCGTGTCTGGCCCCAAGGCCGACGAGACCGAAGGGAGCGACGCCTGATGTCCGAGGCGACCGTTACCAGCAAGACCTTCACTGACCCGCGCGACCTGCTGATCAAGCCGGTTGTCTCGGAGAAGAGCTACGCGCTGCTGGACGAGAACAAGTACACGTTCATCGTCGCGCCCGGCTCCAACAAGACCCAGATCAAGCAGGCCGTCGAGGCGGTCTTCGGGGTCAAGGTCACCGGGGTCAACACGATCAACCGTCAGGGTAAGCGCAAGCGCACCAAGACCGGTTTCGGCAAGCGCGCTGACACCAAGCGCGCCATCGTGACCCTCGCTGAGGGCGACCGAATCGACATCTTCGGCGGCCAGGCCTCCTAACGGAGGTCTAGTCGTCCGGAATCGGACGAGGACTGAGAAATGGGTATCCGCAAGTACAAGCCGACGACCCCGGGCCGTCGTGGCTCCAGCGTCGCCGACTTTGTCGAGATCACGCGGTCCACGCCGGAGAAGTCGCTGGTTCGCCCGCTGCACAGCAAGGGCGGCCGTAACAACACCGGTCGGATCACCGTTCGCCACCAGGGTGGTGGACACAAGCGCGCCTACCGCGTGATCGACTTCCGTCGTCACGACAAGGACGGCGTGCCGGCCAAGGTCGCGCACATCGAGTACGACCCCAACCGCACTGCGCGCATCGCGCTCCTGCACTACGCGGACGGCGAGAAGCGCTACATCATCGCTCCCCGCGGTCTGAACCAGGGCGACCGGATTGAGAACGGCCCCACGGCCGACATCAAGCCCGGCAACAACCTGGCCCTCCGCAACATCCCGGTCGGTACCACGATCCACGCGATCGAGCTCCGTCCCGGTGGTGGCGCCAAGTTCGCCCGTTCCGCGGGTGCCTCCGTGCAGCTGCTGGCGAAGGAGGGCACGATGGCCCACCTTCGTATGCCGTCCGGTGAGATCCGCCTGGTCGACGCGCGCTGCCGCGCGACGGTCGGCGAGGTCGGCAACGCCGAGCAGTCGAACATCAACTGGGGCAAGGCCGGCCGTATGCGCTGGAAGGGCGTTCGCCCCTCCGTCCGCGGTGTCGCGATGAACCCGGTTGACCACCCGCACGGTGGTGGTGAGGGCAAGACCAGCGGTGGTCGCCACCCGGTCTCCCCGTGGGGTCAGAAGGAGGGTCGTACTCGCTCGCCGAAGAAGGCTTCGAGCAAGTACATCGTCCGCCGCCGCAAGACGAACAAGAAGCGCTAGGAGCGGGTTTAGATGCCGCGCAGTCTCAAGAAGGGACCCTTCGTCGACGGACACCTCGTTAAGAAGGTGGACGCTCAGAACGAAGCTGGTACCAAGAACGTCATCAAGACCTGGTCCCGTCGCTCGATGATCATCCCGGCCATGCTGGGTCACACCATCGCGGTGCACAACGGCAAGACCCACGTCCCGGTGTTCGTCACCGAGTCGATGGTCGGCCACAAGCTCGGCGAGTTCTCGCCGACTCGCACCTTCCGCGGCCACGTCAAGGACGACCGGAAGTCGAAGCGCCGCTAAAGGCGGGGTGGTAACGACTATGACTTACACCGAAGGGACAACCATGGAAGCCAGGGCCCAGGCGCGGTACATCCGCGTCACGCCCATGAAGGCCCGCCGCGTGGTGGACCTTATCCGTGGCATGGATGCCACGGAGGCTCAGGCGGTCCTGCGTTTCGCCCCGCAGGCCGCGAGCGTGCCGGTCGGCAAGGTGCTGGACAGCGCCATTGCCAACGCCGCACACAACTACAACCACCCGGACGCCTCCACGCTGGTCATCAGCGAGGCGTACGTGGACGAGGGCCCGACCCTGAAGCGGTTCCGTCCGCGTGCCCAGGGCCGTGCCTACCGGATCCGCAAGCGGACCAGCCACATCACCGTGGTCGTCAGCAGCAAGGAAGGTTCCCGGTAATGGGCCAGAAGGTAAACCCGCACGGGTTCCGGCTCGGCATCACCACCGACTTCAAGTCGCGTTGGTACGCCGACAAGCTGTACAAGGACTACGTCAAGGAAGACGTCGCCATCCGTCGGATGATGACGTCCGGCATGGAGCGCGCCGGCATCTCGAAGGTTGAGATCGAGCGCACCCGTGACCGCGTGCGTGTGGACATCCACACCGCTCGTCCGGGCATCGTCATCGGCCGCCGTGGCGCCGAGGCCGACCGCATCCGCGGTGACCTCGAGAAGCTCACGGGCAAGCAGGTCCAGCTGAACATCCTCGAGGTCAAGAACCCCGAGCTCGACGCTCAGCTGGTTGCCCAGGCCGTTGCCGAGCAGCTTTCCTCCCGCGTCTCCTTCCGTCGTGCCATGCGCAAGAGCATGCAGGGCACGATGAAGGCCGGCGCCAAGGGCATCAAGATCCAGTGTGGCGGTCGCCTCGGCGGCGCCGAGATGTCCCGCTCCGAGTTCTACCGCGAGGGTCGTGTGCCGCTGCACACGCTGCGCGCGAACGTGGACTACGGCTTCTTCGAGGCCAAGACCACCTTCGGCCGTATCGGTGTGAAGGTCTGGATCTACAAGGGCGACGTCAAGAACATCGCCGAGGTTCGCGCCGAGAACGCTGCGGCCCGTGCGGGTAACCGCCCGGCCCGTGGTGCCGGCGCTGGCGACCGTCCCGCCGGCCGTGGTGGCCGTGGTGGCGAGCGCGGCGGCCGTGGTGGCCGCAAGCCGCAGCAGGCTGCTGGTGCCGAGGCCCCCAAGGCCGACGCTCCCGCCGCCGCTCCGGCTGAGAGCACCGGAACGGAGGCCTGACCGACATGCTGATCCCTCGTAGGGTCAAGCACCGCAAGCAGCACCACCCGAAGCGCCGCGGTATGGCCAAGGGCGGTACTGAGGTCTCGTTCGGCGAGTACGGCATCCAGGCGCTCACCCCCGCCTACGTGACGAACCGCCAGATCGAGGCGGCTCGTATCGCGATGACCCGCCACATCAAGCGTGGCGGCAAGGTCTGGATCAACATCTACCCGGACCGTCCGCTGACGAAGAAGCCGGCCGAGACCCGCATGGGTTCCGGTAAGGGTTCTCCCGAGTGGTGGATCGCGAACGTGCACCCGGGCCGGGTCATGTTCGAGCTGTCCTACCCGAACGAGAAGATTGCTCGTGAGGCGCTCACCCGCGCTGCTCACAAGCTTCCGATGAAGTGCCGGATTGTTCGGCGCGAGGCAGGTGAGTCGTGATGGCGACGGGAACCAAGGCGTCCGAGCTGCGTGAGCTCGGCAACGAGGAGCTCGTTGGCAAGCTGCGCGAGGCCAAGGAGGAGCTGTTCAAGCTCCGCTTCCAGGCGGCCACGGGTCAGCTGGAGAACAACGGCCGGCTCAAGTCCGTCCGTAAGGACATCGCTCGCATCTACACCCTGATGCACGAGCGTGAGCTCGGTATCGAGACGGTGGAGAGCGCCTGATGAGCGAGAAGAACGTGACTGAGACGAACGAGCGCGGCTTCCGCAAGACCCGTGAGGGTCTCGTCGTCAGCGACAAGATGGACAAGACCGTCGTCGTCGCTGTCGAGGACCGCGTCAAGCACGCGCTGTACGGCAAGGTCATCCGCCGTACGAACAAGCTCAAGGCTCACGACGAGCAGAACGCTGCCGGCGTCGGCGACCGCGTCCTCATCATGGAGACGCGTCCGCTGTCGGCGAGCAAGCGCTGGCGCATCGTCGAGATCCTCGAGAAGGCCAAGTAATTCGTCCGGGGGGTTTCCCCCGGATTCGTTCCGCCAGGCTCGGTGGGGGCCTCGCTCCTCGGAGTGAAGCCCCCGCCGGGAACCGGCAGACAAACAGGAGATAGACGTGATCCAGCAGGAGTCGCGACTGCGTGTCGCCGACAACACTGGTGCCAAGGAGATCCTTTGCATCCGTGTTCTCGGTGGTTCCGGTCGCCGCTACGCGGGCATCGGTGACGTCATCGTCGCCACCGTCAAGGACGCGATCCCCGGTGGCAACGTGAAGAAGGGTGACGTCGTCAAGGCGGTCATCGTTCGCACCGTCAAGGAGCGCCGCCGCCAGGACGGCTCGTACATCCGCTTCGACGAGAACGCCGCTGTCATTCTCAAGAACGACGGCGACCCTCGTGGCACCCGTATCTTCGGCCCCGTGGGCCGTGAGCTGCGCGAGAAGAAGTTCATGAAGATCATCTCGCTCGCGCCGGAGGTGCTGTAAGCATGAAGATCAAGAAGGGCGACCTGGTCCAGGTCATCACCGGTAAGGACAAGGGCAAGCAGGGCAAGGTCATCGCGGCCATGCCCAGCGAGAACCGCGTCCTCGTCGAGGGTGTCAACCGGGTCAAGAAGCACACCAAGGCCGGCCAGACCGCTGGTGGTTCGCAGGCCGGTGGCATCGTGATCACCGAGGCCCCGATCCACGTCAGCAACGTTCAGCTGGTTGTGGAGAAGGACGGCCAGAAGGTCGTTACCCGCGTCGGTTTCCGCTTCGACGACGAGGGCAACAAGATCCGCGTTGCCAAGCGGACGGGTGAGGACATCTGATGGCTACCACTCCGCGTCTCAAGACGAAGTACCGCGAGGACATCGCGGGCAAGCTGCGTGAGGAGTTCTCGTACGAGAACGTCATGCAGATCCCCGGCCTCGTGAAGATCGTGGTCAACATGGGTGTGGGCGACGCCGCCCGCGACTCCAAGCTGATCGACGGCGCCATCCGCGACCTGACGACGATCACCGGTCAGAAGCCGGCCGTCACGAAGGCCCGCAAGTCCATCGCGCAGTTCAAGCTGCGTGAGGGTCAGCCGATCGGCTGCCACGTCACCCTCCGTGGTGACCGCATGTGGGAGTTCCTGGACCGTACGCTGTCGCTCGCGCTGCCGCGTATCCGTGACTTCCGTGGTCTGTCGCCGAAGCAGTTCGACGGCCGTGGCAACTACACCTTCGGTCTCACGGAGCAGGTCATGTTCCACGAGATCGACCAGGACAAGATCGACCGTACCCGGGGTATGGACATCACCGTGGTCACCACGGCGACCAACGACGCTGAGGGCCGCGCGCTCCTTCGTCACCTCGGCTTCCCCTTCAAGGAGGCGTAAGCGAGATGGCGAAGAAGGCTCTCATCGCGAAGGCTGCCCGCAAGCCCAAGTTCGGTGTGCGTGCGTACACCCGCTGCCAGCGCTGCGGTCGTCCCCACTCCGTGTACCGCAAGTTCGGCCTGTGCCGCGTCTGCCTTCGTGAGATGGCTCACCGTGGCGAGCTGCCGGGCGTGACCAAGAGCTCCTGGTAATTCCCTCCGGTCCGCAAGGACTTGGGAAGTTCCAGAGACTCTCGGTAAGCATCTGGTCGGTGGGTGCCCTGCTCCGCATGCCGTAGGCTTGTGGGGTTGGGCGTCCGCCGTCCATAACGACTTACTACGCCGTAGGTCCCCGCACCGCACCCGTCCCGCCACTGAGTGGGGAGAGGGATGGCGCATACAGGAAACCCCGGCGAGAGAGGCCGAAGGCCACTTCATGACCATGACTGACCCGATCGCAGACATGCTGACCCGTCTGCGTAACGCTAACTCGGCGTACCACGACACTGTCGTGATGCCGCACAGCAAGATCAAGTCGCACATCGCGGAGATCCTCAAGCAGGAGGGTTTCATCACCGGCTGGAAGGTCGAGGACGCCGAGGTCGGCAAGAACCTCGTCCTCGAGCTGAAGTTCGGGCCGAACCGTGAGCGCTCCATCGCGGGCATCAAGCGGATCTCGAAGCCCGGTCTGCGCGTGTACGCAAAGTCCACCAACCTGCCGAAGGTCCTCGGCGGCCTGGGCGTGGCGATCATCTCCACGTCCCACGGTCTCCTGACCGGCCAGCAGGCAGGCAAGAAGGGCGTAGGTGGGGAAGTCCTCGCCTACGTCTGGTAGTCGGGAACGGAGGAAAAGCAATGTCGCGAATCGGCAAGCTCCCCATCCAGGTTCCCGCCGGTGTGGACGTCACCATCGATGGCCGCACGGTCGCGGTGAAGGGCCCCAAGGGTCTCCTCTCGCACACCGTCGCCGCGCCGATCGAGATCGTCAAGGGTGAGGACGGCGTTCTGAACGTCACCCGCCCGAACGACGAGCGTCAGAACAAGGCCCTGCACGGCCTGTCCCGCACGCTGGTGGCGAACATGATCACCGGTGTGACCACGGGGTACGTCAAGGCTCTCGAGATCAGCGGTGTCGGTTACCGCGTCGCCGCGAAGGGCTCCGCTCTGGAGTTCCAGCTTGGTTACAGCCACCCGATCCTGATCGAGGCGCCCGAGGGCATCTCCTTCAAGGTCGAGTCGCCCACCAAGTTCTCGGTCGAGGGCATCGACAAGCAGAAGGTCGGCGAGGTCGCCGCCAACATCCGCAAGCTGCGGAAGCCCGACCCGTACAAGGCCAAGGGTGTCAAGTACGCCGGCGAGGTCATCCGCCGCAAGGTCGGAAAGGCTGGTAAGTAGCCATGGCATACGGTGTGAAGATCGCCAAGGGCGACGCGTACAAGCGCGCTGCCAAGGCTCGCCGCCACATCCGCATCCGCAAGAACGTCTCGGGTACGGCGGAGCGTCCGCGCCTCGTCGTGACGCGTTCCAACCGCAACATCGTTGCTCAGGTCATCGACGACCTCCAGGGTCACACCCTGGCGTCCGCGTCGACCCTGGACGCTTCGATCCGCGGTGGCGAAGGCGACAAGAGCTCGCAGGCCCAGGCTGTCGGCGCGCTCGTCGCCGAGCGTGCCAAGGCCGCGGGTGTCGAGACCGTCGTGTTCGACCGCGGTGGCAACCGATACGCCGGGCGCATTGCCGCTCTGGCTGACGCCGCCCGCGAAGCCGGGCTGAAGTTCTAAGCCCCGGTTCCGGGACTCACGGACGTAACAGAGAGAGGTAATCCAATGGCTGGACCCCAGCGCCGCGGAAGCGGTGCCGGTGGCGGCGAGCGGCGGGACCGGAAGGGTCGCGACGGTGGCCCTGCCGCCGAGAAGACCGCTTACGTTGAGCGCGTTGTCGCGATCAACCGCGTCGCCAAGGTTGTCAAGGGTGGTCGCCGCTTCAGCTTCACCGCGCTGGTCGTGGTGGGCGACGGTGACGGCACTGTAGGTGTCGGTTACGGCAAGGCCAAGGAAGTTCCCGCGGCCATCGCCAAGGGTGTCGAGGAAGCCAAGAAGAACTTCTTCAAGGTTCCGCGCATCCAGGGCACCATCCCGCACCCGATCCAGGGCGAGAAGGCGGCCGGCGTTGTCCTGCTGAAGCCTGCTTCCCCCGGTACCGGTGTTATCGCCGGTGGCCCGGTGCGCGCCGTTCTGGAGTGCGCCGGCGTTCACGACATCCTGTCGAAGTCGCTCGGCTCCGACAACGCGATCAACATCGTGCACGCGACCGTGGAGGCCCTCAAGGGTCTGCAGCGTCCCGAGGAGATCGCGGCTCGCCGTGGTCTGCCCCTCGAGGACGTCGCCCCCGCGGCCCTGCTCCGTGCGCGTGCTGGGGCGGGTGCGTAATGGCTCGCCTCAAGATCACGCAGACGAAGTCGTACATCGGCAGCAAGCAGAACCACCGCGACACGCTGCGTTCGCTCGGGCTCAAGCGCCTGAACGACGTCGTCGTCAAGGAGGACCGCCCCGAGTTCCGCGGAATGGTTCACACCGTCCGCCACCTCGTGACGGTTGAGGAGGTTGACTAATCATGGCTGAGAACAGCCCGCTGAAGGCCCACAACCTCCGTCCCGCCCCCGGCGCCAAGACCGCGAAGACCCGTGTCGGTCGTGGTGAGGCGTCGAAGGGTAAGACGGCCGGTCGTGGTACGAAGGGCCAGAAGGCCCGTTACCAGATCCCGCAGCGCTTCGAGGGTGGGCAGATGCCCCTCCACATGCGCCTGCCGAAGCTCAAGGGCTTCAAGAACCCGTTCCGCACCGAGTTCCAGGTTGTCAACCTGGACAAGCTCGGCGCTCTCTACCCCGAGGGTGGAGAGGTCACGGTGGCCGACCTGGTCGCCAAGGGCGCGGTTCGCAAGAACAGCCTCGTCAAGGTCCTGGGCCAGGGCGAGATCTCCGTGGCGCTGACGGTTTCGGTTGACGCCGTTTCCGCCTCCGCCAAGGAGAAGATTGCCGCTGCCGGCGGCACCGTCACCGAGCTCGTCTAAGACGACCTTTGTGACAAATAGCGAGTAAAACCCGACCGGGGATGCCTCACAAATGGGGCATCCCCGGTTGGTCGTTCCACGGGGGGCGCAGTCGCCGGTAAGGTGGCCTGCACCTTTGCTTGTACGTATTCGTCGATCCCTCAGACCGTCACCTCTGACGCAGTAGCGCGGGGGTCGCAGGAGGCACCGTGCTCACCGCGTTCGCCCGGGCGTTCAAGACGCCCGACCTGCGCAAGAAGCTGCTCTTCACGCTCGGCATCATCGTGCTGTTCCGGCTCGGGTCCCACATCCCGGTACCCGGCGTGAGCTACAAGAACGTTCAGATCTGTGTGGACCAGGCCGGGAGCAGCAACAGCCTCTTCGGTCTCGTCAACATGTTCAGCGGCGGTGCGCTGCTGCAGATCACGATCTTCGCGCTCGGCATCATGCCGTACATCACGGCGAGCATCATCCTGCAGCTGCTGACCGTGGTCATCCCGAAGCTGGAGAACCTCAAAAAAGAGGGTCAGTCCGGCACGGCGAAGATCACTCAGTACACGCGCTATCTGACGGTCGCACTCGCGATCCTGCAGGGCACCGGCCTCGTCGCCACCGCCCGCACTGGTGCCCTGTTCCAGGGTTGCCAGGTCGCCAGCCAGATCGTTCCGAACCGGTCGATCTTCACCACCATCGTCATGGTCATCACCATGACCGCGGGTACCTGTGTCGTCATGTGGCTCGGTGAGCTCGTGACGGACCGCGGCATCGGCAACGGCATGTCGATCCTGATGTTCATCTCGATCGCCGCCGGCTTCATCGGCGCCCTGTGGCAGATCAAGCTCCAGGGCAAGATCGCCGACGGCTGGGTCGAGTTCGGCGTGGTCATCCTCGTCGGCCTGGCCATGGTCGCGCTGGTCGTCTTCGTCGAGCAGGCGCAGCGTCGGATTCCGGTCCAGTACGCGAAGCGCATGATCGGCCGCCGCGCGTACGGGGGCACCTCGACGTACATCCCGCTCAAGGTGAACCAGGCCGGTGTCATCCCGGTCATCTTCGCCTCGTCGCTGCTGTACATCCCGGCGCTGATCGTGCAGTTCAGCGGTTCGACCGCGGGCTGGGCCACCTGGATCCAGAAGCACTTCGTCAAGGGCGACCACCCGTACTACATCGCGGCCTACTTCCTCCTGATCGTCTTCTTCGCGTTCTTCTACGTGGCGATTTCTTTCAACCCCGAGGAAGTTGCAGACAACATGAAGAAGTATGGTGGGTTCATCCCGGGTATCCGTGCCGGTCGACCCACCGCCGAGTACCTGAGCTACGTGCTCAACCGGATCACCTGGCCGGGGTCGCTGTACCTGGGTCTCATCGCTCTTGTGCCGACGATGGCGTTGGCCGGCTTCGGAGCGAACCAGAACTTCCCGTTCGGCGGGACGAGCATCCTCATCATCGTGGGTGTGGGTCTGGAAACCGTGAAGCAGATCGAGAGCCAGCTCCAGCAGCGCAATTACGAAGGGTTCCTCCGCTGATGCGAATCGTCCTCGTCGGACCGCCCGGTGCGGGCAAGGGAACGCAGGCCGCGTTCCTTGCGAAGAACCTGTCGATCCCGCACATCTCCACGGGCGACCTCTTCCGCGCCAACATCAGCCAGAACACCGAGCTGGGCCAGCGCGCGAAGGCGTTCATGGACGCCGGTGACCTCGTCCCCGACGAGATCACCATCGGCATGGCCAAGGACCGGATGGAGCAGCCGGACGCCACGGGCGGCTTCCTGCTGGACGGCTTCCCGCGCAACGTCTCCCAGGCGGAGGCGCTGGACGAGATGCTGCGGACCGCCGGCATGAAGCTGGACGCCGTCCTCGACCTGGAGGTCGAGGAGGACGAGGTCGTCAAGCGCATCGCCGGCCGCCGGATCTGCCGCAACGACTCCGCGCACGTCTTCCACGTCGAGTACGCGGCGCCGAAGGCCGCGGGTGTCTGCGACACCTGCGGCGGCGAGCTGTACCAGCGTGACGACGACTCCGAGGCCACGGTGCGCAACCGGCTCGAGGTCTACCACACGCAGACCGAGCCGATCATCGACTACTACAAGGCCCAGGGCCTGCTGGTGACGATCCCCGCCCTCGGTGAGGTCGCGGACGTCACGCAGCGTGCGATGGACGCGCTCAAGAAGTAGTAACCCTTGTTGTGAGCAGTACGGCCGCGGTGTCCCCAGGACTCCGCGGCCGTACTGTTGAGACGACCGGAACAACGCAGACCCGAAGTCCGAAGGTGGAAGGCACTACCCATGGTCCAGATCAAGACCCCCGAGCAGATCGCGAAGATGCGCGAGGCAGGGCTGGTCGTCGCCGCGATCCACGCGGCGACCCGTGAGGCGGCCGTACCGGGCGCCACGACGCGGGATCTGGACATGGTGGCCCGCAAGGTCATCGCGGATGCCGGGGCCAAGTCGAACTTCCTCGGCTACGGCGGCTTCCCCGCGACGATCTGTACGTCCGTGAACGAGGTCGTGGTCCACGGCATCCCGGACGACAAGACGGTCCTCAAGGACGGCGACGTCATCTCGATCGACGCCGGTGCGATCGTGGACGGCTGGCACGGCGACGCCGCGTACACGGCCTTCGTGGGCACGGGTCACGCTCCGGAGCTGATCGAGCTCTCGCGGGTGACCGAGGAGTCGATGTGGGCCGGCATCGCCGCGATGAAGCTCGGCAACCGCCTGGTGGACATCTCCAAGGCGATCGAGGGCTACATCCGCCGCCAGCCGCGGCCCGCGACCGGCAAGTACGGGATCATCGAGGACTACGGCGGCCACGGCATCGGGTCCGAGATGCACATGGACCCCCACCTGCTGAACTACGTCTCGCGCAAGCGCGGCAAGGGCATCAAGCTCGTCCCGGGCGTCTGCCTGGCCATCGAGCCCATGGTCTCCCTGGGCACCCCCCAGACGGAGGTCCTGGCGGACGACTGGACGGTCATCACCACGGACGGCACCTGGTCCTCGCACTGGGAGCACTCCATCGCCCTGACCGAGGCCGGGCCCATCGTCCTGACCAGCCCGGACTGCGGCAAGGCCAAGCTGGCGGAATACGGCGTGACCACTGCGCCGGATCCCCTCGGTTAATGATCTACGCTGTGGGGCAAACTTTCCGGATTCGTCTTTCTGGGTGCCCTGACGTAGACTGACTCGTCGGCTCCTTTGCACCCGCATGTCCGCATGCGAAGCAGGGAGCTGATCAAGGTAGCCGATTCGAAGGGCGAAGCGTGGCCAAGAAGCAAGGTGCCATCGAAATCGAGGGCACCGTGATCGAGTCCCTCCCGAACGCGATGTTCAAGGTGGAACTGCAGAACGGTCACAAGGTCCTCGCGCACATCAGCGGCAAGATGCGTATGCACTACATCCGCATCCTCCCGGATGACCGGGTCGTTGTGGAGCTGTCTCCGTACGACCTGACGCGTGGCCGGATCGTCTACCGATACAAGTAGATCTTGTCCTCACTCCTGCCTGGGCATACGTCCCGGTACGGGTGGTGGCACTGACCCGGAGAACCTCACCAACATGAAGGTCAAGCCGAGCGTCAAGAAGATCTGCGACAAGTGCAAGGTGATCCGCCGTCACGGTCGGGTCATGGTCATCTGCGACAACCTGCGCCACAAGCAGCGCCAGGGCTGACGCACGCCGACCGACCTGCCTTCCGCAGTTCTTCGCGCGACGTAAGAAAACGTACATACGCAGAACCCGCCCAGCCCTGAGAAGGGCCGGCGGCACCTCCGGCGGGGGCCGGGGACCCGGACGTACCACCATCCATCAGGGTGGTCGGCGGTCGGGAGTGGTTCTGCGGAAGACCCCCGAACACACAGGAGCCATTTGTGGCACGCGTTTCCGGTGTTGACATCCCGCGCGAAAAGCGCGTGGAGATCGCACTCACCTACGTCTTCGGTATCGGGCGCACCCGGTCCAAGGAGATCCTCGCCTCCACCGGCGTGAACCCGAACACCCGCGTTCGTGACCTGGCCGAAGAGGACCTCGTCAAGATCCGCGAGTACGTGGACGCCAACCTCCGTACCGAGGGTGACCTCCGCCGCGAGATCCAGGGCGACATCCGCCGCAAGATCGAGATCCAGTGCTACCAGGGCATCCGCCACCGTCGTGGCCTGCCGGTGCACGGTCAGCGCACCAGCACGAACGCGCGTACCCGCAAGGGCCCGCGTCGCGCGATCGCCGGTAAGAAGAAGCCGGGCAAGAAGTAGTCCTGTTCAGCGGTCTTGCGCTGTAGGACCGACCACCTCCCGTAGGAGATTTAGATGCCCCCCAAGGGTCGTCAGGGCGCTGCCAAGAAGGTGCGCCGCAAGGAAAAGAAGAACGTCGCTCACGGGCACGCCCACATCAAGAGCACGTTCAACAACACGATCGTCTCGATCACGGACCCCTCGGGCAACGTGATCTCCTGGGCCTCCGCCGGCCACGTCGGCTTCAAGGGCTCGCGCAAGTCCACCCCCTTCGCCGCGCAGATGGCCGCCGAGTCGGCCGCCCGCCGCGCGCAGGAGCACGGCATGCGCAAGGTTGACGTCTTCGTCAAGGGTCCGGGCTCCGGCCGCGAGACCGCGATCCGCTCCCTCCAGGCCACCGGCCTCGAGGTCGGCTCGATCCAGGACGTCACCCCCACCCCGCACAACGGCTGCCGCCCGCCGAAGCGCCGCCGCGTCTGACGACTGCCGGACTTTTCGCTTCGTCGAAGCGAAAGACCGCGTCTGACGCAGCGGACGCACCTGTGCGTCTTTGAGTGTCCGGGCGGTACGAACCCCTTCGGGGGGACGTGCCGCCCGTACCCTTGCAGTACCTGGCTTTACCCGTCGGGCGTCAAATAGTGGGCGTCCACGACTGAAGGAACACACATGCTTATCGCTCAGCGTCCTTCGCTGACCGAAGAGGTCGTCGACGAGTACCGCTCGCGGTTCGTGATCGAGCCGCTCGAGCCGGGCTTCGGCTACACCCTCGGCAACTCGCTGCGCCGCACGCTCCTGTCCTCGATCCCGGGTGCCGCTGTCACCAGCATCCGCGTGGACGGCGTCCTGCACGAGTTCACCACCGTGCCCGGTGTCAAGGAAGACGTCACCGACATCATCCTCAACATCAAGCAGCTGGTCGTCTCCTCGGAGCACGACGAGCCGGTCGTGATGTACCTGCGCAAGCAGGGTCCCGGCCTGGTCACCGCTGCCGACATCGCGCCCCCGGCCGGTGTCGAGGTGCACAACCCGGACCTGGTCCTCGCCACGCTCAACGGCAAGGGCAAGCTGGAGATGGAGCTGACCGTCGAGCGCGGTCGCGGCTACGTCTCCGCCGTCCAGAACAAGCAGCTGGGCCAGGAGATCGGCCGCATCCCGGTCGACTCCATCTACAGCCCGGTCCTCAAGGTCACCTACAAGGTCGAGGCGACCCGAGTCGAGCAGCGCACCGACTTCGACAAGCTCATCGTCGACGTCGAGACCAAGCAGGCCATGCGCCCGCGCGACGCCATGGCGTCCGCCGGCAAGACCCTGGTCGAGCTGTTCGGTCTGGCGCGCGAGCTCAACATCGACGCCGAGGGCATCGACATGGGCCCGTCCCCGACGGACGCCGCCCTGGCCGCCGACCTGGCGCTGCCGATCGAGGAGCTCGAGCTCACCGTTCGGTCGTACAACTGCCTCAAGCGCGAGGGCATCCACTCCGTGGGTGAGCTCGTCGCCCGCTCCGAGGCCGACCTGCTCGACATCCGCAACTTCGGTGCGAAGTCGATCGACGAGGTCAAGGCGAAGCTGGCCGGCATGGGCCTGGCCCTCAAGGACAGCCCGCCCGGATTCGACCCGACCGCCGCCGCCGACGCCTTCGGCGCCGACGACGACGCGGACGCCGGTTTCGTCGAGACCGAGCAGTACTGAGCAGCACCCGTAGAACTTTCCCGCGGCAGCCGCCGCGGGGGAACTGACACCGGTACCTGACACGGCCGGTGCAGATATGAAGGAGTAACACCATGCCGCGTCCCGCAAAGGGTGCCCGTCTGGGCGGCAGCGCCGCGCACGAGAAGCACCTTCTCGCGAACCTCGCGAAGGCGCTCTTCGAGCACGGCCGCATCACCACCACCGAGGCCAAGGCCCGCCGCCTGCGTCCCTACGCCGAGCGTCTGGTCACCAAGGCCAAGAAGGGCGACATCCACAACCGTCGCCTGGTGCTGCAGACGATCACGGACAAGAGCATCGTGCACACGCTGTTCACCGAGATCGCCCCGCGCTACGAGAACCGCCCCGGTGGTTACACGCGCATCACCAAGATCGGCAACCGTCGTGGCGACAACGCCCCGATGGCCGTGATCGAGCTGGTCGAGGCCCTTACGGTCGCCCAGCAGGCCACCGGTGAGGCCGAGGCCGCCACCAAGCGCGCGGTCAAGGAGGCGGAGGCTGTCGAGACCCCCGCCGAGGAGACCAAGGAGGCCTGATCCCGCTCCGGGATCGAGCTTGCTTGATCGGCTCTGAACGGGCCCGCCCCTTCCCGGGGCGGGCCCGTTCTGCATTGCGGTGACTCTGAGAGGATCGGTCACGTGAGTGACGAGGTGGAGCCCGGGCACGTCCGGGTGCGGCTGGACCTGTCGTACGACGGGAAGGACTTCTCCGGCTGGGCGAAGCAGCGCGTGCTGCGGACCGTCCAGGGTGAGCTGGAGTCGGCCCTGCAGACCGTGATGCGGCTGCCGGACCCGGTCGAGCTGACCGTGGCCGGGCGGACCGACGCCGGCGTGCACGCGCGCGGGCAGGTCGCCCAGTTCGACGTGCGCGACGAGGTGTGGGCCGAGCACCACGACAAGCTGCTGCGCCGCCTCGCGGGCCGGCTGCCCCACGACGTACGGGTGTGGAAGGCCGCCGAGGCCCCCGAGGGCTTCAACGCCCGGTTCTCCGCCATCTGGCGCCGCTACGCCTACCGCGTCGGCGACCACCAGGGCGGCGTCGACCCGCTGCGCCGCGGGCACGTGCTGTGGCACCAGTGGCCGCTGGACGTGGACGCCATGAACGAGGCCGCCGCCGCGCTGCTCGGCGAGCACGACTTCGCCGCGTACTGCAAGAAGCGCGAGGGCGCCACGACCATCCGCACCCTCCAGCAGCTCAGCTGGGAGCGCGCCGAGGACGGGATCGTCACCGCGACCGTCCGCGCCGACGCCTTCTGCCACAACATGGTCCGCTCGCTGGTCGGCGCCCTGCTGCACGTCGGGGACGGGCACCGGCCGACCGACTGGCCGGGGAAGGTCCTGCGGGCCGCCGTACGGGACTCCTCGGTGCACGTCGTGAAGCCGCACGGGCTCACCCTGGAGGAGGTCGGCTACCCGGCCGACGAGCTGCTGGCCGCCCGCAGCAAGGAGGCGCGCAACATGCGGACCCTCCCGGGCGCCGGCTGCTGCTGACCCGCCGCCCACCGCCGCGGAATCCGTTTGGGCGGATCGGCGCCGGGCCTGGACAATGCCCCGCATGGGACATCTCGAAGCCAGCCACCTGGAGTACTACCTTCCCGACGGGCGGGTCCTGCTCCCCGACGTCTCCTTCCGCGTGGGGGAGGGGTCGGTCGTCGCCCTCGTCGGGGCGAACGGCGCCGGCAAGTCCACCCTGCTGAAGCTGATCTCCGGCGACCTCCAGCCGCACGGCGGCGGGGTCACCGTCAGCGGCGGCCTCGGCGTGATGTCGCAGTTCGTGGGCTCCGTACGGGACGAGACGACCGTACGGGACCTGCTGGTCTCGGTGGCCCAGCCCCGGATCCGGGAGGCGGCGAAGGCCGTCGACCACGCCGAGCACCTGATCATGACGGTGGACGACGAGTCGGCCCAGATGGCATACGCGCAGGCGCTCAGCGACTGGGCCGACGTACAGGGCTACGAGGCGGAGACCCTGTGGGACGTCTGCACCACGGCCGCGCTGGCCGTCCCGTACGACACCGCGCAGTTCCGCGAGGTGCGCACGCTGTCGGGCGGTGAGCAGAAGCGGCTCGTGCTGGAGGCGCTGCTGCGCGGGCCGGACGAGGTGCTGCTGCTCGACGAGCCGGACAACTACCTGGACGTCCCGGGCAAGCGGTGGCTGGAGGAGCAGCTGAAGGCCACCCGCAAGACGGTGCTCTTCGTGTCCCACGACCGGGAGCTGCTGTCCCGGGCCGCCGAGAAGATCATCAGCCTGGAGCCGAGCCCCACGGGCACGGACGTGTGGGTGCACGGCTCGGGCTTCGACACGTACCACGACGCCCGCAAGGAGCGCTTCGCCCGCTTCGAGGAGCTCAAGCGGCGCTGGGACGAGGAGCACGCCCGCCTGAAGGCGCTGGTCCTGCGGCTGCGCAACCAGGCGGCGAGCAGCCCCGACATGGCCTCGCGCTACCGGGCGATGCAGACGCGCTTCCAGAAGTTCGAGGAGGCCGGTCCGCCGCCGGAGCCGCCGCGCGAGCAGGACATCAAGATGCGTCTGAAGGGCGGCCGGACCGGCGTGCGCGCGCTGACCGTGGAGAACCTCGAACTCACGGGGCTGATGAAGCCGTTCTCGCTGGAGGTCTTCTACGGGGAGCGGGTCGCGGTGCTCGGCTCGAACGGCTCCGGGAAGTCGCACTTCCTGCGGCTGCTGGCGGGCGAGGACGTCAAGCACACGGGTGATTTCAAGCTCGGCGCCCGGGTGGTCGCCGGTCACTTCGCGCAGACGCACGCCCACCCCGAGCTGTTCGGCCGCACGCTCGTCGACATCCTGTGGACGGAGGCCGCGAAGCCGCTCGGCCCCGCCATGGCCGTCCTGCGCCGGTACGAGCTGGAGCGCCAGGGGGAGCAGCCGTTCGAGCGGCTGTCGGGCGGCCAGCAGGCGCGTTTCCAGATCCTGCTGCTGGAGCTGGCGGGCACCACGGCGCTGCTGCTGGACGAGCCGACGGACAACCTGGACCTGGAGTCCGCTGAGGCGCTCCAGGACGGTCTGGAATCGTACGAGGGCACTGTGCTGTGCGTCACGCACGACCGGTGGTTCGCGCGGACATTTGACCGTTTCCTGGTCTTCGGCTCCGACGGTGTTGTACGAGAGACTCAGGAACCTGTTTGGGACGAACGTAGGGTCGAGCGGAAGCGCTAGGGGGAGAACGCCCCCGGGCGGGTCGATCGGGAGGCGTTGTGCGGCTGCGGCCTGGCACCTGGCTCAGGGGATGGGACACCGTAAGGGATCCGGCGTTCGGGCACCGGCTGGTGCTCTGGCTGCTGCGTCCGGCGTCCGGGCCCTGGAAGGCCGTGGCCCTGGCCGTGGTGATCGGCATCTCGGTCTCCACGAGCCTGCGGGAGAACTGGGGCTCGGACAACGCCTTCGTGGTCAAGGCCGCGCGGACGCTGCTCGACGGCGGCTCCCCGTACGAGGACAAGCGGTTCCTGTACCTGCCGAGCGCCGTGCTGATGGCGGTGCCGGAGGCGCTGCTGCCGCAGACGGTGCTGCGCTGGCTGCTTCCGGCGGGGATGTCGGGGCTGGTGGGCGTGGGCTGGCTGGCCGCGCTGCGGCTGTTCTCGGTGCCCCTGCGCTCGCGGCTTGCGGTCGGCGGCTTCGCGGTGCTGGCCCTGGCCTACAAGCCGTACGTGAACCTCGTGCTGATCGGCAACTGGACGGCCATCTCGGCGGCGGCGCTGCCGGTGGCGCTGCTGCTCGCGCACCGCAGGGCGTGGGGGGCGGCCGGCCTGGTGGTGGGGCTGGCGATCGCCTGCAAACCGATGCTGGTGCCGATCGGGCTGCTGTTCCTGCTGGCCCGGCAGTGGCGGGGGCTGGCGGCGGCCGTGCTGGTGCCGCTGGGGGCCTCGCTGGTGGGGGCGCTGCTGATGCCGAGCCCGTCGCTGTTCTTCACCAAGACCCTGCCGTTCCTCTTCCAGGGGCAGGACGCCTACGCCCTGCCCTGGGACGCCTCGCCGATCGCGGTGCTGCCGCGGCTGGGGGTGCCGGAGCCGGTGGCGGTGGCGGCGGCCTTCGCGGGGGCCGGAGCCGGGCTGTGGGGCGCCTGGCGGCGCTGGAGGCGGCCGGACGATTCCGACCAGGGGCAGCTGCGGCTGGTGGAGACGGCCTGCATGGTGATGCTCGCCGCATTCCTGGTCTCCCGTCCCTCCTTCGACCACTACCTCCTGGTGGTGCTGCCGCTGCTGCTTGCCTCGGCGGTGCGGCCGGGCTCGATGCCCCGCTCGCCCTGGTTCTGGCTGGCCCTGACGCCCCAGGTGGCCCTGATCCCGTGGCCGTCGGAGCTGGCCCACAAACGGCGCGCCTTCAAGGACTGCGCCACCCTGTGCGGGCTCGCGATTCTGCTGGCGCGTCGTGCGCTGCGCTCCGGGCGGGTTACTCTGGGACCCGTAACAACTGCGGGGTCCCCATCCAGGACCGAACCGGAGTGCGCCGCGACGCCAGCAGAATCGGCATCGCGGACCGCGTTTTGACCCGTACGGGTCTACTTGGGTATCCTGCTGGTTTGTTATGCGTATTGGCTTGCTCATTCTCACGTGAAAGGGCCTTACGCCGGTCCACCGGACCGATGACCAGCGGTTCACACGGGTTGCGTCCCTGATGTGAACGAGGGCTGTCGTGATCGTCCGTGGTGACCCTGTCAGGACCTTCCCGTTGGGCTTGCGCCCGTGGGATACCACCACTGAAGAAGCGAAGGCATACGCGTGCGTACGTTCAGCCCCAAGCCCGGCGACATCTCGCGCCAGTGGCTCGTCATCGACGCCCAGGACGTTGTCCTCGGCCGTCTGGCGACCCAGGCCGCTGCCCTCCTGCGTGGCAAGCACAAGCCGACCTATGCGCCTCACATGGACATGGGCGACTTCGTCGTCATCATCAACGCCGACAAGGTTCACCTGTCCGGCAACAAGGCGTCCCAGAAGATGGCGTACCGCCACTCCGGTTTCCCGGGCGGTCTGCGTTCGGTGCGCTACGACGACCTCCTGGCGAACAACCCGGAGAAGGCCGTCGAGAAGGCCGTCAAGGGCATGCTCCCCAAGAACACCCTGGGCCGTCAGATGCTCTCGAAGCTGAAGGTCTACTCGGGCGACCAGCACCCCCACGCTGCCCAGCAGCCGGTGCCGTTCGAGATCACCCAGGTCGCGCAGTAGTTCCGGCCACCCCCTAAGACGTAGAAAATTCTGAGGAGCATCGTGGCCGAGACCACCGCCGAGACCCCCGTCGAAGAGTTCGAGGGCGTCGAGGAGTACACCACCGAGTCTGAGGTCGTCGTCGAGGGCGACTACACCTCCGAGTCCCTTGCCGGCCGCTTCGGCGACCCGCAGCCGGCCGCCGGCCTGGGCCGTCGCAAGAACGCCATCGCCCGCGTCCGGATCGTTCCGGGCACCGGCAAGTGGAAGATCAACGGTCGCACCCTTGAGGACTACTTCCCCAACAAGGTGCACCAGCAGGAAGTCAACGAGCCGTTCAAGCTCCTCGAGCTCGACGGTCGCTACGACATCATCGCCCGCATCGCGGGTGGCGGCGTCTCCGGCCAGGCCGGCGCCCTGCGCCTCGGCGTGGCCCGCGCCCTCAACGAGGCGGACGTCGACAACAACCGCCCGGCGCTGAAGAAGGCCGGCTTCCTTTCCCGCGACGACCGTGCGGTCGAGCGCAAGAAGGCCGGTCTCAAGAAGGCCCGTAAGGCTCCGCAGTACAGCAAGCGTTAATCTGCGCCTGCTGTTCAGCAACAAACCGCCCCGGCAGCACTCTCCGTGCTGCCGGGGCGGTTCGTTTACCGCCACAAGCGGCAAATACATGTCACAAGCGGTCACAAACGAAGCGTGAACTCGGGAGGACAACAGTGGGACAACTCTTCGGGACGGACGGTGTACGCGGCGTCGCCAACGCGGATCTGACGGCTGAGCTCGCGCTCGGCCTCTCCGTGGCAGCTGCCCACGTACTCGCCGAAGCAGGCACCTTCGCGGGCCACCGCGCGACCGCGGTCGTCGGCCGCGACCCCCGCGCCTCCGGCGAATTCCTGGAGGCCGCGGTCGTCGCGGGCCTCGCGAGCGCGGGCGTGGACGTCCTGCGCGTCGGTGTGCTGCCCACCCCGGCGGTGGCGTATCTCACCGGTGCGCTGGGTGCCGACCTCGGCGTGATGCTCTCCGCCAGCCACAACGCGATGCCCGACAACGGCATCAAGTTCTTCGCCCGCGGCGGCCACAAGCTCGCCGACGAGCTCGAGGACCGCATCGAGGCCGTCTACGAGGAGCACCGCACCGGCGCCCCCTGGGACCGGCCCACCGGCGCCGGCGTCGGGCGCGTCTCCGACTACGACCAGGGCTTCGACAAGTACGTCGCCCACCTCATCGGGGTCCTCCCCAACCGCATCGAAGGACTCAAGATCGTCCTGGACGAGGCGCACGGCGCGGCCGCCCGCGTCTCGCCCGAGGCCTTCACCCGGGCGGGGGCCGAGGTCGTCACCATCGGTGCCGAGCCCGACGGCCTCAACATCAACGACGGCTGCGGCTCCACCCACCTGGGGCTCCTCAAGCAGGCCGTGGTCGAGCACGGCGCCGACTTCGGCATCGCGCACGACGGCGACGCGGACCGCTGCCTCGCGGTCGACGCCACCGGCGCCGAGATCGACGGCGACCAGATCCTCGCGGTGCTGGCCCTCGCCATGCGCGAGGCGGGCCAGCTGCGCGGCAACACCGTCGTCGGCACCGTGATGTCCAACCTCGGCTTCAAGCTGGCCATGGAGGGCGAGGGCATCGAGGTCGTGCAGACCGGCGTCGGCGACCGGTACGTGCTGGAGTCGATGAAGGAGCACGGCTACGCGCTCGGCGGCGAGCAGTCCGGCCACGTGATCATCCTCGACCACGCCACGACCGGCGACGGCACGCTCACCGGCCTGCTGCTCGCGGCGCGCGTCGCGGCCACGGGCCGCTCGCTCGCCGATCTCGCGGGCGTCATGCGGCGGCTGCCGCAGGTGCTGATCAACGTCCCCGACGTGGACAAGTCCCGGGTCGCGACCTCCGGGGAGCTGGCCGCGGCCGTCGCCGACGCCGAGCGCGAGCTGGGCACCACCGGGCGGGTGCTGCTCCGTCCGTCCGGTACCGAGCCGCTCGTACGGGTGATGGTCGAGGCCGCCGACATCGAGCAGGCCCGCGCGGTCGCCGGGCGGCTGGCGGACGCCGTGAAGTCGGCGCTCGGCTAGAGCGGCCCCCGAGGTCCCTCGCGCGTCGGCCCCGCCCTCCCGGTGATCCCGGAGGGCGGGGCCGACGCCGTTCGCGGCGGGGTCAGAGCTTGCGGAGGCTGAGCTTCTGCACCTTGTGGTCCGGGCCCTTGCGGACGACGAGCGTCGCGCGGCCGCGGGTGGGGGCGACGTTCTCCAGGAGGTTGGGCTTGTTGATCGTGCGCCACATGGTCTGCGCGTACTCGATCGCCTCCTCCTCGGAGACCTGGGTGTACTTGCGGAAGTAGGAGAAAGGGTTCTGGAACGCGGTCTCGCGCAGCTTCCGGAACCGGTTGAGGTACCAGCGCTCGATGTCCTCGGGCCGGGCGTCCACGTACACGCTGAAGTCGAAGTAGTCGGCGAGCGCGACGCGCGTACGGCCGTCCTTGCCGGGCAGGGCCGGCTGAAGGACGTTGAGCCCCTCGACGATCAGGATGTCGGGGCGGCGTACGACGAGCTTCTCGCCGGGGACGATGTCGTAGATCAGGTGCGAGTAGACAGGGGCGCTGACCTCGTCCTTGCCCGCCTTGATGTCCGCGACGAAGCGGGTGAGCGCGCGGCGGTCGTACGACTCCGGGAAGCCCTTGCGGGACGTCAGTCCGCGCCGCTGGAGCTCCTTCATGGGGTAGAGGAAGCCGTCGGTGGTGACCAGCTCGACGCGGGGGTGCTCGGGCCAGCGGGCGAGGAGGGCCTGGAGCAGGCGGGCCACGGTGGACTTGCCGACGGCGACGGAGCCGGCGACCCCTATGACGAAGGGGGTGCCCTGCTGGGCGCCGTGGCCGTTGCCGGCGTCGCCGAGGAAGGTGTTGAGGGTGCCGCGGAGGTTGCTCGTGGCGCCGACGTAGAGGTTGAGGAGGCGGGAGAGCGGCAGGTAGACGTCCCGGACCTCGTCGAGGTCGATGACGTCGCCGAGACCGCGCAGCCGCTCGACCTCCTCGGCGGTGAGGGGGAGCGGGGTCCGCTCGCGCAGCGCGCTCCACTCGTCGCGGGTGAGGTCGACGTACGGGGAGACCTCGGCCCGGCGGTGGGGTCGCTCGGGGCGGTCGGGGCGCTCCATCGCGCTCTCCGGCGGCGTGCTTCGTGGCGGCGAAGTGATCACAGGGCCATTGTCGTGGCTCGGGGGCGGTTGTGGGTGGTGGGGTCGGTCACGTGGGGAGGACGTGCGGTGGAGGACGTGCGGCGGGGGCGGGAGGAGGGAGGGGGAGGCGGAGGGTATCGCCCCGGTCACGATGGGTGGCGCGCGGCGGAAAATGGTCCGGCCTTGATCGGATCGCCGCGTAGATTTGCCGGTCGAAGCGGCCCGGCTCCGGCCTGGTGCCGCTGTTTTCGTTTGCCGTGTGTCCTGGGGGAGATCTTTCGTGCGCAGCACTCTTGTCCGTCGTACCGTCCTGACCGCTTCCGCGGTGTCCCTGGCCCTGCTGGCCACCGCCTGCGGCTCCGACAAGGCGGACGGCAAGGTGGGCGGCGCCACGCCGACCCCCTCCGCCCCGTCCGCCGCCGCGGCCCCGGCCGCGAAGGGCAAGACGGACGCGGAGCTGACCGCCCTGCTGGTCACGCAGGCAGAGGCGCCCGGGTACCTCCTGCAGTCCGAGGCGGCCGCCAAGCTGGCAGACGTCGACAAGGCGTCGGTCACCACCGACAAGCCCGAGTGCAAGGTCCTGGTCCAGGGCCAGGCCCTGCAGAAGATCGGCTCGCCCACCGGCGTCGCGCGTACCGCCCTGGGCGCCAAGCCGAAGGAAGCGGGCCCGAACGCCTCGGCGCAGGAGAAGGCCGAGGCGATCAAGAACGCCATCGGCACCACCGTGACGATGGTCGGCCTCACCTCCTACGACGACAAGGGCGCGCAGGACGTGCTGGCCTCGGTGAAGGCGGCGGGCCAGGCGTGCGCGGGCGGCTTCAGCAGCACCTCCCAGGGGGAGACCACCAAGTACGAGAGCGTCCAGCGCGGCACCGGCGCCCCCGTCACCTATGGCGACGACTCCGTCAGCCTCGTCCTCACGGCGGACCTTGAGGACGGCGACAAGGCCACCATCCTCCTCACGGTCCTGCGCACCGGATCCACGGTCGCCACCTTCAGCTCCATCAGTCTCCTGGGGACGGCGGAATCACCGGTGACGCTGGTCGCCGCCCAGTCCAAGAAGCTCGGCTGAACCCCGCCCGACCGAACGTCAACCCCGCTCCGGCTCATTCGCCGGGGCGGGGTTTTCGTCTTGTTCAGGTACGGGGCAGACGGCCAACTACGGCGTACGCTGCGCCGTATGTGCGGAATTGTGGGTTACGTGGGAGCGCAGTCGGCGCTCGATGTGGTCATCGCCGGACTCAAGCGGCTGGAGTACCGCGGCTACGACTCGGCGGGCGTCGCCGTGCTCGCGGACGGGGAGCTGGTCGCCGCCAAGAAGGCCGGAAAACTGGTCAATCTGGAGAAGGAGCTGGTCGGGCATCCGCTGCCTGCCGGTTCCACGGGACTCGGGCACACCCGCTGGGCCACCCACGGCGGGCCCACCGACGTCAACGCGCACCCGCACCTCGACAACGCGGGCCGGGTGGCCGTCGTCCACAACGGCATCATCGAGAACTTCGCCGCGCTCCGCGCCGAACTGGCCGAGCGCGGGCACCGGCTGGAGTCCGAGACGGACACCGAGGTCGTCGCCCACCTGCTGGCCGAGCGGTTCGAGGCCGGCGGGGACCTCGCGGAGGCCATGCGGCAGGTGTGCCGGCGGCTGGAGGGTGCGTTCACGCTGGTCGCGGTGCACGCCGACGCGCCGGACGTGGTGGTCGGGGCCCGCCGGAACTCCCCCCTGGTGGTGGGCGTTGGGGAGGGGGAGAACTTCCTCGCCTCGGACGTGGCCGCGTTCATCGCCCACACCCGGTCCGCGATCGAGCTGGGGCAGGACCAGGTCGTCGAGCTCCGCCGCGACGGGGTCACGGTGACCGACTTCGCCGGTGCGCCCGCGTCCGTGCGGGCGTACCACGTGGACTGGGACGCCTCGGCGGCCGAAAAGGGGGGCTATGACTACTTCATGCTCAAGGAGATCGCCGAGCAGCCGAAGGCTGTCGCCGACACCCTCCTGGGCAGGATCGACGCGAGCGGCTCGCTGAGCCTGGACGAGGTGCGCATCCCCGTCTCGGTGCTCAGGGAGGTCGACAAGGTCGTGATCGTGGCGTGCGGTACGGCGTACCACGCGGGCATGATCGCGAAGCTGGCCATCGAGCACTGGACCCGCATCCCGTGCGAGACGGAGCTGGCGAGCGAGTTCCGCTACCGCGACCCGATCCTGGACCAGCGGACGCTGGTGGTCGCGATCTCGCAGAGCGGCGAGACCATGGACACCCTGATGGCGCTGCGGCACGCGCGCGAGCAGGGGGCCAAGGTGCTGGCCATCTGCAATACGAACGGGTCGACGATCCCGCGCGAATCGGATGCGGTGCTGTACACGCACGCCGGTCCGGAAGTGGCCGTCGCCTCGACCAAGGCGTTCCTGACGCAGCTGGTGGCCTGCTATCTGGTCGCGCTGTACCTCGGGCAGGTGCGGGGTACGAAGTGGGGCGACGAGATCGAGACGGTGATCCGCGAGCTGTCCGACATCGCCGCGGCCGTGGACACCGTCCTGGAGACCATGGAGCCGGTCCGGGAGCTGGCGCGCTCGCTGGCGGACAAGAACACCGTGCTGTTCCTCGGCCGGCACGTCGGGTACCCGGTGGCGCTGGAGGGCGCGCTCAAGCTCAAGGAGCTGGCGTACATGCACGCCGAGGGCTTCGCGGCGGGCGAGCTCAAGCACGGGCCGATCGCGCTGATCGAGAAGGACCTGCCGGTGGTGGTGGTCGTGCCCTCGCCGCGCGGGCGCTCGGTGCTGCACGACAAGATCGTGTCGAACATCCAGGAAATCCGGGCGCGCGGGGCGCGGACCATCGTGATCGCGGAGGAGGGCGACCACGCGGTCGTCCCGTACGCCGACCACCTGATCCGGATCCCGGCGACGCCGACGCTGCTCCAGCCGCTGGTGGCGACGGTGCCGCTACAGGTCTTCGCGTGCGAGCTGGCGACGGCGCGGGGGAACGAGGTGGACCAGCCGCGTAACCTCGCAAAGTCCGTGACGGTGGAGTGAGCGAAGCGAGTTGGCGTTGTGATTATCGGAGTGGGGATCGACGTTGCCGAGATCGAGCGGTTCGGTGAGTCGCTGGCCCGGACGCCGCAACTGGCGCAGCGGCTTTTCGTCGACTCCGAGTTGACGCTGCCGAGCGGCGAGCGGCGCGGGATCGCCTCGCTCGCCGCCCGGTTCGCGGCCAAGGAGGCCCTCGCCAAGGCGCTCGGCGCGCCCGGCGGCATGCTGTGGACCGACGCCGAGGTGTACGTCGAGGAGACCGGGCAGCCGCGGGTGCGGGTGTCGGGGACGGTCGAGGCCAGGGCGCTGGCGCTGGGCGTGAAGTCCTGGCACATCTCCCTGAGCCACGACGCGGGCATCGCCTCGGCCGTGGTGATCGCCGAGGGCTGAGCCTCCTTTTCGGGCAGGCTGGTGCCATGCGTACTGCTTACAGCGTGGAGACCGTACGGGCCGCCGAGCGCGAGCTGATGGCCCGGCTGCCGGAGGGCGCCCTGATGCAGCGCGCGGCGGCCGGGCTGGCCGCCGTCTGCGCCGGACTGCTGCGCCGGGTGTACGGGGCGCGCGTCGTGCTGCTCGTCGGGCCCGGGGACAACGGCGGCGACGCGCTGTACGCGGGCGCCCGGCTGGCCCGGCGCGGCGCCGGGGTGACGGCGGTCCCGATGGATCCGGAGCGGGTGCACGCGGGCGGGCTGCGGGCGCTGCTGGCCGCCGGGGGCCGCCTCGCGCAGGCCGTTCCCGGCCGGGCGGACCTCGTACTGGACGGGCTCGTCGGCATCGGCGGCCGCGGCGGGCTGCGGCCGGCCGCCGCCGCGCTGGTGGAGCGGATCCCGGCCGGTGCCCCCGTCGTCGCGGTGGACCTGCCGAGCGGGGTCGACGCGGACACCGGCGAGGTGGCCGGAGCGGCCGTCCACGCCGACGTCACGGTGACCTTCGGGGCGTACAAGCCGGGGCTGCTCATCGACCCGGGGGCTTCGCGCACGGGCGCGCTGCGCCTGGTGGACATCGGGCTGTCGCTGCCGGACCCGGACGCGGAGGCCCTGCAGCACGCCGATGTGGCGGCGCTGCTGCCGGCTCCGACGGCGTCGAGCGACAAGTACCGGCGGGGCGTGGTCGGCATCGTCGCCGGGTCGGTGCAGTACCCGGGCGCGGCGGTGCTCGCCGTCGCGGGGGCGCTGCGCGGCGGCGCGGGCGCCGTGCGGTACGTCGGCCCGGCGGCGGACGCGGTGCTGGCGCGGTACCCCGAGACGCTGATCGGGCGGGGCCGGGTGCAGGCGTGGGTGGTCGGCCCGGGGCTGGGCGAGGGCCGGGCGGCGGAGGTCGCCGGGGCACTGGCCGACCCGGTGCCGGTGCTGGTGGACGCGGACGGGCTGCGCGGGCTGGACCCGGCGGTGCTGCGGGCCCGGCCGGCCGAGACCCTGCTGACCCCGCACGCGGGGGAGGCGGCGGCGCTGCTCGGGGTGGACCGCGAGGCGGTGGAGTCGGGCCGGCTGTCGTCCGTACGCTCCCTGGCGGCGCGGTACGGGGCCACGGCCCTGCTGAAGGGATCGACGACGCTGGTGGCGCGCGCCGGAGGCGGCCCGGTCCGGGTCAACCCGACGGGAACCCCGTGGCTGGCGACCGCGGGCAGCGGCGACGTCCTGTCGGGCCTGGCGGGATCGCTGCTGGCCGCGGGGCTGGCGGCGCCGGACGCCGCGTCGGTGGCGGCGTACGTGCACGGCCTGGCGGGGCGCCGGGCCGCCTCCGGAGCCCCGCTCCTCGCCCAGCAGATCGCGGAGTCCCTCCCGGACGCCTGGCGCGACATCCGCAGCCAAGCCGAGCCTGACACGGCCTGGGCGGACCACCCCTGATGTGTCATCAGGGGTGAAAATCGTCCAATATGTCGCCGTGTGAACGGCGGTCGCACAGGCCACGGCCTCGCTCTGAGAGACTGGGGGCGATGAACGAGACACCGACGCGCGTGTACGCCGAGATCGATCTTGACGCCGTACGGGCGAACGTACGCGCCCTGCGCGCGCGGGCACCCCGGGCCGAGCTGATGGCCGTCGTCAAGGCGGACGCCTATGGCCACGGCGCGATCCCCTGCGCCCGCGCGGCCCAGGAGGCCGGTGCCACCTGGCTCGGAACCGCCACCCCCGAGGAGGCGCTCGCCCTGCGCGCCGCCGGGATCGCCGGACCGGTCCTGTGCTGGCTGTGGACCCCCGGCGGGCCCTGGCAGGCGGCCGTCGAGGCCGACGTGGACATCTCCGTCAGCGGGATGTGGGCCCTCGACGAGGTGCGCAAGGCCGCCCTCGCCGCCGGCCGCACGGCCAGGATCCAGCTCAAGGCCGACACCGGCCTGGGCCGCAACGGCTGCCAGCCCGCCGACTGGGCCGAGCTGGTCGGCGCGGCCGTCGCCGCCCAGGCCGAGGGCACCGTCAAGATCACCGGTCTCTGGTCGCACTTCGCCTGCGCCGACGAGCCCGGCCACCCCTCCATCGCGCTCCAGCTGGCCTCCTTCCGCGACATGCTGGCGTACGCGGAGAAGGAGGGCGTGGAGCCCGAGGTCCGGCACATCGCCAACTCGCCCGCGACCCTGACCCTGCCCGAGAGCCACTTCGACCTCGTCCGCTGCGGCCTCGCCGTCTACGGGGTCTCCCCGGCCCCCGAGCTCGGCACCGCCGAGGAGCTGGGCCTGCGGCCCGCCATGACCCTCAAGGCCTCCGTGGCGCTGGTCAAGACCGTGCCCGCAGGCCACGGGGTGAGCTACGGGCACCACTACGTCACCGAGGCCGAGACGAACCTCGCGCTGATCCCCGCCGGGTACGCCGACGGCATCCCCCGGCACGCCTCCGGCAGCGGGCCCGTCTTCGTCGGCGGCAAGGTCCGGCGCGTCGCCGGCCGCGTCGCCATGGACCAGTTCGTCGTCGACCTGGGCGGTGACCTGGTGCGCGCCGGGGACGAGGCCGTCCTCTTCGGCAGCGGCGAGCGCGGCGAGCCCACCGCCGAGGACTGGGCTCAAGCGGCACACACGATCGCCTATGAGATCGTCACCCGTATCGGGGTGCGCGTTCCTCGGGTCTACCTGGGCGGCTGAGGGCTGAGTGAGGACGGCGTGAGCGAGAACTGGCGCAAGGCAGGGTGGGCCGGCGCCGCGATCGGCGTGATAGCCGCAGGCGCGGCGGCCGGGGTCGCGGTCGAACGGATCACGGTCGGGCGCGGCATGCGCCGCAAGGCGCGCCTCGCGCTCGACGCCACCGGCGACTACGGCTCCCTGCGCGGGACGCCGGGAGCCTGCTACGCCGAGGACGGCACCGAGCTCTACTACGAGGTCGACGAGCCGCCCGAGGGCCCCAAGAAGCGGGCCCGGCTGCGCCGCAAGGACCCGGCCGCGCCGACCGTCGTGTTCTGCCACGGCTACTGCCTCGCCCAGGACTCCTGGCACTTCCAGCGCTCCGCCCTGCGCGGACTGGTCCGCTCCGTGTACTGGGACCAGCGCAGCCACGGCCGCAGCGCGCGCGGCTTCGCCCAGGCAGACGGCGAGCGCGTGACCATCGACCAGCTCGGCCGCGACCTGAAGACCGTCATCGACGCCGCCGCCCCCGAGGGCCCGCTGATCCTGGTGGGCCACTCGATGGGCGGCATGACGATCATGGCGCTGGCCGAGCAGTTCCCCGAGCTGATCCGCGACCGGGTGATCGGCGTGGCCCTGGTCGGCACGTCCAGCGGCCACCTCGACCAGGTCACGTACGGGCTGCCCTCGGTCGGCATGGGCGCCGTACGGCGCATCCTGCCGCCCGTGCTCAAGGCGCTCGGCTCGCAGGTGGAGCTCGTCGAGAAGGGCCGCCGGGCCACCGCCGACCTGTTCGCCGGCATGATCAAGATGTATTCGTTCGGCGCCCCCCGCGAGGTGGACCCGGGCGTCGCGCGCTTCGCCGAGCGGCTCATCGAGGCCACCCCGATCGACGTGGTCGCCGAGTTCTACCCGGCCTTCCAGATCCACGACAAGAGCGCCGCCCTCCAGCGGTTCGCCGACATCCCCGTCACCGTCATCGCCGGCGACCGCGACATGGTCACCCCCGCCGCGCACAGCCAGGCCATCAAGGACGCGCTGCCGGCCGCGGAGCTCGTGGTCCTGGAGTCCGCCGGGCACCTGATGATGCTGGAGTACCCCGACACGGTGACGGGGCTGCTGACCGACCTGCTGGCGCGCACCGGTGCGGTGCCCGCAGCGACTAACGTTGGCGGGCATGGAAGAAGTACCGCTGGAAGCGCCACGAGCACCGCACCGTCAGGCACCGCGGCAGGGAACTGAGACGGCCGACGCCGAGGCGCACATCACCGTCGACTCGCCCGAGGCCATGCAGGAGCTGGGCCGCACCCTAGCCCGCCTGCTCCGCCCCGGCGACCTCGTCCTGCTGACCGGGGAGCTCGGCGCGGGCAAGACCACGCTGACCCGGGGCCTGGGCGAGGGGCTGGGCGTACGGGGCGCCGTGACCTCGCCGACCTTCGTGATCGCCCGGGTCCACCCCTCGCTGAGCGGCGGGCCGGCGCTGGTCCACGTGGACGCGTACCGGCTGGGCGGCGGGCTGGACGAGATGGAGGACCTGGACCTCGACGTCTCGCTGCCCGAGTCCGTGGTCGTCGTGGAGTGGGGCGACGGCAAGGTCGAGGAGCTCTCCGACGACCGGCTGCACGTGGTGATCGCGCGGGCGGTCGGCCACGAGGAGGTCCTCGACGACGTACGGGAGGTCTCGGTGCGCGGGATCGGTGCGCGCTGGTCCGCGCCGGGCGCGCTGGCGGCGCTGTAGCCGACTGCCTGGCAGCCCGCTCCCGTGGCGCAGGACGCGCCGCCCTGGAGGCGCCGTCCCGGAAAACGTACCGACAACTCGTCGGCAAGATATTGCGCCGATGGAGTCCGACGTGGTGACATGGTACAGAGGGCTGGTTAGGTTTACCTAAGTACGGGCCGGCCCAAGCCAGGAGGAGCCATGTCCGCAGCAGGAGTGCAGCGCGACCCCCGCCCGTCCGTCGTGTCCATGGGGGCACTGCTCGCCGCGGGCGCGGCAGCCACCGCCGTCTCGACGCCTCCCGTGCGGGAGGTCCCGGACGCGCCCGGGGCCGGCCCGGTGGACGTACGCGAACAGGCCGCCCCGGAGTCCGAGGCGGCCTGAGAAGCCCGCGACCTGCCCGGCGCCGTAGTCCGTACGGGTGAATCCGCGGCGGCGGTCGGCGGTCAGGGAAGGGTCAGGGAAGGACGACGACCTTCGAGTTGATCGTCGCGAAGGCCCACATGGCATCGCCGTCGGCCCGCGCCATCCGGATGCCGCCGGTCTTCTTGCTCTGGTCGGGCTCCGGCATCTCGCCGTCCACCCGGGAGCTGAACCCGACCACGACCCCGTCCGCCGTGGCGAACCGTACGACGTGCTCGATCGGCACCCCGTCCGAGCCGGTGACCGCGCCCGAGCGCGAGTTCACCAGGTACGTGCCCGGCTTCGGGTGCGCCGTGCTGGGCTTGACCGCGAACGACTTCGGCTCCTGGCCGCCCTCGCTGACCAGCCACACCCGCTTCTGGCTCACCGAGTACACGACGCGCGAGCCGGTGCCCGATTCGGCCGGCACGGCCACCGGCTTCGCCGGCTCGGCCGCGTGCGCGGACGGTACGGGGGAAGGGGCCGCGGGCGGCGCCGCCGCCTTCGGGGGATGCGCGGGCGCGGTCGCGGAGGCCTGGTAACCGAGGAAGCCGACGGCGGCGATCGCCACCACGGTGAGCCCGGCCACGATTCCCGAGCTGCTGCGTGCCACCTTGCTCCACCTCTCCCGTGCTTCCCCTGCGGCGGAGCGCCTGCCGGGCAGCGCCTGCGTGCCCCGGCCCGGACTCGGCCGATACCTGGGTCGAAGGTAGCAGCCGGGGTGCCCCGCGACCGGCCGCGAGGGCCCGGCCCCCCGGAGTCGTAGGCTGTTCGCGTGCTCTTGCTCGCTGTAGATACCGCCACGCCCGCCGTCACCGTCGCCCTGCACGACGGCGAGTCCGTCCTCGCCGAGTCGAACCAGGTCGACGCCCGCCGCCACGGGGAGCTCCTGCTGCCCTCCGTCGACAAGGTCCTCGCGGAGGCCGGGCTCACGCTCGACGCCCTCACCGGCATCGTCGTCGGCGTCGGCCCCGGCCCCTACACCGGACTGCGCGTCGGCCTCGTCACCGCCTCCACCTTCGCCACCGTGCTCGGCATCCCCGTGCACGGCCTGTGCACCCTCGACGGGCTCGCGTACGCCGCGGGCGCCGCCGGGATCGAGGGCCCCTTCACCGTCGCCACCGACGCGCGGCGCAAGGAGGTCTACTGGGCCCGGTACGAGGACCCGCGCACGCGCGTCGGCGAGCCCGCCGTGGACCGCCCGGCCGACATCGCCGAGCGGGTCGCCGGGGTGCCCGCGGTGGGCCAGGGCGCGCTGCTGTACCCGGACGTCTTCACGGACGCGCGGGCCCCCGAGCACCAGAGCGCCGCCGCGCTCGCCTCCCTGGCGGTGGAACGGCTCGCGGCGGGGGAGGAGTTCCTGCCTCCGACGCCGCTGTACCTGCGCCGGCCCGACGCGCAGGTGCCCAAGAACTACAAGGTGGTCACCCCGCAGTGACGGCACCGACCGCAGCGACCGCAGTACTGCGCGAGATGCGCTGGTGGGACATCGAGCCGGTGCTGGAACTGGAGCACGAGCTGTTCCCCGAGGACGCTTGGTCCGCGGGCATGTTCTGGTCCGAGCTCGCCCACGCCCGCGGCCCGCACGCCACCCGCCGCTACGTGGTGGCCGAGGACGCGTCGGGCCGCCTCGTCGGCTACGCCGGGCTGGCCGCCGCCGGTGACCTGGCCGACGTACAGACCATCGCGGCCGCGCGGGACCAGTGGGGGACCGGGCTCGGCGCCCGGCTCCTCACCGACCTGCTGCGCGCCGCCACCGCGTTCGAGTGCGCCGAGGTGCTGCTGGAGGTACGGGTGGACAACACCCGGGCCCAGAAGCTCTACGAGCGCTTCGGCTTCGAGCCGATCGGCTTCCGGCGGGGCTACTACCAGCCCGGCAACGTGGACGCGCTCGTGATGCGCCTGACCGACCCCGCACAAGCGACGACTGAAAGCACTGAGAGCAATGGCTGACGAACCGCTCGTCCTCGGCATCGAGACCTCCTGCGACGAGACCGGCGTCGGCGTGGTCCGCGGCACGACCCTGCTGGCCGACGCGATCGCCTCCAGCGTCGACGAGCACGCCCGCTTCGGCGGCGTCGTTCCCGAGGTGGCCTCCCGGGCGCACCTGGAGGCGATGGTCCCGACCATCGAGCGCGCCCTGAAGGAGGCCGGGGTCAGCGCCCGCGACCTCGACGGCATCGCCGTCACCGCGGGTCCCGGCCTCGCGGGGGCCCTGCTGGTGGGCGTCTCGGCGGCCAAGGCGTACGCGTACGCGCTCGGCAAGCCGCTCTACGGGGTGAACCACCTGGCCTCGCACATCTGCGTCGACCAGCTGGAGCACGGGCCGCTGCCGGAGCCGACCATGGCGCTGCTGGTCTCCGGCGGGCACTCCTCGCTGCTGCTCGCCCCGGACATCACCTCCGACGTACGGCCGCTGGGCGCGACCATCGACGACGCGGCCGGCGAGGCCTTCGACAAGATCGCGCGCGTGCTGCAGCTGGGCTTCCCCGGCGGCCCGGTCATCGACCGGCTCGCGCGCGAGGGCGACCCGAAGGCGATCAACTTCCCGCGCGGGCTGACGGGGCCGCGCGACGCGGCGTACGACTTCTCCTTCTCCGGCCTCAAGACGGCGGTCGCCCGCTGGATCGAGGCGAAGCGGAACGCGGGCGAGGAGGTGCCGGTGCGCGATGTGGCGGCGTCCTTCCAGGAGGCCGTGGTGGACGTGCTGACCCGCAAGGCGATCCGCGCGTGCAAGGACGAGGGCGTCGACCACCTGATGATCGGCGGCGGTGTGGCGGCCAATTCCCGGCTGCGCTCGCTGGCGCAGGAGCGCTGCGACGACGCGGGGATCATCCTGCGGGTGCCGCGGCCGAAGCTGTGCACGGACAACGGCGCGATGGTGGCGGCGCTGGGCGCGGAGATGGTCAAGCGGAACCGGCCGGCCTCGGACTGGGACCTGTCGGCGGACTCCTCGCTGCCGGTGACGGACCCGCACGTGCCGGGTACCTCGCACTCCCACACGCACGGGCACTCTGCCGGCCACGACCACGACCACGTGCACGAGTTGAGCAAGGACAACCTGTACTGATGAGCACCGTCGCGCTGATGTGGGAGGCCCGGGCCGCCGCCGGGCGGGGCAACGAGCTGCTGGAGTGGGCCCGTTCGCAGGTACTGGAGCGCGAGCCGGTGCGCCGCGAGCTGCTGCGGGCCCCGCAAGACCGGGTGTTGGTCGTCACGTGGTGGGAGGCGGACGAGGGCGTGGCGGCGGAACTGCCCGAACTCCCGGAGCCCGCAGCCGATCTGATCACCCGTGCGGTGCACCGCTGGCGGTTCGAGTCGGTGGAGACCAGCGGAACCTGACATGCGAGGCGCCCTCCAGGGACTGGTGAGCGGGACTCGGGCCCGCTGCCGTTATCGTCATGAGCATGCCTCGCCGTGACCTGCCGCCTCCACCGCCCCCGGCCCACTTGCGCGACTGGCTGGACGAGAACGCCGTACGCGCCGACCGCGCCCGCTTCCTGAAGGACCTGCGCCGGCGCAGCCTGGGCCTGGGGCGGCTGCTGCTGCTCTGGACCGTCGCCGCCGTCTTCGCGCTCGGCTGGTCCTTCGTCGCGATGGCCCTGATGTCCTTCGAGACACCGGGCGACCCGTTCTCGTACGTCTTCGGCCTGATCTTCGGCCTGCTCGGCGCGGGCGTGCTGATCCCGGCGGGGTTCTGGTTCGCCTGGGGCGCCCGGCGGGACCGGCTGGTCCGCCAGCTGCTGCGCGCCTGGGCCGAATCGGACCGGGACCCGGCCGCCGACGCCGGGGTCCGCGCCCCGGGGCTGAGCCTGACCTGGCTGCTGGCCTCCTTCGCGCTGGGCGCGTTCGGGCTGTACGTGACCTTCGGCTCGGCGGCGACGGCCCGCCCGGGCATCACCACGTACGGGGAGGTCACGTACTACATGGGCCTCGGCATGATCCTGTGGATCACCGGCCTGCTGGGCCTCGGCAAGGCCGGCGCGCACTACCGGTGGGCGGTGCGCGCCTTCCGCGGCGGTGCCCCGGCGCGCTGACGGGCGAGCGGGTCAGCGGTCCTGCGGTGCGGTGACGGGCGAGCCGATCAGCATCGACGGGGCGCCGGCGACCCGGGTCAGGAAGACGGTCGCGGAGTGCGGCCCCTGCGGCTTGACCTTCTTGCGCAGCTCCTCGGGCTCGATCGCCGAACCGCGCTTCTTGACGGTCAGGATGCCCACCCCGCGCTCGCGCAGCAGCGCCTTCAGCTTCTTGAGGCCGAACGGCAGCACGTCGGTGATCTCGTACGCGGTGGCGTACGGCGTCGCGCGCAGCTCGTCGGCGGTGACGTACGCGATGGTCGGGTCGATGAGCCGGCCCGCCAGCTGCTCGGCGACCTCGGCGACGAGGTGGGCGCGGATCACGGCGCCGTCGGGCTCGTAGAGGTAGCGGCCGACCGGACCGGCCTCGGGATCGGGCAGCGGATCGCCGGTGTGCAGGGTGCGCGGGCCCGGCAGCAGGGTGGCGCGTACGGTGCCGGGCGCGGTCCCGAACCACAGCACCGCCTCCTTCACGTCCCCCTGGTCCGAGATCCACTCGGCCTCGGCCTCCGGCGGCACGGCCTCGTGCGGGATGCCGGGGGCGACCTTGATGGCGGCGTACCTGGCCCTACGGGCGGCCTCGACGGCCCACGACAGCGGCGGCGAGTAGCTCTCGGGGTCGAACGTCCGGCCGCGGCCGGATCGCCGGGCGGGGTCGAGGAAGACGGCGTCGTACCCGGAGGTGTCGATGTCGGTCACGTCCGCCTCGCGGACCTCGATGAGCTCCGCCAGCCCCAGGGCCTCGGCGTTGGCGCGGGCGACGGCGACGGTCAGCGGGTCGCGGTCCACGGCGAGGACGCGGATGCCGATCCGGGCCAGGGCGAGGGCGTCCCCGCCGATGCCGCAGCAGAGGTCCGCGACGCTGCGCACGCCGAGTTCCGCGAGCCGTCCGGCGCGGTACGAGGCCACCGGGGCGCGGGTGGCCATTTCGCCGCCGCCGGGCGTGAAGTACATCCGGAACGCGTCCTCGGCCCCGAACTTCGCCACCGCGCGCTGCCGCAGCCGGGCCTGCCCGAGCGCTGCGGAGACCAGTGCGGCGGGGTGCTCGCGGCGCAGCCGGGTGGCGAGGGCGAGCTCCTGGGCCGGGTCGTGGTCGCGGAGCGAGTCGAGGAGGGCGCGGCCCTCGGGGGTGAGGAGCGCGGCGAAGTCTTCGGGGGTCACGTCCCCATTGTCGGCGACGGGGCGTGTGGGCCGGTCGGAGGAACGTGGCAGCGCGGCGCGAGGTGTCGTCCGGGAAGCGGGCGTGTCGGGTGCCAGGATGCGCTGCTATGCAGCTAGTCGGACAAAAGGAAGATAAGACGCTTCATGGTCACCGGTCCGCGGCGGGTCCGCGCGGCCGCGTCGGGGTGGCACTGGCCGCACTGCTGGTCGCCGCCCTCGGAACGGGATGCGGCTCGGCCGCCGACTCCGCCCCCGCCCGCAAGGGCGGCAAGGCCGCGGACGCCCCCGCGGGCGCCGCGGGCGCGGTCGCGAACCCGGCCGAGCAGCTGAAGACCACCCAGCAGGCCCGGATCGCCGCGGCGAAGAAGTGGAAGCTGGCCAAGCCGCCGCTGACCGCGCCGGCCGCGCCCAAGACGAAGCCCGAGATCACCACGCGGGAGGGCTTCGAGGTCGAGGGCCAGGAAGACCTCCCGCCCGTCTTCACCACCGTCCCCACGGAGGACAAGGTCGTCTTCCTGACGATCGACGACGGCGCGGAGAAGGACCCCGAGTTCCTGAAGATGATGAAGGAGCTGAAGATCCCGTACACGGCGTTCCTCAGCGACTACCTCGTCCGCGACAACTACCCCTACTTCAAGGAGATGCAGGCCGCCGGCGTCTCCCTGAACAACCACACGCTCAACCACCGCTACATGCCGGCGCTCTCGTACGAGGAGCAGCACGAGGAGATCTGCGGGCAGCAGGACACCATCCAGAAGCAGTTCGGCAAACGGCCGACGCTGTTCCGGCCGCCGTACGGCAACTACAACGAGGACACGCTGCGCGCGGCGAAATCCTGCGGCATCAAGGCGGTCCCGCTGTGGAACGCGGAGGCCTTCGTGAACCGCATGGACTGGCGGGAATGGGACCGGGACCTCCACCCTGGAGACATCATCCTGACTCATTTCCGAGGGCGGGAGGACTGGAAGGGTTCGATGCCTGACATGATCCGTCATGTCATGAAGACCGTCACGGACAAGGGGTACGCCGTGGCCCGCCTGGAGGACTACTTGTGAGGTACGCGCGCCGGTCCGTGGTCGGAACGCTGGCGGCCGGCGCGCTCGCGCTGTCCCTGACGGGGTGCGGGGACGGCGTGGACCCGGTCGAGAGGCTGGGGAGCAAGACTCCGGAGACGACGCAGCCGCCGACGGCGGCTGCGTCGCCGTCGACGTCGCCCGGCACGGCGGGCGACGAGGCGTACAAGAAGTGGGGTCTGAAATCCCCTCTCCAATTCGCCCCGAAGCCGGCCCAGAAACCCGCCCTCCCCCCGGCCGCCCCGGGCAAGGCCCAGGTGGTGGACCGAATACCCGTCCCGCCCACCGACAAGGTCGTCTTCCTGACCTTCGACGACGGCGCGGAGAAGGACCCCGAGTTCCTGAAGATGGCGGCCGACCTCAAGCTGCCGATCAGCATGTTCCTGACGGACAACATCGCCTCGTCGGACTACGGGCACTTCGAGAAGCTCCGCGACAACGGCTCCGGCAGCACGATCAACAACCACACCCTGACGCACCCGAACCTCCGGACCCTGCCCTTCGCGGCGCAGAAGAAGGAGATATGCGGCCAGCAGGAACACCTGGAGAAACGGTTCGGCGCCAAGCCGGTCCGCTTCCGCCCGCCGTACGGCAACTACAACGACGACACCCTCAAGGCCGCCTCCGAATGCGGCATATCGCAGGTGGTCCTGTGGCGCGTGTCGATGCAGATCAACAACTTCCAGTACGCCGAGGGCTCCGCCCTCAAACCGGGCGACATCATCCTGGCCCATTTCCGCGGCCCCTCCGAACTCAAGGGCTCGACGGAAATCCAGATGACCACCCGCATGCTCCAGCGCATCCAGGAACAGGGCTACCGCATAGGCCGCCTGGAGGACTACCTCTGACCTCGGCCTACGTCACGAGGTCGAGAAGCTGGTCCAGCGACGAGATGGACCAGTCGGCAACCGCCCGCACCTCGGGGTCGTCGGCCCACCAGTGCCCCCAGGGGCCGCGGCGGAGGTGCGCCGTGAGCAGCCCGGCGCGCGCGGCCGGAAAGACGTCGTTCGCCGGATGGTCCCCGACGTACAAGGTCTCACCCGCGGGCGCACCGGAAACCTCCGACACCCGCTCGAAGAACCCGGCGTCCGGCTTGGCGACCCCCCACTCCCCGGAGGTCACGACGAGATCCGCAGGAAGCCCGAGGTCCCTCAGCAGGCCACCCGCCTTCCGGCTCTGATTCCCGGCGACGACCACCCGAACCCCCATGGCCCGGAGCCCGGCGAGAGCCGGCCGTACATCCGGGTACAGATCGCCCTCGTCGAGCCGCTCGCCCCGCCCCGCCGCCTCACGGGCGGCGTACTCACCGGAAATGTCGATCCCGGGCCGCAGCAGCCGCAGGGCATCGGCATTGTCGCGCCCCTCGACGACAACGGCGCCGACGAGCGCGGAAAGCGTGTGTCCGGACACCCCCAACCAGTCGGCCCAGGCCGCCCAGTAACGGTCGTCGCGGACGATGGTCTCGCCGACATCCAACACAACGGTCCGAATCACCCGCCCACGGTAAACCGCCCCAAGCGCCGCCGCGCCGGCCGCGCAAGCCGCTCAAAGAACCGGAGGCCGACCCAGTCGGGTCATGCGCCACACCGTGCGCCATTTCATCGGCTTGCGCAGCCCGCACGGCGCTCGCACGCCCTCGACGAAACCGCTCCACCACGCCTTCAGCCCCGTCAAAGACCGCATCCGCACCATGGCGAGAACGATCCACACGCCGAGATAGACCGGAATCAGCGGAACCGGCAGCCGGCGGCGGGCCAGCCGGACACGGTTCCGGGCGGTGAAGCGGTAATAGACCGCATGCCGAGCGGGGGACGTCGTCGGATGTTGGAGGACCAGCTCGGGCTCGTAGAGGATCTTCCATCCCGCATCCAGCGCCCGCCATGCCAGATCGGACTCTTCGTGCCCGAAGAAGAACTCCGCAGGCCACAAATCGATCTGCCGGAGCATGGGCATCGAGAAGGCGTGGCCGCCGCCGAGGAAGGCGGTCACCAGACCACGGCGCATCGGATCGCCGGCACGCAGCCGCGGAACCCAGCGCCGCTCCGTGTGCCCGTGCTCGTCAGCGACCCTGAAGCCGATGACCCCCAGCGCCGGGTCCTCCGCGAACAGCTGCCGGACCCTCCCGAACACTCCTGTGTCGATGAGCAGCCCGTCGTCATCCAGCTCGATGACGACGTCCACCTCACCGGACTCGCGCAGCTTCTCCAGGCCGACGTTGCGGCCTCCCGGGCAGCCCAGGTTCTGCTCAAGCGGGACTTTGGCGACGTTGGCCGCCACGTCCACATCGGTGAGAGACGTCGCATTGCGTCAAAGTCCCGTCCGGCTGGCGGGGGGTGAAGCGGTGGCCGAGACCACCGGGGTGATCGTCGTTTCCGCCGGGCCGTGGGCGTCGGCTTCGCGTTGGCGTTCCGCGCTGTCGCTGATGCGCAGCAGCAGGGCGATCATGATCCAGTTGGCCAGGAGCGACGAGCCGCCCTTCGCCAGGAACGGCAGCGCCTTGCCGGTCAGCGGGATCAGGCCCGTCACACCGCCCGCCACCACGAAGACCTGGAGCGCCAGCGCCGCCGACAGGCCCACCGCCAGCAGCTTCCCGAACGGGTCGCGGGCGCCCAGCGCCATCCGCAGCCCCCGCTGGACCAGCAGTGCGTACAGGATCAGCACCGCCATGACCCCGGCCAGCCCGAGCTCCTCGCCCACCGTGGTCAGGATGAAGTCGCTGCGCCCCGCGAAGCCGATCAGCTCCGGGTGCCCCATCCCCAGCCCCGTCCCCGACATGCCGCCCGTGCCGAAGCTGAACAGCGCCTGCGCGGACTGGTCCGAGATGACCCCCGGCGGCCGCTCCTTCCAGTAGTACGACAGCGGCTCCAGCCAGGCGGCCACACGCCCCTTGACGTGCGGTTCCGTCGAGCCCACCACGAAGGCGCCCACGCCCGCCATGAGCAGGCCCGTCACGATCCAGCTGGTGCGCTCGGTGGCGACGTACAGCATCACCACGAACACGCCGAAGAAGATCAGCGACGTACCCAGGTCCCGCTCGAAGACCAGCACCAGCAGCGACACGATCCACACCGTGATGATCGGCCCGAGCTGGCGCATCGGGGGCAGCCGCATGCCCAGGAACTTCCGGCCCGTCAGGGCCAGCGAATCGCGGTGGATGACCAGATAGCCCGCGAAGAAGATCGAGATCATGATCTTCACGAACTCGCCCGGCTGGAGCGAGAACCCGAACAGGATGATCCAGCGCTTCGCGCCGTACGTGTCCGCACCGAAGAACGCCGGCGCGATCAGCAGCACCAGCGCGACCGCCATCGTGATGTAGATGAACCGCTGGAGCAGCCGGTGGTCCCGCAGCAGCGCCACCACGGCCAGGCACGCGGCCACGCCGATGACCGTCCACTGGAGCTGCCCCGGCGCGTTCGCCTCGCCGCCGTACCGCGCGATGTACGACTGGTCCAGCCGGTGCAGCAGCACCAGCCCCAGCCCCGACAGCAGCATGGCGAGCGGGAAGATCAGCGGATCCGCGTACGCCGCGAACCGGCGCACGCCCAGGTGCCCCACCAGCGCCAGCAGCGTCATGCTGATGGTGAAGCCGGTGAGGTTGGCGGGCAGCTCGCCGTTCATCGCCAGACCGGCGCTCGCGTGCCCGAAGACGGTGAGGGCGACGACGAAGACGAGGAGCAGCGCCTCGGTACGGCGGCGCGCGCCGGCCGTCGTGAGCGGTCTCAGTCCACGCACGGGATGCCGCCACCGTCGATGGCGGGGCTGCCGCTCGCGGCCGGAGCCGGGCCGGCGCCGCCCGGTCCCGGAGGCGCCCCCGGTGCGCCGCTCGGGCTCGGAGCGGCCGCAGAGGCGGAAGCCTCCGGTCCGATCTGCTCGGCAATGAGGCGCTTTATCTTCATATCGTCTACGACGTTTATGTCCTCTCCATGGTTCCTTCCGAACCGCTCGACGGGCAGTGTCGTGAACGCCACCTTGCCGCCGGACAGGTTCTTCGCCTGCTTCACGAACGACAGCAGGTCCCAGCCCGCGTCCGTCACCACGTCCTGCTTCGCGGCGTCGATCAGCTTCATCAGCTTGACCGGATCGGTGAAGGTCCCGGCCGAGTTCAGCTTCTGCGTGGCACCCGCCAGGAAGGCCTGCTGCCGCTTCGTCCGGTCCAGATCGCCCATGTCCAGGCCGTGCCGCTGGCGTACGAAGGCCAGGGACTGCTGCCCGTTCAGGGTCTGGCGGCCCGCCGGGAAGTCGGCGCCCGAGTACTTGTCCTGCACCGGCTTCTTCAGGCACACCGGTACGCCGCCCAGCGCGTCCGCCAGGTGGTAGAAACCGGCCAGGTTGAGTTCGGCGAAGTGATCGACCGGGACGCCCAGGAAGTTCCGTACCGTCTCGATCTGCGCCTTGCGGCCGGCCTCCCGCCCCTCGCGCTCCAGCTGGCGCCGGTCCTTGACCCCCTGGGCCGAGAGCCGCTCCTCCTCCTTGGCCTTCGCCAGCCCGTACGCCTTCTTGATCTTGTCCTGGCCCTGCCCCGGTATGTCGACGAAGTCGTCGCGCGGGACCGAGAAGGCCTTCGCCTGGCTGCCGTCGCCGGGGACGTGGAGCAGGATCAGCGTGTTCGCGTTGTAGCCGCCGATGTCGGAGCTGCCGGCGTGCAGTTTGTCGAGGACCTCCTCCGGCAGCTTCTCGCCGTTCTGGTCGCGGCGGCTGTCCAGGCCCATCAGCAGGATGTTGGTGTCGCCGTACTTCGACTTCTCGGCGCCCTCCAGGGCCTTGGAGCTGCCGATGCTGCCGGCGAGGTCCCGGTACACGTACCAGGCGCCGGCGGCGCCCATGACCGCCAGCGCGCAGGCGGCGACGAGCAGGGTGCGGGCGATGCGGAACCGGCGGGGCCGGCGGGGCCGGCGGGGCCGGGGGCGTCGGGGCCGACGGGCGGGGTGGCTTGTCTTCCTCCGGTGCGCGCTCATGCCAGTCGATGGTGGGGGAGGGGTGCTGAAGAAGTCCTGAGAGTCCTGAAGGGAGGTTCAGGACCCTCAGGGACGGGCCGGAGCCGGGGCCGGAGTCAGGCCGGGGCCGGGACCGGGGCCGTCCCGCCGACCGGCACGCGCAGGACGAGGCGGATGCCGCCGCCCGACCTCGACGCAAGCGCACGGGCCTCGCCGCCGTGCGCGCGGGCGATCTCGCGGACGATGGCCAGGCCGAGGCCCGTACCGCCGCCCGCGCGGCCGCGGTCCGCGTCCAGGCGGACGAACCGCTCGAAGACCCGGTCGCGGTCCTCCGCCGGGATGCCCGGGCCGTCGTCCTCGACCTCCAGCACCGCCCAGTCGCTGCCTCCGGAGTCCGCCGGTTCGGTGGCCGCCCGTACGACGACCCCCGTACGGGCGTGCCGCAGCGCGTTGTCCACCAGGTTGGCCAGCGCCCGCTCCAGCCGCGCCGGGTCCCCGGCCGCCGGTACGGGCGCCTGCGCGTCCAGCCGGAGCGGAACCCGGGGGGCCGGCCGCCGGGCCAGGTCCTCCGCGGCCAGCAGCGCCAGGTCCACCGGCTCGGTCCGCGGTACGGGCCCGCCGTCGAGGCGGGCGAGCAGCAGCAGGTCCGCCGCGATGCGCTGGAGCCGCTCGGTATCGGCCAGTGCCGCCGCGACCGACTCCCGGTCGGGGCGGCCCTGGGCCAGCGCCACCTCCAGCCGGGACCGGACGGCGGCCAGCGGATTGCGCAGCTCGTGCGAGGCGTCCGCGGTGAACTGCCGCTGCCGGGCGTCGGACCGCTCCAGCCGGTCGAGCGTGTCGTTGACGGTCCGGGCCAGCTGGGCGATCTCGTCGGCCCCGCCGGGATCCGGAACGCGGCGGTCCAGCTCGCTGGCGGTGACCGCCGCGAGCTCGGTCCGGATCGCGGTGACGGGGCGCAGGGCGTGCCCCGTCACCCACCAGGCGAGGGCCGCCGCGAAGCCGATCAGCGGGGGTGCGCCGGCCAGCAGGCCGAGGGCGATGGCGCGGGTCGCGTCGTCCACGTCGCCGAGCACGGTGACGGCGTACACCTCGTGCCCGCCCGGCGCATCGACCGCGACCACCGCGCGCCGTTCCGCGCCGGGGCGCGCGGGCGGGAGCACGGCGGAGCGGGAGTCCGCGCCGGGCGCACTGGACGCACCGGACGCACTGGACGCACCGGGTGCACCGGGCGCACCGAATGCACCCGACGCACCGGACGCGGGCGGCCTCAGGCCGCCGAGGTCGGGGGCGTCCCCGAGGTCCCCGGTGGAGGCGACGGTCCGCCCCTGCACGTCCCGTACGAGGACCAGGTCCACCCCGCTCTCCGGCGCGGGCAGCCGCCCGCCGGGCGCGAGGACGCCGGGGAAGGCCTGGCCGTCGAGCTGGGCGGCGACCTTGCGGGCGGCGAGCTCGGTGCGGTTGGTGGTGTTGTCGAGGAGGTTGGCCCGCAGCAGGCTGTAGAGCCACAGCCCGCCGGCGCCCAGCACGGCGGCCATGGCGAGCGCGGCGGCCAGCGCCGCCCGCCGCCGCAGCGGCCCCGGGCTCGTCCCGGGTCGTGTCGTCAAAGTCCCGCCAGCCCCGCCCTTCGGGCGGCCGACGCCACTTTGACGGCACTCCCTAGCCACCGTCGGGCGCCATGCGGTAGCCGGTGCCGTGGACGGTGAGGATCGAGCGGCGGCCGAAGGGGGCGTCGATCTTCTTGCGCAGCGAGGACACGTACACCTCGACGATGTTCGGGTCGATGGCGTGCGGGGTGTCCCAGACCTGGTCCAGGATGTCCTGCTTGGCGACGGCCCGGCCGGGCTGTTCCATCAGGCAGGCGAGTACGCCGAGCTCGCGGGCGGTGAGCTCGATGTCGTGCGTACCGCGGCGGCAGCGGCGGCCGGCGGGTTCGAGGACGAGGTCGCCGGCCTGGAGGGTGTGGTGGGGGTCGGCGGCCCCGGTGGTGGCCCCGGTCGCCCGGCGGGCGAGGGCGCGGAGCCGGGCGGCCAGGACCACGAACGAGAACGGCTTGGTGAGGTAGTCGTCGGCGCCGGAGTCGAGGCCTTCGGCCTCGTCGTACTCGCCGTCCTTGGCGGTCAGCATCAGGACGGGCGTGGGATCGCCGTCCGCCCGCAGGCGGGCGCAGATCTCGTAGCCGCTGAGGCCGGGCAGCATCAGGTCGAGCAGCACGGCGTCGTACGAGCCGGTGCGGGCGAGCTCCAGCCCGCGGTGGCCGTCGTGGGCGAGGTCGACCCAGTGCCCGTCGGCGGAGAGGCCGCGCCGCAGGGACTCGGCGAGGCCTTCTTCGTCTTCGACCACGAGAATGCGCACGCCCCAAGCGTCACATACCGCCCACCTCGGCCCCCCGGGCGGCGTCCGGACCGGGGTGCCGATCCGCATCGCCCGGCGGAGCGTGTTGGCACTCCGCTTGACCGAGTGCTAATCGCCGGAATAGTCTCGCACCTGGCACTCGCCCCCGGTGAGTGCCAACACAGCGACGGGCAGGTCCGGCACCCGCGACGACGGATCCACCTGGTCGCCACCTCAGACAGTTAGCCCCGTGAGATCTCCGAAGGGGGAGGTCGGATCGTGACGACCACCAGCTCCAAGGTTGCCATCAAGCCGCTCGAGGACCGCATCGTGGTCCAGCCGCTCGACGCCGAGCAGACCACGGCTTCCGGCCTGGTCATCCCGGACACCGCGAAGGAGAAGCCCCAGGAGGGCGTCGTCCTCGCGGTGGGCCCGGGCCGCTTCGAGGACGGCCAGCGTCTCCCGCTGGACGTCAGCGTCGGCGACATCGTGCTGTACAGCAAGTACGGCGGCACCGAAGTGAAGTACAGCGGCGAGGAGTACCTCGTCCTCTCGGCTCGCGACGTGCTCGCGATCATCGAGAAGTAATCCACTTCATCTGTATTGCTTGAGCTGCGCCCCTGGTCACCCCGCTGATTGCCGGGCGGCAAGGGGCGCAGTTCGTTAAACCCGAGTTTTCGAGAGGGCTGAACCGCTCCCATGGCGAAGATCCTGAAGTTCGACGAGGACGCCCGTCGCGCCCTCGAGCGCGGCGTCAACAAGCTGGCCGACACGGTGAAGGTGACGATCGGCCCCAAGGGCCGCAACGTCGTCATCGACAAGAAGTTCGGCGCCCCCACCATCACCAACGACGGTGTCACCATCGCCCGCGAGGTCGAGCTGGACGACCCGTACGAGAACCTGGGCGCGCAGCTCGTGAAGGAGGTGGCGACCAAGACCAACGACATCGCGGGTGACGGCACCACCACCGCCACCGTGCTGGCCCAGGCGCTGGTCCGCGAGGGCCTGCGCAACGTCGCCGCCGGCGCCTCCCCGGCCGCCCTGAAGAAGGGCATCGACGCCGCGGTCAAGGCCGTGTCCGAGGAGCTCCTCGCGACCGCCCGCCCGATCGAGGACAAGTCCGACATCGCCGCCGTGGCCGCGCTCTCCGCGCAGGACCAGCAGGTCGGCGAGCTCATCGCCGAGGCGATGGACAAGGTCGGCAAGGACGGTGTCATCACCGTCGAGGAGTCCAACGCCTTCGGCCTGGAGCTGGAGTTCACCGAGGGCATGGCCTTCGACAAGGGCTACCTCTCGCCGTACATGGTCACCGACCAGGAGCGTATGGAGGCCGTCCTCGACGACCCGTACATCCTGATCAACCAGGGCAAGATCTCCTCCATCCAGGACCTCCTGCCGCTGCTCGAGAAGGTCATCCAGGCCGGCGCCTCGAAGCCGCTGCTGATCATCGCCGAGGACGTCGAGGGCGAGGCGCTCTCCACCCTCGTCGTCAACAAGATCCGCGGCACCTTCAACGCGGTCGCCGTCAAGGCCCCCGGCTTCGGTGACCGTCGCAAGGCGATGCTCCAGGACATGGCCACCCTCACCGGTGCCACCGTCATCGCCGAGGAGGTCGGCCTCAAGCTCGACCAGGCCGGTCTGGACGTCCTCGGTTCCGCGCGCCGCGTGACCATCTCCAAGGACGACACGACCATCGTCGACGGTGGCGGCAGCCACGACGAGGTCGTCGGCCGCGTCAACCAGATCAAGGCCGAGATCGAGTCCACCGACTCGGACTGGGACCGCGAGAAGCTGCAGGAGCGCCTGGCGAAGCTCGCCGGCGGCGTCTGCGTCATCAAGGTCGGCGCCGCCACCGAGGTGGAGCTCAAGGAGAAGAAGCACCGCCTCGAGGACGCCATCTCGGCGACCCGCGCCGCGGTCGAGGAGGGCATCGTCTCCGGCGGTGGCTCCGCGCTCGTCCACGCCGTGAAGGTGCTGGAGGGCAACCTGGGTCTGTCCGGCGACGAGGCCACGGGTGTCGCGGTCGTCCGCCGCGCCGCCGTCGAGCCGCTGCGCTGGATCGCCGAGAACGCCGGCCTCGAGGGTTACGTCATCACCTCGAAGGTCGCCGAGCTCGAAAAGGGCCAGGGCTTCAACGCCGCCACCGGCGAGTACGGCGACCTGGTCAAGGCCGGCGTCATCGACCCGGTCAAGGTCACCCGCTCCGCGCTGGAGAACGCCGCTTCCATCGCCTCCCTGCTGCTCACGACCGAGACCCTGGTCGTCGAGAAGCCGGCCGAGGAAGAGGCCGATGCCGGTCACGGCCACGGTCACGGCCACAGCCACTGATCGCGCCCCACACTGAGAAGGCCCCGTTCCGCATCGGCGGAACGGGGCCTTCCCGTAGGCGGGGTGGCGTCACATGGCGTCACTTGACGTCACATCGCGCCGAGCTCCCGCATCAGGCGCACGGCGTCGTAGTGCCACCAGCCTTCCTTGATCATTCCGTCCTCGCACCGGAAGACCGTCGTGCCGGTCATCGTGCAGTTCTTGCCGGTCGGGGCGACCCCCATGAACTCGCCCTTGTGCTTGCCGTTGAAGGTCCACATCGTGGTGACGTAGTCCTCCTGCGCCATCTGGGCGTCCCGCGTGAAGGTGAAGTCGAAGGCGCCGCGCCACATCTGCACGTCCTCGCGGATGCCGTCGCGGCCGACCTTGGCCTCGGGCCGGCTGATGTCGTGGTCCCGGTAGTCCGCCGCGAAGATCTCGTCCACGACGGACATGTCGCCCTTCATCGCGACCTCTTCGTACATGCGGTTCGCGAGCAGGGTGTTGAGGTGCTCGTCGCGGACGACGTCCAGGTTGGTGAACCGGGGCATCCCGTCGCAGAGGGCCATCATCTCCTGGAACATCTGGTCCGTCTCCGGGAGGTGAGAGTTCTTCATGGCCGCTTCGTACGACGGGAATTCGACGACGTCGACGAAGTGGGTCTCGGCCTCGCGGTCCTTGCCCACCATGGTGTGGGACACGGTCCGCTTGCCCTTCGTCTTCGCCAGGTACCGGTCGATGACCTCGTTGACGGCCTCGGGGCTGCTGGTCTCGTAATCGACTATTTGTACGAATGTCATGGCGTACTCCCGGGCTGGAGGGGACACGTCCAGTTTAGGGAGATTTCACCCGGTCGGCCGGTTTGGAGACCGGCCTACCCGCAAGTCACTCGGGCTACTGCGGACCGTACTTGCGGCCCGTGCGCGAGGACACCCCGCCCAGCAGCCCGCGCGGCGTCAGCTTCACCACGCCCATCAGCGCCTTGTACCGCGGATCCGGGATCGAGACCGTCTTTCCGCGTGCCAGGTCGTCCAGGGCCGCCGCCACCAGCTTGTCCGCGTCCAGCCACATCCAGTTGGGGATGTTGTCCGTGCCCATGCCGGCGCGCTGGTGGAACTCGGTGCGGACGAAGCCGGGGCACAGCGCCATCAGCCGGACGCCCGATCCGGACAGGTCCCGCGCCGCGCCCTGCGTGAACTGCACGACCCAGGCCTTGCTCGCCCCGTACGTGCCGCGCGGCACGAAGGCCGCCACCGAGGCCACGTTGACGACGCCGCCGCGGCCGCGCGAGCGCATCGATTCGGTGGCCGCCGAGGTCAGCCGCAGGACGGCCTCGATGTGCACCTTCAGCATGGTCAGCTCGTCGGCCATGGAGACTTCGAGGTAGCGGCCCTTGTTGCCGAAGCCCGCGTTGTTGACCAACAGGTCCACCGGGTGCGTACGGTCGCCGAGGCGGCGCTCGACGGCCGCGATGCCCTCGTCGGTGGACAGGTCGGCGGCCAGCACCTCGGCCTCGATGCCGTGCCGGTCGTGCAGCTCGGTGGCCTGCTCGCCGAGCCGCTTCGTGTCGCGGGCCACCAGTACGAGGTTGTGCCCCTGGGCGGCGAGCCGCCGGGCGAATGCGGCGCCGATGCCCGCCGTGGATCCCGTAATCAACGCAGTCGTCATAGGCGCAACCTAGCCGCCCTCGACGACAGCTCAAGGGGAGCCCGCCGGGCGGTACCCCTTCGTGACGCACGGGGCCACGCGTCGTCGCTTCCCGCTGCGGAACCGCTACTTCCGGCTACGAAAACCCGCTTTGAGCTCCCGTTTCCGCCGCTTGAGCCGGCGTCACCCACGAATGCCCTGCTACTGCCCGTACTTCTCCATGTGGGCGAGGGCCGCCTCGTGCCACTGCGGCGCCATCGCCGCGCCCGCCGCCCGGGTGCGCGCGAGCAGCGACCGGTCGGTGGTGAAGGCCCGGAACCAGAGCTCCACCGTCACGTCGTGGTCCGGGCGGTGGACGATCTCGACGGAGTCGCCGGGGGAGACCGGACCCTCCTGGATCACGCGCAGGTACGCACCCGGCCGCGCGGCCCGCGTGTACCGCTTGACCCAGCCCCGCTCGCCGAGGGCGCCCTGGAAGGTGCGGCACGGGATGCGGGCCGAGGCCACTTCGAGGACGAGGCCGCCCGCGCCGACCCGCCAGCGCTCGCCGAGCAGCGCGCCCGTCAGGTCCATGCCGGAGGTGGTGAGGTTCTCGCCGAAGAGCCCGGCGGGCAGTTCGCGGTCCAGCTCGCCCTCCCACCAGTCGAGGTCCTCGCGCGCGTAGGCGTAGACGGCCTGGTGGTCCCCGCCGTGGTGGCGCAGGTCGCAGACGGCGTCGCCCTTGAGGCCGCTGGCACCGATGCCCTTGGGGCCGGGCGGGAACACGTGGACCGGGCCGGGGACGGGGCGCTTGCCGATGCCGGTCACCCCGCCCTGCGCGTCGGTGTGGTCGACGGCCGTCGCGCGGCCGAGGTTCACGGAGACGACGCGCAGCGGGGCCGCGGAGTCGCCGGGGGTGCCGGGGGCGCCGGAGGTGCCGGGAACGGTGAGGGCCATGAAGACCACGGTAGTCCAGCCTCCTCAAAGGGGCACGAGAATATTCGCGCCGAGCCCAAAGCGGGGCTTATGCTCGAAGGATGATCGAGGCACGTCATCTCCGGGTGCTGCGCGCCGTCGCCGGCACCGGGTCCTTCTCCGCCGCCGCCCGCGAGCTCGGCTGCACCCAGCCCGCCGTCTCCCAGCAGATGAAGGCGCTGGAGCAGTCGGCCGGCACCCCGCTGCTCGTCCGGGCCGGCCGCGAGATGCGGCTGACCCAGGCCGGTACGGCCCTGGTCCGGCACGCCGCCGGGATCCTCGCCGGGCTGACCGCCGCCGAGGAGGAGGTCGCGGCCATCGCCGGGCTGCGCGCGGGCCGGGTCCGGCTGGTGTCCTTCCCCAGCGGGAGCTCCACGCTGGTGCCGACGGCGCTGGCCGCGATGCGCGCCGAGCACCCCGGCACCCGGATCTCGCTGGTCGAGGCGGAGCCGCCGCGCTCGGTGGAGATGCTGCGCGAGGGCGACTGCGATCTGGCGCTGGCCTTCCGGTACGGCTCGGCCTCCCCCTCGGCCGGCGGTTCGGCCGCCGAGGCCGAGTGGGAGGACCTCGTGGTGCGGCCGCTGCTCACGGACCGGCTCGTCGGGCTGGTGCCGGAGGGGCACCGGCTGGCGGGGGCCGAGCGGGTGGGGATGGCGGAACTGGCCGACGAGCCCTGGATCGCGGGCTGTCCGCGCTGCCGCCGCCATCTGGTGGAGGTGTGCGAGGAGGTGGGCTTCACCCCGCGCATCGACTTCGCGACCGACGACTACCCGGCCGTGGTCGGCCTGGTCGGCGCCGGGCTGGGCGTCGCCGTACTGCCGGAGCTGGCGGTGGAGTCCGTACGGGCCAAGGGCGTGAGCACGGTGGCCGTGGAGCCGGCGGTGGAGCGGGAGGTCGTGGCGCTGACCCTGCCCGACCTGGCGCGCGTACCGGCCGTGGCGGCGACCCTGGCCGAACTGGAGCGGGCCGCCACGCGTTGACCGTGCGGCGTACGGCGCCGGCGTCGGCATACGGGGTCGGCGCCGGCGTCTGCGTACGGCGGTACGGCCAATCGCGTGACGTCCCGGTCGCGCGAAGGTTGAGGAAACGTTCCTTCGAACGTTTCGGCGAACCGTGGATCAGTGCGGCGGAAGGGGTCCGATCGTGGTCGACGCGGGGATCAGACGATGGCGCGCGCGTCCCATCAGCTCTTCGCGCTCGTCCTCGGTGAGGCCGCCCCACACCCCGTAGGGCTCGCGGACGGCCAGTGCGTGCGCGGCGCATTCCGAGCGCACCGGGCATCTCATGCAGACCTCTTTAGCCGAGGCCTCGCGCGCACTCCTGGCCGCGCCCCGCTCGCCTTCCGGGTGGAAGAAGAGGGAGCTGTCGACCCCCCGGCAGGCGGCCAGCAGCTGCCAGTCCCAGAGGTCGGCGTTCGGTCCGGGGAGGCGGGAGAAATCTGCCATGGGTAGTCCTCTTGGTGCCGGTACTGAGACGGATACGGTCCAAGTCTCCACACCTACTGTCGTAGTAGATGTAAATATGACTCATTGGGAATCTAGCCTCAGACACGTGCCAAAAGGAAGAAAAGCCGCCAAATAGGGCATAGCTCCAGATGGAGGACACGCGGAGAGTGGCACCCACGCCGTGTTCGCTTCCTCACGTAGAGTGCCGAAGGTGTCCGTCCGACCCGTAACTCTTTCGAGTGACCATCGTTGAGAGTGCGAAGGCGGTTGAACCAAGAAGTTCCCGGACAGGTGTCCGAGAGCATCGACCGCACAGGTGACGATACGTACCAGCCTGGAGGCTCAAGGTGACGCGCATCAGCAGCTGCGGAGGGCGGTCATGACTTCCGTCCTCGTCTGCGACGACTCCCCGCTTGCCCGAGAGGCGCTCCGTCGCGCGGTTGCCACCGTGCCCGGCGTCGAGCGTGTGACGACGGCTGCCAACGGCGAGGAAGTCCTCCGCCGCTGGGGTGCCGACCGCTCCGACCTGATTCTGATGGATGTACGGATGCCGGGGCTGGGCGGTGTGGAGACGGTGCGCCGGCTGCTCTCGGCCGATCCGGGCGCCCGCATCATCATGCTGACGGTCGCCGAGGACCTGGACGGGGTGGCCCTCGCGGTCGCCGCCGGCGCCCGGGGCTATCTGCACAAGGACGCCTCGCGCGCCGAACTGCGGGCCACGGTCACCCAGGCCCTGGCCGACCCGACCTGGCGACTGGCCCCGCGCCGGCTCCGCTCGGCCGAGATGGGCGCCGCGCCCACGCTCACCGCGCGCGAGATCCAGGTGCTGGAGGGCATGAGTCACGGCCGGTCCAACGCGGAGATCGGGCGCGAGCTCTTCCTCTCCGAGGACACGGTCAAGACGCACGCCCGCCGGCTCTTCAAGAAGCTGGGCGCCTCGGACCGGGCGCACGCCGTGGCGCTCGGGTTCCGCTGGGGCCTGGTCCGCTGACCGCGAGACCGCAGGCCGGACGCTGAGAGCGGTCCCGTCCGCCACCGGCGGGCGGGGCGGCGCGACGGGCGCCCGGGCTGTGGGTCCGCCCATGTGCCCGCCCGTGTGTCCGCCCGTGTGCCCGGCCGCCTTCGGCCGTCCGCGGCCGCCCCCGGCCGACCCCGCGCGTGCCCGTCGTGCGCCCGCCCGTTCCCGTCCCGCCGTACCCGGTGCGCACCCGGGGATGGGCGGGGCACAATCGGGGGACGTGTCGCTTCGCGCGCGATGCCGCATGCTTGAGGTGTGGCGCATTTTCTGGGATGGGGCCTCGGGGAGTATCCGGTCGAGCGGGAGGGGAGGGCGCAGTGATGAGCTCAGGCGCACCCGCTCATAACGCTTCGACGCACAACACGGGCCGTGGCGGCGCGAATGCTCCGGCGCCAAGGCACCATGGATTGATGCGCGACGACGAGGCCCCGGGGTCACCCACGGCCACAGGCTCCACCGGCGCCGCCAAGGGCGGCAGCGCGGGTGCCGTCAGCGCGCTCGTACGCCGAGCCGTCGAGGGTGACGAGCAGGCGACGCACGATCTGCTCGCCTTCGTGCACCCGCTGGCCATCCGCTACTGCAGAACCCGGCTCTCGCGGCTCCCGGGCGACGCCCGCCACTTCGTGGAGGACCTCGCGCAGGAGGTCTGCGTCGCCGTACTGATGGCGCTGCCGCGGTACCGGGACACCGGCCGGCCCTTCGAGGCCTTCGTCTTCGCCATCGCCGCGCACAAGGTCGCCGACCTCCAGCGCGCCGCCATGCGGCACCCGGGCAGCACGGCCGTGCCCTCCGACGAGATGCCGGAGCGGCCGGACGACTCGCTCGGCCCGGAGGAGCGGGCGCTGCTGAGCAGCGACGCCGCCTGGGCCAAGAAGCTGCTGGCCAACCTTCCGGAGAACCAGCGCGAGCTCCTCGTACTGCGGGTGGCGGTCGGCCTGACGGCCGAGGAGACCGGGCAGATGCTCGGGATGTCCCCCGGTGCGGTGCGGGTGGCCCAGCACCGTGCGCTCAGCCGGCTGCGCGCGCTCGCCGAGCAGTAGCGAGCAGTAGCGAGCAGTAGCGAGCAGTGGGCGGGGCGCGGGCCGGATCCCTGCATCCTCGTAGGCGCATCCTCGTAGGAACAGCTGAAACTTCTGCTTGACCTTGGTCGTGGAATGAGACGCGTCGGGATCCCGTTAGCATGGACACCCCCGCTTAGCAAGACCATTTGGGAAGGTGTCATGACCGCCGACGGAGTGCCCGACAAATTCGCCACGCTCGGACTGACCTACGACGACGTGCTGCTGCTGCCGGGCGCGTCGGACATGTCGCCTGATGCGATCGACACCTCTTCCCTGATCTCGCGCAACGTCCGCGTGAACGTGCCGCTCCTGTCCGCCGCCATGGACAAGGTCACCGAGGCCCGCATGGCCATCGCGATGGCCCGCCAGGGCGGCGTCGGCGTACTGCACCGCAACCTGTCGATCGCCGACCAGGCCAACCAGGTCGACGTGGTCAAGCGCTCCGAGTCCGGCATGGTCACCGACCCGATCACGGTGCACCCCGACGCGACGCTCGGCGAGGCCGACGGGCTCTGCGCGAAGTTCCACATCTCCGGCGTCCCGGTCACCGACTCCGCGGGCAAGCTGCTCGGCATCGTCACCAACCGTGACATGGCCTTCGAGTCGGACCGCAGCCGCCAGGTGCGCGAGGTCATGACCCCGATGCCGCTGGTCACGGGCAAGGTCGGCATCTCCGGCGTGGACGCCATGGAGCTGCTGCGCCGCCACAAGATCGAGAAGCTTCCGCTGGTCGACGACGCGGGCATCCTCAAGGGCCTCATCACGGTCAAGGACTTCGTCAAGGCCGAGAAGTACCCGAACGCCGCCAAGGACAAGGACGGCCGCCTGCTGGTCGGCGCCGCGGTCGGCGTCACCGGAGACGCGTACGACCGTGCGCAGGCGCTGATCGAGGCGGGCGCCGACTTCATCGTCGTCGACACCGCCCACGGCCACTCCCGGCTCGTCGGCGACATGATCGCCAAGATCAAGTCGAACTCCTCCGTCGACGTCATCGGCGGCAACGTCGCCACCCGCGACGGCGCCCAGGCGCTGATCGACGCCGGCTGCGACGGCATCAAGGTCGGTGTCGGCCCCGGCTCCATCTGCACCACCCGCGTCGTCGCCGGCATCGGCGTCCCGCAGGTCACCGCCATCTACGAGGCCTCGCTCGCCGCGAAGGCGGCCGGCGTCCCGGTCATCGGCGACGGCGGCCTGCAGTACTCCGGAGACATCGCCAAGGCGCTCGTCGCGGGCGCCGACACGGTGATGCTCGGCTCGCTGCTCGCGGGCTGCGAGGAGTCCCCGGGCGAGCTGCTCTTCATCAACGGCAAGCAGTTCAAGTCGTACCGCGGCATGGGCTCGCTCGGCGCGATGCAGTCCCGCGGCGACCAGCGCTCCTTCTCCAAGGACCGCTACTTCCAGGAGGGCGTGGGCGGCGACGACAAGCTCATCGCCGAGGGCATCGAGGGCCAGGTCCCGTACCGCGGAGCGCTCTCCGCGGTCGTGCACCAGCTCGTCGGCGGCCTGCGCCAGTCGATGTTCTACGTCGGCGGCCGTACGGTGCCGGAGCTCCAGGACCGCGGCCGCTTCGTCCGCATCACGTCGGCGGGCCTCAAGGAGAGCCACCCGCACGACATCCAGATGACGGTCGAGGCACCGAACTACAGCCGCAAGGGCTGAACCGACAGCGCGTGAAGGGGGCGGGTCCATCCGGACCCGCCCCTTCGCCATGCGTCCGTACAGCGGTCACCGGAACGCGGGGCGCCGGGGTTCGGGGATACTGGACGGGCAGACCCAGAGGAAAGGCCACCACACGTGACTGAGATCGAGATCGGGCGCGGCAAGCGCGGCCGCAGGGCGTACGCGTTCGACGACATCGCCATCGTCCCGAGCCGGCGTACGCGGGACCCGAAGGAGGTCTCGATCGCCTGGCAGATCGACGCCTACCGCTTCGAGCTGCCGTTCCTCGCCGCTCCCATGGACTCGGTCGTCTCCCCGCAGACCGCCATCCGCATCGGCGAGCTCGGCGGCCTCGGCGTGCTGAACCTCGAAGGCCTGTGGACCCGGTACGAGGACCCGCAGCCGCTGCTCGACGAGATCACGGAGCTCGACGAGGACGCCGCCACCCGCCGCCTCCAGGAGATCTACTCCGCCCCGATCCAGGCGGACCTGATCCGGCAGCGCATCAAGGAGGTCCGCGACTCCGGTGTCGTCACCGCCGCCGCGCTCTCCCCGCAGCGCACCGCCGAGTTCTCCAAGGCCGTCGTCGACGCGGGCGTGGACATCTTCGTGATCCGCGGCACCACCGTGTCGGCCGAGCACGTCTCGGGCGCCGCCGAACCGCTGAACCTGAAGCAGTTCATCTACGAGCTCGACGTCCCGGTCATCGTCGGCGGCTGCGCCACGTACACGGCGGCCCTGCACCTGATGCGCACCGGCGCCGCGGGTGTCCTGGTCGGCTTCGGCGGCGGCGCCGCGCACACCACGCGCAACGTGCTCGGCATCCAGGTCCCGATGGCCACCGCCGTCGCGGACGTGGCCGCGGCCCGCCGCGACTACATGGACGAGTCCGGCGGCCGCTACGTGCACGTCATCGCCGACGGCGGCGTGGGCTGGTCCGGCGACATCCCGAAGGCCGTCGCCTGCGGCGCCGACGCCGTGATGATGGGCTCCCCGCTGGCCCGTGCCACCGACGCGCCCGGCAAGGGCCACCACTGGGGCATGGAGGCCGTCCACGAGGACGTGCCGCGCGGCAAGAAGGTCGACCTGGGCACGGTCGGCACCACCGAGGAGATCCTCACCGGCCCGTCGCACACCCCGGACGGCTCGATGAACATCTTCGGCGCCCTGCGCCGCTCGATGGCGACCACGGGCTACAGCGAGCTCAAGGAGTTCCAGCGGGTCGAGGTCACCATCGCGGACTCGCAGCACCGCCGCTGACGCACCCCGTACGCACGAAGGGCCGGCTCCTCGAATTCGGGGAGCCGGCCCTTCGGCGTCAGGTGGGCGCAGGTCAGTCGCCGGCCTTCTTCGCGGCGCCGAAGGCCACGAAGCCGCCGATGGCGAGGAAGGCGTAGTCCATCGCGTCCGTGGCCTCCCGCCAGATGTCGTGCAGGCCGCCGACGCCCGCCTTGTCGAGGACCTCGCCGAGGCCGACGTGGCCGTAGTCGGCCAGGGCCAGCGCGATGAAGAACAGCTGGCCGAGGTAGACGGCGCCGAGGGAGAGGAGCGCGGCGACCACGGGGAGCGCCGGGTTCCTGCCGCCGAGCTTGCCGGCGGCGAAGCCGATCAGCAGGCCGACGCCGACCGCCGCGTAGCCGACCTGGCGGTCGATCGCGTTCATGATCCCGCCGTACGCGGCGGCCGCGACCAGGGCGGCGACCACGGCCGCGGCGATGCCCAGGCCGATGCTGCCGGTGCGGGCCGGCTCGGCCGGGTACGCGACGGCGGCGGAGGCCGGGATCGCGGAGCCGGCGGCGGCGTCGGACTCGGGTGCGGGCGGCTGGATGGGCTGGCTCATGGTGGAAATCCCCCCCAGGGATTCGGGCATACGGGTGTCCACGGTGGTCGGCCGAGGACGTATGGATGAGATAAGTCGCCGCAGGCTAGCAGGCGGCCCCGACATCCGCTGAAGCGTTTTCCGGGCCCGGTCCGGCGCGGTCCGGCCAGGTCAGAGCCGGTGCGCCGCACCCGCCGGGCTGGCTCCGCGGGTGTCCAGCAGCAACTGCGCCTTCACCGCGAGGCCTTGGAGGTCGTACGTGCGGTGGTGCTGGAGCAGGATCGTCAGATCGGCGTTCGCGGCGGCCTCGTACAACGATTCGGCACGGGGGACCGGCCGGTCCCTGACGCGCCATCCGGCGACGTACGGGTCGTGGTAGCTGACCAGCGCCCCGAGGTCGAGCAGCCGGCTGGCGATCTCGCGGGCCGGTGAGCCCTCCTGGTCGGCGAGGTCGGGCTTGTACGTGACGCCGAGCAGCAGGACGCGCGCCCCGCGGGCCGATTTCCCGTGCTCGTTCAGCAGGGTGGCGGAGCGTTGGATGACGTACTGGGGCATCCGGCCGTTGATCTCCTGCGCCAGCCCGACCATGCGCAGGGGGTGGCCCGGGGTGCGGGTGGTGTGGGGGAGGTAGTTGGGGTCGAGGGGGACGCTGCGGCCGCCGACCCCCGGGCCGGGCCGGAAGGCCTGGAACCCGTACGGCTTGGTCTCGGCGCAGCGGATGACGTCCCAGAGGTCGACGCCGAGGTCGTGGCAGAGCACCGCCATCTCGTTCATGAGGGCGATGTTGACGTGCCGGTAGTTGGTCTCCAGGAGCTGTACGGTCTCGGCCTCGCGCAGGCCGCGTGCCCGGACGACCTTCTCGGTGAGGCGGGCGTAGAAGGCGTGCGCGGACTCGGTGCAGGCGGGGGTGAGGCCGCCGATCACCTTGGGGGTGTTGGCGATGCCGTGCGTGCGGTTGCCGGGGTCGAGGCGGCTGGGGGAGTACGCGAGGTGGAAGTCCCGGCCGGCGCGCAGTCCGGAGCCCTCCTCCAGGATCGGGCGCAGGTAGTCCTCGGTGACACCCGGGTGGGCGGCGGATTCGAGGATGACGGTGGTGTGCGGACGCAGCCGGGCGGCGAGCGTGCGGCCCGCCTCGCCGACGGCGGAGAGGTCGAGTGCGCGGTCGGCGCCGAGTTGGGTGGGGGCGCAGATGACGGCGGTGCGGACCCGGCCGAGTTCGGCGGGGTTGGTGGTGATCCGGAAGCCGGCGGCCGACATGCGGCGGATCTCGGCGGCGGTGAGGGTGGAGTCCGTGGCGGTGGCCGTGGCGTTGACCGCGGGCGTGGCCGTGGCCGGGTCGGCGGCCGTTGCCGCTGCCGGACCGCTGTCGTAGCCGACCGTCTCGATTCCGGCGGCGACGGCCGCCTGCGCCAGCGGGAGGCCGAGGTGGCCGAGTCCGATGACGGCGAGATCTGCGGGCATGGGGTGCCGTCCCTTCCCTGGCATGCATGAGGGGGCTGGGTGCGCAAGCCCTGTGGACCGTGCAGGTGGAGTGTGGAGCTGGCGCGATGTCAGACTAGGCGTATATATGACCGATGTGTCGTATTACGGGGTGATGGTCGCCGTTGTGTTGTCCACAGGCGGTGGCTGATGTCGGTACGGCGGGTCAGAATCGTGAGCGGGGGATGTGAGCGGGGTCACCCGCACCGAGCGGGAACGGCCCGCACCGACGGGAGGCAGCAGTGAGGACAGCGACACTGGGGCCGGTCCAGCGCGAAGAGGCGCTCGCCCGGATGGCCGAGCGGGAACTGGACGTGCTGGTGGTGGGCGCGGGCGTGGTCGGCTCGGGCACCGCGCTCGACGCCGCGACCAGAGGCCTCTCGACGGGGCTGGTGGAGGCCAGGGACTGGGCGTCCGGCACCTCCAGCCGGTCGAGCAAGCTGATCCACGGCGGACTGCGGTATCTGGAGATGCTCGACTTCGCCCTCGTCCGGGAGGCCCTGAAGGAGCGCGGCCTGCTGCTGGAGCGGCTAGCTCCGCACCTGGTGAAGCCCGTGCCGTTCCTGTACCCGCTCCAGCACAAGGGCTGGGAGCGGTTCTATGCCGGATCGGGCGTCGCGCTGTACGACGCGATGTCGGTGTCCAGCGGGCACGGGCGGGGGCTGCCGGTGCACCGGCACCTGTCGCGGGGGCGCGCGCTGCGGGTGGCTCCGGCGCTGCGCAAGGACGCGCTGGTGGGCGCCCTGCAGTACTACGACGCCCAGATGGACGATGCGCGGTACGTGGCCACGCTGGTGCGGACGGCGTCGGCGTACGGGGCGCAGTGCGCCAACCGGGCGAGGGTGGTCGGCTTCCTGAGGGAGGGCGAGCGGGTCGTCGGGGCGCGCGTGCAGGACGTGGAGGGCGGCGGCGAGTACGAGATCCGCGCGCGGCAGGTCGTGAACGCGACGGGGGTGTGGACGGACGACACGCAGGCACTGATCGGGGAGCGGGGCCAGTTCCACGTCCGGGCGTCGAAGGGCATCCACCTGGTCGTACCGAAGGACCGGATCCACTCCTCGACCGGGCTGATCCTGCGTACGGAGAAGTCGGTCCTCTTCGTCATCCCGTGGGGCCGGAGCTGGATCGTGGGCACGACGGACACCGACTGGGACCTGGACAAGGCGCATCCGGCGGCGTCGAGCGCGGACATCGACTACCTGCTGGAGCACGTGAACTCGGTGCTGGCCGTGCCGCTGACGCGGGACGACGTCCAGGGGGTGTACGCGGGCCTGCGGCCGCTGCTGGCCGGGGAGTCGGACGCGACGAGCAAGCTCTCGCGCGAGCACACGGTGGCGCATCCCGTGCCGGGGCTGGTGGTGGTGGCGGGCGGCAAGTACACGACGTACCGGGTCATGGCGAAGGACGCGGTCGACGAGGCGGTCCACGGCCTGGACCAGCGGGTCGCGGAGTGCGTGACGGAGGACGTGCCGCTGGTGGGGGCGGAGGGGTACCGGGCGCTGTGGAACGGGCGGGCCGGGATCGCGGCCCGGGCGGGCCTCCATGTGGTGCGGGTGGAGCACCTGTTGAACCGGTACGGCTCGATGACGGACGAACTGCTGGACCTGATCGCGGCGGACCCGGGGCTGGGGCAGCCGCTGGGCGGGGCGGACGACTACCTGCGGGCGGAGGTGGTGTACGCGGCGTCGCACGAGGGGGCGCGGCATCTGGACGACGTGCTGACGCGGCGGACGCGGATCTCGATCGAGACGTTCGACCGGGGGACGCGCTCGGCCCGGGAGTGCGCGGAGCTGATGGCTCCGGTCCTGGGGTGGGACAAGCAGCAGATCGAGAAGGAAGTGGAACACTACGAGAAGCGGGTGCAGGCGGAACGGGAATCGCAGCGTCAGCCGGACGACCAGACGGCGGATGCCGCGCGGCTGGGGGCGCCCGACATCGTTCCGTTGTAACTCCGGGATGCGGAGGGGGGAACCGCGGACCCGGGGCGCCCGTCCGTTGCGGAGTGAGGAACAATGAGGGTTCTGCCGGGGCGGGTTACCGCACGGGTTTTCCCGGAGCGGGCCACCGGGGATCCCCGGGGCAGCAGGCGGCACGATCGCAGAGGGGACGCATGTCGAAGCCGGAGCACACCGAGTCGCCCGCCGAGTCGCCTGCGGCGAAGCAGGAGGCTGCGCGTGCGGCGAAGCCTGCCGCCTCGGCCGCGGCGGAGCGTGATGCCGGGCAGGCGGCGAAGCCGGAGGCTGTGAAGCCTGCCGCCGCGCCCGCCGCCTCGCCCGCGGCGGAACCGGAGGACACCAAGCCTCCCGGCGCGCCTGCGGCCAAGGCCGACCTGAGCAAGTCCGCCGTGGCGTCCGCCGAGTCGGCGGAGCCGAAGGACGAGGAGCCGGCTGCGGCCAAGGCCGACCTGGCCAAGCCCGTCGCCGGTACCGCCGAGTCGGCGGCAGGCGCGGGCAGAGCCGGTGGCGGTGCGTCGCAGGACGCGAAGTCCGCAGGCTCGGCTGCGGTGGAGCCGGACCCGGGCAAGTCCGCTGGTGCATCCGCCGGTGCATCTGCCGGAGGGAACCCCGTAGTCGAGAAGGCCGATGCCGTTGCCGCTGCCGTCAAGGCCGCTGCCGCCAAGGCCGCCGCGGGCGCGGGAGCCGAGGGGCGGCTGCTCGCGCGGCGCTACCGGCTGCGCGAAGTGCTCGGCAAGGGCGGCATGGGCACCGTCTGGCGCGCCGAGGACGAGACCCTCGGCCGGACCGTCGCCGTCAAGGAACTCCGCTTCAGCACCGGCGTCGACGAGGACGAGAAGCGCCGCCTCATCACCCGTACCCTCCGCGAAGCCAAGGCCATTGCCCGGATCCGCAGCGGCGGAGCCGTCACCGTCTTCGACGTCGTCGACGAGGACGGCCGCCCGTGGATCGTCATGGAGCTCATCGAGGGGCCCTCCCTCGCCGAGTTCATCCGCGAACAGGGCCCGCTGACCCCCCACCGCGCCGCCGAGGTCGGCCTCGCCGTCCTCGACGTACTCCGTGCGGCGCACGGCCAGGGAATCCTGCACCGGGACGTGAAGCCGTCCAACGTGCTCATCGCCCGCACCGGCCGCGTCGTCCTCACCGACTTCGGCATCGCACAGGTCGAGGGCGACCCCTCCGTCACCTCCACCGGCATGCTCGTCGGCGCCCCCTCGTACATCTCCCCCGAGCGCGCCCGCGGCCAGAAGCCCGGCCCGCCCGCCGACATGTGGTCCCTCGGCGGCCTGTTGTACGCCGCCGTGGAGGGCGTGCCCCCGTACGACAAGGGCTCCGCGCTCGCCACCCTCACCGCCGTGATGACCGAGCCGGTGGAGCCGCCCAAGAACGCGGGTCCGCTGACCGAGGTCATCTACGGACTGCTGGCCAAGGACCCGGCCCGCCGCCTCGACGAGGAGCGCGCGCGGGTGATGCTCACCGCCGTCGTCAACGCGCCGGAGCCGGTGCCGGCTCCCGTCCTGGCCCCGGCCGTCGAGGAGACCCGGCAGATCTCGCTGGCCGATGCCAAGGAGGCCGCGGCCAAGGCCGCAGCCGAGAAGGCGGCCGAGAAGGCCGAGAAGAAGGAGCGCGACCGCCTTGAGCGCGAGCAGCGCGATCGGGCCCGCGCGGCGCTGAAGGCGACCCGCAAGGCCGCGGCCGCCGCGGCGGCGACCACGGCGGCCTCGGCGGCCGAATCCCCGGCCCCCGCACCGGCGTCGGGCAGGCCCTCGCCGGTCGCGGCGCCGCTCACCGACGTCATGTCCCGCCGTACCATCGCCCTCGCGATAGCGGGTGTGGTCGTCGCGCTCGCCGCGATCGGTTCGCTCATCGCGTACGCGTTCAGCGGTGACGACGCGGCCGACAAGAAGAAGGAAGAGGGCAAGGGCGGTCCGGGTACGACGGTCTCCGCCAGCCCGAACCCCAGCCCGTCCGCGAAGACCGGCGAGACCAACGCCACCTCGGGCAAGGGCGCCACGGCCAACGGCGGTGCCGGCGGCGAGCCGAGCCAGGGACAGTCCCCGGGCGGGCAGCAGAGCCAGGGGCAGAGTCAGGGCCAAGGCCAGAGCCAGGGGCAGGGTTCGACTTCGGGCGGTGCCGGAGCCGGGCTCCCCGAGGGCTACGCGAAGGTGACGGACCTGGGGTTCCACTTCTCGATGGCGATGCCGTCGGGCTTCAAGGTGACGGGCATAGCCGGTGAGAACTCCGGCGCGATATACAGCCGCGACGGCGGCTTCCCGCGCATTCAGGTCGACTACACCGCCAGCCCCGGCAACGACGCCCGCGCCGCATGGGCCGAGGCGGTCGCCGGAACGGCGGGCAGCAGCACGAACTACCGCACGATCCGGATCGACCCGACGGAGTACAACGGCTACCCGACCGTCGCGGACTGGGAGTTCGAGCGGGAGCAGAAGGGCATCAAGGTCCGCGTGCTCAACCGCGGCTTCAAGGTGGACGCGAAGCACGGCTACGCCATCATGATCAGCTGCCCGGCGGACCAGTGGGACGCCCCGGAATGCACGACGATGCGCAACACGGCGTTCCAGACGTTCCAGCCCCTGGGCTGAACCGCGCCTCCGGGGCTGCCGGGCCGGGCGCCGACGAGTGACGGGTGACGGGTGACGAGCCTTTCCAGGCTCGGGACGCGGGCGGCCCGCGCGACGTATCGTGGCAGTGGGGCCATGGGGGACGTGCGCCCCGGCACTCGGGGGAGGCGAAGTGGAGGACTACGCGGGCCGGATCCTGGCCGGCCGCTACCGTCTGCCGCTGCCGCCGTCGGACGAGTACGAACTGGTCGAGACCCGCGCCTTCGACACGCGCAGCGGGCAGGAAGTCCTGGTGCGGCAGGTGCCGTTGCCGGAGATCGTGGATGCCGAGCTGCTCGACGGTCAGACGCCGGGGCCTCCGGCGCCGGCCGGGGGAGAAATCCCGGCCGTGCGCCGGGCGATCGCCGCGGCACAGGCGGCCGCGTCCGTGCCGGACCATCCGCGGCTGGACCAGGTCTTCGACGTGTTCGCCGAGGGCGGGTCGCTGTGGATAGTGAGCGAGTTGGTGCCGGCGCGCCCGCTGGCCGCGCTGATCGCCGATGAACCGCTGAGCCCGTACCGGGCGGCCGAGGTCGCGGCGGACGTGCTGACCGCGCTGCGGGTGCTGCACGCGCACGGCTGGACGCACCGGAACATCACGGTCCGGACCGTGTTGATATGCGATGACGGCCGGGTCGTCCTGACGGGCCTGGCGGCGGGCGCCGCGGAGGACGCCCTGTGCGGATACGACCCGGTCCCCCGGGAGTCCGAGCCCCATGCCGAGTCCGAGCCCTGGGACGACCCGCCACCGCCTTCTCCTCCCGCCGGGGGCGTGGGCCGGGGCACGGGCCCGAACGGTACGGCCGCCTTAGACCCTGACCCGGGCAGGGGTGCGCCGCCCGTCGCGTCGGCGGGCTCCGGCGGTGCGCAGGGTGCGGTGCCCGGTGCGGGGTTGGACGTACGGGGTGCTCAGGGCGAGCCGGCGGGCGCCCGGCCGGACGGTGGTCCGGGCGCGGGCGGTTACGCGCCGCTCGTGGCGCCCGGGTACGACACCGGCCCGCGGTACTCCGACCACATCACCCCCGGGGCGACGGGGGAGCGGCCCGACCTCAAGGCCGCCGCCCGGGCCGGGGCCATCGCCGCCTACCGGGCGGGGGCGCAGGCCGCCGCCGCGCGGGTCACCGAGCAGCGCAAGGGCGGGTCCGAGCCCGCGCCGGAGCCGAGGCCGCAGGGGTCGAACCTCCCGCAGGGGTACTCGTACCCGTACGGCGGGCCGGAGACCGGTACGAGTGCGCCGTGGCACGGGGCCACGCCGCGCCGGCAGGCCGCGCTTCCCCCCGCCGGGCCGTCGGGGCAGGGGCAGGGGCAGGGGCAGGGGCCTTCGGAGCCGGAGCCGTCGGAGCAGGAGCCCGGGCCGGTGCGGGAGCCCGAATCGCGGCCCGACCCGGCGCCGGTCCGTCCCGCGCTGCCGGCGCAACTGGCCCTGCCCGAGGGCTACCGCCAAGCCGAAGCCCCGGACCCGACCGCCTACCTCCGCCCCGGCCAGCCCGGCCAGCCCCGCCCCCCGCGCCCCGGCCAGACCCCGCCGCACGGCACCGAGGGCCCGAACATGGCCTCGTACCTGCCGTCCGGCGAGCCCGGCCGGCTCCGGCCGAACGGGTCCGATGCCCCGGCCGCGGCCGCGTACCCCCGCCCCGGTCAGCCCCGCCCCGGCCAGGCCGGACCGCAAGGCGCCGAGCGCCGGGAAGCCGGGGGTTGGGGCGGGGACGGGCTCCGGGGGCTGGGGGCCGAGCGGGCGCGCTTGACCCGGATGGCCGTCGTCGGGGCCGTCACCGAGCGGTGGGCGCCCGAGCAGGCCGGGTCCGTCACCGGGCCCTGGCAGCTGGCCGCACCCGTCGGGCCCGCCACCGACCTCTGGGGGCTCGGCGCGCTGCTGTACCGCGCCGTCCAGGGGCACGCCCCGTACCCCGAGGACAGCGTCACCGAGCTCGTCGACATGGTCTGCGCCGAGTCCCCGGCCTTCGCCGAGGAGTGCGGCCCCCTGCGCCCCATCGTGGAGTCGCTGCTGCGCCAGGACCCCACCGAGCGCCCCGACTTCGAGGAGCTCCGCGGCTGGCTGCGCTCGCTCGTACGGTCCGCCCCCGAGCCGGACGGCGACTTCGCCGCGCTCCCGATGCCGGAGCCGGATCCCGCGCGGCTGCCCGTCGTACGCCGGCGGGGCGACCTGCACGGCCGCCACCGCAATCCCGCCGCCTCCCGCAAGCCCCGCTCCCTCGGGCGGACCCTCCTCCTCGGCGTCCTGGTCCTGCTCGCCGGGGCCGTGGCCTACGCCATCCTCTTCCTGCCGAGGAACGAGGAGCAGCGACCCGCCGCCGTGGCCAAGCCCCCCGTGCAGTCCCCTTCGCGGCCCCCGTCCGCCCCGCCGTCGGCGTCGCCGAAGTCGACGCCCAGCCAGGCCGCCCCCGCCCCCGCTCCCCCCGGCTACACCACCCAGCAGGACCCCGAGCACTTCGAGATCGCCGTCCCCAGCGGCTGGGAGCGGCGCGGGATGAACGAGGCCGGGCAGGTCCGGTACACCGACGGGGAGTACGTCCTGACCGTCGTCCCCGGCCGGGACAAGGTCGACGGAAACCCCGACCCGGCGACGTACCAGAAGGACAAGGAGCCGGAGCTGGCCCCGTACCGGTCCTCGACCTGGGCCAGCGGCGGCGACGTCAAGACCACCAAGGTCGGCAGCCAGCTCCGCGTCACCGGCCGGTACACGTGGATCGACGGCAACGGCCGCAGCGTCGTTGCCCGGAATTTCGTCGTGGCGCTCGGCGGCAGCTACCACGTCGTCATGGTGACCGGTCCGCAGGACGGCGAAGGCAAGGTCACCGAGGTCTTCGAAAAGGCCACGGGGAGTTACAAATCAGGCGGCTGAGGCCGACTGACGGTGACTCAGTACGGCGATTGCGTCACAGTGCTGCCGGAACCGCGCCTTCACGGTTCCGGCAGCCCCGGGCGCTCCGTAATCTGGCCCGAAGTGCACAGAGTGGCGGGGTTTCGTGGAACAGCAGACAGGTGCGGGCGCGGTGCTCGCTGGCCGGTACCGGCTCGTGGAGCCGATCGGCAGCGGCGGCATGGGCAAAGTGTGGCGCGCGCATGACGAGCTGCTGCACAGGACCGTCGCCGTCAAGGAACTGACGGCGGGTCTGTACGTGGCCCAGGCCGACCGGGAGGTGCTGCACGCCCGGACCCAGAAGGAGGCCCGGGCCGCGGCCCGGATCCAGCACCCGGCGGTCGTGGTGGTCCACGACGTACTGGAGCACGACGACCGGCCCTGGATCGTCATGGAGTACATCGACGGCCCCTCCCTCGCGGACGCGGCCAAGGCGGCCGGCCGGATCGAGCCCGCCGAGGCGGCCCGGATCGGCCTGCACGTACTGGGCGCTCTACGCGCGGCACACGCGGTCGGCGTCCTGCACCGGGACGTCAAGCCCGGCAACGTGCTGCTCGCCAAGGACGGCCGGGTCCTGCTCACGGACTTCGGGATCGCCGCGATCGAGGGCGACTCCTCCATCACGCGGACCGGCGAGATCGTCGGCTCCATCGACTACCTGGCTCCGGAGCGGGTCACCGGCGGGACCCCCGGCACCGCCTCCGACCTGTGGTCGCTGGGCGCGACCCTGTACACGGCGGTCGAGGCGCGCTCGCCCTTCCGCCGCACCTCGCCCATCTCCAGCCTCCAGGCCGTGGTCAACGACGAGCCGCCGGCGCTGCGCCAGGCGGGGGCCCTGGGCCCGGTCATCACGGCCCTGCTGCGCAAGGACCCCGACGAGCGGCCCTCGGCGCAGGAGACCGAGCGGATGCTGATCGAGGCGATGGAGGGCCGGCCGCCGAAGGCGGCGCAGGCGTACGTCCCCACGCGCGCGGTGACTTCGGAGGAGCTCGCCGACGCCGCCGAGGAAACGGAGCCGGAGGCGGAGCCCGCTCCCGCGTCCGCCCCGACCGCCGATCAGGCGCGCACGGCCGCCCTGCCCGAACAGCCCGGCCCCGCGCCGGCACCGGCGACCGGCGGCGGCTGGGTCAAGCGGGCCACCGCCATCGCGCTCGTGGCGGCGCTGGTCGGCGGCGGAGCCGTCTTCGGCGTCCTGAAGTTCACCGGGGACGACGCGGGCAACGGCGGCACCGACAAGAACGCGAGCGCCCCCGACCAGCAGGACGACGACGGCGGCGACGAGGCCGCCCCGCCCGCCGGCTACACCAAGGTCGTCGACCCCCTGGCCGGCTTCACGCTGTTCGTCCCCGACGGCTGGACGCGCAAGGCGAACGGCGACCAGATCGACTACACCCCGGACGACGGGAAGCACTTCATCCGGATCGCCTCCGACTCCACCCCGGACTACCAGGATCCGTACGCGCACCTGCTCGACCTGGAGAAGCAGGTGCAGAAGCGGACGGACTACAAGAAGGTGCGGCTGAACCAGAACACCTTCCGGGACAGCACCCGGGCCGCGCTCTGGGACTTCACCTGGACGGAGAAGCAGAACCACCCGGGTCCGCGCCGGGCCAAGGAGCAGATGTACGTCGCCCCGGACGGCACGGAGTACGCGGTCTACATCTCGAGCCCGGTCGCCGACTGGGCCAAGACCGAGCAGCAGTTCGACGTCGTGCTCAGCGGCTGGAAGCCGCCGGCCGAGAAACCCTGATTCCGTCATCCTGCCAGCGATCGCTGGCAGAAATGGCAAAATCCGGTTACCGACGGGTACCCAAAGCCCCCCGGGCGGAATACGCTCACCGCCATGACGGACTCGCAGGCCCCGGCCCCCCTCCGCAGCGCACCGCAGCCCACCAACCCGGTCGCCCCCGCCCCGGCCGGTGCCCGTACCGCCGCCGACGTGGTGACCCCCGACCTGGTCACCCGGCTCACGCGCGGAGTGATCGGCTCCGGCCGGACCGCCAACCACACCCCCTTCACCGGGGCCAAGCTGGCGGACCTCCCCGAGGCCACCCCCGAGGACGTCGCCGAGGCCTTCGACCGGGCCCGCGCCGCCCAGGGCGCCTGGGCCGCCGTCCCCGTACGCAAGCGGGCCGCCGTACTGCTCCGCTTCCACGACCTGGTCCTGGCCCGCCAGGCCGAGGTGCTCGACCTCATCCAGCTGGAGACCGGCAAGGCCCGTCTGCACGCCCACGAGGAGGTTCAGGCGGTCGCCGTCGCCGCCCGCCACTACGGCCGCAAGGCCCCCTCGTACCTGCGCCCCAAGGGCCACACGGGCGCCATCCCCACCCTCACCAAGGTCACCGAGCTGCGCCAGCCGCGCGGGGTCGTCGGCCAGATCGCCCCCTGGAACTACCCCCTCGAACTCTCCGTCGGCGACGCGCTGCCCGCCTTCGTCTCCGGCAACGCCGTCGTCATGAAGCCCGACACCGAGACCGCGCTCACCGCCCTGTGGGCCCGCGACCTGCTGATCGAGGCCGGACTGCCCGCCGAGGTCTTCCAGGTCGTCCTCGGTGACGGACCCGTCGTCGGCCCCGAGGTGGTCCGGCACGCCGATTACGTCTCCTTCACCGGCTCCACCCGCACCGGCCGCGAGGTCGCCCAGGGCGCGGCCGCCCGCCTGGTCGGGGTCACCCTCGAACTCGGCGGCAAGAACGCCATGCTCGTCCTCGCCGACGCCGACGTCGAGAAGGCCGCCGCGGGCGCCGTCCGCGCCTGCTTCTCCTCCGCCGGCCAGCTGTGCATCTCCATCGAGCGGCTGTACGTCCACGCCTCCATCGCCGACGCGTTCGTCGAGCGCTTCGCCGCCCGTACGAAGGCCATGCGGCTCGGCGCCTCCCTCGCGTACGGCGCGGACATGGGCTCGCTGGTCGGCGAGCGCCAGCTGGAGACCGTACGGCGGCACGTCGACGAGGCCGTCGCCAAGGGCGCCACCCTGGTCGCGGGCGGCGCCGCCCGCCCCGACATCGGCCCGCTCTTCTACGAGCCCACCATCCTCGACGGGGTCGAGGCGCCGATGGCGGTCTGCGGCGAGGAGACCTTCGGCCCGGTCGTCTCCGTCTACCGGTTCACCGACGAGGACGAGGTGATCGCGCAGGCCAACTCCACCGCGTACGGGCTCAACTCCAGCGTCTGGACCAAGGACGCCCGCCGCGGCCACGCCGTCGCCGCGCGCCTGCGCACCGGCACCGTCAACATCAACGAGGGTTACGCCCCGGCCTACGGCAGCGCCCAGGCACCCATGGGCGGCATGAAGGACTCCGGCCTCGGCCGCCGGCACGGCTCCGAGGGCATCCTCAAGTACACCGAGGCCCAGACCGTCGCCCACCAGCGGCTGCTGCCGATGGCGCCTTCGCTGGGGATGGACGACGAGAAGTACGCGGCGTTCATGACCCGCAGCCTCAAGGTCATGAAGACGCTCCGATTCCGTTAGGCACCACCGCTCGGGGAGGCACCGCAGTGTCGGACAACACCGACGAGAACGAGAACGAGAACGAGAACGGGTACGACTACGACGTCATCGTCATCGGATCGGGCTTCGGAGGGTCGGTCTCGGCGCTGCGGCTGACCGAGAAGGGGTACCGGGTCGGCGTCCTGGAGGCGGGGCGCCGGTTCACCCGCGAGAGCCTGCCCCGCAACAGCTGGGACCTGCGGAACTACCTGTGGGCCCCGGCCCTCGGGCTCTACGGGATCCAGCGGATCCACCTGCTCGGCAACGTGATGGTGCTCGCGGGCGCCGGGGTGGGCGGCGGCTCGCTCAACTACGCCAACACCCTGTACGTGCCGCCCACCGCCTTCTTCGAGGACCGGCAGTGGGCGTCCATCACGGACTGGCGCGAGGAACTCGCCCCGTACTACGACCAGGCCAAGCGGATGCTCGGCGTACGCCTCAACCCGACGATGACCCCCTCCGACGTCCACCTGAAGGCCGCCGCCGAGAAGATGGGCGTCGGGGACTCCTTTCACATGGCCCCGGTCGGCGTCTACTTCGGCGACGGCGCGGACGCGGACGGCTCGGGCGGCAGCCGCACCGCCCGCCCCGGCGAGGAGGTCCCCGACCCGTACTTCGGCGGCGCCGGCCCCGCCCGCAGGGCCTGCACCGAATGCGGCGAATGCATGACCGGCTGCCGCCACGGCGCGAAGAACACCCTGAACGAGAACTACCTCCACCTCGCCGAGCGCGCCGGAGCCGTCATCCACCCGATGACCACCGTCACCGCGCTCGCCGAGCACCCCGACGGCGGCCTCCGCGTCCGCACCGTCCCCACCGACGCCCGACGCCGGGGCACCGCCAAGGAGCTGCGCGCCCGGTACGTGGTCGTCGCGGCGGGCACGTACGGCACCCAGACCCTGCTGCACACCATGAAGGACAACGGGCTGCTCCCGCGCATCTCGGACCGGCTCGGCGAGCTGACCCGGACCAACTCCGAGGGCCTGGTCGGCGCGCAGACCGACGACCGCCGCTACCGCAGGCGCCACGGCCGGGACCGGCAGGCGGACTTCACCCGGGGCGTGGCGATCACCTCGTCCGTGCACCCCGACGCCGACACCCACATCGAGCCCGTCCGCTACGGCAAGGGCTCCAACGCCATGGGGTTCATGACCGTCCTCCAGGTGCCGTACGGCAGGCACCGGGTGCGGGCCTGGTTCGCCCGGACCGCCAAGCACCCGGTGCAGCTGGCGCGCTCGCTCTCCAACCGGCGCTGGTCGGAGCGGACGATCATCGGGCTCGTCATGCAGTCGCTGGACAACTCGCTGACGACGTACCGCAAGCCCGGTGGCCTCGGGAAGGGGCTGCTCACCGCCCGCCAGGGGCACGGCGCCCCGAACCCGGTGCAGATCAAGGAGGCCACCGAGGCGGCCACCCTGCTGGCCGAGGAGATCAACGGCTTCCCCGGCAGCAACATCGGCGAGCTGATGGGCACCCCGCTGACCGCGCACTTCCTCGGCGGCTGCCCGATCGGCGCCCGTGCCGAGGAGGGCGTGGTGGACCCGTATCACCGCCTGTACGGGCACCCGGGGATCTCGGTGGTGGACGGCTCGGCGGTCTCCGCGAACCTCGGCGTCAATCCGTCGCTGACGATCACGGCGCAGGCGGAGCGGGCGATGTCGTACTGGCCGAACAAGGGCGAGCAGGACCCGCGGCCGGAGCAGGGCGCGGCCTACATCCGCCTGGCGGCGGTGGAACCGGCCCGTCCGGCGGTCCCGAAGGAGGCCTTCGGCGCGCTGCGGCTGCCGCTGCTGCTGCCGGTACCGGAGGTTCCGAAGAAGGCCTGACACGTCTCGCGGCGGCGGGTTCTGCGCTCCCCCTCCGAGCGCAGACCCCGCCGCCGCGTACATAAGTGACAGGTGATCAGTCCGGATGGTTGCATGTGATGCCCGTCACCCTCCGAAGGGGGCAACCGAGACCCGTACTCGGCGGTCTCGATCTTCATGGACAAGCGCATCTCCCTTTTGGCCGCTACTGGCTTGGCGGCGCTGAGCCTCGGCGCGGCCGCCCCCGCGCTCGCCGCGGAACCGGTCTTTCCGCTAGGCGGCCCCTCCGCACTGGTGCTCCAGCCGTCCCCGGACACGGGCGCCTCGAAGGAGCGCAGCCTTCGCTACGAGCTGGCCTACGTGGGCCCCGGCAACAGCTTCCCGGGCGAGTTCACCGTCACCGTCGACCTGGCCAAGGTCTCCGGGGTGGCGTCGGTCCGGCTCGACCCGGCCAAGCCCAGGCCGAACTGCACGACGAGCGCCACCGCGATCGTCTGCACGCAGCAGGGCCTGTCGGTCGGGACCGGTGGGAACGGCAACAGCTTCGACCTGCTCGTCTCCGCCGCCAAGGACGCCAAGAACGGCGCGAGCGGCGAGATCGCGGTCACCGGCCGGGTGGCGGGCGCCGGCGTCACGCCGGTCACCACCAAGCTGACCGTCGGCGGCCCCGACCTGCACCTGGGCGAGCTGAAGCCCAAGGCCGAGGTGACGGCCGGCGAGCAGCAGGACCTGCCGCTGGCCTTCGCGAACCGGGGCACGCTGCCCGCCAGGTCGGTGGCGCTGGAGCTGGACGCCTCGGCCGGCCTGGAGCCGGCGGAGACGTACGACAACTGCCGGCGGCAGGACCACGGCGGCATGGGCGCCACCACGGTGTGCCTCGTCGAGGGCGAGTTCCTGCCGGGCGAGTCCTACCAGCTCGCCCCCGACTCCCCGCTGCACCTCAAGACCACCGAGCGCGCCTATCAGGACCGGCTGAGGTACGGGGTCGTCCCCGACCCGGCGCCGGCCAAGGACGCGACCGAGGGCAAGCCGGCGACCGGCAAGAAGCTGAAGCTGGTCAAGGCGTCGGCCGCGGTGCCGGTCACCGACTCCAACCTGGAGGCGCGGGACGCTCGCCGCGCCGAGGACACCGACCTGAACCCGCGCGACAACGAGCGCGCGTTCGAGTTCACCGCCAAGGGCGCCCGGGCCGACTTCGAGGCGGTCACCGCCGCGCCCTCCGGCAAGGTCGGCGACACGGTCGTGGCCGAGCTCGGCTTCCGCAACAAGGGCCCGGCCGTGATCAGCCACCTCCGCTCGAGCCAGAGCGTGGCCCGTACCGACATCGTGATGCCGGCCGGGGTGCAGGTCACGGACGTGCCCCGGAACTGCCGCGCGGCCAACGCGGACGGGAGCGACCGCGCGGAGCAGCTGGGCGCGCCGCGCTACTTCTGCGACGGCGGGATCTTCGCGGACGTCCCGGGTACGTACACCGGCCGGTTCTCGATGAAGATCGAGAAGGCGGTGGCGGACGCCAAGGGCTCGGTCACCGTCGGCGAGCCGGTCGCGGGCGGCACCAAGCCGCTCGCCTTCGACCCGGTCGCGGGCAACGCCAAGGCCGCCTTCGTGGTCGAGGTCAAGGGCGGTACGAGCCCGAGCCCGTCCGGCTCGGCCTCCGCGTCGCCGTCCCCGTCGGCCTCCGCCTCGCCCTCGGCGTCGGTCTCGCCGAGCGCGTCCGCGTCCGCCACCGGCGGTACGGGCGGCAACCTGGCCTCGACCGGCAGCTCCGTCGGCCCGATCGCGCTGGGCGCGCTGGGCGCGGTGGCCGTCGGCGGTGCGCTGTACGTGGGGGTCCGCCGCCGCTCGGGCGGGCACGCGTAAGCAGCGGGGACACGCGGAACGGCCGGCCGGGGGCGTCCCCCCGGCCGGCCGTCCTTTTTGGGGTGACCGGGCTGCTGTCCCCTGCCGTCCGGTCACGCGAAGGAGCGAGGTCCCACGACGCACGTCCCGGGGGGCCGTACGTCTCATCGCTCCCGAAGAGCCACGCGTGGTGCTGTGGTCCCGCGCCTGGCTGGCGCGGCCATCCACACCAACGAAGGGTGCCGGGGCCGGTCACGGTCCGGACGAGTGACGAACAGGCGTAAGGCCCGGGACGGGCGTACCGGGACGGGCTTACCGGAACGGGCGTACCGGAACGGGCGCAAAGACCGGAGCGGACGAACGGGCCTCAGACCCGGCCGCGGCAGAGCTCCAGCAGCGTCATCGCGAGGGTGGTCCCCGGCTTGCCGAGGGCGTCGCTCCAGTGCGCGAGCACCTCCATCTCGCGCGAGAGGTGCACCCGGCGGCCGCCCGAGGCGATCCGGGCGTCCTGGATGACGGTCGAGACGGCCATCCGCTCCTGGATCAGCCCGATGATCCGGTCGTCGATGGCGTCGATCCGCTCGCGGGACTCGGCGATCAGCTGCGCGGGGGTGGTGGTCACGCTCATGTTCTTACTCCTGTGGGTTGTGCCGGCAGGAGCGGAAACGCCAGAGCGCCCCGGTCCTGTCGGACCGGGGCGCTCTGGGAAGTCAGCGGCTCAAGCGAGCATCACGCGGACCCATGGCGACCGGACCGGCCGGTGCCATAGGTAAAGAGGAAGCTCAGCTGCTTGCGCATGAACCGGATTATGTCGGCCCGACCCCCTCCGGGCCAACCCGGCCCGGATCGTGAGACGGACCGTGACGTGGGCCTCGGATGGTGCGACAAAGTGGCGGCCGGCGCCACCGGTAGAATCGACAAAACAGCCACCCTCTTCCGCCGGAAGGCCGCCCCGTGCCAGAAGCACCCTCCGCCGCCCACGACAGCGCCCCGGACACGGTTCTCGTCGTCGACTTCGGCGCCCAGTACGCCCAGCTCATCGCCCGCCGCGTCCGCGAGGCACGGGTCTACAGCGAGATCGTCCCCAGCACGATGCCGGTGGCCGAGATGCTCGCCAAGGACCCGAAGGCGATCATCCTCTCCGGCGGCCCGTCCTCCGTGTACGAGGAGGGTGCTCCGCGCCTGGACGACGCCCGCGCCCTCTTCGAGGCCGGCGTCCCCGTCTTCGGCATGTGCTACGGCTTCCAGCTGATGGCGACCACCCTCGGCGGCACCGTCGACAACACCGGCGCCCGTGAGTACGGCCGTACGCCGCTCGCCGTCTCCAAGGCCGGCTCCACCCTCTTCGAGGGCACCCCCGAGCACCAGTCGGTGTGGATGTCCCACGGCGACGCCTGCTCCGCCGCCCCCGAGGGCTTCACCGTCACCGCGTCGACGAACGTCGTCCCGGTCGCGGCCTTCGAGAACGACGAGAAGAAGCTGTACGGCGTGCAGTACCACCCCGAGGTGATGCACTCCACGCACGGCCAGCAGGTGCTGGAGCACTTCCTGTACCGCGGCGCCGGCCTGGAGCCCACCTGGACCACCGGCAACATCGTCGAGGAGCAGATCGCGGCCATCCGCGAGCAGGTCGGCGACAAGCGCGCCATCTGCGGCCTCTCCGGCGGCGTGGACTCCGCGGTCGCCGCGGCCCTCGTCCAGAAGGCCATCGGCTCCCAGCTGACCTGCGTGTACGTCGACCACGGCCTGATGCGCAAGGGCGAGACCGAGCAGGTCGAGAAGGACTTCGTCGCCGCCACCGGCGTGCAGCTGAAGGTCGTCGACGCGCAGGAGCGCTTCCTGACCGCGCTGGCCGGGGTCTCCGACCCGGAGACCAAGCGGAAGATCATCGGCCGCGAGTTCATCCGCGTCTTCGAGCAGGCCCAGCTGGAGATCCTCCAGGAGGACGGCCCGGCGGTGGCCTTCCTCGTCCAGGGCACCCTGTACCCGGACGTCGTCGAGTCCGGCGGCGGCACCGGCACCGCGAACATCAAGTCCCACCACAACGTGGGCGGCCTGCCCGACGACATCGAGTTCGAGCTCGTCGAGCCGCTGCGCCAGCTGTTCAAGGACGAGGTCCGGATGGTCGGCCAGGAGCTCGGCCTGCCCGAGGAGATCGTCCAGCGCCAGCCCTTCCCGGGCCCCGGCCTGGGCATCCGCATCGTCGGCGAGGTCACCAAGGAGCGCCTGGACCTGCTCCGCGAGGCCGACGCCATCGCCCGCCACGAGCTGACCGCGGCCGGTCTGGACCGCGAGATCTGGCAGTGCCCGGTCGTCCTGCTCGCGGACGTCCGCAGCGTCGGTGTCCAGGGCGACGGCCGCACGTACGGCCACCCGATCGTGCTGCGCCCCGTCTCCTCCGAGGACGCGATGACCGCGGACTGGACGCGCATGCCGTACGAGGTGCTCGCGCGGATCTCCACCCGCATCACCAACGAGGTGCCGGACGTGAACCGCGTCGTCCTCGACTGCACGAGCAAGCCCCCGGGCACCATCGAGTGGGAGTAGTCCCCGCCCGACGCCCGTGACGAAGCCGCCGTTCCCCCGGGAGCGGCGGCTTCGCCGCGTGTATGGCCAGTTGGCGCGGCCGCCGGTACCTTGCGCGGCGAGCCGAAGGAGGGGGTCATGCCGGATCAGCCCGAACCCGTACCCGCACCGGTGCCCGTACCCGTACCGGCACCCGTACCGGCACCCGTACCGGTGGACCGGCTGCGGTTCGCGCTGCCGCCCGTCCACGCCGACCCGGCCGAGGAGCGCGCGTACCGCAAGGAGCGGCTCGCCGGGGCGCTGCGGCTGTTCGGCCGCCTCGGGTACGAGGACGGGGTCGCCGGGCACATCACCGTGCGGGACCCGGAGTTCGCGGACTGCCACTGGGTGAACCCGTTCGGGCAGGCCCTGTCCGCACTCACCGCCGCCGACCTGCTGCTCGTCGACGGGGACGGGTGCGTGCGCCGGGGCGCGCGCCGGGTCAACGAGCTGGCCTTCGCCGTGCACGCGGCCGTGCACCGGGCCCGCCCCGACGCGGTGGCGGTGGTGCACGCGCACGCCCCGTACGGCAGGGCACTGGCCGCGCTCGGCGAGCTGCTCGCCCCCATCAGCGAGGAGGCCTGCGCCTTCTACGAGGACCACGCGCTCCTCGACGGGTTCGCCGGGCCGCAGGACGGCGGGCGGATCGCCCGCGCCCTGGGCCCGTACAAGGCGCTCGTCCTGCGCAACCGCGGGCTGCTGACGGTCGGCGACTCCGTGGACGCGGCGGCCTGGTGGTTCATCGCGGCGGAGCGGGCGGCGCAGGTGCAGCTGATCGCGCGGGCCGCCGGGAAGCCGGTGCCGATCGACCACCGCGCTGCGCTCGCCGCCCGGGAGCGTTTCGGCACGGATCTCGCCGCCTGGGTCAGCTACCAGCCCCTCTGGCAGACCGTCGCCCCCTGACACGGCTGGGCCGGGCGGGTGACGTCAACATCATGAACGGTTAATCACCTGCTCTGACATCGTGCGCAATCCGGAGCACTGCCGCAGTGGTGCACAATTCGCTGGCATTGCACCGTAGTTCAGAGAGGCGGCACGCACGTGGCTGTCCAAGAGATGTCCCGAAGCACCCACGGCGGCGCCTGCACCTGCGACGACTGCCCGCACGGCGCGCAGGAGGGGCACCGGCGCGCCGTCGCCGCGTTCACCGAGAAGCGGGACGAGTTCGCGGCCGGCCAGGGGCTGCCGGCCGCCGTGGCCCGGTCCGCCGGGGCGTCCCGGCAGTGGGTCTCCGACGAGCTGACCCTGTCGGCCCGTACGGTCGCCGACCGGGGCCGGGAGGCCGGCAACTCCTGGCTGTACCTGTTCTCCCGGCGGGCCGTGCTCGCCGTGTGGATCGCCGCCGGGGTGCTGCTGCTGGTGCAGGTCGGCACCGCGCTCGGCACCGGCTGGTCCACGGCCCGCACCGCCGGGCTGCTCGCGGCGGTGGTCCTGGCCGGGCTGCTGACGGTCGCCGCCCGCGCCCAGTCACTGCGCGGCGGGCTGCTCGCCCCGCTGGTCGGCGAGGACAACCGGCTGTCCACCTCGAAGGCGGTGCCGAGCGCCTGGGTGGTGCTGACCGCGTTCGCCGCGCTGCTGCCCGCGCTGCGGCTGGCGGCCTCGCCGCCCGGCCCGGGGCGCCAGGCCCTGTACGCGGGGCTGGCGCTCGGGCGGGCGCTGCCGCTGCTGGCGGTGGTCGCGCTGACCTCGGCCGTGGCGGTGCTGGTGCGCCGGGTGGTCACCGTACGGATCATGGGCCAGCGGATGCAGAAGCTGCCGGCGGACCGGCCGCGCGGGGTGGACCTGCTGACGGACGACGCGGGCCGGGGGAGCTTCCCGGACGCGCAGTACGTGCTGGTCTCCACGGTGGTGCTGGCCTTCGCGGCGGTGTCGATGGCCCGGTTCCCGGACCGGCTGCCGCGGCTGCCGTGGGCGCTGGCCATGCTGGTGGCCCTGTCGGCTGCGGTGTACCTGGCGGCGAAGTACGCCGAGGTGACCCGCCCGCTGATCCTGTCGGTGGTGCGCAGGAGGGAGCCCGGCGACCTCGACGCGGCCATCCGGCCGGGCGACGACATCGAGATCCGCGGTGTGGGCTTCGTACCGCCCGGGGCGCAGACGCCGGAGATGCTCGCCCGGTTGGTCGTACGGGTCGGGGCGGTCCACGTGCACGTGCCGCTGGTGCCGGTCGCGGGCGGGTTCACCAACCCCTCGGACTCGGTGCTGACGGTGCCGGTCCCGGCGGAGGTGGAACCCGGCCGCATCGAGGTGCAGGTGGTGACGGCCGCCGGAGTGGAATCCAACCGCTGCACCATCGACGTGGCCGAGTGAACCGGGGTACACATGGGACGTGACCCGAACTGATGTCCCTTCCGTCGGTCCCTCCGGCTCGTCCGGGTCGACCGGCGCGCCCGGCCCGTCCGGCCGTTCCGGACTGCGGGAACGGGCCGCCCGGTACGCCCTGCTGCCGCTGCGGATCTTCCTCGGTGTGACCTTCGTCTACGCGGGCCTGGACAAGCTGACCGACTCCGCGTTCCTGTCCGCCTCCGGCGCCGGCTCCATCGGCGAGCAGATGCACGGTGTGCGCGACACCTCCGCGATCCCCGCCCTGGTGGACTGGGCGCTGCTCTCGCCCGTCGGGTTCGGGGCGGTGCTGGCCGTCGGGGAGCTCCTCGTGGGCCTGGGCACCCTGGCCGGCCTGCTGACCCGGATCGCGGCCACCGGCGGAGCGCTGATCTCGCTCAGCCTGTGGCTCACGGTGTCCTGGCAGGTGACCCCGTACTACTACGGCAACGACCTGGTCTACCTGATGGCCTGGATCCCGATGATCCTGGCCGGTGCGCCCTATCTCTCGCTGGATTCGCTGATCCGGTCGCGCCGGTCCCGGCGCACGGCGTAGGTCACCACCCCCACCAGCGCGGCCAGGCAGAGCCCGCCCACGGTCATCGGGATGACCAGGAACCAGGGCAGATCGGCCTCCCCGGTCGCGTCGAGCAGGTACAGCACGCCCGCGGCCACCAGGGTCAGGCCGGCCAGCAGCCGGCCGGGCTGGAACTCATGACGCGGCACGGGCCACCTCCACCTGTCCGACACCTGCGTTCAGGTGCAGCTCGATCGTTCCCCCGGCCTCGGTGCCGGCGGACGGCTTCAGGGTCGCCTGCTGGGTTTCGCCGCCGCTCTTGACGCGTACGTCCTGGCTGGTCTCCCCGGGCATGTGGATGTCGCCCAGCTTCACCGAGACGTCGGCCTGCGCGGTGACCTCGCGGGGCACGATCACCTTGAGCCGGCCCGCCTCCACGCTGGCGCGGACGGACAGCGTGGTGCCCTTCGGCACGTCCAGCCGGCTCAGGTCCAGCGTGGCCAGCCCGGTGCCCGCCGTATAGACGGGTCTGACGTCGGCCACCGCGGCCGGCCGCCATTCCACGGACTTCCAGTCGGTGCCGATCTCGCGGGGCAGCGCGGAGGCGCCGGCCAGCAGCCCGGCGGTGATCACCGCGAGCAGGACGGTGCCGAAGCCGGTGCGGCCCTTGACCGAGCTGACCGCGAGGCCGAGCCCGAAGACGGCGAGCGCCGAGGCCAGACCCATCTGCAACGCGTGCGAGAGGGTGCTGCCCTGCCACACGGCGGCGGTGGCGGCGCCCCCGGCCAGCAGGGCCAGGACGAACACCCGGCCGCCGATGCCCCCGCGCGGGACCTTCGGGGCGGCGGCCCGCCCGGGGGCGTCCGGGGCGCGGCCGTCCCCGATGTTCCGCGCGGCGTTGGCGTCGGCCGAGTCGTCCGGCCCCCACAGGTACCCGGAGGATCCCACGGGGCCGGTCGTGCCGTCCTTGACCAGCGGGTCCCGCCACCAGGACGGACTGCCGGGCACGGGCGGAGCCTGGGTCTCCGGCGGGGCGGGGGCAGGACGGTGCACCGCCTGCGGCTCGGCCTCGGGGGCGGCGGCCTTCCGGCGGCGCTGCGACCAGTACGAGGCCCCGCCGAGGGCCAGGATCACCAGGACGGAGAACACGGCCAGCCCGCCGTTGTCCAGCATCGACAGGAACAGCGCGCAGCCGACCAGGGCCGCGAACACGGCGGCCAGGGTGGCGCCCTCGACCCGGCCGGTCAGCAGCTTCTTCGCCTCGCTGTCCTCCTCGCCCTCCACCGGCAGCAGCAGCCAGGCGAAGCCGTAGAAGATCAGGCCGACCCCGCCGGTGACCGCGAGGACGCCGAGCACGATCCGGAAGATCACCGGGTCCAGGTCGAAGTACCGGCCGAGGCCGCCGCACACGCCCGCGAGGACCTTGTCGCGCTTGCTGCGGCGCAGCGGCGGCCGGTCGGCGGCGCGGTCTGCGGGCCGGTCTGCGGGCCGGTCTGCGGCCCGGTCGCCCGGCGGCGGTGCCGTACCGGCCGGCGGCGGGGAGTCGTGCTTGGTCATGGCTCCATGGTGGCAACCCGCCGCGCCCCGCGGCACCGGGCCCGACCCTGGCGCAACCCTGATATCCCCCCGACAGAACTGGGGGGCTGCCCTGATGTCCCGTACGCCGCCCGCGTGTGACCATCAATGGCATGCCCGTCGCCACCGCCCCCCGTCCCCCGCACGCAGCAGACGCCGAAGAACCGCCGCAGCGCAAGCTCTACCGCAGCGCCGACGGCCGGATGCTCGGCGGTGTCGCGCGCGGTCTCGCCGGGCACCTCGGGCTGCCGGTCGTCTGGGTCCGGCTCGCGTTCCTCGGCCTGTTCATGTGGGGCGACGGACTCGGCGTACTGCTGTACGCCGCGTTCTGGGTCTTCGTACCGCTGGGGGTCGGCGGGCGCACCGGACACCGCTCCTTCTTCGAGACCCTCTCCGACGGCAGCCGCCGCCTGCGCAAACCCGACCGGGGGCAGATCACCGCCCTCATAGCCCTGTGCATCGGCGCCGGCATCTTCATCTCCAAGGTCCAGCTCGGCGGCACCTCCGGCCGGTACGTGTGGCCGACGCTGCTCGTCGGCGCCGGTGTGGTCCTCGTCTGGCGCCAGGCCGACAACGCCCGCCGTGCCCACTGGGGCGCCGCCGCCGGGCGCAACGCGCGCCTGCTCCAGATGGCCCGCGGGTTCGCCGGGGTCGCCCTGGTCGGCGTCGGCCTGACCGTCTTCATCGTCGTCCGCGGCTCGGCCGCGCAGCTCGGCAACGTACTGACCGCGGCCCTCGCCGTCCTCGTCGGCACGGCCCTGCTCGCCGGCCCCTGGCTGATCCGGATGACCCAGGACCTCTCCGAGGAGCGCCTCATGCGCATCCGGGCCCAGGAGCGCGCCGAGGTCGCCGCCCACGTGCACGACTCGGTGCTGCACACCCTGACCCTGATCCAGCGCAACGCGGAGGACGTCGGCGAGGTGCGCCGCCTGGCCCGCGCGCAGGAGCGGGAGCTGCGGAACTGGCTGTACAAGCCGGAGGGCACCGGCAAGGACGAGGCCGAGGAGCCCACCACCCTCGCGGAGGCCGTCAAGAAGACGGCCGCCGAGGTGGAGGACCACCACGGGGTCCCCATCGAGGTCGTCGTGGTCGGCGACTGCCCGCTCGACGACGGGCTGGGTGCACAGATCCAGGCCGCGCGCGAGGCGATGGTCAACGCCGCCAAGTACGGTGGCGAGGGCGGGCCGGTGCAGGTGTACGCCGAGGTGGAGGGGCAGACGGTGTTCGTGTCCGTACGGGACCGGGGGCCGGGCTTCGACATCGACGCGGTACCGGACGACCGCATGGGCGTACGAGAATCGATCATCGGCCGGATGCAGCGCAACGGCGGGACCGCACGGCTGCGGTCCGCGCCCGACGGCGGCACGGAAGTCGAGCTGGAGATGGAGAGGGCGGCGAACGCAGCATGACCGAGGAGACGACCGGCAGCGCGGCAGCGGACAGGCACGTCCGGGTGGTGCTCGTCGACGACCACCGGATGTTCCGCGCGGGCGTGCAGGCCGAGATCGGCGAGACCGCCCGGACCGGGGTCGAGGTCGTCGGCGAGGCGGCCGACGTGGACCAGGCCGTCACCGTCATCACCGCCACCCGGCCCGAGGTGGTCCTGCTCGACGTGCACCTGCCCGGCGGCGGCGGGGTCGAGGTGCTGCGGCGCTGCGCCCCGCTGATGGCGGCCGCCGAGAACCCGGTGCGGTTCCTGGCCCTGTCCGTGTCGGACGCCGCCGAGGACGTCATCGGGGTCATCCGGGGCGGCGCGCGCGGGTACGTCACCAAGACCATCACCGGGACCGACCTGGTGAACTCGGTCTTCCGGGTGCAGGAGGGCGACGCGGTGTTCTCGCCGCGGCTGGCGGGCTTCGTGCTCGACGCCTTCGCCTCGACGGACGCCCCGCCGGTCGACGAGGACCTGGACCGCCTCACGCAGCGCGAGCGCGAGGTGCTGCGGCTGATCGCGCGCGGGTACGCGTACAAGGAGATCGCCAAGCAGCTCTTCATCTCGGTGAAGACCGTGGAGTCCCACGTCTCGGCGGTGCTCAGGAAGCTCCAGCTCTCCAACCGGCACGAACTGACCCGCTGGGCGACGGCGCGCCGCCTGGTGTGACCGACGCCGCAGGGGGCGGGGGCAACCGCGGGGCGCCGCGGCGCCCTCTTGGGTGGCGTGATGAGCTTGACCGGGTTCCCCCTGTTCGCGACGGCGATCGCCCTCACGGCGATCGCCGTTCTCCTGCCGCTGGCCGTGTGGAGCAAGGTGCGCGGCCCCGCCGTCGTACGGGTGTCGACCCGGGCCCTGATGATCGTGTTCGCCCAGGTCACCGCCGTCGCGCTGGTGTTCATCTCGGTGAACCGGCAGGAGACCTTCTACGCTTCCTGGGGCGATCTGCTCGGCACCGGGAAGTACGTCACGGCCGCTCCCGACCTCGGCGCGGACGGGCTCGGCGGGAAGAAGGCCGCGGAGGTCAAGGCGGAGCCGAAGGTGCTCCAGAACTTCCAGCCGGTCGACGGCCTCGGCGGCCGGGTCAAGAAGACCGAGCTCGACGGCAAGATCTCCGGGGTCAAGGGCGACGTCATGGTGTGGCTCCCGCCGCAGTACGACGACCCGGCGTTCAAGAACAAGAAGTTCCCGGTGGTCGAGCTGATCCCGGGCATACCGGGGACGGGCAAGTCCTGGTTCCAGGGGCTCAAGGCGGCAGAGGTGCTGGAGCCGCTGATGAAGAGCGGCAAGGTGCAGCCGTTCATCCTGGTCTCGCCGCGCGCCATGCTGCTGGGCAACGGCGACACCGGATGCGCGAACATCCCCGGCAAGGTCAACGCGGACAGCTGGTTCAGCGTCGACGTCCGCAAGATGGTCGTCGACAACTTCCGGGCCTCCGACGAGGCCCGCACCTGGGGCGTGGCCGGGTACTCGGCGGGCGCGTACTGCGCCGCCAAGCTGGCGATCCTGCACCCCGACCGCTACAGCGCGGCCGTCTCCCTCTCCGGCTACAACGACCCGGGCCAGGAGCCCACCTCGCTGGTCGCCCAGGACCCGGAGATGCGGCGCACCCACAACCTGAAGGCCCTGCTCAAGGCCGCGCCCACGCCGCCGGCGGTCTCGCTGTGGATGTCGGGCGCCGAGCAGGACGGCTACCTGTCCGGCACGGACCTCAAGGCCATCGCGCAGACCCCGACCGCGGTGCACGCGGAGAAGGTCACCGGCGGGCACAACCTCGACTCGTGGTCGAAGCAGCTCCCGCAGGCCTTCACCTGGCTGACCACGCAGGTCAAGGCACCGTAGGGCCAAGCGCCATAAGGCCTTCGGGCGGCAGCCTCACGCCGGGCGGCAGCCTCACGCCGGGCGGGAGGCGCCCGCCCAGGGCATCGAGTCGATCGGGGCCACGCGGACCGTGGACCCGGGGCGCGGGGCGTGGATCATCTGGCCGTTGCCGATGTACAGGCCGACGTGGGTGACCCCGGAGTAGAAGAACACCAGGTCACCGGGGGCCAGCTGGTCGCGGGAGACCCGCTGCCCCGCGTTGATCTGGGTGTAGGTGGTGCGGGGCAGGGAGACCCCGGCCGAGCGCCAGGCCGCCTGGGTCAGGCCGGAGCAGTCGAACGAGCCCGGTCCCGTCGCGCCCCAGACGTACGGCTTGCCGATCGCCCCGTACGCGAAGGCCACCGCGCGGGCCGCGCGCGTACCGTCCGAGGGCGCCGGCGGCGGGGTCGTGGCACGCGGACCGGCCGGGCCCGCGCCGCCCGACTGCGCCTCGTAAGCGGCCCGCTCCTCGGCGGTGAGCTTGGCCAGCAGCCGCTTGGCGGTGTCGAGCTTGCCCTCGACGGTGGCCTTGTACCCGGCGAGTTCGCCCTCGCGGGCGCGCAGGTCGGCGAGCCGGCCGGAGGCCTTGTCCTTGAGCTGCCGGACCTCGTCGAGCTGGCGTCGTACGGAGGAGACCTCGGCGGCGCTGCGGTCGCCGGTCCGGGTGAGGAACGAGGCCTGGTCCAGGTAGTCCTCGGGGTTCTCGGCCAGCGCCAGCCGCATGGCGGGCCCCAGGCCGCCGGTGCGGTACTGGCCGGCGGCCAGGGAACCGAGCGCCCGGCGGGCGGTGTTGAGCCGGTCGGTCTTGCGGGCGGTCTCGTCGCGCAGGGCGTCGAGCGCGCGCTGGGCCCCGTCGGCCTGCTCCTTCGCCCCGTTGTACCGCTCGGCCGTCTCCTCGGCCTCCTCGTAGAGCCGGTCGACCTCGGCCTTCACCTGGGAGGGCGTCTGCTGGGGCTCGGCCTGCGAGGTGCCTTCGAAGGCGGTGGCGGTGGCAGCGCCCGCGAGGGCGAGCGTCGCGGCGGTCCGCACGGTGCCGCGGGAGAGCGGATGGAGCGGGCGCTGCCTGGGCTTTCGGTGACTGGCCACGAGGGCCTCACGTCCTTCCTCGCTCGGGAGCTCGGTGCTTGGAGGAGGACGCTAGACCGGAAGGTAACGGCCGGATGACGAGATGATCGCAAGTGCCCCGACGTGACCTGACGTGAACGGATGTGGCTGTTGTGGCTCGGTGTCGGGATCAGTGCCAGAGGACGGCGATGAAGATATTGACCACGGTCAGCCCGCCGACCGCACCGAACAGAGCCTTCTCCACGTGCTCCTCGTCCCGCTTCACGTAGACGAGCGCGAGGATCACGAAGAGGACGGCGAGCTTCACGCCGATCTTGATGTTGTTGACGTGGCCGCCGTCCATCTCGCGGAAGCCGACCAGCAGGACGCCGGTGACGAGCATCGTCAGCGCGCCGTGCAGCATCGCGGGCACGAAGCGGGCGGTGCCGGCGCTCATCGCCTTCATCTGGGTCAGGAAACCGCCCAGGAGGGCGGCGATCCCGATGATGTGCAGGCCCACGAAGACACTGATGAGTACGTCCATGGCGTCGAGCGTACGGGGGCTCCCGGTCAGCCCAGGAAGCGGGTCAGCTCCTCGATGACCACCTCCGGCCGCTCCTCCGGGAGGTAGTGCCCGCTGCCGTCGACGCGGACCACGCGGGTGTCGGTGCCGAGGGCGGGGACGGCGGTCACGAGGCTCTCGTAGTTGCTGTACTCGCCGCCCAGGGCCAGGACCGGCGCGGTCACCGGGGCGTAGGCCGCCAGGTCGGCGATGTCCCGGGTGAAGGTCCGGTACCAGTCGTTGGCGGCGCGCACGGCCTCCGGTGCCTCGTAGGCGCGGGCGTACACCGCGCGGGCGTGCGCGTCGACGGAGCCGGGGTCGGCGGCCGCGTTCTCGAACAGCCAGTCCAGCAGGAGGTGGAAGCGGCCGGCGAGCAGCTGCTCGGGGAGGCCGTGGACCTGGTTGAAGGCGAACCACCACTTGTGGCGCTGCCCCTGCCGGGGGAGCAGGGTCTGCCGGGCCCAGCTCTCCTCGGGGTGGGAGACGTCCAGGAGGGCGATCTTCCGGGTGGCCTCGGGGTGGTTGGCGGCGAACGCGTAGGCCACCATCGCGCCGATGTCGTGGCCCACGACGTGGGCGCTCGCGATGCCGAGCCGGCCGACCAGCGCGTGGATGTCGCGGGCCAGGGTCTTCTTGTCGTACCCGGTGGCGGGTTTGGCGGAGCCGCCCATGCCGCGCAGGTCGACGGCGATCACGCGGTGGCGGGCCGCCAGGGCGGGCAGCACCTTGCGCCACTGCCACCAGGTCTGCGGCCAGCCGCCGAGCAGGACGAGCGGCTCGCCGCGGCCGCCCTCGACGTAGTGCAGCCGGGTGCCGTTGACGTCGGCGTGGTGGCTGGTGAAGCCGCCGTCGAGGGAGGCGGCGAGTGCGGCGTCGTCGAGCGGGGTCTGGTCGAGCGGGGTCTGGTCGAGCGGGGTCTCGGTGAGCGGGGTCTCGTCGAGCGGGCTGGTGGTGCTGCTGGGCATGGGAGGCCCCTCCTGCTGGTGCGTCGACCGACCATTCGAAGATTTCGTACGGTCCCGGTGGGCATGACTGTACGAGATCTTCGAACGGTCTGGCAATGTCCGTACGAGATCTGCGTACAGTGAGGGCATGCCTGCCGCCGCCGAGCTGACCCACCCCTCCGCCGAGGACCTCGACCTGGCCGAGGTGCTCGCGGCCCTGGGCCACCCCGTCCGCCTCGAGATCGTCCGCAAGCTCGCCTCCGGCGAGGAGACGTTCTGCGGAGAAGTGGTGCCCGACCTGCCCCGATCGAGCGTCACGCACCACCTCAAGACGCTCCGCGAGGGCGGGGTGATCTGCCAGCGCCCGCAGGGCCGCAAGCTCTACCTCGCCCTGCGCCGTGACGATCTGGAACTGCGCTTCCCCGGTCTCCTGGAACTCGTACTGGCGTGTCGGTCCCGACCCCTAGACTCGGAAAGCGATGAGCAGCCTCTTTGACGACAGTTTCCTGGCGGACCTCACCCCCTCCGACGAGGTCCCCCCGCCGCCCGAGGATCACCCCGCCCCCGACGAGGGCGCGGACGATCTCTTCGGGGGCCGGTTCGACATGCCCATGAGCGGCGACGCGTACTACCGGGACGGCGCCCCCAAGCCCGTCATCGACCCCGCGACGCTCCTGGACGGGCTGAACGAGCAGCAGGCCGCGGCCGTCGTGCACGCCGGCTCCCCGCTGCTCATCGTGGCCGGCGCCGGCTCCGGCAAGACCCGGGTCCTGACCCACCGCATCGGCCACCTGCTGGCCGCGCGGGGCGTCCACCCCGGCCAGATCCTGGCGATCACCTTCACCAACAAGGCCGCCGGCGAGATGAAGGAGCGCGTCGAGAGCCTGGTCGGCCCGCGCGCCAACGCCATGTGGGTGTCCACCTTCCACAGCGCGTGCGTACGGATCCTGCGCCGCGAGTCGAAGCGCCTCGGTTTCACCTCGTCCTTCTCGATCTACGACGCGGCCGACTCGAAGCGCCTGATGGCGCTCGTCTGCCGCGACCTGGACCTGGACCCGAAGAAGTTCCCGCCCAAGGCCTTCAACGCCAAGATCTCGAACCTCAAGAACGAGCTCATCGACGAGGACGCCTTCGCCGGGCAGGCCGCCGACGGCTTCGAGAAGACGCTCGCCCAGGCGTACGCGATGTACCAGGGGCGGCTGCGCGAGGCCAACGCGCTCGACTTCGACGACATCATCATGACGACCGTCCACCTGCTCCAGGCGTTCCCGGACGTAGCCGAGCACTACCGGCGGCGCTTCCGCCACGTCCTGGTGGACGAGTACCAGGACACCAACCACGCCCAGTACACGCTGGTGCGCGAGCTCGTCGGCACCGGCTACCCGGACCTGCCGCCGGCCGAGCTGTGCGTGGTGGGCGACGCCGACCAGTCGATCTACGCCTTCCGCGGCGCGACCATCCGCAACATCCTCCAGTTCGAGGAGGACTACAAGGACGCGACGACGATCCTGCTGGAGCAGAACTACCGCTCCACGCAGACGATCCTCTCCGCCGCCAACGCGGTCATCGAGCGCAACGAGAACCGCCGCGCCAAGAACCTGTGGACCCAGGCCGGCACCGGCGCCGTCATCACCGGCTACGTCGCGGACACCGAGCACGACGAGGCGCAGTTCGTCGCCGACGAGATCGACCGGCTGACGGACGCCGGGGACGCCAAGGCGGGCGACGTCGCGATCTTCTACCGGACGAACGCGCAGTCGCGCGTGTTCGAGGAGATCTTCATCCGCGTCGGACTCCCGTACAAGGTCGTCGGCGGCGTCCGCTTCTACGAGCGCAAGGAGGTCCGGGACGTCCTCGCGTACCTGCGCGTCCTCGCGAACCCGGAGGACAACGTCCCGCTCCGCCGGATCCTGAACGTACCCAAGCGCGGCATCGGCGAGCGCGCGGAAGCGATGGTCGACGCGCTCGCGATGCGCGAGAAGATCACCTTCCCGCAGGCGCTGCGGCGCGTGGACGAGGCGTTCGGCATGGCCGCGCGTTCGACCAACGCGGTGAAGCGGTTCAACGTGCTGATGGAGGAGCTCCGCACGATCGTCGACTCGGGCGCGGGCCCGGCGGTGGTGCTGGAGGCGGTGCTGGAGCGTACGGGCTACCTCGCCGAGCTCCAGGCCTCGACCGACCCGCAGGACGAGACGCGCATCGAGAACCTCCAGGAACTCGCCGCCGTGGCCCTGGAGTTCGAGCAGGCGCGGGGAGAGGAAAACCCCGGCACGCTCGCGGAGTTCCTGGAGCAGGTCGCGCTCGTCGCCGACTCCGACCAGATCCCGGACGAGGACGAGGACGGATCGGGAGTCATCACGCTGATGACCCTGCACACCGCCAAGGGCCTCGAGTTCCCGGTGGTCTTCCTGACCGGCATGGAGGACGGGGTCTTCCCGCACATGCGGGCCCTGGGCCAGACCAAGGAGCTGGAGGAGGAGCGCCGCCTCGCCTACGTCGGCATCACGCGGGCGCGCGAGCGGCTGTACCTGACCCGCTCCGGCATGCGCAGCGCGTGGGGCACGCCCTCCTACAACCCGCCGTCGCGGTTCCTGGAGGAGATCCCGGCCGAGTACCTGCAGTGGAAGCGCACGGGCGCGGCGCAGAAGCCGGCGGGCCCGATGCGCAGTTCGGGCTCCGGGTACGGATCCTCCGGCTCGGGGGGCGGGAAGGCCACGTTCGGGACCTCGCCGGAGGCGTTCCTGTCCTCGTCGCGTACGAAGTCGGGGCCGTCCGGGTTCGCGACGCGCCGGGCCGCCGACAAGCCGGTCATCGCGCTGTCGGTCGGGGACCGGGTCACGCACGACCAGTTCGGGCTGGGCACGGTCATGGAGGTCAAGGGCGCCGGCGCGGACGCGCAGGCCACCGTCGACTTCGGGGACGACAAGCCGAAGCGCCTGCTGCTGCGCTACGCGCCGGTGCAGAAGCTGTAACGGGGGCGCGGCGGGGGGTGGGCCGGGCCCGGGCTCACGCCCGGCCGCCCGGGCTCATGCCCGGGCCGTCATGCCGAAGGGGCTCAGGTCGGGTCCAGGCCGTGGCTGCGGAGCCAGGGCAGGGGGTCGATCGCCGAGCCGCCGCCGGGCCGGACCTCGAAGTGGAGGTGCGGGCCGGTGGAGTTGCCGGAGTTGCCGGAGTAGGCGATGACGTCGCCCGCCTTGACCTTGCCGGACCGGATCTTGGTGCTGCTGAGGTGGCAGTACCAGGTCTCGGTGCCGTCGGGCGAGGTCACTATGGCCATGTTGCCGTACGCGCTGTTCCACTGCGTGCGCACGGTGCCGTCGGTGGCGGACATGACCGGGGTGCCGTACGAGACCGGGAAGTCGATGCCGGTGTGCACGGACATCCACATGCCGCCGGCCTGGCCGAAGCTGGCGCTGAGGCCGTGCTGTTCGACCGGGATCGCGAACTTGGGGCGGGCGGCTTCCTTGGCCGCCTCCTCGTCCGCCTTCCGCTTCTTCTCGTCTTCCTGGCGCTGGCGCAGGTCGATGCGCTCCTGCGTGCGGCTCGCGCGGTCCGCGAAGTCGCCCGCGTCGGCGCTGAGCGCCGTCAGCTGGGTGTCGAGCTTGCTGTTCGCCGCGACGGGCTTCACCGAGGCCGGGTCGGGCGCGGCCATCGTGGTGGTTTCCTCGGCGGGCTTTTCCGTGCCGGTGAGCCCGCCGACGGAGGCGGCCGCGACACCGGCGACGCCCATCACGCAGGCGGACGGAACGGCCACGGTCAGCAGGGCGGAACGCTTCGCCGGGGTGCGGCGCCGGGAGCTGGCGCCGGCGCCGGACGCCGACTTCGGCTTCGCACCGGCACGGCGCGAGGCGCGGGGCGCGGGCGGGGCGTCCAGGGTGACCGGCATGGCCTGGGTGGGCAGGTCGTGCACGGGGTCGGCCGCGAGATCGACATCGACATCGACATCGACATCGACATCGAGGTCGAGGTCGAGACCGAAGTCCGACGGGGCGCTTTCGGCGCTTTCGGTGCCTGCGGCGCCCTCGGTGTCGAGGACCTCGAAGACGGCGGTCTCGCTGTAGACGGCGGCGGCCGGGGCCTCGTAGGTGTAAGCCGTCTCTTGGTGCTGCTGCTGGTACTCGTACTGGTGGTGGTCGTACGAGAAGGTCTGGGTCTGCTGCTCGTGCTGCGGGACCGTGTTCCAGGCGGTGGCGTCGTACGCACCGGTCTCGGTGCCCGTGGTGCCGTAACCCGGCATCGCCCACTGCCCGGTCTGCTCGTAGCCGAGGGTGGTGGCGGCGGTGGCCTGGTAGTCGGTGCCGCCGCTCTGCTGGTTCCAGGCACTCGCGTCCCACTGCCCGGTCCCGGCGTCCTCCGGGACGCCGCCCTGGGTGGGGATCGTCGACAGGTAGCCGCCGTCCTGCGCGTAACCGTCCTGCGCGTAACCGTCCTGCGCGGACCAGGCGGTGGAGTCGTACGCGCCGGTCTCGTACGAGGGATAGGCGGAGGCGTAGTCGTACCCCTGACCCTGCGTTTCGTAGGAAACGTAGGCCGAGTCACCAGCGAAAGTGGTGTTGGAAAGGCCGTCGTACCCGGAATCGGGGTACAGGCCCGACGAGGGGCGGTCGTTCACCAACTTCTCTTTCGCCTCGGCAGTGGGGGGCCTGGGTGGCCAGGGAACGGGAGGTTCCTTGGGGAGAGCAGTGGCGTGACTGTACCCGGCGGTTACTGGCAACGACAATCTTCCAGGGGTTTCGGGCTTTGCGGAACCGGGCATTCGGCCGTCTTTCGGTCGCGGCAAGGCCGAGCCTTGGCCTTGAGTTCGAAATCCGTTCGAGTTTCGGCGGGTTGGCGTTCACGCGACGGAAGCGGCGTCTCCGAGGCTCGTGAGGGCGGCCGGACCGGGACCGTCGAGCGCGCGCCGGACCGCCGCCGTGACGGCGGGATGCGCGGGCAGGGCGAGGTGCCCGATGCCGGTGACCTGCACGTTCTCCGCTTGGAGGTCCGGGTGCTCGATGCGGGCCGCCTCGGTCGGGTCCATCAGCTCGTCGAACTCGCTCCAGAACGCCACGCATCGGGTCCGGCAGCCGGGTGCGGGCGCCCGCAGCTCGGCCATCACCTCGGAGTCCGGGCGTATCTGCCGGATCAGCGGGTGGGCGTTCATGAAGGGGGCGACCCGCGTACCGGAATGCGGGGTGCCCAGCGTGACGAGCGTGCGGACGCGGGCCTCGCCGCCGAGGCGCTGGACGTAGTACCGCCCGACCAGCCCGCCCAGACTGTGCCCGACCAGGTCCACCCGCTCCTGCCCGGTGCGCTCGCACAGCTCCTCGACGCGCCGGGCGAGGTGGCGGGCGGTGACGCGCAGGTCGCGCGTGAAGGGGGAGTAGTTGTACGTCTCCACGTGCCGCCGCCCGCCCGCGGCGAGGGTGCGGCGCAGCAGGACGAACACGGACCGGTTGTCGGTGAACCCGTGCAGCAGGAGCACGGGCGGCCGGCCGAGGTTCTCTTTCCTGCCCTCGGCGGGCTTCTCGGACCGTATCCCGGTCGGGTAGAGCAGCAGGTGGCCGCCGAGGACCACCGCCTCCAGCACGCCCGCCCGCAGTGCGGCCCCGGAAACGGGTACGGGTATGGACACCCCCATCGACGGCCCCCCTCAGCCTTCTGGGACGGCGCCTTTGGACTGGGCCATTGGGCTGCGGCCGGCCGCGCCACCGTGCCGTGCGGCTGTCGGTACGGTGACGCGGCGCCCCCGGTGCGGCTCCCCTGGCGGTGAATCAACGCCGTCCCACGTGTGATTTCCCCCTCGTGGTTGACCGTGAAACGGGGGTGTGCGCGATGCTGTACTTAACGTTCGTTCACTCGGGAGGCAGTGCGATGGGTGTGACCGGTCCGATCCGTGTGGTGGTGGCCAAGCCGGGTCTCGACGGCCACGACCGCGGGGCCAAGGTGATCGCGCGTGCGCTGCGGGACGCGGGTATGGAGGTCATCTACACGGGCCTCCACCAGACCCCCGAGCAGATCGTGGACACCGCCATCCAGGAAGACGCCGACGCGATCGGCCTCTCGATCCTCTCGGGCGCCCACAACACGCTGTTCGCGCGCGTCCTGGAACTCCTCAAGGAGCGCGAGGCGGAGGACATCAAGGTCTTCGGGGGCGGCATCATCCCGGAGGACGACATCGCCCCGCTGAAGGCCAAGGGTGTGGCCGAGATCTTCACCCCCGGGGCGACGACGACATCGATCGTCGACTGGGTCCGCGCCCACGTCCGCACCGCGTAGCCCCCGACGCCCGGCCCGCCGACCCCGCCCGGGTCGTCGGGCCGTCGGCAGCGGTCAGGCGGGGGCGAGTTCCGAAAGCATCGCGGCGCGCAGGCGCAGCGTGGCGACCAGGCGCTGGAAGGCCTCGGCCCAGTACGCGGCGGCGCCGGAAGAGGCCTCCGCCGGGTCGGCGAAACCGGCGCCCCGCGCCACCACCGCCTCCAGCCGCCCCGCCTCCGCAGGATCGAGGCACCGCTCGGCCAGTCCCATCACCCCGCTGAAGCTCCACGGGTAGCTGCCCGCCTCCCGCGCGGCGTCCAGCGCGTCCACCACCGCCCGCCCCAGCGTCCCCGCCCACGGCACCACGCACACGCCGAGCAGCTGGAAGGCCTCCGAAAGGCCGTGGGCCCGTATGAACTCCGCGACCCACTGCGCCCGTTCCCCGTCTGGCAGGACCGACAGCAGCTTCGCCCGCTCCGCGAGCGACGCCGTGCCCGGTGCCGTCGCGGGCGGCGCCGACGCCGAGCCGAGCAGCGCCTTCGACCACTCCGGATCACGCTGGCGCACCGCCGCCCGGCACCACGCCGCGTGCAGCTCCTCCCGCCAGCTCTCCCCCTCGGCCACCGGCAGTGCCACGATCTCCGCCGGGCCGAGCCCCCCGAACCGCTCCCGCCAGCAGGACAGCGGCGCCGCCTCCACCAGCTGGCCCAGCCACCAGGCCCGTTCCCCCCGCCCGGCGGGCGGCCGTTCGACCACCCCGTCACGGAGCATCCCCGCATCGCACCCGGCCGGCGGAGTCACCCCCTGCGGCCCCACGCAGGCCAGCGCCCGCTCCGCCATCCGTCCGGCCAACGCCGACTCGGGCAGCGCGGACAGCAATTCGGCCGCCGTCGCCCGGACGTTGCGGCTCCGGTCGCCCAGGGCCGCCTCCAGGAAGGGCTCGTCCCCTCCCGCCAGCCCCACCCGCAGCGAGTCGAGGAACATCAGCCGGTCCTCGGCCCGTTCGGTGGACCAGGTCGTCGACAGCAGCCGCGTCGCAGCCGCCGCCTCGTGTGCGCGTACGGCGCCCAGGAGAGCCACCCGCTCCGCGAACAGCCCCTCCTGCCACAGCCGTTCCACCCCCGCCCGGTCCGCGGGGTCGGGCAGTTCCCCGGCGCCGCCCGCCCCGCCGCGCAGGGCGAACCGCCAGTCCGGATTCAGCCGGGCCAGCCACAGCCCCCGCGCCCCGGTCAGGGCCAAGGCCGGGGCGCGCAGGTCCGTACGGGCCCGCGCCGCGTCCAGCAGCGCCGGCACCAGCGCGTGCGGCGCCCGGTACCCGTGCCGCCCGGCGGCGGCCAGCCACTGCGGCAGCAGCTCCGTCAGGTCCGGGGCGGCCCCGCGGCGCCCGCCGCCGCTGCCCGCGCCGGTCCGGCCGGCGAGCAGCTGGGCGAGCCGCAGCCGGGCCGCCGCCGGGGGAGCCGGCCGCGGATCCCGCGGCGCGGGCTCCGGCCGCGGCCCCGCCTCGGCGGGCCGCAGCCCGGCCCGCCGCCGTACGGTCGCCACCGCCGCCGCATCGAGCAGCGCCCCAGGATCCCCCTGCCGCCGCGCGGTCCCCAGCACCGCGACCCCGACCAACTCCTCCCACTCCCCGTAGCCGTCCCCCGATCCCGCGCCCGGTGTCGTCCCCGTCGTGGTCACCGTGCCCCTCCCTCTCGTCGTGCAGTGCTCCGGTCCCGCCCCCTGCGCGGGACCGGAGCGGATTTCGTGCCCCGTCGGTCGACCCTTCAGCTTGCGTGGTTGTCGTTCACAAAAGCCCCCCGGCTTCGTCGTTCGTGCACGTCAGCGCCCCCGCGCCAACGTTCCCTCCCCTACTGGGCCGTGTCTTTCGGCTCAGGGCGGGCCCGGCCCCCCGGCCCCGTCACCCCAGGGCGACCGGTTCCGGGCAGCCCGGATGCCACGCCGTCAACGGAGTGAATCCGCGGTGTCCGCATTCGCCGAACACCGTGACCGGGCCGCCGCCCGAGAGCGCGGCCAACTGCCACAGCCCGGACCGCGATCCGCCACCGCCGGCCGGAGTGACCGGCAGCGCGGAGGTGCCCTCCGCGTCCGCCAGCTGCCAGCCCAGTTCCCCCGGTACCGGGATCACCGGGCCCAGCACCACCGGCCACGCGTCGAGCCACGGGTCCTCCCGCAGCGCCGCCCCGTACGCCTCCAGTGCCTCCCCCGTACCGACCCCGGCCGGGGCCCGGCTCGGTGCGGCCGCCGCGGATCTCTCCCCGAGATCCGCCCGCAGCCCCGCCGTACCGGGCCGGAAGCGAGCTTCCGCCTCCACCGCCAGCCCCACGGGCAGTGCCAGCTCCGGAGGCCGCCCAGGCGGTCCGAAGTCCAGCACCAGGGCCGGGCGCCCGCTCCCCAGCCCGATCAGCCACGTCCGGCGGGTGGTGAGCCTGCCGTCCGGTGACACCGAGTCGTACTGGGCCAGGACCAGCCAGCGGTCCCGTACGACCTCCCCCTCCGCGGCGGAAACCGGAAGCCCCACCCTGCTCCGGACCGTCGCGGCGAGCGGCTCCGGCAGGCCCGCCAAACCGAGCCAGCCCCGGTTCAGCAGGTGCAGCAGCGCGCCCTCCTCCAGCATCCGGGCGGGCCATCCGGGACCGCAACTGGGTATCGTCCCCAACTCCCGCACCCGCGCCGCCAGTCCCGGCGCCTGGGCGTCGACCATCCGGGCCGCGGTCTCCTCCCAGGGCGCGTAACCCGACTGCTGCTGGCCGGCCAGGCCGCTGCGCAGTACGTCCTCCAGCCGCTGTTCCAGCTCGGTGACCCCCGCGCCGATCCGGGCCGCCCTCCGTTCGGCCCGGCGCTTCGCCGCCTCCTCGTCCGCCGGTCTGCCCGGCGCGGCCGCCGGGCGCGCGGCCTTCGCCGCCCGCCCCGCCGCCCGCCCCGCCGACCACTCCGCCGCCCAGTCCGGCACCCCGCCCGTCTCACCGGTCTCGGTGAACCCCTCCGCCGCCCGGAGCAGCAGCAGCCCGAGCGCGTGCTTGCACGGGGACTTCCGGCTCGGGCAGGAGCACGAGTACGCCGGGCCCGTCAGGTCCACGACCGTCCGGTACGGCGTACTGCCGCTGCCCTTGCACAGACCCCACACCAGACCGGAAGCGGAACCTCCGGTTTGCGACCACGGCCCCGCCCCGCCCAGCTTGGCCCCCGCCTTGCGCGACGCATCGTCAGGAGCCAGAGCCAGTACCTCTTCCGCCGTCTGGCGGACCCCCTGCTCAGTCATGTGTTCCACCGTAGAGACCCCCACTGACAATCGCCCTGACCTGCAACAACGTTGTGAGTAAGGGGCGTTGTCAGTGGCGTGGTGCACGGTTGTTCCAGCAGTCGGGAACGGCTGGCGAGCATTGGAGGGGGACCATGACCATGCCCGAGAACGACAAGGGCGCGGACGCGCTGCGGCCGCATGCCGAAGACGCCTTCGCGGAAGAACTGAAAGCCCTCGCGGCGGCCGACGACAGGCCCCGCCCGACGCGCTGGAAGCTCTCCCCGTGGGCCGTCGCGACCTACCTCCTGGGCGGCACCCTCGAAGACGGCACCGTCATCACGCCCAAGTACGTCGGCCCGCGCCGCATCGTCGAAGTCGCCGTCTCCACCCTCGCCACCGACCGCGCCCTGCTCCTGCTCGGCGTCCCCGGCACCGCCAAGACCTGGGTCTCCGAGCACCTGGCCGCCGCCGTCAGCGGAGACTCCACCCTCCTCGTCCAGGGCACAGCCGGAACCCCCGAGGAGGCGATCCGGTACGGCTGGAACTACGCCCGCCTCCTCGCCCACGGGCCCAGCCGCGAGGCCCTCGTACCGAGCCCCGTCATGCGGGCCATGGCCGAGGGCTCGACCGCCCGCGTCGAGGAGCTCACCCGCATCCCGGCCGACGTCCAGGACACCCTCATCACCGTCCTGTCCGAGAAGACGCTCCCGATACCGGAGCTCGGCCAGGAGGTGCAGGCCGTGCGCGGATTCAACCTCATCGCCACCGCCAACGACCGCGACCGCGGGGTCAACGAGCTCTCCAGCGCACTGCGCCGCCGCTTCAACACCGTCGTGCTGCCCCTGCCCGCCACCGCCGACGCCGAGGTCGACATCGTCGCCCGCCGCGTCGGCCAGATGGGCTTGGCCCTCGACCTGCCGGCCGTGCCCGAGGGGCTGGAGGAGATCCGCCGCGTCGTCACCGTCTTCCGCGAGCTGCGCGACGGGGTCACCGCCGACGGCCGTACGAAGGTGAAGTCGCCGAGCGGCACGCTGTCCACCGCCGAGGCCATATCGGTCGTCACCGGAGGCCTGGCGCTGGCCGCCCACTTCGGGGACGGCGTCCTGCGCCCGTCCGACGTGGCCGCCGGGATCCTCGGCGCCGTGGTCCGGGATCCGGCCGCCGACCAGGTCGTCTGGCAGGAGTACCTGGAGGCCGTGGTGCGCGAGCGGGAGGGCTGGAAGGACTTCTACCGCGCCTGCCGGGAGGTGACGGCATGAGCGGGCCGGCCGCCGAGCGGCGGGGGCCGCTGCTGCTGGGCGTACGGCACCACGGGCCGGGCTCGGCCCGAGCGGTGCGGGCGGCCCTGGACGCGGCCCGTCCGGCGGCCGTGCTGATCGAGGGCCCGCCGGAGGGGGACGCGCTGCTCGCGCTGGCCGCCGATCCCGGGATGCGGCCGCCCGTCGCCCTGCTCGCGCACGCCGCCGACGACCCGGGCAGGGCCGCGTTCTGGCCGCTGGCCGCGTTCTCGCCGGAGTGGGTCGCCATCCGCTGGGCGCAGGAGCAGGAAGTACCGGTTCCTGTCCGGTTCATCGACCTGCCGGCCGCGCACACGCTGGCCGCGGAGCCGGGCCGGGGCTCGGCCGGTCCCGACGAGGACGCCGGCCCCAACGCGGACGCCGGCTCCGACGCGGAGCCCGGCCCGGACACGGAGCCCGGCTCCGACCCCGACGGCGACTGCGACTCCGTACGGCTGGATCCGCTCGCGGTGCTGGCCGAGACCGCCGGGTACGACGACCCCGAGCGCTGGTGGGAGGACGTGGTCGAGCACCGCGGCCCGGGGGCGACGGATCCGCTCGGCGCGTTCGAGGCGCTCGGGGAGGCCATGGAGGCCCTGCGCGAGGCGTACGGGGACGGCGGCCACGCCCGGGACCGGGTGCGCGAGGCGTACATGCGGCAGCGGATGCGGGCCGCCCGCCGGGAGTTCGGTGACGCGTACGCCGTGGTGTGCGGGGCCTGGCACGTGCCGGCGCTGGGCGCGAGGACCACGGCGGCCGCGGACAAGGCGCTGCTGACCGGGCTCCCCAAAGTCAAGGTGGAGACCGCCTGGGTGCCTTGGACCCACCGGCGGCTCGCCCGGGCCGGCGGGTACGGCGCGGGCATCACCTCGCCCGGCTGGTACGCGCACCTGTTCGCGGCCCGGGACCGGCCGGTGGAGCGGTGGCTGACCAAGGTCGCCGGACTGCTCCGGGAGGAGGACCGGCAGGTCTCGCCGGCGCACGTCATCGAGGCGGTCCGGCTGGCCGGGACGCTGGCCGCGATGCGGGGAAGACCCCTGCCCGGGCTGGCGGAGACGCTGGAGGCGGTCCGGGCGGTGATGTGCGACGGCTCCGACGTACCGCTCGCGCTGATCGAGGACCGCCTGGTCGTCGGGGACGTGCTCGGCGAGGTCCCCGACGGGGCCCCCGCCGTCCCGTTGCAGCGGGACCTGACCCGGCGCCAGCGCTCGCTGCGGCTCAGGGCCGAGGCGCAGGAGCGCGAGCTGGAGCTCGACCTGCGCAAGGACACCGACGCGGCGAAGTCCGTGCTGCTGCACCGGCTGCGGCTGCTCGGCATCGACTGGGGCGTGCCGGCGGCCTCGCGGGGGAGCACGGGGACCTTCCGCGAGACATGGCGGCTGCGGTGGGAGCCGGAGCTGTCGGTGCGGGTCGCCGAGGCCGGGATCTGGGGCACGACGGTCCTGGCGGCCGCCACCGCCAAGGCCGAGGCGGACGCGGCCGGGGCGGCGGAGCTCGGCGAGGTGACGGCGCTGGCCGAGCGGTGCCTGCTGGCCGGGCTGTCCGGGGCGCTGCCCGCCGTACTGCGCGCCCTCGCGGACCGGGCCGCCCTGGACACCGACGTGGCGCGCCTCGCCAAGGCCCTGCCGGCGCTGGCCCGTTCGCTGCGGTACGGGGACGTACGGGGGACGGACGCGTCGGCGCTGGCCACGGTCGCGGGCGGGCTCGCGGAGCGGATATGCGTGGCACTGCCGCCGGCCTGCGCGGCGGGTCTGGACGCGGAGGCGGCGACGGAACTGCGCGGCCATGTGGACGCCGTGCACGGCGCGATCGCGCTGTTGGACGAGGAGGGCCTGCGGGAGCGCTGGTCGGCGGTGCTGAGGGTGCTGGCCGGCCGGGACAGGGTGCCCGGGCCGATCCGCGGCAGGGCGGCCCGGCTGCTCCTGGACGACGGACGCCTGCCGGCCGACGAGACGGCGCGCCTGATGGGCCTGGCCCTGTCCCCGGCGGCGCCGCCGCCCGACGCGGCGGGCTGGATAGAGGGCTTCGCGCAGGACGGCACGCTCCTCGTCCACGACGAGCGGCTGCTGGCGCTGATCGACACCTGGCTGGCCGGGGTCCCGGAGCAGGCCTTCACGGACGTACTCCCGCTGCTGCGGCGGACGTTCGGGGCGTACGAGCCGGGCGTCAAGCGGAGCCTGGGGGAGCTGGTCCGCCGGGGCCGCTCGCCGAAGCCGACGCCGGGCGACGCCCCCGCGGGGTTCGCCCCCGCCCTGGACCCGTCCCGCGCGGACGCGGTCCTCACGGTCCTCGCCCTCCTCCTCTCCGGCCCACCGGCATGACCGGCACCGGGCCGCGGGCGGGCCGCGGGCGGACATCCGGTGGGCGACGGGCGAAGGACGGGACAGGCGGACAGGACGAGCAGCGGAAGGGGACGGGGAGATGACCGGTACGGGGGACCCGGCAGTGGCGGACGCCTCCACGGCAGACCGGCTGCGGAGGTGGCGGATGGTGCTCGGCGGGGAGGAGGACGGGACCGGCTGCGTGCTGGACGGGCGGGACGCCGCGATGGACACCGCGCTCTCGGCGCTCTACGGCAGGGGCGGGGAGCGCAGTGCGGGGCTCGGCGGCTCCGCGCCGCACGTGGCCCGCTGGCTCGGGGACATCCGTACGTACTTCCCGAGCTCCGTCGTCCAGATCATGCAGCGGGACGCCATCGAGCGGCTCGGCCTCGCCTCGCTGCTCTTGGAGCCCGAGATGCTGGAGGCCGTCGAGCCCGACGTACACCTCGTCGGCACCCTCCTCTCCCTCAACAAGGCCATGCCCGAGACCACCCGCGAAACGGCGCGCGCCGTCGTCCGCAAGGTGGTCGGGCAATTGGAGGAGCGGCTCGCGTCCCGCACCCGGGCCACCCTTGCCGGCGCCCTCGACCGCTCCGCCCGCACCGGCCGCCCCCGGCACGCGGACATCGACTGGGACCGGACCATCCGGGCGAATCTGAAGAACTACCTGCCCGAGTACCGCACCGTCGTTCCCGAGCGGCTCATCGGATACGGACGCGCCGCCCGGGCGGTGAAGAAGGAGGTGATCCTCTGCATCGACCAGTCCGGCTCGATGGCGGCCTCCGTCGTCTACGCCTCCGTCTTCGGCGCGGTGCTCGCCTCGATGCGTTCGATCGCGACCCGGCTCGTCGTGTTCGACACCGCCGTCGTGGACTTGACGGATCAGCTGGCGGATCCGGTCGACGTTCTCTTCGGTACGCAGCTCGGCGGCGGCACCGACATCAACCGCGCCCTCGCCTACTGCCAGTCCAGGATCACCCGCCCCGCCGACACCGTCGTCGTCCTGATCAGTGATCTCTACGAGGGCGGCATACGCAACGAGATGCTGGGCCGCGTCGCGGCGATGAAGGCGTCCGGAGTCGAGTTCGTGACCCTGCTCGCACTGTCCGACGAGGGGGCTCCCGCCTACGACCGCGAACACGCCGCAGCCCTTGCGGCACTTGGGGCTCCCGCCTTCGCCTGCACCCCCGGCCTGTTCCCGGACGTGATGGCCGCGGCCCTGGAGAAGCGCCCCCTGCCCACGCCCTGACCGACCTGCCGATCCCCTCCCGCCGGGCCCCGCGCCGCGCCCCGCCGCGCGGCCCCGGTCCCTCCCGCGGCGGGGTCGCGATCCGTCCCCGCCGGGCGCCACCGCGCCTGGCGAATCGCACGAATATCCAGCTCAACCGTGAGGGGATCTGTGACAGGTATCACCGCTCAGGTGTGATCTGCGATTTAGGGACCCACGTCCCACGGGGATAACCTGCGGGACGGACATGCCGCGTCCACGGTCACCGTGTGCGCCTCCCTAGTGACAGCGCCGTCACGTTGCCCTCCGCGGCACGCCCACGCAGACAACCGCGAATCACTGCGAATCTTTGAAGACAAGGGACGGACGCGCGTGGACCTGTTCGAGTACCAGGCGAGGGACCTCTTCGCCAAGCACGGTGTACCGGTGCTGGCCGGTGAAGTCATCGACACGCCTGAGGCGGCTCGCGAGGCCACCGAGCGGCTGGGCGGCAAGTCGGTCGTCAAGGCGCAGGTGAAGGTCGGTGGCCGCGGCAAGGCCGGCGGCGTCAAGCTCGCCGCCACCCCGGACGAGGCCGTCGCCCGCGCGACGGACATCCTGGGCATGGACATCAAGGGCCACACGGTCCACAAGGTGATGATCGCCGAGACCGCTCCCGAGATCCTCGAGGAGTACTACGTCTCGTACCTGCTGGACCGCACCAACCGCACCTTCCTGGCCATGGCCTCGGTCGCGGGTGGCATGGACATCGAGCAGGTCGCCGAGGAGACCCCGGAGAAGCTCGCCAAGGTCCCGGTGAACGCCAACGAGGGCGTGACCATCGAGAAGGCCCGCGAGATCGTCGCCCTGGCGCAGTTCCCGGCCGAGGTCGCCGAGAAGGTCGCCGAGGTCCTCGTGACCCTGTGGGACACCTTCATCGCCGAGGACGCGCTCCTCGTCGAGGTCAACCCGCTCGCGAAGGTCGCCTCCGGCGACGTCATCGCCCTCGACGGCAAGGTCTCGCTCGACGAGAACGCCGAGTTCCGCCAGCCGGGCCACGAGGAGTTCGTGGACCACGCGGCCGCGAACCCGCTCGAGGCCGCCGCCAAGGCGAAGAACCTCAACTACGTGAAGCTCGACGGCGAGGTCGGCATCATCGGCAACGGCGCGGGTCTCGTCATGAGCACCCTCGACGTCGTCGCGTACGCCGGCGAGAACCACGGCGGCGTCAAGCCCGCCAACTTCCTGGACATCGGCGGTGGCGCCTCCGCCGCCGTCATGGCCAACGGTCTCGAGATCATCCTCGGCGACCCGGACGTCAAGTCCGTCTTCGTCAACGTCTTCGGTGGCATCACCGCGTGTGACGAGGTCGCCAACGGCATCGTCCAGGCGCTCCAGCTGCTGAAGGACAAGGGCGAAGAGGTCACCAAGCCCCTCGTCGTCCGTCTCGACGGCAACAACGCCGAGCTGGGTCGCAAGATCCTCTCGGACGCCAACCACCCGCTGGTCCAGCGCGTGGACACCATGGACGGCGCGGCCGACAAGGCCGCCGAGCTCGCGGCTGCGAAGTAAGGGCAGAGGTCACAGACTCACATGGCTATCTTCCTCAACAAGGACAGCAAGGTCATCGTCCAGGGCATGACCGGTGCCACGGGCATGAAGCACACCAAGCTGATGCTGGCTGACGGCACCAACATCGTCGGCGGCGTGAACCCGCGCAAGGCCGGCACGACCGTCGACTTCGACGGCACCGAGGTCCCGGTCTTCGGCTCCGTCGCCGAGGCGATGAAGGAGACGGGCGCCAACGTCTCCGTCCTCTTCGTCCCGCCGGCCTTTGCCAAGGCCGCCGTCGTCGAGGCCATCGACGCCGAGATCCCGCTGGCCGTCGTCATCACCGAGGGCATCGCGGTGCACGACTCCGCCGCCTTCTGGGCGTACGCGACCGCCAAGGGCAACAAGACCCGGATCATCGGCCCGAACTGCCCGGGTTTGATCACCCCCGGCCAGTCCAACGCCGGCATCATCCCGGGCGACATCACCAAGCCCGGCAAGATCGGTCTCGTGTCCAAGTCCGGCACGCTGACCTACCAGATGATGTACGAGCTGCGCGACATCGGCTTCACCTCCGCCGTCGGCATCGGTGGCGACCCGGTCATCGGCACCACGCACATCGACGCCCTGGAGGCCTTCGAGGCCGACCCGGACACCGAGCTCATCGTCATGATCGGCGAGATCGGCGGCGACGCCGAGGAGCGTGCGGCGGACTTCATCGCGAAGAACGTGACCAAGCCGGTCGTCGGCTACGTCGCGGGCTTCACCGCCCCCGAGGGCAAGACCATGGGCCACGCCGGCGCCATCGTCTCCGGCTCCTCCGGCACCGCGCAGGCCAAGAAGGAGGCCCTCGAGGCCGCCGGCGTCAAGGTCGGCAAGACGCCGACCGAGACGGCCAAGCTGGCGCGCGAGATCCTGAACGCCGCGAAGTAACGCTTGCCGCCGCCGTACGTGTGCGTACGGCTGTACGGGCGTGGCCCGCATCCCCGAGTGGGGTGCGGGCCACGCCCGTTTCCGTCGGCCGTCGAGCGGCTGTCCGAGCGGCCGTCCGAGCGGCTATTCGAGGCTGGGGGCGAGCCGCTCGGGCCGGTGGGCGGGGTGCGCGCGGAGCCTTTCGCGCAGCAGCCGGGTCTCGTCGGTGAGCCGCTGGGGACCGGCCAGCGGGGGGACCCCGGAGACGCTCGCGCCCGGCGCGATGGGGGGCTCGTACTGGCGGGGCGCGGTCGCGGTGGTGTACGCGGTCGCGACGGCGATCACGGCGGTCAGCCCGAGGAACGCGCGGGTCCACCGCGTGGCGCGGTACTCGGCGGCGAAGCGCACGGCGGCTGCGGGGCGGGGCTCCAGCGGGACGGCCGGAATGACCGCGCCGAGCCGCTCGCGCAGCACCGCGGACTGCTTCTCGGCGGGCGCGGCGGCCAGTTCCGGGATGCGGTCGGCGAGGGCCGCGTGCGCGTGCAGGAGGCGGTTGCCGGTGGTGGGGGTGCTGGCCTCGGTCTCGGCGGCGGTGTCGGGCAGGTCGAGGCCGACGCCGTCGTAGAGCAGGACGGTACGGCGGTGGGCCGGCGGGAGCGCCAGCATGGCGTCCATCAGGATCCGGTCGGCGGGGGCGGCCGGGGCCTTGTCGGGGTGCTTGTGGGCGCGGCGGAGCCCGTGCCAGGGGGAGAGGGCGTACTCGTACGCGGCTGCGCGCACCCAGCCGACGGGGTCGGGATCGACGGCCACCTCGGGCCACCGCGCCCAGGCCTGCTGGAACGCCCGCTCGACGGCTTCTTCGGCGAGCCGGCGGCGGCCGGTGAGCAGGTACGCCTGGCGCGCGAGCGCGGGCGCGGCGTACTGGTACAGCGCATCGAACACGGCCCCGGGCCCCGGCGGCCCGGCCGCCGCGGCCGCCCGCCCGGGCTCCTCGGGTGCCGGTTCAGCACGGTCGGAGTCGGCTGCGGTGGCTTCGGCTGCCGTGGCTTCGGCGGTCGGTGCGGGGTGCGGCGGAGTCCCTGCGGCCGCGTGCCCGTGCGCCTGCGGGGTGGCGGTCGTGGTCCCGGCCGCGGGGCTGCCGGGCCCGGCCGTCGTGGCTCCGGTGGGGGCCTGTCCCGGGGCCTCGCCGGGCGCGGGCCCGTGGCTCTCCGGGCCGGACGCCTCCGGGGCGGCCGTTGCGGCGGCCTCCGCTCCGGCGGGGGCGGGGCACGGGAGCGGGAGCGGGGCGGCCGGGCCGGGGGTTGCGAGACCGGGCGTGCCGATGGCCCTGGCGGTGGCTCTGACGGTGAACCTCGCCTCGTGGCGGGGCACGCCCGTCGGCGGCCTCGCGGCCCGCTTGGCCGCGACCGGCGGCCGGGTCCGCGGCCCGTGCCCGCTCATGCCGAAGGGCCGCATGGCCCCGGGCATCCGCATCGCGGCCCCGTCGGCCGGGGTCCCGTCGGCGACCACCCCCGCAGGGTCTGGCGCTCCCGCGGAGGGCGCGGCGCCCGGCACCTCTGCCGACGCGGCGACGGGGCCCCGGGGCGCGGCGGCCGTCGGGGCCGTCCGGGCGCCCCCCGCCGCAGCGGCGGGGGCCGCGCCCGGCTCCGCGGAGGCCGGGGCGAGGGAGTTCAGGAAAGCGGCGTACGCCTCGCGTTTGCGGCCCCGGGGGTGGGTGCGGCCCGATTCCCAGGAGCGGACCGTGCTGGCCCTGACGCCCACCGCGGTCGCGACGGCCTCGTACGTCAGCCCGGCCGCCTCGCGCAGTCCGCGGCGTTCCTCGGGCGAGGGGAGCCTCGGCTCCTCGACGCTCTCTGTCATGCCACACTCCCCGTGACCTGCCGACAGACCTGGGCGAAAAAGTACATAAAACGTATATTGAGCGACACCACGGGCATTCGCCTGTTACCCGCCCATAGCGCGTGTCGTTGGCACCATGGCGGGGTGACCCAAGTGACCGAACGCGGGACCCCGTTGCCGGCGGCCCCCCGGGCCGCCGCCCGGCGGCGCCGTTCGCCGGCCGCCGCCGCCTGCGTGCTGGGCGGGGCCGTCGCCGCCGGGCTCGGCCTCGGCTTCCTCGCCGTGCTCGTCATCGTGCTCTGGATCAGCTCCCCGTACCCCGACAGCGGCCCCGGCGGCGCTCTGCACCTGGCCGCCGGGCTCTGGCTGCTCGCCCACGGGACCGAGCTCGTCCGGTACGACACCCTCTCCGGCGTGCCGGCCCCCGTCGGCGTGACCCCGCTGCTGCTCGTCGCGCTGCCCGCCCTGCTCATGCGCCGGGCGGCACGGCTCGGCAGCGTCTCCGGCGACGGCGGAGAAGGCGGAGAAGGCGGGGACGGGGATGAGGTGCTGCCCGCCTCCGCCGTCTTCTCCGCCGTGACCTGCGGATACCTCTGCGTCGGATCCCTCGCCACCGTCTACGCGGCCGCCGGCCCCATGCCCGCCGACCCCCTCAGCGCCGCCTGGCACGTCCCGCTCGTCGCCGTGCTCGCCGCCGCCGGCGGGGTCTGGGCGGCCAAGGGGCGTCCGGTCGGGCCGCTGCCGCACTGGGTTCCGGGGGCCGTACGCCGGGCCGCCGCCCGCCCCCGCTACCCCCTCGCGCTGCGCGCCGGAGCCGCCGGGGCCCTCGTCCTGCTGGGCGGCGGCGCGCTGCTCGTCGGGGCCTCGCTCGCCTGGCACGCCGCCGAGGTCCAGGCGTCCTTCCTGGCGCTGACCGGGGTCTGGTCCGGCCGCTTCGCGGTCCTGCTCCTCGCCCTCGCGCTGCTCCCGAACGCCGTGGTCTGGGGCGCCGCCTACGCCCTCGGCCCCGGCTTCGCCCTCGGCGCCGGCGCGACCGCGACCCCGCTGGGCTTCGCCGGTTCGCCCGCGCTGCCGAGGTTCCCGCTGCTGGCGGCGCTGCCGCCGGAGGGGCCCGGGACCCTGCTGACCTGTGCGAGCGCCGGGGTGCCGCTGCTGGCCGGGCTGGCAGTCGGGTGGTTCGCCGTACGCCGGGCGCGTGAAGTCTCGTACAAGGAAACCGCCCTGACGGCGGCTCTGGGCGCCCTGGTGTGCGCCCTGCTGCTGGCCGGGCTCGCCGCGGCCTCCTCGGGGCCGCTCGGCTCGCGGGGGCTGGCGAGCTTCGGCCCCGTGTGGTGGGCGACCGGCGCGGCGGCCTTCGCCTGGACCCTGCTCCTGGCGGTGCCGGTCGCGGTGGCGGTGCACTCCTGGCGGACCCGGCCCGCCCGGCAGGCGGACGCCCTCGCGCTGGACGCCGAGGACGAGTGGCACGACAGCGGCGTACGGGAACTGCGCTGGGAGGCCCTGCGCCGGGCGGCGGGTGCCCTGGTCCCGGACCTGGCCCAGGAACCGCCCCGGACGCCGCCCCGGGCCGAGCCCCCCGCGGCACCGGTCGCCGCCGCACCCAGACCGCCGCGCCGGCTCACCGTCGTGACGGGGCTTCACCTGGACCTGACGCCGCCGGACCTGACGCTGCCGGACCTGACGCCGCCGGACCTGACGCCGATTCCGATTCCGGCGGCACCGGCCGACGCGCCGCCCCGGCCCCTCGTCCCGCCCGTGGCCGGCGCCCGCGTACTGGCCCGCCGCAAGCCCCCGGCCTGAAAGCCCGCTCCTACTGCTGGACCTTCAGGATCTTGCCCAGCATGTTGTCCGGCAGCAGGTTGTTGCACTGGAGCTCCGCCGACTTGGTGAGGGCGTCCTCACGGCAGACGTAGAAGTCCTTGTAGGCCAGCTGCAAGCCGTACGAGCTCAGCGCCAGCAGGATCGCCAGCGAGGCCGTGACCAGCCCGCCGATCGCCGCCGTCCGCTGCGGGCGCGCCGCCGGCCCGAGGGCCGCCAGGCCGCCCTGGGGGGCGGGGGCGGGAGCGGGGGCGCGGCCCGTCAGGGCGTCCACCGCGGCCGCGGACGAGGAGGCTGCCGCCGCCGGCTTCCCGCGCAGCCCGCTGATCCCCCAGTACAGGGCGAGCGCGCCGAGCAGCAGCCCCACCGACGGGATCCCGAAGATCCCGAAGAAGAAGCCCCACATGCCGGCCAGCAGCGCGTACCGGGCGCGCCGCTGGATCGGGTCCGTCGGGTCCCAGCGCGCCGGCCCGCCGGGGCCGGATCCGGGGTCCTCGCCCGGGTGGCCGCCGCCGTCGCCGTCGCCACTGCTGCGCGGCTGCCACGGCTGGTCGGGCCGGCCTTCCGGGGGAGCCGCGAAGGGGTTGTCGTCGGTGGAGGAGTCGGGCTGGCGGCGATCCGGCATCGAGTGCGTTACTTCCCCTGTGTCGTGGACGTCCAAGGACGCCGTGGGCCTCGTGAGCGGCGTGCGTCGAAGGGCTGTTGACGTGCGGCCCGGTGCTGCGCACCGCGCCGTATGCGGCTTGTATGCCAGACGCTACCCCTCGCCCGTCCCCCCGTCCCTCGGGGGCCGTGCGGTGTGCCGGTATCGTTGCAGGCGGTCGACGGCTTCGTAGGGTCACCCGTATTTCGGGGCGCCCTGCTTTCGTCTGATCACACAAGATGTACGGAAGTACGTGAAGTACGTATGGACGCATTCCCGCAGAAAGGGCCTCCCATGGCCGCCTCCCGCCTGGTCGTGCTGGTCTCCGGTTCCGGCACCAACCTCCAGGCCCTGCTCGACGCCATCGACGCCCACCCCGGCGGAGCCGAGGGCTTCGGCGCCGAAGTCGTCGCCGTGGGGGCCGACCGCGAGAACATCGCCGGCCTGGAGCGGGCCGAGAAGGCCGGGATCCCCACCTTCGTGTGCCCGGTGAAGGCGTACGCGACCCGCGAGGAGTGGGACGCCGCCCTCACCGAGGCGACCGCCGCCCACGCGCCGGACCTCGTCGTGTCCGCCGGGTTCATGAAGATCGTGGGCGCCTCGTTCATCGGCCGCTTCGGCGGCCGCTTCGTCAACACGCACCCCGCCCTCCTCCCGGCCTTCCCGGGGGCCCACGGCGTACGGGACGCCCTCGCCTACGGAGCGAAGGTCACCGGCTGCACGGTCCACTTCGTGGACGCCGGCGTGGACACCGGTCCGATCATCGCCCAGGGTGTGGTCGAGGTCCGGGACGGGGACGACGAAGCCGCTCTGCACGAGCGCATCAAGGAAGTCGAGCGCCAGCTGCTCGTCGACGTCGTGGGGCGCCTGGCCCGGCACGGCTACCGCATTGAGGGACGAAAGGTAACGATCCAGTGACCGCCGTAGAGAGCAGCACCACCTCGTCGAGCTCGTCGAAGCGGCCGATCCGGCGCGCTCTCGTCAGTGTCTACGACAAGACGGGACTGGAGGAGCTGGCCCGCGGCCTGCACGAGGCGGGCGTCGCGCTCGTCTCCACCGGCTCCACCGCCTCCAAGATCGCCGCGGCCGGCGTGCCCGTCACCAAGGTCGAGGAGCTCACCGGCTTCCCCGAGTGCCTGGACGGCCGGGTCAAGACCCTGCACCCGCGCGTGCACGCCGGCATCCTCGCCGACCTGCGCCTGGAGGACCACCGCAACCAGCTCGCCGAGCTCGGCATCGAGCCCTTCGACCTGGTGATCGTCAACCTCTACCCGTTCCGGGAGACCGTCGCCTCCGGCGCCACCCCCGACGAGTGCGTCGAGCAGATCGACATCGGCGGCCCGTCGATGGTCCGCGCCGCCGCCAAGAACCACCCCTCGGTCGCCGTCGTCACCAGCCCCGCCCGGTACGCCGACGTCCTCGCCGCGGCGCAGGGCGGCGGCTTCGACCTCACCGCGCGCAAGCGGCTGGCCGCCGAGGCCTTCCAGCACACCGCCGCGTACGACGTCGCCGTGGCCTCCTGGTTCACGAATGCGTACGCCCCGGAGCCGGAGGCCGTGCTCCCCGAGTTCCTGGCCGGCGCCTGGGACCGCAAGTCCACCCTCCGTTACGGCGAGAACCCGCACCAGGCCGCCGCCCTCTACACGGACGGCCAGCCGGGCGGGCTCGCCAACGCCGAGCAGCTGCACGGCAAGGAGATGTCCTTCAACAACTACGTGGACACCGAGGCCGCCCGCCGCGCCGCGTACGACCACGACGAGCCCTGCGTCGCGATCATCAAGCACGCCAACCCGTGCGGCATCGCCGTCGGCGCGGACGTCGCCGCCGCCCACCGCAAGGCGCACGCCTGCGACCCGCTGTCGGCCTTCGGCGGCGTCATCGCGGTCAACCGCCCGGTGACCGTCGAGCTCGCCGAGCAGGTCGCGGAGATCTTCACCGAGGTCATCGCCGCCCCCTCGTACGAGGACGGCGCGGTCGAGGTCCTGGCCAAGAAGAAGAACATCCGCGTCCTCAAGGTCGACGGCACCCCGCACCAGCCGGGCGACCTGAAGCCGATCTCCGGCGGCGCGCTGCTCCAGCAGAGCGACCTCTTCCAGGCCGAGGGCGACGACCCGGCGAACTGGACCCTGGCCACCGGCGAGGCCCTCTCCCCGGCGGAGCTCGCCGAGCTCGCCTTCGCGTGGAAGGCCTGCCGGGCCGTCAAGTCCAACGCGATCCTGCTCGCCAAGGACGGTGCCTCGGTCGGCGTCGGCATGGGCCAGGTCAACCGCGTCGACTCGGCGAAGCTGGCCGTCGAGCGGGCGGGCGCCGAGCGCGCGCAGGGCTCGTACGCCGCCTCCGACGCCTTCTTCCCGTTCCCGGACGGGCTGGAGATCCTGACCGCCGCGGGCATCAAGGCCGTGGTCCAGCCCGGCGGTTCGGTCCGTGACGAGCAGGTCGTCGAGGCCGCGAAGGCGGCCGGCGTGACCATGTACTTCACCGGGACCCGGCACTTCTTCCACTGAGCCCCGAGCCGGCTCCCCGGACACGGCGAAGGCCGCCACCCCCTGCGGGTGGCGGCCTTCGCCGTGCTGCCGAGGTCCGTACGGGGATCAGTAGCGCGGCCGGTTGAACCAGGCCACCGAGTCCTTGTTGACCGCGGCGATCAGGATGACCACGCCGATGGCGAGACCGATCACGCCGCCCGCCGCCGCGCCCGCGGTGCCGTTGCTGCCGGTGTTCGCGAAGTTGGCGAGGCTGCTGAGCAGGAAGAGCACGGAGTACACGATCGTCGTGATCCGCGTGGCGTTGCCGCCCTTGCCGAACTTCACGCCCAGGACGATCGCCCACACGGCGAACGCGATGGCGAGCAGCGCGAGGGCGGCGATCAAACCGGCCGCCACCTCGCTCGCGGAGCTGCTGGTGTAGTCGCTGCTGGAGAGGAAGGCCGCCCCCAGCAGGGCGAACGCGCCGACGATCAGCTGAAGGCCCGCGATGATGAAGAGGAGCACGCGGGCGGTCTTCAGCAGACCCGGCATCTGCATGGGCATGCCCGGGTAGCCGCCGGGGCCGCCCGGGTAGGCCTGGTTCGGGTATCCGTAGCCGGGCTGGCCCTGCGGGGCCTGCTGCGGGTATGCGTAACCGCCCTGCGGCGGGATGCCCTGCGGGGCCTGGTTCGGGTAGCCGTAACCGGGCTGGCCCTGCGGGGCCGGCGGCTGCTGCTGCCCGTACGGGTTGTTCGGGTCGCCGAAGCTCATCTTGGGGTGTTCCTCCGTGGAAGTGCGGGGACGCACGGCACGCACGGAGGAATCACTGCGATGTGCGGTCCGCCCCCCGGCACTGCCCGCGGCACTCTTTATCCTTCATCGTGGGCCGATCGGGCCGGAGTTGTCCAGCGACGGCGCGCCGGGCCGGTCACTTGTTGTGCAAGTGCAATGAACGGGTCAAGCCATTACGGAGCGCCCGACCGGGCCCCGCGACTGGAAGCGAAGCCGGTCCATCCGGGAGGATGGGTCCATGACCGCCCAGATTCTCGATGGCAAGGCCACCGCCGCCGCGATCAAGTCCGAACTGACCGCCCGCGTGGCGGCTCTCAAGGCCAGGGGCATCACCCCCGGCCTCGGCACCCTGCTGGTCGGCGACGACCCGGGCAGCCGCTGGTACGTCAACGGCAAGCACAAGGACTGCGCCGAGGTCGGCATCGCGTCCATCCAGCGCGAACTGCCCGCGACGGCCTCCCAGGAGGACATCGAGGCGGTCGTACGGGAACTCAACGCGAACCCGGAGTGCACCGGCTACATCGTCCAACTCCCGCTCCCCAAGGGCATCGACACCAACCGGGTCCTGGAGCTGATGGACCCGGCCAAGGACGCCGACGGCCTGCACCCGATGTCGCTGGGCCGGCTGGTGCTGAACGAGCCGGGTCCGCTGCCCTGCACCCCGTACGGGATCGTGCAGCTGCTGCGCCACCACGGCATCGAGATCAACGGCGCGCACGTGGTGCTCCTCGGCCGCGGCATCACCGTCGGGCGCTCCATGGGCCTGCTGCTGACCCGCAAGTCGGAGAACGCCACCGTCACCCTGTGCCACACCGGCACCCGCGACCTGGCGGCCCAGCTGCGCCAGGCGGACATCATCGTGGCGGCCGCGGGCGTCCCGCACCTGGTCAAGCCGGAGGATGTGAAGCCCGGCGCGGCCGTGCTCGACGTGGGCGTCAGCCGCGACGAGAACGGCAAGATCGTCGGCGACGTGCACCCGGGCGTCGCAGAGGTGGCCGGCTGGATCTCCCCGAACCCGGGCGGTGTCGGCCCGATGACGCGGGCGCAGCTGCTCGTGAACGTCGTCGAGGCGGCGGAACGGACGTCGAACAGTGCAGGCTGAGCACGAAGCGGAAGCGGGGACCGGCGCCGAGTCCGGTGCCGGGTCCGAGTCCGGTGCCGGGTCCGAGTCCGAGTCCGGTGCCGGGGCCGCGCCCGGAGCCGCCGAAGCCGGGACCGCGGCCGCCAAGTCGCGCCGCTTCCCCTCCATCACCAAGGACACCGCCCGCCCCGAGGGCCACGGCCGGGCCGCGCCCGGTGACGCCCTCGCGGCCCGCCAGTGGCCGATGCTCAGCGTGCTCGCCGCCACCGCGGTCGGACTGCTCCTGACCGCGCTGGGCCACCCCCGCGTCGGCTGCCTGGTGATGGGCGTGGCCCTGATCGCGGCCTCCGTGCTGCGGCGCGTACTGCCGCAGGTGGGGATGCTCGCGGTGCGCTCCCGCTTCACGGACATGGTCACGTACGGGCTGCTGGGCGTGGCGATCACACTGCTCGCGCTCGTGATGGAGCCCAAGCCGGTGCTGCACATCCCGTTCCTGGAGAGCGCGGTCCGCTTCACCGTCCGCTGAGCCGGCCCGGGCCGACCCGGCCCCGGCCCGGCCCGAGGACCTGACGTACTCGTACCCACTCGTACACCCGTCCGGCGGTGTCCGACGGTCGAAAAGAGCGGGGAAATCCCCCTCCACGCCTTCGAACTCCCGGTCCGTGTGCCCTGCACCACACGGACCGGGGGATTGGGTCGCCGGAAGGTCGGATAGCCTGACGCCGGATGTCTCTTCACGTCAAGATTCGCAGGGGAGCGGCGTCCGCCAGCACATGGGGCAGCGACGCCCCACCGCCAGCTGTCTAACGGAGAAGGCCATGACCCGCACTCCCGTGAATGTCACCGTCACCGGCGCCGCCGGCCAGATCGGCTACGCGCTGCTCTTCCGCATCGCGTCCGGCCACCTGCTCGGCGCGGACGTGCCGGTCAAGCTCCGCCTCCTGGAGATCCCCCAGGGCATGAAGGCCGCCGAGGGCACCGCCATGGAGCTCGACGACTGCGCGTTCCCGCTGCTCAAGGGCATCGACATCTTCGACGACCCGAACGCGGGCTTCGAGGGTGCCAACGTCGCCCTGCTCGTGGGCGCCCGCCCGCGCACCAAGGGCATGGAGCGCGGCGACCTGCTCTCCGCCAACGGCGGCATCTTCAAGCCGCAGGGCAAGGCCATCAACGACCACGCCGCGGACGACATCAAGGTCCTGGTCGTCGGCAACCCGGCCAACACCAACGCGCTCATCGCGCAGGCCGCCGCCCCGGACGTACCGGCCGAGCGCTTCACCGCGATGACCCGCCTCGACCACAACCGCGCGATCTCGCAGCTGGCCGCCAAGACCGGTGCCGCCGTCTCCGACATCAAGCGCCTCACCATCTGGGGCAACCACTCGGCGACCCAGTACCCGGACATCTTCCACGCGGAGATCGCCGGCAAGAACGCCGCCGAGGTCGTCAGCGACGAGCTGTGGCTCGCCGACACCTTCATCCCGACCGTCGCCAAGCGCGGCGCCGCGATCATCGAGGCCCGTGGCGCGTCCTCGGCCGCCTCCGCCGCGAACGCCGCCATCGACCACGTCCACACGTGGGTCAACGGCACCGCCGCGGGCGACTGGACCTCCATGGGCATCCCGTCGGACGGCTCCTACGGCGTCCCGGAGGGCATCATCTCCTCCTTCCCCGTCACCACCAAGGACGGCAAGTACGAGATCGTCCAGGGCCTGGACATCAACGAGTTCTCCCGTGCGCGCATCGACGCGTCCGTGGCGGAGCTCGTCGAGGAGCGCGACGCGGTCCGCGAGCTCGGCCTGATCTGAGCGGCCTGATCCGACCGGCCTGACGGGCCCCGGCCGACGACCCGGCCGCCCCGTCCGACCCGGCTGATCCGACCCCGCACCACCTGAAGGGCCCCGGCGTGCGCGCCGGGGCTTTTTGGCGTGAAGTGCCCTGTCCCGCGTACCCCGCGCGCCGTACGGTTGCCCTCCTCCCGAGCGAGGAGAACACGTGAGTGGCACACCCGACGGCAGGGCCCCCGTGGACCCGGTGGCGACGGAGGCGGGACGCCTGCTGTGCGCCGGCGCCTACCTCGACCCGGCCTACCGCGACCGGGTGATCGAAGAGCTGTACGTCCACGAGGAACGGTTCCCCGCACCCTCCTACGGGTTCGACGCCGGCCGCGTCCTCGGCCACGCCCTGCGCGCCCTGCGCACCGAAGTGGCCTGGTCGGCGGCGATCGTCGCGGTGTGGGGCCTCGGTTTCCTCCTCACCCGCACGTTCTTCCTCTTCCTGCTCGTCCCGGCGCTGCTCCTGAGCGGGGCCGGCCGGATCAAGAAGCGCCGCGAGCGGACCGGCCGCGGCGGCAGGGTCTTCGAATGGATCCTGCGCGCCTGCGCCGCGTACCTCCTCGGCCGGATCCTGTGGGGCGTGCTCCGCGGCTTCTTCTCGGACGACGCGGGCTTCGAGGGCTTCCTGGGCAGCCCGGACCTGAGCTACCTCGGCGACTACCTCGGGCACGTCCTCGAGACCAACCCGCTCATGATCTTCGTGGAGGTGCCCAGGATCGGCCAGTACTACGGGGAGGTCTACTCGTGGACGGTCGTCCTGATCGCCGTGCTGGTCACGGTGCTCGTCTACTTCCAGCGCGGGCACTTCGCGCAGACCATCAACTCCTCGCTCAGCCGCGCGCACTACGCGGACTGGGAGGCCGACCCGGTCGGGGGCCCGCGCTTCCACCGGGCGCAGGACCGGATCCTGCGCATGCAGCACGCGCAGGTGGTGCTGTACGACATCGACAACCCGTTCTGCGGGGCCGGCCAGGCCCGTCTGCCGTGGCAGCTGACGGTGGAGCTGCGCCCGCGCGCCGGCGAGGAGGCCCGCAGCCTCGACAACGCGGGGATCATCGAGCGGATCCGGCCCAGGCTGGAGGCCCTGCGGGTGCCCTCGCCGGGCGGCCCCGAGCGGGCGGGGGCGAGCGTACTGGACCGGCTGCGCGAGCTGGTCATCGACGAGTGCGTGTTCCTGCCGGCCGCCGGACTGCCCGACGTGGACGCGGTCGACGTGTCCGACGAGGCGTTCGCCGAACACCGCGCCGCGGCGGTCGAGGAGGGCGGAGAGCGGCGCCGGCACTTCCTGCGCGTCCGGATCGGCGGCTGGGACGAGAACCTCGTCATCACCGTCTTCATCCGGGTCCACACGCAGGGCGGCATGCTGATGCTGGAGGTCGCCCCGCACGTGCTGCTGCCGGTGCGCCCCGATTTCCAGCGCGCCGACGACATCGCCCGGCGCCACCGCCGCAACACGCCCCTCGCCAAGGTGCTGCTGGCCCTCAGCAACGCCCCCGGATCGCTCGGCGTGGCCCTCGCCACCCTCGGCGGGGCATGCAGGGTCCCGTGGCGGCTGGCGACCGCCGGGCACGGCGTCGCGTACGCGGCGGGGCCGGCCGCGTCCGTACGCGAACTCGCCTCGCAGCGGGATCTGTCGCTGTTCCAGCTGATGGACATGGACCGGTACGTGAAGACCATCCAGGAGCGCATCGTCGGCGGGGTGACGCAGGCGCTGCACGACGCGGGCTGGCACACCGAGGAGTTCGCGGAGCGCGCGGTCAACGTCGCGGAAGGCGGGGTGTTCATCCAGTCGGTGAGCAACAGCGCCTTCGGCATCAACGGAGTGAGCCACAACAGCACGGTGAACCAGGGCTCCGACACGTCGGACCGGAAGGACGGGCGCGTGCGCGCGGGCAAGGAGAGCAGAAGTGGCCATTAGTGAGGGCGAAGGCGCCGGGCTGCCCTCGGTGCGGATCGGCGACGTACGGGGCAGCGCCTTCAGCATCGGCGGCACGGACGTCAGCAACAGCACGGTCAACCACGGCGGTACGGGGACGGACGCCAGTGCGGCCGGGCCGACCGCGCAGGAGCTGCTGGAGGCCGTACGAGACCTCCGCGCGGCCCTGGTACGGCTGCCCCGGAGCGACGGGAGGGCCGCGCTCGACGCCGAACTGGACGCGGCGGCGGAGGAGTTGGAGTCGGCGGACGGCGAGGAGGTCCGGCCGGGCCTGCCCGCCCGGCTGCGCGGGGCGCTGGAACGGTGGGCCCCGCTGGTGGACTCGGTGAGCGCGGCCACCGCGCTGGCCGCCCTGCTGACCTCGTTCGGGGGGTGATCCATGGCCCCGGGGAGCGGCCCCGCCCGCTGGAACCCGCAGTCGCAGCAGTGGGAGCGCCAGGAGGATCCGCAGCGGCGGAGCCGACGGGGGCGCCCCGAGTCCGGGGCCGGGCGCGGGGAGCCGGGGCCCGAGCGGCCGAAGCTCCCGCCGAAGCCCTCCTACCCGCCGGGTACGGAGCCGCCGGACCCGGAGGACGCGTACGCCTCCGAGGATGCCCCGGCCGACGCCCCGCCCGCGCGGCGCACGGGGCGCCGGTGGCGGCTCGGGCTGGGGATCGCGATCGGCGTGGCGGTGGTCGCAGGCGGGGCCGCGCTGGCCGCCCCGTACCTGATGGCGGATTCCACGGCCCTGCCCGACGGCTACAAGGTGCTGCGCAGCGCCGGGGCGGGGTTCCAGGTCGCGGTCCCGAAGGACTGGCAGCTCAGCACGTCGGAGAGCGGGAGCGCGGCCGGCACGGTGTTCCGCCCCGAGCAGGGCAGCGACAGCCTGCTCCAGGTCTTCCGGGTCACCGGCGGCCCCGACAACCCGTGCGAGGTGCTGGTCGAGGGCACCAAGGAGCTGAGCTCCCGGGAGGGGTACCGGCGGATCTCGCTCGAAGCGGTGGACACCACCGGCTGCGAGATCGTCTACGAGGTCCCCGGCGGGGGCACGAACGGGACCGTGCACGCCATCGGGCGGCTCGCCGTCGCGTCCGGCGGCAGCCGCTGGGTGCTGATGGGCTTCGGCCCGGCCACCGAGCCCAAGGCCGTCCGCGCGCGCATGGCGGCGGCCCTGGGCTCGTTCCGGCCGGACTGAGAACGGTCGTCGGTCCGTCAGTCCGGCCGTCTGTCTGCCCGTCTGCTACTTGAACATGCCCGGCGTGTAGTGGCCCGGGACCATGCGCGTGGTGACCGCGAAGCGGTTCCAGACGTTGATCGTCGCGATCACGGCGATCAGGTGGGAGAGCTCCTTCTCGTCGAAGTGCTTCGCGGCCTTCGCGTACACCTCGTCGGGAACGAACCCGTCCGTCAGGACGGTCACGGCCTCGGTCAGCTCGATCGCGGCCACTTCCTTCTCGGTGTAGAAGTGGCGCGACTCCTCCAGGGCGGTGAGCTGGATGATCCGCTCGACGCTCTCGCCCGCGGCGATGGCGTCCTTGGTGTGCATGTCCAGGCAGAACGCGCAGTGGTTCAGCTGCGAGGCGCGGATCTTGACCAGTTCGATCAGGGCCGGGTCCAGGCCCTTCCTCGCGGCCATCTCCAGGCCGACGATCGCCTTGTAAACCTCGGGTGCGTGCTTGGCCCAGCCCATGCGGGGGGTGTGCTCGGGTGCGTGTGCGGTGGTGTCTTCGTACGTGGTGGTCATGTGTCCACTTTAGGAAGCAGGCGGCCCGCCCGTATGGTCCATATCCATGACGGAATCATGGGCCACTTTCGATGCCGACGCGGGTGGCGCGGGCGGCGGTGCCGGTGCCGATTTCGGCGCTGACCTGCATCTGGACCTCTCCGCCGGGCGCGGCCTGCGCGCCGGGCTCGTCGAAGCGCTGCGCGAGGCCGCGCGCAGCGGGCGGCTGGCGCCCGGGACCCGGCTGCCGTCCTCGCGGACCTTCGCCGCCGACCTCGGGATCGCCCGGAACACGGTCGCGGAGGCGTACGCCGAGCTCGTCGCCGAGGGCTGGCTGACGGCCCGCCAGGGCTCGGGCACCCGGGTCGCGGAACGGGCCCGGCCGCGGCGGCCCGCGGGGTCCGCCCGGGTCCGCCACCCCGCACCCAAGCGGCACTCGTACAGCCTGGTGCCCGGCACCCCGGACCTGGGCGCCTTCCCGCGCGCCGCCTGGCTGACGGCGACCCGGCGGGCGCTGACGGACGCGCCGAACGAGGCCTTCGGGTACGCGATCGACGCGCGCGGCCGGGTGGAGCTGCGGGAGGCGCTCGCCGGGTACCTGGCGCGGGCGCGCGGGGTGTACGCGGACCCGGAGCGGATCGTGCTGTGCGCGGGGTTCGCGCACGCGCTGATGCTGCTGGCGGGGGTGCTGCGGGCGCGCCGGGTACGGGACGTGGCGGTGGAGGGGTACGGCCTCTACATGCACCGGGACACGCTGACGCGGGCGGGGCTGCGGACCCGGCCGCTCCCGGTGGACGACGCGGGGGCGCGCACCCCGGACCTGTCGGGGCCGGTGGGCGCCGGCGCCGGGGCGGTGCTGCTGACCCCCGCGCACCAGTTCCCCACCGGGGCGGCGCTGACCCCGGCCCGCCGGGCGGCGGCGGTCGACTGGGCCCGCAGCACGGGCGGGATCATCGTGGAGGACGACTACGACGGCGAGTTCCGCTACGACGGCCAGTCGGTGGGCGCGCTCCAGGGACTGGATCCGGACCGGGTGGTGTACCTCGGTACGGCGAGCAAGTCGCTCGCGCCGGGGCTGCGGATGGGGTGGATGGTGGTGCCGCCGGGGCTGCTGGACGAGGTCGTCGCGGCGAAGGGGACGACCGACTGGACGTCGAGCGCGGTGGACCAGCTGACGCTGGCGGAGTTCATCCGGTCCGGGGCGTACGACCGGCACGTACGCGGCATGCGGCTGCGCTACCGGCGGCGCCGGGACGAGCTGGTCGCGGCGGTTTCCGGCCGGGTGGCCGTGTCGGGCATCGCGGCGGGACTGCACGCGGTGCTGGACCTCCCGGCGGGGACCGAGGCCGCGGTCCTGCGGGCCGCGGCCTGGCAGGACCTGGCGGTGGTACCCCTGTCCTTCTTCGCCCACCCGGACGCGGAGCTCCCCCGGCGGGAGGCGCTGGTGGTCGGCTACGGAACCCCGCCGACGAGCGCCTGGTCGGCGACGCTGACGGCCCTGCTCGCGGCCCTGCCGTAGCGGGGGTTCGCGGGCAGCGCCGCCGCCGGGGGCTGCGCGCTCCCGACCCTCCCCCTCGCTGCGCCGGAGGACCCCCGGCGCCTCAAACGCCGACGGGACCGGATCGCGCCCGCTCGGGGTCGGGCGGTTCGCCGAAGCGGGCCAGGGCCAGGGCCCCGGCCACCGCCACCGCGAAGCCGAGGACCGCCAGCCAGGCCAGGCCCTCGCGGGTGCTGTCGCCGAGCCAGACCACGCCCACCACCGCCGGGCCGATCGTCTCGCCGAGCACCATGCCCGCCGTGGCCACCGTCACCGAGCCGCGCTGGAGCGCCGAGGTGAGCAGCAGGAACGCCGCGCCCCCGCCCAGCAGCAGTGCGTACAGCGCCGGATTCGCCAGCGACGCGAGCGAGATGCCGTCGATGAGGCGGACCGCCACCTCCACGACCCCGAAGCCCGTCCCCGCCGCCAGGCCGAGGACCAGCGCCCGCGACCGGTCCGGGAGCCCGCCGGCCACCACCCCCACCAGCAGCACCAGTCCCGCCACACCCAGCAGCCCCAGCTTCAGCGCGAACGACCCCGTCCCCGAGCCCTCTTCGCCCGACGCCAGCGCCAGCATCGCCAGCCCCGCGCACACCACCCCCACCGCGCCCCACTCGGCCCCGCTCAGCCGTACGTGCAGCAGCCGTGCCGAGACCACCGCCGTCACCGCGAGGCTCGCCGCCAGCGCCGCCCCCACCGTGTAGATCGGGATGTGCCGCAGCGCCACGATCTGGAGGACGAACCCGGCCGCGTCCAGCCCCAGACCCGCCACGTACCGCCACTGCCGGGCCGCCCGCAGCAGCAGCGCCGCGTCCACCCCGGACCCGGTCCCCGGCTCCGCCGCCCGCGCGGCCATCGCCTGCAGCACCGACGCCGTACCGAAACAGACCGCCGCACCGAGCGCGCAAACCATCCCAAGGAGCACGAAATGACTCTAGATCATGGAGGTCATGAGGGGGTTTCGACGGCCGGATTCCATCGGTTCGCTGCCCCGTTCTAGTCTGTCCGCCATGGACGACAGCAGTACGAGCAGCAACGACACCACCGGCACCACCGGCACCGCCCGACGCCGCATGCGCTCCGGCGGCGTCGCCCTCGGCGGCATGGGCCTGCTCGCCGCCGCCCTCGTGGCCTGCGGCAGCAGCAGCGAGCCCGACAAGCGCTGCGCGGACCGCGTCACCCTGGAGAAGCTGAACACCAAGGAGTGCAAGAGCGGCGGCCGCGGCGCGTACTACTACGGCGGCTCCGTCGCGTCCAACAACCGCGTCAGCGGCGGCAGCTTCGACAAGTCGGCCGTCACCCGCGGCGGCATCGGCGGCAGCCACAAGAGCTCCTCGGGCGGCTGATCCAGCGTGCAGCGCCACACCATCGAGCCGCGCCCCGACTGGCAGAAGACCGTCGAGGAGCAGGGGCTGATCTACCCCCTCACCCGCTACCCCGACGACTCCCTGCGCCCCTACTGGGACGAGAGCGCGTACTACTCCTTCTCGCTCCCCGAGGTGGAGGCGCTGGAGAACGTCGTCGAGGAGCTGCACGCCATGTGCCTGGCCGCGGCCGCGCACATCGTCGAGCACGACCGCTTCGCCGACCTCGGCATCACCGACCCCAAGCTGGCCGCTCTGATCGCCGAGTCCTGGCGCCGGCGCGCCGAACAGCCCTCCCTCTACGGCCGGTTCGACCTGCGCTACGACGGCTCCGGCAGCCCGGCCAAGATGCTGGAGTACAACGCCGACACCCCGACCTCCCTCGTGGAGGCGGCCAGTCCGCAGTGGTTCTGGATGGAGGAGCGCTTCCCCGGCGCCGACCAGTGGAACTCCCTCCACGAGCGGCTCGTCGAGGCCTGGCGCCGCCAGGCGGAACTGCTGCCGCCCGGCCCGCTGCACTTCGCGCACTCCGAGACCGACGAGCTCGGCGAGGACCTGATGACGGTCGCCTACCTCCAGGAGACCGCCGAGCAGGCGGGCCTGGAGACGGAGGCGCTGTCCGTCGAACAGATCGGCTGGGACAGCCTGTCGGGCCGGTTCGTCGACCAGAAGCTCGGCTTCATCCGCGGCTGCTTCAAGCTCTACCCGTGGGAGTGGCTGGCCACCGACGCCTTCGGCCCGCAGGTCCTGGGCACGTACGACCACGGCGGCGGCTCCGGGAGCACCACCTGGATCGAGCCGCTGTGGAAGATGCTGCTGTCCAACAAGGCGCTGCTGGCGATCCTGTGGGAGCTCTTCCCGGAGCACCCGAACCTGCTGCCCGCCTACCTCGACGGCCCGCGCGAGCTCGCGCGGACCACCGGGTACGCCGCGAAGCCGCTGCTGGGCCGCGAGGGCGCCGGGGTCACCCTGCACCCGGCCGGCGGCGGCGAGCCGTTCACGCCGGCGGAGGGGGAGACGTACGTCTTCCAGGGCCTGGCCCCGCTCCCCGACTTCGACGGCAACCGCGTGGTGCTCGGCGCCTGGGTCGTCGAGGAGGAGGCGGCGGGCCTGGGCATCCGCGAATCGGCGGGCCCGGTCACGGACGAGTACGCCCGCTTCCTGCCCCACGTCATCCTGTAGCCGCACCGTCGGGGGCGCGGCCGCGCCCCCGACGGGACTGCGTCAGCCCGCGGCCAGCACCTCCCGCAGCTGGTCCAGACCCCAGTCCAGGTCCTCCTTGCTGATCACCAGCGGGGGCGCGATGCGGATCGTCGACCCGTGGGTGTCCTTGACCAGGACGCCCCGCTCCATCAGCCGCTCCGAGATCTCCCGGCCCGTGCCGTGCGCCGGGTCGATGTCGACGCCCGCCCACAGCCCGCGCCCGCGTACGGCGGTCACCGCGCCCCCGCCGACCAGCAGGTTCAGCTCCCGGTGCAGGTGGTCGCCGAGCTCGGCGGCGCGCTGCTGGTGCTCGCCGGAGCGCAGCATCGCGATCACCTCCAGGGCGACCGCGCAGGCCAGCGGGTTGCCGCCGAAGGTGGAGCCGTGCTCGCCGGGCCGGAACACCCCGAGCACGTCCCGGTCGGCGACGACGGCCGAGACCGGGACCACGCCGCCGCCCAGCGCCTTGCCGAGGATGTACACGTCCGGTACGACGTCCTCGTGCTCGCACGCGAACGTCTTGCCGGTGCGGCCCAGCCCCGACTGGATCTCGTCCGCCATGAACAGGACGTTCCGCTCGCGCGTGAGCTCACGTACACCCTGGAAGTAGCCGGGGGGCGGCACCAGCACCCCCGCCTCGCCCTGGATCGGCTCCAGCAGCACGGCCACGGTGTTGGCCGTGACGGCCGCCGCCAGCGCGGTGAGGTCCCCGTACGGAACGATCTCGAACCCGGGGGTGTAGGGCCCGTAGTGGTCGCGCGCCTCGTGGTCCGTCGAGAAGCTCACGATGGTCGTCGTACGGCCGTGGAAGTTGTTGGCCGCGACCACGATCTTGGCCTGCCCGTCCGGCACGCCCTTGACCTCGTAACCCCACTTGCGGGCGGTCTTCACCGCCGTCTCCACGGCCTCCGCGCCCGTGTTCATCGGCAGCACCATCTCCTTGCCGCACAGCGCGGCGAGCTCGCTGCAGAAATCGGCGAACCGGTCGTGGTGGAAGGCCCGCGAGGTGAGGGTGACCCGCTCCAGCTGCGCCTTGGCCGCATCGAGCAGACGGCGGTTGCCGTGGCCGAAGTTGAGCGCCGAGTAGCCCGCGAGCATGTCCAGGAACCGGCGGCCCTCCACGTCGGTCATCCACGCGCCTTCCGCGGACGCCACGACGACGGGCAGCGGGTGGTAGTTGTGCGCGCTGTGCGCCTCGGCGGAGCGCAGGGCTTCAGCAGTTGTCGACACGGGGTCTCCGATCGTCGGTGGCGGGCGTGATGGAGGTGACGAGGGTGACGGAGGCGACGGGGGTGTCGTCACCTGCGTCACGTCACCTTGTATACGGCTATACGTCGCTCGTATACCGGACGGGGAAACCTTTCTTGTGGACCGCCCGCTAAGGTGAGCGGTACGCACGGCGACTGGCGTACGGAGAACCAACTCCGGGGGAGTCGTGCGCGCACGACCGCACACAGGGCCGCTCGCCTGGGCCTCGCGGGGACGAGAACCGACATCGACCCCGGAGGAGCCGCCATGAGCGCGAGCCGCCACCCCGCCCTGACCGCCGTCGATCCCGAGCTGGCGTCCTTCGTCGCCGCCGAGGAAACGCTCCAAGCGGAGACCCTGCGCCTGATCCCGAGCGAGAACTACGTGTCCGCCGCCGTGCTCGAAGCCTCCGGCACGGTGCTCCAGAACAAGTACAGCGAGGGCTACCCGGGCCGCCGCTACTACGAGGGCCAGCAGAACATCGACCGCGTCGAGGCGCTGGCCGTCGAGCGGGCGAAGGGCCTGTTCGGGGTGGACCACGCCAACGTCCAGCCGTACTCCGGCTCTCCGGCGAACCTCGCGGTGTACCTGGCCTTCGCGAAGCCGGGCGACACGGTGATGGGCATGGCCCTGCCGATGGGCGGGCACCTGACGCACGGCTGGGGGGTCTCGGCGACGGGGTCCTGGTTCCGGGGCGTGCAGTACGGGGTGTCCGCCGAGACGGGTCTGATCGACTACGACGCCGTGCGCGATCTCGCGCTGGCGGAGCGCCCGAAGATCATCTTCTGTGGCGGTACGGCGCTCCCGCGCACGATCGACTTCGAGGCGTTCGCCTCGATCGCCCAGGAGGCCGGCTCGGTCCTCGTCGCCGACGTGGCGCACATCGCGGGCCTGATCGCGGGCGGGGCGCACCCCTCGCCGGTCGGGCACGTCGACGTGGTCTCCACGACCACGCACAAGACGCTGCGCGGGCCGCGGGGCGCCATGCTGATGTGCCGCGAGGAGCACGCGAAGGCCATCGACAAGGCGGTCTTCCCGGGCCTCCAGGGCGGCCCGCACAACCAGACGACGGCGGGCATCGCGGTGGCCCTGCACGAGGCGGCGCAGCCGTCGTTCGTGTCGTACGCGCACGCCGTGGTCGCCAACGCGAAGGCGCTGGCGACGGCGCTGCTGGCCCGGGGCTTCGACCTGGTGTCGGGCGGTACGGACAACCACCTGATCCTGATGGACCTGACCTCGCGGGGGGTGCCGGGCAAGGTGGCGGCCAAGGCGCTGGACCGCGCCGGGATCGTCGTGAACTACAACACGGTCCCGTTCGACCCCCGCAAGCCGTTCGACCCGTCGGGCATCCGCATCGGCACCCCGTCGCTGACCTCGCGGGGCCTGGGGACGGAGCACATGCCGCTCGTGGCGGACTGGATCTCCCGAGCCGTGGACGCCGCGGCGAAGCAGGACGAACCGGCCCTGGCCGTCATCCGCACCGAGGTGGCGGACCTGATGTCGGCCCACCCGGCCCCGGGCCTCCCGCTGTCCTGACCCGTCCCACTCACTCGATCCGTCCCCGACCCGTCCGAAACCCCCGGGATCGCGCCCCGGGGGTTTCGGACAGGTGGGGACCGCCGCGGCCGCCGTACCTGAGAGAATGAAGCCATGGCTTCTGATCGTCCTCGCGCGCTCTCCGGCATCCAGCCCACCTCCGGCTCGTTCCACCTCGGGAACTACCTCGGAGCCATCCGCCAGTACGTCGCCCTGCAGGAGACGCACGACGCGTTCTACATGGTCGTCGACCTGCACGCGATCACCGTGCCGCAGGATCCGAAGGACCTGCGCGCCAATACCCGCCTCTCCGCCGCGCAGCTGCTCGCCGCCGGTCTCGACCCCGACCGCTGCACGCTCTTCATCCAGAGCCACGTGCCCGAGCACGCCCAGCTCGGCTGGGTCATGAACTGCATCACCGGCTTCGGCGAGGCCAGCCGGATGACCCAGTTCAAGGACAAGTCCGCCAAGGGCGGTGTGAACAGCGCCAGCGTCGGCCTGTTCACGTACCCGATCCTCCAGGTCGCCGACATCCTGCTCTACCAGGCGAACGCCGTCCCCGTCGGCGAGGACCAGCGCCAGCACATCGAGCTGACCCGCGACCTGGCCGAGCGCTTCAACCAGCGCTTCGGCCAGACCTTCACGCTCCCCGCCGCGCACATCGTCAAGGAGGTCGCGAAGATCTACGACCTCCAGGACCCCTCGATCAAGATGTCGAAGTCCGCGTCCTCCCCCAAGGGCCTGATCAACCTCCTCGACGAGCCCAAGGTCACCGAGAAGAAGATCAAGAGCGCGGTCACCGACACCGAGGCCGAGATCCGCTTCGACACGGAGAACAAGCCCGGCGTCAGCAACCTGCTCACGATCTACTCCACCCTCACGGGGGAGTCGATCCCGGCCCTGGAGGCCCGCTACGAGGGCAAGGGCTACGGCGCGCTCAAGACGGACCTGGCCGGCGTGATGGTCGATTTCGTCACACCGTTCAAGCAGCGCACCCAGGAGTACCTGGACGACCCGGAGACCCTGGATTCCATCCTGGCCAAGGGTGCGGAGAAGGCCCGCGCGGTCGCCGCCGAGACCCTGGCGCAGGCCTACGACCGCCTCGGTCTGGTGCCCGCGAAGCACTGACCGCCGGAGGCCCTGGCAATCCGGGGGGTGCTGGCCCCACACTGGGTCGGCAGGACCCGTACGCAACCCGTACACACCAGACGACGGAGGAGACATACGTGGGGACCGTAACGCTCGGCGTTTCGATCGCGGTCCCGGAGCCGTACGGCAGCCAGCTCCAGGAGCTGCGCGCCGGCTTCGGGGACGTTGCCGCGCACGGCATCCCCACGCATGTCACCCTCGTCCCGCCCACCGAGGTGGACGCGGACCGGCTGCCGGAGATCAGGGCCCACCTGGCCGAGGTCGCGGCCGCCTTCGGCCCCTTCGGGATGCGGCTGGCGGGCACGGGAACCTTCCGCCCGCTCTCGCCGGTCGTCTTCGTCCAGGTCGTCGAGGGCGGTACGGGCTGCACCCGGCTCCAGGGCCTGGTCCGCGACCCGGACGGGCCGCTCAGCCGCGAGCTGGCGTTCCCGTACCACCCGCACGTCACGGTCGCCCACGGGATCTCCGAGGAGGCGATGGACCTGGCGTTCGCCACCCTCGCCGACTACGCGGCGCAGTGGACCTGCACCGGCTTCGCGCTCTACGAGCAGGGCTCGGACGGGGTCTGGCGCAAGCTGCGCGAATACCCTTTCGGCACCGGCCCGATCGCCGGAGTCCCGGCGCAGTCGGGCTCACCGGTCGATGAGGCGGAGCCTGCCGCGGGGCCCGCGGGCGAGACGGCCGTACGGCGCTCCTGACGCAGCGGCCTGAGGGTCTGGCGGGCGTGGAAGCGGAGCGTACGCAAGAGCAGGGTGGGGAAGGGACAGCCCGTCGGAAGCGCTTCGCGAAAAGTCACAATCGACGACCGTAGCGCCCGAACCGGGTAATCCCGGCTATTTCCGTCGCCTCATTTACCGTGATCCCATGGACTGGCTGACGAAACTCCCGGTGATCGGCCCGCTCGCGGTCCGGCTGATGCGGACCCACGCCTGGCGTGCCTACGAGCGCCTCGACCGGGTCCACTGGAGCCGGCTCGCCTCGGCGATCACCTTCATCAGTTTCATCGCGCTCTTCCCGCTGATCACCGTGGCCGCCGTCATCGGCGCCGCACTGCTCAGCCAGGAGCAGCTGGACCGGCTCCAGAAGAACCTCGCGGAGCAGGTCCCCGGCATCTCCGACCAGCTCGACCTCAACGGCCTCGTCGCCAACGCGGGCACGATCGGGCTCGTCGCCGCCGCCCTGCTGCTCGTCACCGGCATCGGTTGGGTCGGCTCGATGCGGGACTGCCTGCGCGCGGTGTGGGAGAAGGACGACGAGGACCTGGGGAACCCCATCGTCCGCAAGGGCAAGGACGCACTCGTACTCGTCGGCCTCGGCGGCGTGGGCCTGGCCTCGGCGGCGGCCTCGATCCTCGGCTCCAGCGCGGTCGGAAAGTTCGGCGGCTGGCTGGGCGTGCCGCAGCACGGCGCGGGCGGCGCGCTCCTGCGCACCGGCGCCTTCCTCGTCGGCGTCCTCGCCGCCTTCCTGATGCTGCTGTACGTCCTGACCTTGCTGCCCGGCGTCGAACCGCCGCGCCGCCGCCTGATCCAGGCCGCCCTCCTCGGCGCGGCCGGCTTCGAACTGCTGAAACTGCTGCTCAGCGGCTATATGCGCGGGGTCGCCGCGAAGAGCATGTACGGGGCCTTCGGCGTGCCCGTCGCCCTGCTGATCTGGATCAACCTCATGGCGAAGCTGCTGCTGTTCTGCTCCGCCTGGACGGCCACCCGCGCCGACGCGGACGGAGACGGCGCGGAGGACCCGGAGGAGCGGGCGGTGCCGGACGCCCAGGGCGACCAGAACACCCAGGGCACCCAGGGCACCTAGGACGCCTGGTCGCCGCCGGTGCGGCGGCCGCGCGGCCCCCGCGGCCAGCGGCGGTTGACCGCGTACGCCCCGCCCGCGATCACGGCCAGCGCCCCGCCCGCGACCCCGAGCGCGGTGCCGACACCGCCGCCCGCGCCCTCACCGGCCGCCGCGTTGTTCTCGTGCGACTGGGCGGGGGAGCCGAGCGAGGAGGTGTCCGCGCTCTTCGGCGGGACCAGCTCGCCCACCGGCTTGACCTTGCCGATCGCCGCGAACCCCCAGTCGAAGAGGTCGGCGGTCTCCTCGTAGACGGAGTTCAGCCCGCCCGAGGCCGGGTTCATCACCGTGACCAGCAGCTTCTTGTTGCCCTGCTGTGCCGCGCCGGTGAAGGTCGACCCGGCCATCGTCGTGTTGCCGTTCTTCACCCCCGCGATGCCCTTGTAGGGGGAGAGCCCGCCGGAGCCCGTCATCAGCCGGTTGGTGTTCTGGATCTCGAAGTACTCCCGCGGCTTCCCGGGCTCCTGGTGCCCCGGGAACTTCGCCTCCGCCGTCCCGCAGTACTCCCGGAAGTCCTGCTTCTGCAGTCCGGAGCGGGCGATGAGGGTGAGGTCGTACGCGCTCGACACCTGCTCCGGGGCGTCGTACCCGTCCGGCGAGACCACGTGCGTGTCGAGGGCCTGGAGCTCCTCGGCGTGCGCCTGCATGTCCTTGACGGTCTTGTCGATGCCGCCGTTCATGGCGGCCAGTACGTGCACCGCGTCGTTCCCGGACCGCAGGAACACCCCGAGCCACAGATCGTGCACCGAGTACTCGTGGTCCTCCTTGACCCCGACCAGGCTGGAGCCGGCGCCGATGCCCTCCATCTCCTGCTCGGTGACCTTGTGGACCTGGTCCTTCGGGAGGCTCGGCAGCACCGTGTCCGCGAAGAGCATCTTCAGGGTGGAGGCCGGGGGCAGCCGCCAGTGCGCGTTGTTGGCGGCCAGCACCTCGCCGGTCTCGGCGTCGGCCACGATCCACGAACGCCCCGTCAGGCTCGTCGGCAGCGCGGGCGCCCCGGCGAGGGGGTTCACCTGCACCCCCGGCTTGCCGAGCAGCGCTCCGCCGACGGTGGACATCGACGCCGGCGGGGCGGCCGCGGCCGGGGCCTTGGGCGGCTGCGCCTTCCCGTCCGACGGCGGAGTGGGCGCGGCGTGCGCGGGCACCACGAGCATCGCGGGGACCAGCAGCCCGGCGGAAAGGACCGTCAGCGCGGTCTTCTTGGCAGACACGCAGGTGAAAGTACATCCAGATCGGCTGTCTGCCGTCAGGGACCGGCCAACATGGCCGAACCACCGCCGGTACAGCCCACCCCGACGCGTCCGTCCTGGGGACCAAACCGATACTGGGGGCATGAAACTCAGCCGCGCCGTCTCCTGGTTCCTGCTCGCCTTCGGAGTGTGGAGCTGGTTCATCTGGGCAACTTTCGTCCGGAACCTGTGGAAGGACGCCAGTGGTCTGGCATTCGACGCGGCGGGCGAGCCGACGGCCTACTTCTGGGTACACCTTCTCCTGGCCATCGCCTCCTTTCTCCTGGGGACGGCCGTTGGTGTGATCGGGTTGCGCGGAGTCCTCGCGCTGCGGCGTGAATCACGCCGGGGTCCGGACGCGTGAAGGTCCTGCTCTTCGCGGTGATCGCGCTGGTGGTCCTGGCCCTGCTGGTGCTGGTCCACCGCTGGCTGTGGGTCCGGCTGGTCCGCGATACGACGCGCCCGCGCGGTACGGCGCGCCGCATCGGCACCACCCTCGCCTTCACGCTGCCGCTCCTCTCGCTGGCCGCCCTCACCGCGGGCCGCGCAGGCGCCCCCTTCTGGCTCCAACAGTCCGTGGCCTGGCCGGGTTACATGTGGCTGGCGGTCCTCCTGTACCTGACCCTGGCGATGCTGCTGGCAGAGCCCGTCCGGGTGCTGCTGCAGCATCGGCCCCGCCGGCGTTTGAGGCGCTGGGGGTCCCCCCAGCGCAGCGAGGGGGAGGGTCCGGGGGCGGAGCCCCCGGGTCTTTCCGGGTCCGGGCGGAGCCCGGGGAACGGTGGAAGGGCGGGTAGGGGACCGGCCCCGCAGGGCACCCCCACCACCGGCCCGGCCACCCCGGCCACGCCGACGCAGGCCCCCGCCGGAGCGGCCCCGCTGACGCACGCCCCCGCCGCAGCGGCCGAGCCGACGGAAGACCCGGCCGAAGCCCCGACCGAAGCCCCCGGCGGAGCCACCCGCCGCCAGTTCGTCGCACGCGCGATCGGCGGCGCAGCCGCCCTCGCAGCGACCGGAACCGTAGCCACCGGCACCTACGGAGTCCTCCGCGGCCCCCGCGTCAAGCGCGTCCAGGTCCCCCTCGCCAAACTGCCCCGCGCAGCGCACGGCTTCCGCATCGCCGTGGTCAGCGACATCCACCTCGGCCCGATCCTCGGCCGCGCCCACACCACCCGCATCGTCGAGACGATCAACCGCACCCAGCCCGACCTCATCGCCGTCGTCGGCGACCTCGTGGACGGCAGCGTCCACGACCTCGGCAGCGCCGCCGAGCCCCTGCGCCGGCTCTCCGCCCGCCACGGCTCGTACTTCGTCACCGGCAACCACGAGTACTTCTCCGGCGCCCAGCAGTGGATCGACCACGTCCGCGAGCTCGGCCTCACCCCGCTGGAGAACGCCCGCCGCCCCCTCCCGTACTTCGACCTCGCCGGCGTCAACGACGTCCAGGGTGAGACGGAGGGCCACGGTCCGGACTTCACGGCCGCGCTCGGCGACCGCGACCCGGCCCGCACCGCCGTACTCATGGCCCACCAGCCGATCGTCATCCACGACGCCGTCCGCCACGGCGTCGACCTCCAGCTCTCCGGCCACACCCACGGCGGCCAGCTCTGGCCCGGCACCTACCTCGCCGAGCTCGCCAACCCCACCGTCGCCGGGCTGGAGCGCTACGGCGACACCCAGCTCTACGTCTCGCGCGGCGCCGGCGCCTGGGGGCCGCCGGTCCGGGTCGGGGCCCCGTCCGACATCACGGTCGTAGAACTCGCCTCATACCAGGCCTGACCGGGCGCAACCGGTAACGACCCGCCGTGAATCGGCCTTCCCGAGGCCGAATTTCCATGATGGGATGTCCGTTAATCGGACATGGGGATCCGGTGGGCGAGTCAAATCATGGCATTTCCATGGGTGGGGTGGGGTCAAGGGTGAAGTCTGTCCGCTCGAAGGTCATCGCTGCCGGGCTGGTGATCGGCGTGGCCGGTGTCGGCGCCTGGCAGCTGCTCCCGGAGGAGGGCCGCGGCAGCGGGACCGCCCTGCGGGTCGGGACGAGCGACGTGGTCTCGTCCCTCGACCCCGCCGGGGCGTACGACGCCGGCTCCTGGGCCCTGTTCAGCAACGTCTACCAGTCGCTGCTGTCCATCAAGACCGGCTCCGACACCCCGGTGCCGGACGCGGCCTCCGCCTGCAAGTTCACGGGCGCGCAGCTCACCACCTACCAGTGCGAGCTCCGCCCCGACCTGAAGTTCTCGAACGGGCGCGCCGTCACCGCCGAAGACGTCAAGCACTCCTTCGACCGGATCAAGGCGATCAACTCCGACCAGGGTCCGGCGCCCCTCTTCAACACCCTGCAGTCGGTCAAGGCGGAGGGCCGCACCGTCACCTTCACGCTCTCCGCGCCCGACGCCACCTTCCCCTTCAAGATCGCGACGGGTGCCGCCTCGATCGTCGACAAGGAGAAGTACCCGGCGAAGACCCTCCGCGAGGACGGCAAGGTCGACGGCTCCGGCCCCTTCACCCTCGGCGCGTACCGGGCCGGCACCAGCGCCGAGCTCAAGCCGAACCCGGCCTACCGCGGCCAGTCCAAGCAGCCCGCCAAGACGGCCGTCACCGTCCGGTACTACAAGGACTCCGCCCAGCTCAACCAGGCCTGGAGCGACCACCAGATCGAGGTCGCCCACCGCGACATGCCGCCCGAGGTGCTCGCCGGGCTCAACCCGGGCCTGAAGGACACCAAGTACCAGGCCTCCGGCGGCTCCGAGACCCGCAGCATGGTCTTCAACGTCCGCCCCGGCTCGACGACCGCCCCGCTCGCCGTGCGCCAGGCGATCGCCGCCGTCATCGACCGCTCCAAGGTGGCCGCCGAGATCCACCACGGCACGGTGACCCCGCTCTACTCCCTCGTCCCGGCCGGCATCTCCTCGCACAGCACCCCGTTCTTCGACACGTACCCGGCGCCCAACGGCGCCACCGCGAAGAAGCTGCTCAAGGACGCCGGGATCACCGCCCCGGTCTCCCTCACCCTCGGTGTCAACACGCGCGGCCCGAACGTCGCGGAGGCCGACGAGATCGCGAAGCAGCTCACGGCCACCGGGCTCTTCCAGATCAAGATCAAGGCCGTCGACCAGTGGGCCGACTTCCAGAAGGCCTACGCGGCCGGGGAGTTCGACGCCTACACCATCGGCTGGATCGCCGACTTCCCGGACGCGGACAACTTCCTCGCCCCGCTCGTCGGCGCCGACTCCAGCATGAACAACGGCTTCTCCGACAAGGCCGTCGACGAGCTCATCGCCCGGACCCAGTCCTTCTCGGACCGCGGCCAGGCCGCCGCCGAATTCCGCGAGCTCCAGAAGCTGGTCTCCCAGCACGTCCCGATCCTGCCCATCTGGCAGAAGAAGGACTACGTGATGTCCCGCGAGTCCGTCTCCGGCGCCCAGTACCTCTCCGACGGCACCGGGGTCTGGCGCCTGTGGGAGCTCAACTGGCTGTAGCCGCTCCGTCGGCGCCGGCCGTGGGATCGAAGTCGGCATCCGGGTCGGAGGCCCGCTTCTTCTTCGACACCACCGTCTGCGCCATCCCCGGCAGGAAGTCCGCGAACAGCTCGTGGACCTCGCGCACCAGCGGCCGCAGCACCCGGAACCGGGCCAGGACGATGCCCCGCGTCGTCAGCTGCGCGCCGCGCTCCGCGAGCCGCCGCGTCTTCTCGCTGTTCGGGGACCGGTCGAAGACCCAGTACAGGACGAGCCCCATCTGCGAGAGCCACATCAGCTCCGGCAGCACGTCGGCCAGTTCGGCCGGGACCTTCGTCTTCGCGCCGGCCAGCACCTCGCGGTGCATGTCGATCGCCGTCTTGCGCGCGGGTTCCGATTCGGGGGAGAAGGGGCTGAGCGGACTCTCCGGGTCCGCGGCGTTCTTGAAGAACTGCGAGGCGAACTCGTGGTACGGAGCCGCGATGTCCAGCCAGCTCGTCAGCACGCCCGCGAGCCGCTTCTGCAGATCGGTCTCGCTGTCCAGGATGGGCCGGACCGCAGCCAGGTGCGCGGCGCCGATCCGGTCGTAGAACCCCTGGACCAGGTGTTCCTTCGACTCGAAGTAGTAGTAGGCGTTGCCGACCGAGACCCCTGCCTCCTTGGCGATGGCCCGCATGGTCGTCTTGTCGAAGCCGCGCTCCTGGAAGAGACGGAGCGCGGTTTCGAGGATGAGCGTGCGGGTCTGCTCGCTCTTGGGAGCCTTCTGATCAGTCACGGTGTACGAGCCTAGCCGGGTACGGAGCAGTGGTCGCCACAGGCCGGGTCCTCCGGCTCCGCTTCGCCCTCTGCCCCGGGCTCGGTCCGTACGGCCTGGCGCCATGCGGAGGCCGTGTACATGGCGGCCCGGGCGAAGGGCCGGCCCGCCGGGGTGGCGAGCCAGTTCGCCTTCGGCCGGTGCTCCGCCAGCGCCCACAGACACACGATGAAGGCATCGGTCCCGGTCCACACCTGCCCCCCGTCCCCGATGACGGTGATCTCGCGGAGCGTCGACGCGTGGTCGAGCCGCGGGAACTTCTCCTGCGCCGCGAAGGACGCGGCCGGGATCAGCCGGAGCGGCACCAGCCAGCGCTGCCCGAGCAGCCAGTGCCGGATGTGCACGCAGAGCGGACAGTCGGCGTCGTACAGCACGGTCAGGTGCCGGGTCGCGTGCGCTGTCGTTGCCGTTGCCGTGGTCATCGCTCAGGCCCCGGCCGGAGCGGTCCACCCCTGCGGGGCGACCGGCGGGGTCTGCTGGCGCTCCATGATCCCGCGGCGGCGCATCTTGTTCAGCACCCACACGTTGCCGAGGTGCATGACGCCGAGGACCAGCAGGACGACACCGATCTTGACCGACAGGGCCTCGAAGAGCTCGCGGGCCGTTTCGATGCCGACGTCCGAGCGCAGGTAGAGCGTCACGAAGCCGATGTTGACGAGGTAGAACCCCACCACCAGGAGGTGGTTCACGGCGTCCGCGAGCTTCTCGTTCCCGTGCAGGACGTCGGCGATGAAGATGCGGCCGTTGCGGCTGAGCGTACGGGCGACCCAGACGGTCAGCCCGATGCTGATGAGCAGGTAGATGACGTATGCGACGACGGTGAGGTCCATGCCTCAGCCCCCCTTGAACGTGTTCAACTCGTTGGCAGGACTGACTGTAGACCTCTTTTTGAACAGGTTCAAGCGTTCTCGGTGCCGGTGACTTTCTCCAGCAGGTCCGGGTCCACGTACGGCGCCCCACGCGTCGGCACCGACCGCCAGGCGAGGGGCCAGGTCGTCCCGGAGAGGGCGGGCACGCCGACGTACGCGGAGGCGTTCCGGGTGCGGGAGGTGTACCGCTGCGTGTACGTCGGCCAAGTCCGGACGCGGGCGGTGTGCGGCGGGAGCAGGAAGTACATCCACCGGTACCCGGTGAGCTCGTACACGATGGGCCCGGGTTCGTGGTCGGTGAGCCGGCAGAGGCTCTTGGCCACGTCCTCACCGAGCTGCCCCTGGATCCGGACGGCATCGAAGTGCACGCCGGCGAGCCGCAACTGGAATCCGGAATCGGGCACCCAGTCGGGGGCCCAGGGGGGTGGCGGGATTTCCTCGTTCATACGGCAAGCGTTGTGGGCCCGGGCCTACGCTGAACAGTAGTCGCGCCGTTACGGACGGCGAGGTGAGAGAGGCTGTGAGAGCCGATGACCGACCCTGTGAACCCGAGTGAACCGATGTCATCCGCGTTGCGGCGGGGACTGGGCGCGCAGATCCGTACCCTGCGCGAGAAACACGGGGTGTCACGCAACGAACTGGGCGGCCAGACCAACTTCTCGGGTTCGGCGATCGGGGCGTTCGAACGGGGCGACCGGACGATCGACCCGGGGATGGTGGTACGGCTCGACGAACTCCTCTCCGCCGACGGGCTGCTGAAGGCGGTCGTTCCGTACCTGGAGGAAGAGGAAGGGTTCGCTCCGCAGTTCCGTGACTTCGCCCGCATCGAAGCCAAGGCGGTGAGCCTGTGGGCGTACTCCGCATCCGTGCTGCACGGGCTGCTCCAGACCGAGGCGTACGCCCGAATGAGCCTGGAGAGCCACCTGCCCGCGATCGGCGAAGCGGAGATCGAACACCTTCTCGCCGGGCGCATGGCCCGTCAGGTGCTCTTGCGCAGGGACCCGCTTCCGACCCTGTGCTTCGTGGTGGATGCGCCCCTTCTCCTTCGACGCTACGGCGGGGAGAAGCTCTGGCGCGAGCAGCTCAGGCACCTGCTGGTGCTGGCCAAGCTGCCCAACGTGCGCGTCCAGGTCGTACCAATGGAATGCGAGGAGCTCGTGGGCGGTAAGGGGGCCATGACCGTCGCGGAGACCCCGGATCGCCGGACATTCGGCTACATCGAGAGCCAGGGGTGCAGCTCGGTGATCTCCGACAAGCTGGCGGTCAGTGAGATGGTCCAACGGCATGCGAATATTCGAGGAGTTGCGCTGAGCCCCGCGGATTCGGCGCGGTGGATCAAACGGCTGCTAGGAGACCCAGAGTGAACACCGAACTGGCGTGGTTCAAAAGCAGCTACAGCGCGGGCGCCGGCGACGAGTGCGTCGAGATAGCCCTCGACTGGAGCAAGAGCAGCTACAGCGGCGGGGACGGCGGCGAATGCGTCGAGGTGGCGCTGCCCTGGGGCAAGAGCAGCTACAGCGGCGGGGACGGCGGCCAGTGCGTCGAAGTGGCGGGCTGCGCCTCCGCCGTCCACGTTCGGGACTCCAAGGACGTCACCCGCCCCGCCTTCACCGTCGCCACAGCCGCCTGGGCCGCCTTCACGTCCTCTCTGTAGCCGTTCAGCAGGGCGGGACCGGCTCCTCCTTCCTCGTGTGGGGGCGGTCGGCCGAGAGGATCGCGGATTCGGGGCGGGGCAGCGGCGTGCCGTCGGGGTACAGGAGGGGGCCTCGGTCCAGGACGAGGCCCGTGTCGGCCCCGCGGCGGGTGGTGTTGGCGGCGGTGACGCGGTTCAGCGGAGCCGGGGTGAGGGTCTGGGTCTCGCGGATGTACGCGACGAAGCTCTCGAAGTCGCGCTGGTGGCGGTACGGGGCCTCGAAGCCGGTCAGCGCGCCGTAGCCGTCGTTCGCCAGGAAGGTGTACGAGGGGGCCGCGAGGCGGTAGGTGCCGGTGAGGTTGAGCGCGACGCCGTCGATGAACACGTCGGCCGGGTTCACGCGGTCCCCGACCCTCCCCAGGGTGTTGAAGGTGTAGCGGACGTTCTTGGAGACGGCGAGCGGCGCGAAGAGCAGCTCCCCGCTGGCCGCCGTCACCCACTGCTGCTCCAGCGCGTCGTGGATCTGCTGCCCGGTCACCGTCGCGCTGACGATCGGGTCGCCGAAGCCGACCGCCCTCCAGGCGCGGCCGAAGGTCACGGCGCCGCCCGAGACGGCGTCCCGTACGAGATCGCCCGCGATCACGGCCTGGCCGACCCGCGGGGCGGCGGCCACCAGTGCCAGCTGGGCCGGGACGTTGGGGTGGACGTTGGCGTCGTTCTCGGGGTCGGTCGGGCGGCGGCCCGCCCACAGGGCCCAGTCGGCGACGAGGTCGCCCATCGTGCTCTCGCCGGCGGTGTTGCGCGTACGGACGAATGATCCGCTCTGCGTGCCGATCTTGGAGCCGTCGCGGGCGGTGGCCTGGCCGGCCCAGTAGTCGACGACCTTCTTGAGGGCGGGGTCGGGGGTGACGTCCCTCGTATTGGGGTGGTTCGTCGACACCGTCAGCTCGCGGACGACCTTGCCGGTGGCGGGGTCGAGGCGGAGGTTGATCTCGTTGATGAGCTGGCCGTAGCAGCCGGCTTCGACGAAGGGGCGGGGGACGCCGTTCGGGTCCGGGAGCATCATGTTGAAGCGGGTGTGCCAGTGGCCGGTGACGATGGCGTCGATGTCGGGGGAGACGCGCAGGGCCAGGTCGAGGGCGGGTCCGGAGGGGTCGGTGCCGCTGTTGAAGTCGGCTCCGGCGACGGCTCCGTCGTGCATGCTCAGGACGATCGCGTTGACCCCCTGGGCCTTGAGCTGGGCCGCGCACCGGTCGGCGGTGGCGACCTCGTCGAGGGTGGCCAGGCCGGGCTGGTAGGAGCCGGGGAAGAGCTCGGCGCCGAGGGCGGTGAGGTGGATGAACCCGATCCGCAGCTCCTGCCCCGCCGCCGTCCGTACCGTCTCGATGTTGTAGGCGGGCAGGACGGGGCTGCTCCGGTCGGCGGTCCGGACGACGTTGGCGCTGAAGAAACGGAAGTCGGCGCCGTGGAATCGGGCGCCGGAGGAGTCGGTGAAGGTGGCGTCGCGGCCCTCGACGGGGAAGGGGACGCCCTGCTCCATGTGCCGTTGGAGGAAGGCCGGGGACTTGTCGAACTCGTGGTTCCCGGCGGTCGCGAAGTCGAGGCCCATGCGGTTCAGGGCCTCGATGGTGGGTTCGTCGGCGAAGGCGGCGGCGTCGAACTCCCAGCCGGAGAAGGCGTCTCCGGGGGTGAAGAAGAACGAGTTGGCGCGGCCGGCGCGCAGCCGGGCGAGGTGGGCGCCCATGTAGGCGACGCCGCCGACGGTGTAGGTGCCTCCCCCGTTCCCGGTGATGGTGGCGTTGGTGCCGGGGGCGGCCTGGAGGTATCCGTGCAGGTCGGTGATGTTGAGGAGCTGGACGTCGACGTACTCGACGGCGGAGGCGGCGTCGCGCGCGTGCTCGGTGGCGTGGGCGGGGACCCCGGTGGCGAAGGTGGCTGCGGCGGTCCCCAGGGCGGTGAGGAAACCCCGCCGCCCGAGGTGGTGTGAACTCCGGTCAGGACAGGTGGTCGTGGAGTACGAGTACCTCGTCACGGGGGCATGTTCCCGCGCCCCGACCCCTCTGTCGACACACCCCGCCGCTCCTTACCCGCGCCCGCTCCCTTGCGGCGGAGCGGGCTTCCTCGGCTGCGGCCGGCCGGCGGCCAGCAGTTCCTCGACATCGAGCGTGACCTTGGCGCCGAGACTGTCGGGCAGGGTGGCCAGCTCGCCGGCCGCGTACACGCGGTGGCTCCCGTACTCGGCCCCACCGGGCTCGGTGAGTACGTGCACCCGCTGGTGCTTCCGGTTGACGATCACGTAGATCGGGATCATGGCCTGCGCGTACGCGCCGACCTTGTGGCGGAGGTCGGTGCTGAAGTTGCTGGACGTCACTTCGAGGACGAGGCGGAACACGACCGGGTCGTAGCAGTTGTTCTTGACGAGGTGCTCATCGCTGTCGGCATCGACGACGACGAGGTCGGGGATGGCGTAGTCCTCCGGTCCCTCCGGCAGCCACAGCCCGATCCCCTGATGCACCTCTGTCTCTCCGTCGTCCAGGCCCGCCGCGACGAATGGTCGGGTGATCTTGTTCAGCACCCTGGAGTGCGGGATGTCCGCAGGCGGCGTCACAGTGAGCTGGCCTCCGATGATCTCGACGCGGTAGCCAGGGTTCTGCTCCATGAGCCTGTTGGCCTCTTCGAGCAAGGTCAGCGGCCGGTCCTCGTCTGCGTACTCGACGGGTGCTGCGGACATCTCGGGCCTCCCGTGGGCTGGGTCGAGAGCATCATCGTAGGACGACGCACCCGCCTCGTGCGGTATCCGGACGGTTCACCGGATCGGGGTCGTCCTCACCGCAGGAAGTCCAGGAGGAGGGCCAAGGTCTCCTCGGGGCGTTCCAGGGAGGGGAGGTGGCCGGCCCAGGGGAGTTCGATGTGGCGGGCGCCCGGGATGTGGTGGGGGAGGGTGGCGGCGATGGTGCGGAAGTCCTCCACGTCGTGGGCTCCGCCCATCACGAGGGTCGGGGCCGTGATGGCTCCGAGGTCGGCCTCGTGCTCCGGGAGTTCGTGGTGGGATTCCACGGCCTGCGCCACCTCGAAGATGTGGCGCTGCATGGTGCGGACCAGCGCGCGGGCCTCCTCGGTCGCCGAGGGGCCGAGCCAGGTGTCCACCATCAGCTCCACGGCCCCCGCGAGGTCCCCCGCTTCGAGCAGCGCGTCCTCCGCGTCGGAGACCTTCTGCAGGGCCGGGCCGCGCTGCTGGGCCGGGACGGCCGGGCAGAGCAGGGCCAGTGCGGCCACCCGCTCCGGATGCCGGGACGCGATCCCCAGCGCGACGCGGCCGCCGTACGAGGACCCGGCGAAGGCGGCCCGTTCGATGCCCAGGGAGTCCAGCAGGTCCAGTACGTCGTCCCCGTCGCGGTAGGGCGCGATCGCCGCCGGCGAATCCCCGCAGGTACGGAAGTCGGCCCGGACGACGCGGAATCCGGCCTCGGCCAGCGGCCGCCACTGCGGCTCCCACATGCGGCGGTCGCAGACCGAGGAGTGGAGCAGGACCAGGGCCGGGCCGTCCGCCGGACCGGCCACGTCGTGGGCGAGGAGGGGGTTCACGGGGTTCATGGTGGTCATGGAGTTCATGGGGAGAGCCTGTACGACGTGCGCGGCAACCGCCTCTGGTTATCGGGGGCGTTGTCAGAGGGGGGTCCTAGGCTTTCGGGCATGGGAATGGTGACGTTCGTCGACGAGACGACCTCCGGCGGTCGCGCCGACGGCTGGGAGTTCGAGGTGGCCGAGGAGCGGCTCGCGCTGCGCGAGCTGATCCGGCGCAGGGTCTTCCAGGAAGTGGCCGAGCGGCGCGCAGCCGGTCTGGTGAAACTGCCCGAGCAGCCTGATGCCGAGCGGCAGGCCGAGATCGCGCTCACCGCCTTCGGGCGCAACGGGTTCCTCGTGCTCGTCGGGGACCGCCAGGTCACGGATCTCGACGAGGTCGTCGACCTGCCGCTCGGTACCGAGGTCACCTTCCTGAAGCTCGTCGCCCTGGTGGGTGGCTGACATGGCCAACCGGACCTATGCCGACGCCGCGTACCGCGCCCTGGCGGACGAGAACGCCTCGGAGCTCGCCACCGCGCTGCTGAAGGCGGCCGTCCACTACAGCGGCCACTGGCAGACCAACAGGGACGCGGCGGAACTCCTCGCCGCCGTGAACGCCCGGCCCGCAGGGTTCCGGCAGCGGCTCGTGGACGCACTCGCCGAGACCGTCTCCCCGCTCTCGGACGACTCCCCGGCCCTGGCGAACGCGCTGGGCATCACCGCCGCCGTGGGGCGGGACCTGACCTGGGGCGAACCGCTCGACGCCGGGCGGCGCGGGAAACTCGCCGAGGTAGGCCGCAAGGGCGAGGTCCAGTACCACGGATGGGTGCCGGAGCTGGTCCGCGCCGAGCTCGAAGCGGGCCGTACGGTCCCCCCGGCCGTCGTCGCCGCCCTGCGCCGCAGCGCCCTGGGCGCCTACGGCTACAAGCCGGTCATCGAGCTCGCCCCACGCCTGACGGAGCCCGTGCTCAACGTCGGCGAGGCCTGGGCGGACCGGGCGCTGGCGGACGGGGAGCGCTGGCACGCCCTCCTCGCGCACGCGGTGACGGCGACGGCCGCCAAGCCGACCGCCAAGTGGGAGAAGACCGGCCGCGCGCTGGTCAAGGAGGCCGGGGAGGACGCCGTGCGCGAGCGGCTGCTCGGCTGGCTCCGACTCGTCGGCGCGCCCCGCACCCTCGCCCTCGACGAGCACCAGTACGGGCCGAACCCGAACGACACGTACGACCCGTACAACGCCAACGCCCTGCGCGGACTGGCCTGGCTGCTGTCCTTCCTGCCCCCGCACCCGGACACCGCGCGGGCGCTCGGCGCGCTCGTCGAGACCTCGCTGCGCAAGGTCGCGGGCCTCGGCCCGCGGGGCCCCAAGGTGGCCAACGCAGGTGTCACCGCCCTCTCCCGCATCGACAGCGAAGCCGCCCTGGCCGAGCTGGCCCGGCTGGCCACCCGCGTGACCTTCAAGGGCACCCTCAAGATGCTGGACTCGGCCCTGGAGGCGCGGGCCGTCGCCCTCGGGCTGAGCCGGGAGGAGATCGAGGAGCTCGCGGTGCCGGCGTACGGACTCACCGGCACCGGCCGCGCCGAGTACGGGCTGGGCGAGAGCACCGCCCTCGTGGAGGTCCGCGGAGCCAGGGCGGTGCTGTCCTGGCGCAGCGCCGCAGGCAAGCCGGTCAAGAGCGTGCCGGCCGCCGTGCGCCGCGACCACGCCGAGGAGCTCAAGGAGCTCAAGGCCGCCGTCAAGGACATCGACAAGATGCTCGGGGCGCAGGCCGAGCGGCTGGACCGGCAGTTCCTCGCCCGGCGCACCTGGTCGTACGGCAAGTGGCGCGAGCGGTACGTCGACCACCCCCTGGTCGGGACCCTGGCCCGGCGCCTGCTGTGGGTGGTGGACGGCACCCCGGTCGGCTTCGCCGACGGCGAGCTGCGCACCCTCGCCGACACCCCGCTCACCGAAGGCGCCGAGGGCTCCGAGGTGACCCTCTGGCACCCCATCGACCGCGAGCCGGCCGAGGTAGCGGCCTGGCGGGACTGGCTCGAACGGCACGGCATCACCCAGCCGTTCAAGCAGGCCCACCGCGAGGTGTACCCGCTGACCGACGCCGAGCTGCGCACCGGCACGTACTCGAACCGCTTCGCCGCGCACTACCTGCGCCAGCACCAGTTCCACTCGCTGGCCGCCGTCCGGGGCTGGCGCAACAAGCTGCGCCTCGCCGTGGACGACAGCGTGCCGCCCGCCGTCCGCGAGCTGCCGCAGTGGGGGCTGCGCGCCGAGTACTGGATCGAGGGCGACGGCGGTGACGACTACAACGGCATCACCGACTCGGGCAGCTTCCTGCGGCTGCGCACCGACCAGGTGCGCTTCTACCCGATCGGCGCCCCGGAGAACCTGGCGCACGCCTGCGGCGGCGAGTACACGATGTGGCTCCGCGGCGGCGAGTCCCCGGTCGACCCGGTGCCGCTGGCCGAGGTCCCCGCGCTCGTGCTCAGCGAAGTCCTGCGCGACGTCGACCTGTTCGTCGGCGTGGCCAGCGTCGGCAACGACCCGACGTGGCAGGACGGCGGCCCCGGGGGCCGCTTCCACGACTACTGGAACGCGTACGGCTTCGGCGAGCTGAGCCAGACCGCCGAGACCCGCCGGCTCCTGCTGGAGCGGCTGGTCCCGAGGCTCGCCATCGCCGACCGGTGCCGGATCGAGGGACGGTTCCTGCACGTACGGGGCGAGCTGCGTGCGTACCGGATCCACCTCGGGTCGGGGAACATCCTCATGGACCCGGGCGATCAGTACCTGTGCATCGTCCCGGCGGGGCGCACGGCCTCCGGGACGGAGACCGGGTACCTGCCCTTCGAGGGAGACCGGACGCTCGCGCTGATCCTCAGCAAGGCGATGATGCTGGCGGACGACACCGGCATCACCGACCCCACGATCACCCGTCAGATACTGAGCGAACGGGCGTAGTTGATCTGCTGCATCACCCACGGGTAGGTGCTCGCGTCGACCGCCGGGATCATCGTGGAGTGGTGGCGGCCGCCGCTGGTGACGGTGACCTGGATGTAGCCGGTGGTGGTCTTCTCCTTCATGAGGAGGAAGAGCAGGCCGAGCAGGCAGAACAGGAAGAAGATGACCGCGAGCACGATGGCGTGCGCCGGGATCTTCGTCTCGGTGCGCGAGAGGTCCGAGGCGTTCCACATCGCGCCCTTGAGCGGCATCGGGCCCGAGGGGGTCATGATCTGGTCCCCGGCGATGGTGATGTCGCCGAGCGCCAGCCCGGATCCGCCGCCGTAGCCCGCGGGCTGCACGGGCGGCATCATCGGGGGCTGCCCGGGGGCCGGAATGCCGGCGCCGCCGACGGTCGGCTGGTACCCGGGCGCGGGCGGGGTGGCCGGGTACCCGTACCCGGGAGTCCCCGGAGTCGCCGGATATCCCTGCGGATATCCATAACCCGGGCCCCCTGGGGCCCCGTTGTCACCTGAGTACGGATTCGGCTGCTGCTCGCTCATGCGCTCGATCTTTCCACAGCCGCCCCCGCCCGAGTACCCCGGTCAGGAGAGGTTGCTGTCTTCGCTCTCGGGCTTGCGCCGCGCCGCCGTGAGAACGGCCTCGACGTCCAGGGTCACCTTGGCACCGATCGACTCGGGGAGGGTGACGAGCTCACCGGGGGCGTGGACGCGGTGGGTGGCGTACTCGTCCTGGGCCGGATCGGTGAGGACGTGCAGGCGGTTGTGCCGACGGTCGACGATCACGTAGACGGGGACCTTGGCGTTGGCGTAGGCGCTGACCTTCGTCCGCAGGTCCGTCTTGTAGTTGCTGGAGGTGACCTCCAGGACCAGGCGGAAGGCGACGGGGTCGTAGCAGTTGTTCTCGACGAGGTGGTCCTCGAAATCGGCGTCGACCACGGAGAGGTCCGGGATGGCGTAGTCCTCGCGCCCGTCGGGGAGCCAGAGGCCAACTGCCTGGACGACCGTCGACTCTTCACCGTGCAGCCCCGCAGTGAGGAAGGGCAACATGAGGTCGGTCAGTCCTCGCCCGTGGCCGCCGTCTGCTGGTGGGGACACGAGGATCTGTCCTCCGATGATCTCGACTCGGTAGCCGGGGAGTCGCTCCATGAGCGCGTTGGCTTCATCGAGGAGCGAGCGCTCGGCCTGCGGTTCGCCGTAGGGCTGCTCAGCGGGTGCTGCGGACATCACGTGCCTCCCGTGGGCTGCTGTCGAGAGCATCATCGTAGGACGGGGAAGGGCCCCGCGGCCGGAAGCCGCGTGATCACCCGAACGGGCGAGGGCCCCGCCCCCGGTGTGAAACCGGGGGCGGGGCCCTCGTACGGGCGACCGCGAAGCGGTCAGAAGCGGCGCGTGATCAGTGCGCGCTTGACTTCCTGGATCGCCTTCGTGACCTCGATGCCGCGGGGGCACGCGTCGGTGCAGTTGAAGGTCGTGCGGCAGCGCCACACGCCGTCCTTGTCGTTCAGGATCTCCAGCCGCTGCTCGCCGGCCTCGTCACGCGAGTCGAAGATGAAGCGGTGGGCGTTGACGATCGCCGCCGGGCCGAAGTACTGCCCGTCGTTCCAGAACACCGGGCACGACGAGGTGCACGCCGCGCACAGGATGCACTTCGTGGTGTCGTCGAACCGCTCGCGGTCCTCCGCCGTCTGCAGGCGCTCACGCGTCGGCTCGTTCCCGTTGGTGACCAGGAACGGCATGACGTCGCGGTACGCCTGGAAGAAGGGCTCCATGTCGACGACAAGGTCCTTCATCACCGTGAGGCCCTTGATGGCCTCGACCGTGATCGGCTTCTCCGGGTTGATGTCCTTGATCAGCGTCTTGCAGGCGAGCCTGTTCTTGCCGTTGATCCGCATCGCGTCGGAACCGCAGATGCCGTGCGCACACGACCGGCGGAAGGTCAGCGTGCCGTCGAGGTCCCACTTGATCTTGTGGAGACCGTCGAGCACGCGCTCCTTCGGGTCGATCTCGATCTGGAAGTCCTGCCACTGAGCCTCGTCCGAGATCTCGGGGTTGTAGCGGCGGATCCGGAAAGTGACCGTGATGTACGGGGAGGCCGCGGCCGCCTCTTCCATCTTTTCCAGGGTGGGGGTAGCCATCAGTACTTACGCTCCATCGGCTGGTAGCGGGTCGTGACGACCGGCTTGTAGTCGAGCCGGACCGAGTCCGAGCCGTCGGCTCCGACCTCGCGGTACGCCATGGTGTGGCGCATGAAGTTGACGTCGTCGCGGTTCGGGTAGTCCTCGCGGTAGTGACCGCCGCGGGACTCCTTGCGCGCGAGCGCGGACACGGCCATGACCTCGGCCAGGTCGAGCAGGTTGCCCAGCTCGATGGCCTCCAGCAGGTCCGTGTTGAAGCGCTTGCCCTTGTCCTGGACGGACACGTTCTTGTAGCGCGCGCGCAGCTCCGCGATCTTCTCGACCGCGGTCTTGATGGTCTGCTCCGTACGGAACACCATCACGCAGGCGTCCATCGTCTCCTGGAGCTCCAGGCGCAGGTCGGCGACCCGCTCCTTGCCCGTGGAGTTGCGCAGGTGCTCGACGAGGTCGACGACCTGCTGCGCCGGGTTCTCGGGGAGCTCGACGTAGTCGTTCTCCTGCGAGTACTTCGCCGCGGCGATGCCGGAACGCTTGCCGAACACGTTGATGTCCAGCAGCGAGTTGGTGCCGAGGCGGTTGGCGCCGTGCACGGAGACGCAGGCGACCTCGCCGGCCGCGTACAGGCCCGGGACGACGGTGGTGTTGTCCGCCAGGACCTCACCCTCGACGTTCGTCGGGATGCCGCCCATGGCGTAGTGCGCGGTGGGCTGGATCGGGATCGGGTCCGTGTACGGCTCGATGCCCAGGTACGTGCGCGCGAACTCGGTGATGTCCGGGAGCTTCGCGTCGAGCTGCTCCGGCGGCAGGTGCGTCAGGTCCAGGTACACGTGGTCACCGGCCGGACCGCAGCCGCGGCCCTCGCGGATCTCGGTGTAGATGGAGCGCGAGACGACGTCACGGGACGCGAGGTCCTTCATGACCGGCGCGTACTTCTCCATGAAGCGCTCGCCGTCCTTGTTGCGGAGGATGCCGCCCTCACCGCGGGCGCCCTCCGTCAGCAGGATGCCCATGCGCCAGATGCCCGTCGGGTGGAACTGGAAGAACTCCATGTCCTCCAGCGGCAGGCCGCGGCGGTAGCAGGCCGCCTGGCCGTCACCCGTGAGGGTGTGCGCGTTGGAGGTCACCTTGAAGAACTTGCCGGTGCCGCCGGAGGCGTAGATGACGGCCTTGGCCTGGAACACGTGGATCTCGCCGGTGGCGAGCTCGTACGCGACCACACCGGCCGACTTCTTGACGCCGTCCTCCTCGACCAGGAGCTGGTCCAGGACGTAGAACTCGTTGAAGAACTCCACGCCCTCCTTGACGCAGTTCTGGTACAGCGTCTGGAGGATCATGTGGCCGGTGCGGTCCGCGGCGTAGCAGGACCGGCGGACCGGGGCCTCGCCGTGGTTGCGCGAGTGGCCGCCGAAGCGGCGCTGGTCGATGGTGCCGTCCGGCGTGCGGTTGAACGGCAGGCCCATCTTCTCCAGGTCGAGGACGGCGTCGATGGCCTCCTTCGCCAGGATCTCGGCGGCGTCCTGGTCGACCAGGTAGTCACCGCCCTTGACCGTGTCGAAGGTGTGCCATTCCCAGTTGTCCTCCTCCACGTTCGCCAGCGCGGCGGCCATGCCGCCCTGCGCGGCGCCCGTGTGGGAGCGGGTGGGGTAGAGCTTCGTCAGCACGGCGGTGCGGCTGCGCTTCGTCGACTCGATGGCGGCACGCATGCCCGCGCCACCTGCGCCGACGATGACGGTGTCGTACTTGTGGATCTTCATCTTGTTTCGCCTCAGCCCCGTTGCCTAGCGGATGTTCGGGTCGAAGGTGAAGATCACCAGCGTGCCCAGAAGGATGGTGAACACCGTGGCGGTGTAGAGCAGGCCCTTCAGCCACAGCCGCGTGTTGGCGCGCTCCGCGTAGTCGTTGATGACGGTACGCAGACCGTTGGCGCCGTGCAGCATGGCGAGCCACAGCATCAGCAGGTCCCAGACCTGCCAGAACGGGGACGCCCAGCGGCCGGCCACGAAGGCGAAGCCGATCTTGGAGACGCCGCCGTCCAGCACCAGCTGGATGAGCAGGTGGCCGAGCACGAGCACGACGAGGACGATGCCCGAGAGGCGCATGAACAGCCAGGCGGCCATCTCGAAGTTGCCGCGGGTCGAGCGCGGCGTCTTGCCCGTGCGCTTGCGCGGGGCCTCGATGTACGGCGCCGGGTTGTCGACGTCGTAGAGGCTTACGCCCTCCACGTCGCCGATGGCCTGGGCGGAAGAAGTGTCAGAAGACATGAGTGTCACTTCCCGAACAGTTCGGCAGCTGCGTGGCCCAGGACGGGGTACAGGGCCCCGATCATCAGGATGATCCAGATGATCATGACGCCCCAGAGCATCTGCTTCTGGAGACGGGGACCCTTGGACCAGAAGTCCACGGCGATCACACGGAGACCGTTGAGCGCGTGGAAGAGGATGGCGGCCACGAGGCCGTACTCCAGCAGCGCGACGATCGGAGTCTTGTAGGTAGCCACGACATCGTCGTACGCCTCGGGGGAGACGCGGACGAGAGCGGTGTCGAGGACGTGTACGAACAGGAAGAAGAAGATGAGGACGCCGGTGACTCGATGAGCCACCCAGGACCACATTCCTTCCCGGCCGCGGTACAACGTTCCAGCCGGCACGGAAAACCCTCCGGAAGCGGGGCGGGGGCCAGCCGGCTTCTTTGTCGGTCGGGCCCGGCCGGGTACGGTCCTCCGGCCCCGGACATCGTAGCGACGCTTTGTCGGTTCCCTCGCGCCGGGTCCATCGGTGTGATCAAACAGGCACGGACGGACTATCCCACAGGGGCGAATAGCCCGGAATTCGCAGCTGATACACCGTCTGGGGAGGTCAGCCAATGTGTCAGGTCGGCGAGCCGCACCTGGGCGAGTCGGCGCAGCTCGTCCGCCGAGATCGACCGCTCCTCGTCCGCCTCCAACTCCATGCGGCGCCGGATCGCGGCCAGCAGCTGGTCCGCCTGCTCATCCGGCGGGTGCCCGTCCAGGCAGATGACGAAGGCGTGGCCGAACTTGCGCTCGTACTCGGCGTGCGCGGCGTCGAGCGCCAGCAGTGCGGCGTAGGGGGCCCCGTGGTCCAGCTCCACCGGGAACTCCGAGGCCAGCGCCTCGCTCAGGTCCGCCTGGGAGAGGTCGTACGAGGCCTCGTCGGCGGCGGCGAGTAGCGCGCCCGGATCCGGGTACGGGCGGTGCACGGCCACCCGCTGCGCCCAGCGCCGGCTCCCGCAGCAGTGCAGCAGCACGGCCTCGGCGGCTTCGGGGGAGAGGGCGTTGAACCGCGCCAGTCCGGAGCCGGGGGAGGGGTCGGAGCTGCCGCGGGCCTGTGCCGGAAGGTGGCTGGACAGCGGGGGGCTCCTCGGGGCGTGGCGCGGGTGTACCGCCACGCTAGCGAGGCCGGGCCGGGTGTGTCGTACCGATCCGGGGTTTTCACCCGGAAGTGAGCCGAAAGGATGACGGGCGTGGCGCGGAAACAGCCTGGTGGGGGGGTGAGGAAGACGACCGAGGCCGCCACCCCCCACAGGAGAGGCCCCGGTCGCCGTCCGTACGGGCTCGTGCGACAAGCCCGTACCCCTGTCAGCGCCGCGAGTGCGTTTTGTGTCACACCCCGCTTCGCGCACGCTTGGTTGCTCCCCGTACAACTCGTGGACGAAGGTACTTGAAAGCCGTAACGTGCTGATTTGCGCCACAGGTACAGGACAGTGAAACGGTTGGGGACTTTGCTGGGGGACGACGCGGAGCTGACCGCCGCGGTGCTCGCGGCACAGGGCGGCGACGAGAGCGCTTTCCGTACTGTGTACCGCGCCGTGCACCCGCGCCTGCTCGGTTACATACGCACGCTCGTCGGCGACGCCGACGCGGAAGACGTGACCTCGGAGGCATGGCTGCAGATCGCCCGCGACCTGGACTCCTTCACAGGCGACGCCGACCGCTTCCGCGGCTGGGCCGCCCGCATCGGCCGCAACCGTGCGCTCGATCACATCCGCATGCGCGGACGCCGTCCCGCCATCGGCGGCGACGAGACCGAGCTGACGGGCCGCGCCGCCGACAGCGACACCGCCGGCGAGGCGATGGAGGCCCTGTCGACCGGCCGGACCATGGCACTGATCGCCCAGTTGCCGCAGGACCAGGCCGAGGCCGTGGTGCTCCGGGTCGTCGTCGGCCTCGACGCGAAGAGCGCGGCCGAGACCCTGGGCAAGCGGCCCGGCGCCGTACGCACCGCGGCCCATCGGGGCCTGAAGAAACTGGCCGAGCTGCTCCACGCGGAGGGCGGCTTCGCGCCGGAGCCGGATCCCGGCTCCGATACCGCGGGCCCGGTCGGCCATAATGCCGGTGGCCAGGCGCGGGACGGCGGGGGCGGGAGGGATCTCGACGCCGTACCCGCTCAGCGCGGCCGGGGCGGTGGTCTCGTACAGCAAACCGGTGTGACGCATTCACGTTGGCGGACGCAGAAGGACATGTGATGGCCGACGAGCGCAACAGGTGGCTGGACCGGGCCGCGGCGGAACGAGTGCTGCGCGGCGGCCCGGCCGTACCTGGCGGCGACCCGAGCGCCGGCGAAGCGGAGGCCCGGCTCAGAGCCGCCCTCGACATGCTGGCCGGGCCGCAGCCGTGCGCCGGGGTGGAACTGCCCGGCGAGGCCGCCGCGGTGGCCGCCTTCCGCGCGGCGCGCGCCGGGGCCGGGGCTCCGGGAGTGTCCGGGGCTCCGGCGTTGTCCGCGGCACCTGCGCTGTCCGGGATGTCCGCGCCGGCCGGCGGCGACACCTCCCCCCTCGTGGAACTCGCCAGGGTCCTCCCCCTCGCCGCCCCCGTGTCGGCGGCGCGGCGCAGCCGCCCGGTGCGGTTCGGGCTCGTCGCCGCCCTGGCGGGTGTCGCCGTAGGAGGCCTGGCGGTCGCCGCGGGGGCCGGCCTGCTGGACCGGAGCACGCACGACTCGGCGGGTCCCGTACCGGCGGTGTCCCTCAGCGCCGACGAGAACCCGACGCCGCCCGGCGACACCGGGGGCCCGACCCCCGGCCCGCAGCTGCGGCCCACCCCGTTCCGGGGCGCCGACGGCGTGCAGCCCACCCCGGGCGGCGGGCCGACGTCCGGCGGCCAGGACTCGGGCGCGGTGCAGGGATTCGGCACCGGAACGGGAACCGGCCCCGACGCGGCGTCCGGCGGCGCCGACAAGGACGGCAGGGACGGGGAGAGCACGAGGGGCGGCAAGGACGCCCTCGCGGGCGGGACCACCTCGCTGAAGGACCCGGACGGGCAGACCCGCCTCAAGGCGGTGGACCTGTGCGAGGCCTACCGGTCGGGGGAGATGAACTCGGACCGCCGCGACAAGCTCTCGAAGCTGGCGAGGGGTCTTTCCCGCATCCCGCGCTTCTGCGAGGAACTGCTCGACGGGCCGGCCAGGGGCACGACCCCGACCGTTCCGCGCGGTTCGGACACCGGGGGCGACGTACTCAAGGCGCCGACGCTCACCCCGGCCAGCCCGGGCATGTCCGCGCCCGCCCGCCTGCCGTCGCGCTGAACGTCTGAATGTCTGAACGTCTGAAAGTCAGAAGGTCTGACGGCTGTTTCCGGCCATCCTTCGGGTGGTCTTCGGGCGGCCCGTACGGGCTCACCGTGCAGGTTGCGACGGTCGGCATGAACGGGCTGTAACACTTTTCGAACCTGCGGCGCAGTACATATCGAGCCGACTGGTCATCGGCCGCGCATGAGCCGGGGTTCCCCCCGTACCCCTGGGCTCTGCGCACCTGGCGCGGGCGGGGTTCGTTCCCCCGGCCCTGCCCGCGCCCTCTACTTCACCGACCGGATCGCCGGAGTCGCCGGGATCACCGGCACCGCCCGGCAGGCGGGGATCACCAGTAGACGACGACCTTGTCGCCGACCTGCACCTGCTCGAACAGCGACGCGAGCTTGCCCTTGTCCCGGACGTTCACGCAGCCGTGCGAGGCGCCGGCATAGCCGCGGGCCGCGAAGTCGGCGGAGTAGTGCACCGCCTGGCCCTGGCTGAAGAACATCGAGTACGGCATCGGCGTGTGGTAAATCGTCGACGTCCAGTCCTTGGCCTTCCACTCCACCTTGAACTGGCCCTCGCGGGTCGGGGTGTTCTCGGAGCCGAAGCGGACGTCCATCGTGGAGACGACCTTGCCGTCGATCATCCAGGCGAGCGTGCGGCTCTCCTTGCTGATGCACATGACGCGGCCCGTCATGCAGCGCGGGTCCGGCGCGTCGACCTCGTTGACGGTCGGCGGGCGCAGCTCGTCGGCGGTGGGCTTCTTGCTGACGCTCTGGATCTTCTTCCAGGTGGCGTCGTCGACCGCGCCCGAGGCCGTCAGGCCGTTCTTCGACTGGAAGGACTTGACCGCGGCGGTCGTCTTCGAGCCGTAGAAGCCGGTCGGTGCGACGGTCATGTACTTGAGCTGCTTCAGGCGGGCCTGGAGCTCGCGCACCTGCTCGCTCTCGTCGCCGTTCGCCATGATGGCCTTGACGGTCGGCGAGGGGGACGCGGACGGCGAGGCCGACGGGGAGTCGGACGCCGAGGGCGAGGGGGAGGGGTCGGCGGGCTTGTTGTCCGTCGACGGGGAACTCTCGGGGGTGGAACCCGCCGCGGACGCGGACGGAACCTTCGAAGCGGAGCCGGCCGGCTCCGTCTTCTGGGGACCGCAGGCGGTCGCGGCGAGCGCGACGGCGGTGGCCACCCCGAGCGTGCGGATTATGACTCTCTGGCGAAGCATTGCAGTCCCCCGTTTTCTACGTCGTGTATGTAGGTGATGCCTGACGGGCGTGGACAGTTGCAGACGATCCAGGGATGTTGCGCCATTGTGACCAGCGGCCGTCAGACGACAGCCGGAGCCGCCGCGGGGAGTTGTATCAGCCCCGAGCCCATTTGCTCCATGGAGGGTTTGGTCACATGGCCAGTACCGAGAGCGGGATTCCGATCGAACCTGTGTATGGGCCGGGGGATCTGACGGGGTGGGATCCCGGGGTCAAACTGGGTGAACCAGGGGCGTATCCATACACGCGGGGTGTCTACCCGACCATGTACACCGGCAAGCCGTGGACCATGCGGCAGTACGCCGGCTTCGGGACTGCGGCCGAGTCCAACGCCCGGTACCGGCAGCTCATCGCCGGCGGCGGCACCGGACTGTCGGTCGCCTTCGACCTCCCGACGCAGATGGGGCACGACTCCGACGCGCCCCTCGCGCACGGGGAGGTCGGCAAGGTCGGCGTCGCCGTCGACTCCGTCGACGACATGCGGGTGCTCTTCGACGGGATCCCGCTCGACCGGGTCTCCACGTCCATGACGATCAACGCCCCGGCGGCGCTGCTGCTCCTCATGTACCAGCTCGTCGCCGAGGAGCACGGGATCGCGGGCGCGCAGCTGACCGGAACCGTGCAGAACGACGTGCTCAAGGAGTACATCGCGCGGGGCACGTACATCTTCCCGCCCGAGCCCTCGCTCCGGCTGACCGCCGACACCTTCAGGTACTGCAAGGCCGAGATCCCCCGCTGGAACACCATCTCCATCTCCGGCTACCACATGGCCGAGGCCGGGGCCTCGCCCGCCCAGGAGATCGCCTTCACGCTGGCGGACGGGATCGCGTACGTACGCACCGCGCTGGCCGCCGGGATGGAGGTCGACGAGTTCGCCCCGCGCCTCTCCTTCTTCTTCGTCGCCCGCACCACGCTGCTGGAGGAGGTCGCGAAGTTCCGGGCCGCGCGCCGGATCTGGGCCCGGGTCATGCGCGAGGAGTTCGGGGCCCGGAACCCGAAGTCGCTGATGCTGCGCTTCCACACCCAGACGGCAGGGGTGCAGCTGACGGCGCAGCAGCCCGAGCTGAACCTCGTACGGGTGGCCGTGCAGGCCCTGGCGGCGGTGCTGGGCGGCACCCAGTCGCTGCACACCAACTCCTTCGACGAGGCGATCGCCCTGCCGACGGAGAAATCGGCGCGCCTCGCGCTGCGCACCCAGCAGGTGCTCGCGTACGAGACGGACGTGCCGCACACCGTCGACCCCTTCGCCGGCTCGTACGCGGTGGAGCGGATGACGGACGAGGTCGAGGAGGCGGCGCTCGCGCTGATGCGGCGGGTCGAGGACCTGGGCGGGGCGGTGTCCGCGATCGAGGCCGGCTTCCAGAAGGGGGAGATCGAGCGGAACGCGTACCGCATCGCGCGGGAGACGGACGGCGGCGAGCGCGTGGTGGTCGGGGTCAACCGCTTCACCCTGGAGCAGGAGGAGCGGTACGAGCCGCTGCGCGTCGACCCGGAGATCGAGAACCGGCAGCGGCAGGCGCTGGCGGCCCTGCGCGCGGAGCGCGACGGCGAGGCGGTGGCGGCGGCGCTGAGCACCCTGCGCGAGGCGGCGGCGGGCACGGCGAACGTGCTCTACCCCATGAAGGAGGCCCTGCGCGCCCGCGCCACGGTGGGCGAGGTCTGCAACGCACTGCGGGAGGTGTGGGGGACGTACCAGCCGGCCGATTCCACATGGTGAAATGCGAGCGACGACAGGTGCGTCCTCATGGGACACTCCTGCCCATGCTGGGTGTCACCGATCTGCCGACCTATCTCGTCGGGCTCATATTGATCATTTTGCTGCCGGGGCCGAACTCGCTGTACGTGCTCTCCGTCGCGGCGCGCCGCGGGGTGCGGACCGGGTACAAGGCCGCCGCCGGGGTGTTCACCGGCGATGCCGTGCTGATGGTGCTCGCCGCCGCCGGGGCCGGGGCGCTGCTCCAGGCCAGTCCGGTGGCCTTCGGCATCGTCAAGCTGCTCGGCGCCGGGTACCTGACCTGGCTCGCCGTCGGGATGATGCGCGGGGCGTGGGCGCTGTGGCGCTCGCGGGCCGAGCGGGACGAGCTGGCCGAGGCACCGGCTCCGGGGGAGGTCGCCGAGGGGGAGCGGCCGTACCGTCGGGCGCTGCTGATCAGCCTGTTCAACCCCAAGGCGATCCTGTTCCTCGTCTCCTTCTTCGTGCAGTTCGTGGATCCCTCGTACGCCTACCCGGCGCTCTCGTTCCTGGTGCTGGGCGCGCTGCTCCAGCTCGGCAGCTTCCTGTACCTGACCCTGCTGATCTTCGGCGGGACCCGGCTGTCCGCCGCCTTCCGCCGCCGCAGGCGGCTCTCGGCAGGGGCCACCTCGGCGGCGGGCGTGCTCTTCCTCGGCTTCGCCGCCAAGCTGGCCGTCAGCTAGCCGTTGGCCGGGCGGCCGGACGCCCGGTCAGCCGAGAGCCCGGCGCAGGCGCGGGCCCAGCGGGCGTTCCACCCCGCGGTGGACCGCCCAGGCCAGCGCCAGTATGGCCGCCACCGTCAGCGCGAACACCGCTGCGGGCGGCAGCCCCGCCCGGCGGTGCAGGGCGGCGATGACCACCCAGCCCAGGTGCTCGTGGACCAGGTAGAAGGGGTACGTGAGCGCCCCGGCCAGGGTCAGCCACCGCCCCTCGGGCCACCCGGCCCGCCCACCGGCCCGCCCGCCGAGCCGGCCGAGCGCCACCAGGGCCACCGCAGCGAACCCGGCCGTGACCACCGCGATGATCACCACCGCACTGCGGTACGAGAAGAACCGCGGGTCCGGCGCGTGCCACAGCCCCGCCACCGCGCAGTGCTGCCCGAGCAGCCAGCCGGCCAGGGCCACCGCCCAGGCCGGCCGGTCCCGCGGATCGCGGTGCACCAGGTAGAGGCCGATGCCGCCGATGAAGAACGGCGCGTACTGCGGCATCAGCGCCTGGGCGAGGAACCCCTTCCCGCCCGGGTCGGCCGCGTCCGCGAGGACCGCCGCCAGCATCCAGCCGGCGCAGAACAGCAGGGTCCGGCGGCGGCCCCCGCCCGGCAGGACGACGCAGAGCGCGAAGAGCACATAGAACCGCAGCTCCGCCCAGAGCGTCCAGCACACCCCGAGGACCCGCTCGGCCCCCAGCGGCTGCTGGAGCATCGTCAGGTTGACCAGGAAGTCCGACGGCGGCACGGCCCGGGCGGCCACCGCGACCAGGACCAGTGCCACCCAGTACGCGGGGTACAGCCGGGCCGCGCGCGAGGCGGCGAAGGCGCGTACCGAACGCCCCTGGGCGCTCAGGCAGATCACGAAGCCGCTGATCACGAAGAAGATCTGCACCCCGAGGCAGCCGTACGCCAGCCAGGGCGCGGCGGCGGGGAACAGCTGCCGCGGCGAGGCGCCCCAGGCGTCGGCGATCTGCCCGCCGCGGCCGCCGTAGTGGTACCCGGCGACCATCAGGGCGGCGAGCAGCCGTAACCCGTCGAGCGCCCGCAGCCGCCCGGCCGCCCCTGCTTCCGTCCCTGCCTCCGTCCCTGCCCCCGCCCCCGCGGCCCGCTCCCGGACCCGAGGGGCGGGAACCGCGGCCGCGTCGGCGGTCGCCGTCACCGCGGGCGGGCCGCGCGCAGCCGCTTCAGCCGGCGGACCACGCGGCGGACGGCCGGGCTGTGCGGCAGGAAGGACAGCTGGGCCGGGATGCCGCCGGGCAGTCCGAGGGTGGTCAGCCGGCGGCGCTTGAAGTAGCGCCAGGTCCGGTCGTCCAGATGCGCGGCGAGATAACGCTCGGCCTCGGCCCGGCGGGCGGCCAGGATCTGGGGCTGCATGGTGAACCCGACGGCGGTGAGAAGACCGGTCAGCCGGTCCGCGTTCTCCTCGGGGCCGGGCGCGGTCCAGCCGGCGACGGCCCCGGCGTCCGCGAGGGCCGGCAGCAGCGCATCCACCACCGTCAGCGGGATCCGGTTGCTGTTCTGGTACGGGGTGAGGCGGGCCAGTATGGCCTCGGTCCCGGTGCGCGCCACGGGCAGCCCGTAGAGGGTGGCGGCGGTCAGCAGCCCGGTGGAGAAGCAGCCGACGACCAGGGCGGGGCGCAGCCGCTGGTAGAGGGTTTCGGCCAGGACCGGGGTGGCCATGACGGTGAGCCGGGCGCCGAGCCGCTCGGCCTCGGCCTCGGCGCGGCGCGAGTACGCGGCGGGGGCACTGGGGTGCGGTTTGAAGACCAGCTCGCGGTGGCCGAGGGCGTACGCGCCCCGGACCATCTCCACGTGGAGCTCCTCCTCTTCCTGCGGGGAGAGGAGTTCGAGCGCGGAGAGGTACTGGCCGAGCAGCAGCGCGGGGGCCTCGCCGACCCCGTCCAGCTCGGGCCCGTACGAGGGGAGCTCGGCGAGCACCTTCAGGAACTCGGGGGTCGGGACCAGCTCCGGCCGTACGCCGAACTCGGTGAGCAGCAGCGGTTCCAGACCCGGCACCAGGTCCAGGTGCAGGACGCGGCGCACGCGCATGCCGAGCTGCGGGTCGAGGCGGAAGCGGGTGGGCCCGTAGCTCATCAGCCCGTCGGCGTAGACGTCGACGGCGGCGCCGGGGAACAGCGTGCACAGGGTCCGGGCGGGCGGGACCTGGATCGACTCCACGATGATCTCGACGCGGTCCTCGCCCAGTCCCCAGACCGCCCGGAGCTGGCGCTCCCACAGCGGGACGTCCTCGGCGCGCGGGGCCCAGGCGCTCGGGTGCTGCGGGGCGATGGCGGCGTTCCAGTCGAGCACCTCGTCGAAGCGGGTGCTCAGCGCGGCGAAGCCCGGCATGTCGGCGAGGCCGGGGGAGACCTCGGCGGTGAGGGCGTGGTTGCTGGTGAGCAGGATGCGGCGGCCGGCCGGCGGGAAGCTGCCCGCGTCGATGCCGGCGGCGAGCGTGGCCATCCCGTAGAGGGTGGAGGCCAGGAAGATCTGCGTGCAGGGGACGGCGGCGACGGTGTTCCGGGGCGCCGCCGGGATGTGCTGCGTGGCCATCAGAGTGCGGCTCCCGCTCGTGCGGGTCGGCGGCGCAGGCGGCGCAGCACTCCGGCGCGGTCGGCGTCCATCGCGTTCAGGGCCTGGTCCAGTACGTCCTGGGGCATGCGTCCGAGTGCGGCCGTGCTCATCGAACGGAGTTTCTTGGCCACGGCCGGTTCGTACCTTTCGATGGACCCGATATGGTGCGCGATAATTGCACAATATGTTCGGACGGCTTTTGGAAGCAGAAGATCACTTTCCCGGTCTTCGGCCGTATCGGCCAGGACCTGGTCGAAAGCCTTGATGAAATCGAGCTGGCGCTCGTCCTTGATCTGCGTGAGCGAGGTCGCGACCCCGCGCCGGTAGAAGATCCCCGGCAGCCCGACCGCCGCGAACGACTCCGCCCCCCGGTGCAGGCGCCAGATCCACGGCCGGTCCTCCGCCGTCCGCAGCCCGTCGGTGAAGTGCAGCAGTCCGCGGTCCAGCAGCCGCCGGTGGTACATGCCGGCCCAGGCGTACGGGTAGTCGACCGAGGTGGCCCGGGAGGAGGGCAGGATTCCGGCGCGCGGATCGCCGACGACCAGCTGCGGACCGTACGGGACCCGCTGCACGGTGCGGGTACGGCCGGTCACCTGGACATGGTCGTTGCGGACGAAATCGCAGCTCAGAGCCTCTATGACGGCCAAGGTGCGGGCCAGGTGGCCGGGCGCCAGCCAGTCGTCGCCGTCCAGGAACGTGACGTATTCGCCGCGGACCGCGTCCAGGCCGGTGTTCCGGGCGGTGGCCAGGCCGCCGTTCCGTTCGTGTCTGAGGAGCACCGCCCCCGGCAGCTCGCGCGCCGCCCGCTCCAGGAGTTCGGGCGTGCCGTCCGTCGAGCAGTCGTCGACGAGCAGGAACTCGAAATCGTCCCGGGCGTTCAGTTCGAGGCTTTTCAGGGCATCCGGTGCGTATGTCTGCACGTTGTAGAACGGCACGACAACAGAGAGCTTGAGCACCCGCGAGACATTAAGGCGTTGGCCGGCATTCACCATGGCCCGTACGCGGATTCCATGTGAACGAAGCGGGGCGGGCGCGTTAACCGGTGCGGTTTCGCATGACGTAGACGGGTTGTTAACCCGCTGTTGTGCATTCGTTGGGCCGATCACCGAAATTGCGGAATAGCTTCTGCCGGGTGCCAGCCAGTAATCGCGCAGCATCCCGCAGTCATCCTCGGACTCCCCTCCGCGTCGCCGTACTCGCCGATTCCGATACGCGATGGAAATGGGGCGCACTCACCGCCCGCCGCCTGGCGGCGCAGCCGCACCTCACCGGATTCCTGCTCCGCGGCCGGGCCACCCCGACCGCGCGCCAGCTCGGCGAAGTGGGCGTCCAGGCGGACCGGCTCTCCGAGGTGACCTGCGTCCGGTTCCTCGCGGAGATCGAGCGCGAGAAGTACGACGTCGTCGTCCTCGCCCTCGTCGGCGGGGCCGTCCAGGCCGTCCTGCACGGGGTCCGCGCGCTGTGGCCCGAGCCGGCCGACCGCCCCGTGCTCGTCACCGGGTACGTGGGCGTCGTATACGAGAAGCTCGCCGACGGGCTGCTGCTGCGCCACGGGGCCGACCTCGTCCTCGCCAACTCCCGGTACGACGCCGGACGCTTCCGCGCCGTGTACGAGGGCGTCGGCGCGGACGCCGGAGCCGTCACGGAGACGGCACTGCCGTTCCTGGACGGAACGGCGTACGAGAAGGCCGGCGCCGGCGCGCACACCGTGGTCTTCGCCGTCCAGCCCTCCGTCCCCGAGAGCCGCGCCGACCGCGCGTACCTGCTGGAGCGGGCCGCCCGGCACGCCCGGCTGCACCCGGAGCGCGAGGTGCTGATCAAGCTGCGCAGCCGGCCCGGGGAGCACACCACGCACCTGGAGGAGCAGCCGTACCAGCGGCTCGCCGAGCGGATCCCGGGCGGACTGCCCGCCAACTGCCGCCTGGTGTACGGGAACATGGGCGAGGTCCTGGACGGCACGGACCTGCTGGTCACCGTCTCCTCCACGGCCGCCCTGGAGTCCTTGCACCGCGGGATCCCGACGGCGGTCCTCACCGACCTCGGCATCCGCGAGGTGCTCGGCAACCACCACTTCCTCGGCTCGGGCTGCCTGGCCTCCTGGGACCAGCTCGACGCGGGCCTGCTGCCGCAGGGCGACCCGAAGTGGCTGGCCGACCAGGGCGTGACCGGCGCCAAGGGGCCTGCCGCCCACGCCGCGGACACCGCTGCCGACGCCGGCGACTCCTTCGCCGCCGCCCGGGCCCGGCTCGGCGAACTGCTGGACCGCCCGGTGCTCCCCGCCGTCGCCCCCTACTACACACAGGTCACCGCGCCCGGGTACCTGCCCGGCATCCTGGCCCGCCACCACCTCGCCCCCGACGGGACCCCGCTGCCCGGCGCCGTCCGCGAGAGCGGCGGGGAGCCCCGGCTGCGCCGCTGGCTCCGCTCGCACCTGCGCGAGGCCGCCCGCGGGGCGTACCGGCACGGAGTCCAGCGCGTGGCCCCGATGATCCGCCGGATGGGGGAGCTGTGAGCCCCGACGTGAACGCCACAGCCCGTCCCGCCGCCCGCCCCCGCGTACTGGCCGTGATCCCGGCCCGCGGCGGCTCCAAAGGAGTCCCGGGGAAGAACCTCGCCGAGGTGGCCGGAGTCCCGCTCGTCGTACGGGCCGTCCAGGCCTGCCGGGGCGCGGACACCGTCACCGACGTCGTGGTCTCCACCGACGCCGACCCCATCGCCGAGGCCGCCCGCACCGCCGGGGCCGACGCGATCCGCCGCCCCGCGGCGATCTCCGGGGACACCGCGAGCAGCGAGGCCGCCGTACTGCACGCGCTCGACGCCTTCGAGGAACTGCACTCCCTCACCGTGGACGTCGTCCTCCTCGTCCAGTGCACCAGCCCCTTCCTGACCTCCTCCGACGTCGAGTCGGTCGCCGCCGCCGTCGCCACCGGCGCGGCCGACTCGGCCCTGACCGTCGCCCCGTTCCACGGCTTCCTGTGGCGGGAGGCGGCCGACGGCGCCGGGGCCGGCGTCAACCACGACCAGGCCGTACGCCCCCGCCGCCAGGACCGCCCCCAGGACCTGCTGGAGACCGGCGCCGCCTACGCCATGGACGCCGCCGGCTTCCGCGGCGCGCGGCACCGCTTCTTCGGGCGCACCCTCCCCGTCGCCACCGACCCCGCACGGGTCCTGGAGATCGACGACTCGCACGACCTCGCGCGCGCCCGCCTCCTCGCCCCCCTGTTCACCTCCCCTCAGCACCCCCACGCACCGAACGAAGGACCTCAGCTGCCATGACCGTCGCCACCCCCAACTCGCGCCTGCGCACCTTCGGCTCCCGCACCGCCGGCCCCGGCCGCCCCGTGTACGTCGTCGGTGAGATCGGCATCAACCACAACGGCGACCTCGGCAACGCGTTCGCCCTCATCGACGCCGCCGCCGAAGCGGGCTGCGACGCGGTGAAGTTCCAGAAGCGCACCCCGGAGATCTGCACCCCGCGCGACCAGTGGGACATCGAGCGCGACACCCCCTGGGGCCGGATGACGTACATCGACTACCGCCACCGCGTGGAGTTCGGCGAGGCCGAGTACCGCTCCATCGACGAGCACTGCGCCAAGCGGGGCATCGACTGGTTCGCCTCCCCGTGGGACACCGAGGCCGTCGCCTTCCTGGAGAAGTTCGACGTCCCCGCCCACAAGGTGGCCTCCGCCTCCCTCACCGACGACGAGCTGCTGCGCGCCCTGCGCGCCACCGGCCGCACCGTCGTCCTCTCCACCGGCATGTCCACCCCGAAGCAGATCCGCCACGCGGTGGAGGTGCTCGGCAGCGACAACATCCTTCTCTGCCACGCCACTTCGACCTACCCGGCCAAGGCTGAGGAGCTCAACCTGCGGGTGATCAACACCCTCCAGGAGGAGTACCCCAACGTCCCGATCGGCTACTCCGGCCACGAGACCGGCCTGCAGACCACCCTCGCGGCCGTCGCCCTCGGCGCCACCTTCGTCGAGCGCCACATCACCCTCGACCGCGCCATGTGGGGCTCCGACCAGGCCGCCTCCGTGGAGCCCGGCGGCCTCGCCCGCCTGGTCCGCGACATCCGCACCATCGAGACCGCCCTCGGCGACGGCATCAAGCGCGTCTACGACTCCGAGCTCGGCCCCATGAAGAAGCTCCGCCGGGTCCAGGGCGAGCTCGCCTCGGTCTGACCCCCGGTCCGGGCGCCGGCCCGGGCCGCGGTCCGACCCCGCGGCCCGTCCGCCGTCCCCGTCCGCCGTCCCCGTCCGCTTTCCCTGCCGCTTTCCCGGCCGTGTCGGTCCGGTACGACGCCCCGCCCCCGCCCCTGACGAGGAGTACGTGGTGACCCCCTCTGCCTCCAGCCTGGCTTTCGTCGAGAGTCCGGTCCAGCTCCTGAACGTGCTGGAGTGGGCGCACGCCGAAGGCGCGTCCGCACCGGGCGGTGCCCCGCTGCTCGACGCCGTCCCGAGCCAGCCCAGCCGCGCCGCCACCCGCGGCCCGGCGTCCGGGGGCGCTCCGGCAGCCGCCGGCCCGGGCCCGGCCGGCCGCTCGGCCGCCCCGGCGTCCTGGCTGCGGATCGTCGTACTGCCGCCCACCGACCCCATGTCCCGCGGCCAGCTGCGCCGGATGGCGGGGCTGGCCCGGGACGAGGGGTATGAGGTCGTCTGGCAGGAGGCCCGCGGCGGCCGGCTCGCCCCGCTCAAGGCGCTCGCCGCGCTCTGCAAGGACGTGCGCGCGGCCCGCCGGGTCGTCGTCGGCGACCCCTTCTCCCGGTACGTGCAGCTCCTGCTCACCCTCGTACGGGCCGAGGAGCTCGTCGTGGTCGACGACGGCACCGCCACCATGGAGTTCGTCGCCCAGACGGCCCGCGGCGAGCGCCTCGTACGCTGGCACCGGATCGGCGGCGGCGGCCTGCCCGGCCGCGTCCGCGAGCTGGCGTACGCGCCGGTCTCGGCCACCGCCCGGCGCCGCTTCACCCCGGCCGCGGGCACGGGGCGACGCGTCGAGGTGTTCAGCTCGATGCCCGTCACCGTCCACGGGGCGATGACGCTGCGGGTCAACGAGTTCGCCTGGACCCGCGCCCGGTTCGGCCCGCCGCGCCTGACCAAGGGCACCGACCTCGTCGGCACCTCCCTCGTGGAGACCGGTGTGGTCGACCCGGCCCGCTACCTGGACGCCGTACGCGCCCTGACCCTGGAGCACGGCGCCACCCGCTACTTCGCGCACCGCCGCGAGTCCGCGGAGAAGCTGCGCACGCTCAGCGAGGCGACCGGGCTGGAGATCGTCCGTCCGGACCTGCCGCTGGAGCTGATCGCCCGGCGCGGACCGGTCGGCCGGACGATCGTCAGCTTTCCGTCCACCGTCGTCCACACCCTGCCGTACGCGCTGACCGGAACCGGTGTGACCGTCGCCGTATGCGATGTCGACCCGGCCTGGCTCGCCGGCTCCGCCTCGCCGCGGGCCCGCAGCTTCCTCGCCGGGGTCACCGAGACCGCCCGTGATGTGCACAGACTCCCTGCCCAGACGGCCTCCGCGGCCGGATGAGCGCGCGAGTTTACCCCCGGGTGCATCCGGTCATGCGTCCAGAGGTCTGGTTTTTTTCCCCTAACGGCATGAACTTTTGGTGATCTACAGCCAGTTGGGCCATTCGTGCGCCTACCCTTCAACGGGTGAACCAGTTGATGTCCCGCGAGTCCCAGACCGCCCTGCCCGGCACGCCTGACCGGCCCGAGCTGCCCGGCAAGATTCCGGACCACCTGCGTGCCGAACTGATCGAGTTCCGCCGGGACTTGCACATGCACCCCGAGCTAGGACACCAGGAGTTCCGCACCACGGCGGCGATCAAGGCCCGGCTGGAGAAAGCGGGGCTGCGGCCCCGCGTACTGAAGTCCGGAACCGGCCTGATCTGTGACGTGGGCACCTGGGACGGGGGCCGGCCGATGCTGGCCCTCCGCGCGGACATCGACGCCCTGCCCATTCCGGACGCCAAGACCCACGTGGCGTACCGCTCGACCTTCCCCGACCGTGCCCACGCCTGCGGCCACGACGTGCACACCGCCGTCGTCCTCGGCGCCGGCCTGGTCCTCGCCGACCTCGACCGGCAGGGCCTGCTGCCCCGCCCGGTACGGCTGCTGTTCCAGCCCGCCGAGGAGGTGCTCCCCGGCGGGGCGACCGACGCCATCGCGTCCGGCGTCCTGGACGGCGTGGGCCGGATCATCGCGGTGCACTGCGACCCGCGGGTCGACGCCGGGAAGATCGGACTGCGCACCGGTCCCATCACCTCCGCCTGCGACCGGCTGGAGATCGCGCTGGCCGGCCCCGGCGGGCACACCGCCCGGCCGCACCTCACCACCGATCTGGTGACCGCCGCCGCCCGGGTCGCCGTCGACCTGCCGGCCGTACTGTCGCGCCGGATGGACGCCCGGTCGGGCATGTCGATCACCTGGGGCCGGATCGAGGCCGGGCACGCCTGCAACGTCATCCCCATGCACGCCGAGCTCTCCGGGACGATCCGCTGCCTGGACATCAACGCCTGGCACGAGGCGCCCGACCAGATCCACGCCGCGATCGACGAGATCGCCGGGATGCACCGGGCCAAGTCGGAGATCACGTACGTGCGCGGGGTGCCGCCGGTCGTCAACGACCCGGTGGTGACCGAGCTGCTGCGCGAGGCGATGGCGGCCCGGCTCGGCAAGGAGTCGATCGAGGACACCGAGCAGAGCCTCGGCGGCGAGGACTTCTCCTGGTACCTGGAGCACGTGCCCGGAGCCATGGCCCGGCTCGGCGTGCACACCCCGGGCGCGAGCGCCAAGAGGGACCTGCACCGGGGCGACTTCGACGTGGACGAGTCCGCGATCGGGGTCGGCGTGGAGTTCTTCACGGCCGCCGCGCTGCTCGACGGACGGCGTACCAGGCCGATCGGATAGCGATCGGGCAAAAATTTGTACAACATCTGAGCGCCTACCGTCACACCTGTCCAGCCCTTGGCACACAAGGGCTGGACGGCAGGGGAGTTACCGATCGGTCACTGTCCGATTCGCGACGATCCGATAACGACTCATGAACGGCCCTTTAACTGACATCTACGCGCGTTACGATCGCCGCGAAACCAGCGCCGGTCGTGGCGCTTCGGTCAGGTTTTGAAGGAGCCTCCCCTTGCGCCGGATCACCAGGATCGCCACCGTGGGCATCGCGTCCGCGGCGCTGGCCCTCTCGGCCACCGCCTGTGGCGGAAAGAAGTCCTCGGACACCTCGTCCTCTTCCTCGTCCTCCTCCTCTTCTTCTTCTTCCGCGAAGTCGATCGCCATCGCGTACGACATCGGCGGCCGTGGCGACCAGTCGTTCAACGACGCCGCCTACGCCGGTCTGCAGAAGGCCGAGAAGGAACTGGGCGTCAAGGGCAGCGAGGCCGAGCCGACCGAGGGCGAGGGCGAGGCCGACAAGGTCCAGCGCCTCACCGAGCTCGCCCGCAAGGGCAACAACCCGGTCATCGGCGTCGGTTTCTCCTACGCCCCGGCGATCAAGAAGGTCGCGCCGAAGTTCCCGAACACCACGTTCGGCATCATCGACGACACCTCGGTCACCGGCCCGAACATCGCCAACCTGGTCTTCAACGAGGAGCAGGGCTCCTACCTGGCCGGCGTCGCCGCGGCCAAGGCCTCCAAGACCGGCACGGTCGGCTTCATCGGCGGTGTCGAGGTTCCGCTGATCAAGAAGTTCGAGGCGGGCTTCACCCAGGGCGTCAAGGACACCAACCCGAACGCCAAGGTGCTGAGCCAGTACCTGACCCAGCCGCCGAACTTCGACGGCTTCTCCAAGCCCGACCTCGGCAAGGCCGCCGCCCAGGGTCAGCTCGACGCCGGCGCCGACGTGATCTACGCCGCTGCCGGTCTCGCGGGCTCGGGTGCCATCGAGGCCACCGCCGGCAAGGGCAAGTGGGCCATCGGCGTCGACTCCGACCAGTACAACCAGGCCGGTCTGTCGAAGTACAAGGACCACATCCTGACCTCGGTCACCAAGGACGTCTCCGACGCGGTCTTCAACGAGATCAAGTCGGTCCAGGACGGCAAGCCGGCCACCGGTGAGATCCGTTACGGCCTGGACAAGGACGGCGTCGGCCTGGCCGACTCCAACCCCGAGTACAAGAAGATGACCGACCTCACCGCCGCCGTGGAGAAGGCGAAGGCCGACATCATCGCGAAGAAGATCACCGTCAAGACCGCGCCGTAAGGCCTCGTCTGACGTGCGATAAGGGGTCTCCGGGGTCCGGGAAGCGGTCTCTACCGCTCCCGGGCCCCGCCCCTGTTCCGTGTTGCTTGTGGCCACTTGGCCGCAAGTTTTCACTTTCGACAGTGCTACGCGCGTAGAGGCATCGTGGACGCGATACCGTCCTCCTCCCGCCCACCCGCCCGGCCGATCCTCGCCCTGCCCCCTGCCAACTTGGCTTTCCAGCTCCTTCCGCGCCAAGGAGAGTGCGTCATCAACGCGTCCAGCCCGCCCCCCGCCGTAGAACTTCACGGCATCACCAAGCGCTTCCCCGGCGTCGTCGCCAACAAGGACATCGCGATCACCGTCCGCAAGGGCACGGTCCATGCCCTCATCGGTGAGAACGGCGCCGGCAAGTCGACCCTGATGAAGATCCTCTACGGCATGCAGAAGCCGGACGAGGGCACCATCGCCATCGACGGGGAGCAGGTCACCTTCAACAACCCCGGCGACGCCATCGCCCGCGGCATCGGCATGGTGCACCAGCACTTCATGCTCGCCGACAACCTCACCGTCCTGGAGAACGTGGTTCTCGGCGGCGAGAAGCTCCACGGCATCGGCGGCAAGGCCCGCAAGAAGATCCTGGAGATCTCGGACGCGTACGGTCTCGGCGTACGTCCCGACGCCCTGGTCGAGGACCTCGGCGTCGCCGACCGCCAGCGCGTGGAGATCCTCAAGGTCCTGTACCGCGGCGCCCGCACCCTCATCCTCGACGAGCCCACCGCGGTGCTCGTGCCGCAGGAAGTGGACGCGCTCTTCGACAACCTGCGCGAGCTCAAGGCCGAGGGCCTGACCGTCATCTTCATCTCGCACAAGCTGGGCGAGGTGCTGAAGGTCGCCGACGACATCACCGTCATCCGCCGCGGCACCACCGTCGGCACCGCCGACCCGAAGACCGCGACCACCAAGCAGCTCGCCGAGCTGATGGTCGGTGCGGAGCTGCCCTCGCCGGAGACCCGCGAGTCCACGGTGACCACCGTCCCGATGCTCCAGGTCGAGAAGCTGACCATCGCCGAGCACGGCATGCCCGTCGCCACCGAGGAGACCGCCCGCACGCCGGGCCTGTCGGACGCGAACGTGCACGAGGTCGTCGAGGTCGGCCGCCTCCTCCTCGACGGGATCAGCTTCACGATCCACAAGGGCGAGGTCCTCGGCATCGCCGGTGTCGAGGGCAACGGCCAGACCGAGCTGATCGAAGCCCTCATGGGCATGCTCACCCCGGACACGGGTGTCATCACCCTGGACGGCACCGACATCACGAAGGCGCCGGTGCGCAAGCGCCGCGAGGGCGGCATCGGGTACATCCCCGAAGACCGCCACCGCCACGGCCTGCTGCTGGAATCCCCGCTGTGGGAGAACCGCATCCTCGGCCACGTCACCGAGGCGCCCAACTCCAAGCGCGGCATCATCGACCCGAAGGCCGCCCGCAAGGACACCGAGCGGATCGTGCGCGAGTACGACGTCCGCACGCCCGGCATCGAGGTCACGGCGTCGTCGCTCTCCGGCGGCAACCAGCAGAAGCTGATCGTCGGCCGCGAGATGAGCCACAACCCGAAGTTCCTCATCGCCGCCCACCCCACCCGTGGTGTGGACGTCGGTGCGCAGTCGCAGATCTGGGACGCGATCCGGGACGCCCGCCGCGAAGGCCTGGCGGTCCTGCTGATCTCCGCGGACCTGGACGAGCTGATCGGCCTGTCCGACACCCTGCGCGTGATCTACCGCGGCCGCCTGGTCGCGGACGCCGACCCCGCGACCGTGACCCCCGAGGAGCTCGGCACCGCCATGACGGGCGCCGCCTCCGGGACCCTGGAAGCCACCGACAACCACTCCGCCGCCGGTACCGACGCTGGTACCGACTCCCCGGAGGACGAGGCCCGATGAAGAAATTCGACAAGGACCGGCTGCTCCTCGGCTTCGCCGGGCCCGCTCTCGCACTGGTCACCGCGTTCCTGCTGACCATGCTCGTGCTGGCCGCGACGGGTGTGGACCCGATCGAGCCGCTGCGCCTGATGGTGGAGAACGCCAGCTACGAGGACGTCCAGGTCCTCATCGTGAACCAGGCGGGCACGTACTACCTGGCAGCCCTGGCCGTGGCCATCGGCTTCCGGATGAACCTCTTCAACATCGGCGTCGACGGCCAGTACCGCCTCGCGGCGATGCTGTCCGCGGTGGTCGGCGCGGCCGTCACGCTGCCCGGCCCGCTGCAGATCCTGCTGATCGTGGTCGTCGCCATGTGCGTCGGCGCCTTCTGGGCCGGCATCGCCGGTGTCCTCAAGGCCAAGCGCGGCGTCAGCGAGGTCGTGTCCACGATCATGCTGAACGCCATCGCGACCAGCCTGATCGCCTGGCTGATCCTGCCGAAGAACCTCGGCGTCCAGCCGGCCGGCTCCAACGACCTCACCACCGGTGACATCCCGGACTCCGGCTGGTTCCCGGCCGTGGACCTCGGTGACGGCCTGGAGATCTACGGCTTCACCTTCCTCGCGTTCGCGCTGGGCATCGTCTACTGGTTCGTGCTCAACCGGACCCGCTTCGGCTTCGACCTGCGCGCCACCGGCGCCAGCGAGTCCGCCGCCCAGGCCTCCGGCGTGGACGCCAAGAAGATGATCATCACCTCGATGCTCATCTCCGGCGCCGTCGCCGGCCTCGCCGGCATGCCGGTGCTGCTCGGCGAGAGCCACACGTACAGCCTGGCCTTCCCGGTCGGTGTCGGCTTCACCGGCATCACCATCGCGCTGCTCGGGCGCAACAGCCCGATCGGCATCTTCTTCGCCGCCTTCCTGATGGCCTTCATCGACAAGGCCTCGGCCTCGCTCGACACGGCCGGGTACGCGAAGGAGATCGGCACGATCATGAAGGGCCTGATCGTGATCGCCGTTGTCGTCTCGTACGAGCTCGTCCGCCGCTACGGCATCCGCCGCCAGCAGCAGAAGGTCGGCGAGGAGCTGGCTGCAGGCCACGCCATCAAGACCGATAAGGAGGTCGCGGCGTGAGCACCAGCACCGTCTCCGCGACGAGTGCCGCCCCGAAGAAGGCCGGCGGCCGCAAGAAGCTCACCCTGCCGTGGATCATGCTGATCATCGCGGGCGGGCTCGCGCTCGTCTCGCTGGTCCGCGTGATCAGCGGCGCCAACGACCTGACCTCCATCGGCCAGGTCTCCGGAGCCCTCCAGCTCGCGGTGCCGATCGGCCTCGCCGGCCTCGGCGGCCTGTGGGCCGAGCGGGCGGGCGTGGTCAACATCGGCCTCGAGGGCATGATGATCCTCGGCACCTGGTTCGGTGCCTGGGCCGGCTACCAGTGGGGTCCTTGGACCGGCGTCGTCGTCGGGATCCTGGGCGGTGCCCTCGGCGGCCTGCTGCACGCGATCATCACGGTCACGTTCAACGTCAACCACATCGTCTCCGGTGTGGCCGTCAACATCCTCGCTCTGGGCTTCACCCAGTACCTGTCGAACTTCACGTTCGCGAACGCGCCCGGCGGCTCCTCCAAGCAGTCGCCGCGCGTCGAGGAGATCTACAAGATCACCGTGCCGGGGCTGTCCGACTGGATGGCCACGCTCCAGGCCAAGCACTGGTTCTTCGTCTCGGACCTCGCCGGCGTCGTCGGCGGCCTGGTCACCGAGCTCTCGCTGCTGACCGTCGTCGCCCTGCTGCTGATCCCGGGCACCTGGTGGGTGCTGTGGCGCACCACCTTCGGCCTGCGCCTGCGCTCCTGCGGTGAGAACCCCATCGCCGCCGAATCGCTCGGCGTCAACGTCTACAAGTACAAGTACATCGCCGTGGTCGTCTCCGGCGCCCTGGCGGGCCTCGGCGGCGTGTTCCTGTCGATCGTCGCCAGCCCCATCTACCAGGAGGGCCAGACCGGCGGCCGCGGCTACATCGGTCTCGCCGCGATGATCTTCGGTAACTGGATGCCGGGCGGCATGGCGCTGGGCGCCGGCCTCTTCGGCTTCACCGACAGCCTCAAGCTGCGCGGTGGCGCCGAGAACGTCCACGCGATGCTGCTGCTCCTCGCGATCCTGCTGGTGCTGGTCTGCGCCTGGCAGCTGTACAAGAAGAAGCACTTCCAGGGCGCCCTCTCGGGCGTCATCGCCGGCGGTCTGTTCCTCTGGTACGCGCTCACCGACGCGGTCCCGAGCCAGTTCGTGGACGCGGCCCCGTACCTGACGACCCTGCTGGTGCTCGCGCTGTCCGCGCAGCGGCTGCGGATGCCGAAGGCCGACGGCATGCCGTACCGCAAGGGCCAGGGCAAGTGACGACGGCGATCCGCCCCGACTGGGAGGCCCTGCGGGAGGCCGCCCGGGACGCCATGTCCCGGGCGTACGCCCCCTACTCGCAGTTCCCGGTCGGGGTCGCCGCCCTCGTCGACGACGGCCGGATCGTCGTCGGCTGCAACGTGGAGAACGCCAGCTACGGGCTCAGCCTGTGCGCCGAGTGCGGGCTGGTCTCCTCCCTCCAGGCCACCGGCGGCGGCCGCCTGACGCACTTCACCTGCGTCGACGGCAAGGGCGACATCCTCGTCCCGTGCGGCCGCTGCCGTCAGCTCCTCTTCGAGTTCGGTGGACCGGAGCTGCTGGTGGAGACCCCGAAGGGGGTCCTTCCACTGGCCGAGATGCTCCCGCAGGCCTTCGGGCCGGACCACCTGAGATAGCCGTGCCGACGGCCCTTCGCCCCTGCCGGGCGAAGGGCCGTCGCAATTCCCTCTTCTCTTCTCTCTCCACCCTCTCTATGCGCGTAGAAGGAAGCACCACATGGACGTCATCTCCGTCATCCGAACGAAGCGTGACCGAGGCGAGCTGAGCCCCGAGCAGATCGACTGGGTCATCGACGCGTACACGCGCGGTGTCGTCGCAGACGAGCAGATGTCGGCGCTGGCGATGGCCATCCTGCTGAACGGCATGAACCGGGCCGAGATCAAGCGCTGGACCGCCGCGATGATCGCCTCGGGCGAGCGGATGAACTTCGACTCCCTGTCCCGCCCGACCGCGGACAAGCACTCCACCGGCGGCGTCGGCGACAAGATCACCCTGCCGCTGGCCCCGCTCGTCGCCGCCTGCGGCGCGGCCGTGCCGCAGCTGTCGGGCCGCGGCCTCGGCCACACCGGCGGCACCCTGGACAAGCTGGAGTCCATCCCCGGCTGGCGCGCGCTGCTCTCCAACGAGGAGATGCTGCACGTCCTGGACACCACGGGCGCGGTCATCTGCGCGGCGGGCGACGGCCTGGCCCCCGCCGACAAGAAGCTGTACGCGCTGCGCGACGTGACGGGCACGGTCGAGGCCATCCCGCTGATCGCCTCCTCGATCATGTCGAAGAAGATCGCCGAGGGCACGGGCTCGCTCGTCCTCGACGTGAAGGTCGGCACCGGCGCGTTCATGAAGAACATCGAGGACGCGCGCGAGCTCGCCTCGACGATGGTCGCCCTCGGTACGGACAGCGGCGTCAAGACGATCGCCCTGCTCACCGACATGTCCACCCCGCTCGGCCTGACGGCCGGCAACGCGCTGGAGATCCGCGAGTCGGTCGAGGTCCTGGCCGGCGGCGGCCCCTCCGACGTCGTCGAGCTGACCCTGGCGCTGGCCCGCGAGATGCTGGACGCGGCGGGCATCAAGGACGCCGACCCGGCCAAGGCCCTGGCCGACGGCTCCGCCATGGACGTCTGGCGCCGGATGATCTCCGCCCAGGGCGGCGACCCGGACGCGGCCCTCCCGGTGGCCCGCGAGCAGCACGTGGTCACCGCCCCCTCCTCGGGCGTCCTGACCCGCCTGGACGCGTACGGTGTCGGCGTGGGCGCCTGGCGCCTGGGCGCCGGCCGCGCGCGCAAGGAGGACCCGGTGCAGGCGGGCGCGGGCATCGAGCTCCACGCCAAGCCGGGCGACACCGTGGTGGCCGGCCAGCCGCTGATGACCCTGCACACGGACACCCCGGAGAAGTTCGAGTACGCCCTGGCCTCCCTGGAGGGCACGTACGACATCGCCCCGGCCGGCACGGCGTTCTCCGCCACGCCGATCGTCCTGGACCGCATCGCCTGACCTGCGGCTTCCCTTTCGGGTGAACGGGACCGGTGGACCCCCGCCGGTCCCGTTCGGCATGCTGGGACCGGTGACGAACCGAATGAGGAGCACACCATGAGCGCACTCGCAGTCGAGCACCAGCCTCCGAGCGGTGACGACTGGGATTCGGTCGTCCGCCTCTGGGAGGAGATGGACGTGCCGAAGGGCTGCAAGGTGGAGATCATCGAGGGGATCATCACCGTGGCACCACCGCCCGTCAACAACCACAACTTGATCGCAGAGTCGGTGCAACGCCGCCTGTACACGGTCATTCCCGATGACTGGGGTATCCACCAGACCCTCAACGTGGCCGTCCCGAGCCGCAGCGGTCTCTACATCCCGGACCTCACGGTCGTGCCGAGGGAGATGGTCCCCGAGGGGGAGAACTTCGTTCCCGTGGCTGCCGCCGAGCTCGTCGTCGAGATCACCTCGAAGTGGAACGCGGTCAACGACCGCGTGTCCAAGCTCAACGGCTATGCCGCGGCGGGCGTACCGCTCTACCTGCTCATCGACCCGCACGCGACGGGCAGCCCCACCATCCACCTGTACGGCGAGCCCAGCGACGGCAAATACCGCCTCCTGCACGCGGGCAAGTTCGGCGAGGCCGTCCAGCTCCCCGAGCCGTTCAACCTCACCCTCGACACCTTCGGCTTCCCCCGCCCATAGGAGGCCGCGGCCTACCGATGAGTTCCGGCGGCCCGGGCAGTCACCCCCTCGTGACGATCACGCGACTCGTGCTGCCCGGACCCAGCCCCACCGCGCGCGATGCCGTCCTGCTGTGCGCCGGCCTGGCCCGGCTGTACGAGGACGGGGCGACGGCCGTGGAGTGCGACGCCGGCGCCGTCACCGCGCCCGGGCTCGGGGTCGTCGAGGTGCTGGCCCGGCTGCGGGTCGCGGCCGGGGGTCGGGCGCTGCGGGTGACCGGGGCCGGGCCCGAGCTACGCGCCCTGCTGGAGCTCGTCGGACTCCTCCAGCTGTTCGGGGAGGCCGAAGAGCGGGAACCAGCGGTCGGTGTCCAGGAAGGCGTTGAGCCCGGTGATCCGCCCCTCTGAGATCTCCAGGACCTGGAGCGCCCACGGCACGTGCCCCGGCTTCCCGTCCTGCCGCGGCCGGTACTGGCCGAAGGCCGGCAGGCCGTTCGCCGTCGTCGGGACCAGGCGGGAGCCCTTGCACCCGATGCCCTGGTTCAGATGCCAGGCCGCGATGTCCGCGGGCCCCTGGAGCCACAGGTCGAACGGCGGCATCGACAGCACCGCGTCCTCGTGCAGCAGTGTGGTCAGCCGCGAGATGTCGTACGCCTCGAAGGCGGAGAGGTACTGCTCCAGCAGCTTCACCTGCTCCGCGTCCAGCGGGTCCGCCGCGTCGCTCTCGCGCATCCGGCTCGCCGAGAGCGTCGCGCGGGCCCGCTGGAGGGCGCTGTTCACCGACGCCACCGTCGTGTCCAGCAGGGTCGCGACCTCGTCCGCCTTCCACGCCAGCACCTCGCGCAGGATCAGCACCGCCCGCTGCTTCGCCGGCAGGTGCTGAAGCGCCGCCACGAACGCCAGCCGCACGGACTCCTTCGCCAGCGCCATCTCCGCCGGATCGGCGGTCTGCGGCAGCACCCGCCCGTCCGGCACCGGCTCCAGCCAGGTCACCTCGGGCCGCTCGTTGAGTATTGCCGACGCCTGGTGCTGAGGGGCGCTGAGGTCCATCGGGCGGGCCCGCTTCTTCCCCGCGCTCAGCAGGTCCAGGCAGACGTTCGTGGCGATCCGGTACAGCCACGAGCGCAGCGAGGACCTGCCCTCGAACTTCTCGAAGCTGCGCCAGGCACGGACGTACGTGTCCTGCACCGCGTCCTCGGCGTCGAAGGAGGAGCCGAGCATGCGGTAGCAGTAGCCGGTGAGCTCGACCCGGTAGCGGTCCATCGCCGCGTCCAGATCGGATTCGATACTCGTGGCGACGTCACTCATGGCTGTCTTCCCCCAGTAGGTCCGATATCCCGAAGCTACCCGAGGGGTCTGACAACGGCAGCCGGACGCCGCCCGCTACGTACCCGGCTTGCGGCCGTAGACGTACACGTCGTCCCCCTTGGCCAGCAGGTTCCAGTACGCCTTGGCGTCCGCGGGCCGCATGTTCACGCAGCCGCCCGACCCCGGCGGGTTCCACATGCTCTTCTCCACCGAGTGGAAGGCGATCCCGCCGTCGAAGAACTGCGCGTACGGCATCGACACGTCGTAGATCGTCGACCAGTGGTCGATGCTGCGGTAGTAGATCCGCTTCAGGCCGGTCCGGGTCTCCGTGCCGTCCTTCCCGGTGCGCACCGGCACCGGGCCGTACTTCAGGACGGCGCCGTCCTGGACCCAGCTGAGCTGGCGGGTCAGGTCGACGCAGGCGATCCGGCCCACGTTCACCGGGCACGTCCCGGCCCTGTTCGGGTTCGTGCCGGCCGCCCGCTGCGCCAGCATGGTGCTCATCGTCTGCCAGGTGAGCGGCCCGGCGTACCCCGCGGTCGGGGTGATCCCGTGCGTCGCCTGGAACGCCTTGATCGCCTGGCAGTCGGCCGCGGACTGCCACCCGTCGACCGGCCGCCCCAGGAACTGCTCCACCTCCCGTTGGTACGGCCCCGTGGTCACGTTGCACGAGCCGGCGGCCCGCGCCGCCCCGCCCCCGCCGACCACGAGCGGGACCGCGAGCGCCACCGCCCCGCAGACCACCGCCACCGCACGTCGTCCCGTACGCAACCGCTCCGTACGCATCCGTCCCGTACGCGTCCGCTCCGTACGCATCCGCATCAATGTCACGTCGTACTCCCTCCCACCCCCACTCCTTCCCGGCGGGGAGGGGCAACGCGCCGGAGCCCGGGGCGGCTTGCGCCTCCGGGCTCCGTAATTCCGCTCGTACCGATGCCGTACGCACCGATCCCCACGCCGCCGTATCAGCGTGCGGCGGCCAGCGACCCGTGGCGCCGCTCGGCGCGCGCCGCGTGCGAGCCGTACAGGGTGATCGACACGACGCCGAGCACGGCCAGCAGCGCGATGCCCACCGTCGCCGCCCAGCCCGCCGAGTGGTAGGCGAGCGCGCCGAGCGTGCCGCCCGCGCTGGAGCCCAGGTAGTACGCCGACTGGTACAGCGCCGAGGCCTGCGCACGCCCCGACGTCGCGGTCCGGCTCACCGCGGCGGACGCCACCGCGTGGCCCGCGAAGAAGCCGGCGGTGATCAGGACCAGCCCGACGAGGATCGCGGCCAGCGAGTCCGCCAGCGACAGCAGCAGGCCCAGTGCGGTCGTGGTCACCGCCAGGTACAGCGCCCCGCGCCGCCCCGCCCGGGCCACCAGCTGCCCGGCGGCCGCCGAGGAGACCGTACCGACCAGGTAGATCAGGAAGATCGACCCGATCACGCCCTGCCCCAGGGAGAACGGCTCGTCGACCAGCCGGTAGCCGATGACGGTGTAGACGGCCCCGAAGACGGTCATGAACAGCGCGCCGATCCCGTACAGGCGCAGCAGCAGCGGATCCCGCAGGTGCCCGGCGACCGTACGGCCGACCGCGCGCGGGTTCAGCGAGGCCGGGCGGAAGAACCGGGCCCGGGGGAGCAGGACGAGGAACGCCGCCGCGCAGGCCAGCGCCATGACGCCGACGGCCAGCAGCCCGCCGCGCCAGCCCCACGCCTGGGCCGCCCAGCCCGTGACGAGGCGGCCGCTCATGCCGCCGATGGAATTGCCCGCCACGAACAGGCCGATCGCGCCCACCAGCGCCTTCGGCTTGACCTCCTCCGCCAGGTACGCCATCGCGGAGGCCGGGATGCCGGCGATCGCCGCGCCCTGGACGGCGCGCAGCGCCACCAGCCACTCCAGGTTCGGCGCGAACGGTACGAGGAGGCCGACGCCGACGGCGACCAGCATGGAGACCGTCATCATCCGGGTCCGCCCGAAGCGCTCGGAGAGCGCGCTGAGCGGCAGGACGAACAGGGCGAGGGCGCCGGTGGCCGCGGACACGGTCCAGCTGGCCTGACCCGCCGTCACCCCGAACCCGTCGGAGATCGCGGGCAGCAGCGCCTGGGTGGAGTAGAGGAGGGCGAAGGTCGCGAGGCCCGCGGCGAAGAGCGCGAGGCTCATGCGGCGGTAGCCGGGGCGGCCGGGGGCGTGGGCTTCCGGTGCGGCAGGAGCAGGAGACGACGGGGTGGAGGCACCTGTGGTGACAGGTGCCCCGGTATGAACGGGAGGCATGCCAAAACCGTAGACCCGGCTCGTTTCATGCGTCCAATGCACAGAATCGCGATAATCGATCCACTGCTGCATGACCGCAGCTCAGAAGGGTGCCTGTCAATGAACCGTTACGAAGAAGACATCGCGGTGACAGGTTTGCTGGCACCTCGCCTCGCGTACTTCGCCGCCGTCGCCCGCCACGAGCACGTCACCCGCGCCGCGCACGAGCTGGGCGTCCCGCAGTCCACCCTCTCCCGGGCCATGGTCCGGCTCGAACACGACCTCGGCGTCACGCTGTTCGCCCGCAAGGGCCGCACCGTCGCCCTCACCACGGCCGGCCGGACCTTCCTCGCCTCGGCCGAGCGGGCCCTCGCCGAGATCGCCCGCGCCGCCGAGTCGGTGCAGCTGGACGCCGATCCGGCCCTCGGCAAGGTGGCGTTCGGCTTCCTGCACACCCTCGGCCCCGAGACCGTACCCGGCCTGATCCGCGCCTTCCGCGCCGACCACCCGCGCGTGCGCTTCTCCCTGGTGCAGAACTACGGCGAGGCCATGCTGGAGAAACTCCGGGCCGGCGAGCTCGACCTCTGCCTGACCTCGCCCCTCCCCGACGCGCCCGACCTGGTCGCCCGCCGCCTCGACGAGCAGCGGCTGCGCCTCGTCGTCCCCGACGACCACCGGCTGGCCGGCCGCAAGCGCATCCGCCTCGCCGAGGCCGCCGAGGAAACCTTCGTCACCCTGGAAGCCGGCTACGGCCTGCGCCGCATCACCGACGACCTGTGCGCGGAGGCCGGGTTCACCCCGCGGGTGGCCTTCGAGGGCGAGGAGGCCGAGACCCTGCGCGGCCTCGTCGCGGCGGGGCTCGGCGTGGCCCTGCTGCCGCCCCCGGCCGTGGCCCGACCCGGCGTGGTCGAGCTGACGGTGACGGCCCCCCGGGCGGTCCGCGAGATCGGCGTGGCCTGGCTGGACGGCCACCCCGACACCCGCCCGGTGGCCGAGTTCAAACGCTTCCTCCTCTCCCGCCGCGGCCGCCTCATCCCGGAACTGCACGGCGGGCACCTCGGGCAGCCCGTTCAGGACCCGGCGCCGCCCTCGGGGTCCGGCGGCGGCGTCGGGGAGAGCAAGTAGCCTGCCTGGAAGCGGGACTTGGCGCCCACCGCCCGCATGATCTCCGCGATGTGGCGCTGGCAGGTGCGCTCCGACATGCCCAGCCGGCGCGCGATCACCTTGTCCTCCAGGCCCTCCGCCAGCAGCCGTACGATCAGCTGCCGCAGCTCGTCCGAGAGCGAACGCGCCGCCTCCGGGCTCACCGTCGTCGGGAAGGGCTCCGCCGCCACCCACGAGCGTTCGAACGCCGACGTCATGAAGTGCACCACCGCCGGCTCCCGCACCACCAGCGCCGCCCCGGCCCGGTCCGGCACCGACATCAGCCCCGTGTGCCCGTCGAAGACCAGCATCCGCATCAGCCCGTCGCCCAGTGTCCGTACCCGGGCGCCCAGGGCCGTCACCCGTTCCACGTACGCCGCCGTGGGCCGCGAGTAGCGCGCCGTGTGCTGGTAGATCGTGCGCATCCGCACCCCGCGCGCCAGCAGCGACTCGTCCCGCCCGATGGCCTCTTCCAGCGTCTCCAGCGGCCGGCCCCCGCCCGGCTGCGAGGCCAGCAGCTCCTGCCCGCACTCCGCGACCAGCTCCGCGATCAGGGCGCGCGCCGCCCCCAGGTCGGTGACCAGCTCCAGCTCCGCCCGCCCCGACCCGTTGCGTTCGAGGTGCGCCGCCCCCGCCTCGTACGCCGGGACCAGCGCCTCCAGCCGCCCGCGCAGCCGGTCCATCTCGTCGTGGGTCTCCCGTACGAGCAGAGCCAGCGGGGCCAGCGCCCGGGCCGCCGCCGTCCGCGGCGCGACCGCGCTCCACCGGTCCGGGCCGCTGCCGGGGGCCCGTTGCAGCAGGTGCGCGGAGGCCAGCTCGGTGATCGCCGCGGCCGCCCGCGCCCCGAGGGCCCCGGTCGCCTCGGCTTCGGCGAACGAGTGCCGCTCCACGGCGTACGCGTACAGCCGCCGGGCGGCGCGGCTCAGGTCGCCCCCGGACGGCGGGTCGGCTTCGTCGGCTGGCATGTGCGTATTCGTCCCGGCTTGCGGATGTTTATAAACCCCTCGTGTTCCCGCAAGGCGGCAAGACGACGCCCGATCGGGCGCCGTGCACATATGCCGAACCGGCACAGTGGTCACACCGGGTGAAGGGGGAAACGCGGTGACGGGGGAGCGGGAGCGGGTTCGAGGGACCGGGCGGGGGCCCAGGGCGGTCCTGCCGAGCCCGCGCCCCGCCGTGGTGGCCGCCGCCCGACGGGCCGGCGCGCGCACCGCGGTGGTCGCGCCGGGTCCGCCGGTGCCGTCCGACCGTGAGGGGGCGGAGCGGCGGGTACCGGCGGACCGGCGCGACCACGGCCGCCTGACCGGCGCCGTAGGCCGGCCGGACGCCATCCGGCACGGGCGGGCCCGCGTCCCGGACCGGGCCGCGGCCCTGCTCGGCGAACGGGGACCCCTCACCCCGGATTCACGCGGGATTCACGTACCGCCGCCACCGTGGAGGCATGGCCCTCACGAGGCGTGAAGTTCTGGCGACCGGTGTGTCCGGCGCCGCCGCAATCACCACCCCGCACCTGTCCGCGCCCTCGCCGGACACCCGGATCCTGACCGGCACGATCCCCCCGGGCGCCCCGGACTTCGTCGAGATACCCCTCGATGTGCCGCGCGGCGTACGCGAGTTACGGGTGGCGTACACGTACGGCAAGCCGCCCGTACCGCCCGGCACGCCCGGCAACGCCCTCGACATCGGCATCTTCGACCAGCACGGCACCGCCCTCGGCGGCCGCGGCTTCCGCGGCTGGTCCGGCGGCGCCCGCGGCGAGTTCTTCCTCCGCGCCGACGAGGCGACCCCCGGCTACCTGCCCGGCCCGATCGGCGCCGGCCGCTGGCACGTCCTGCTCGGCCCGTACACCGTCGCCCCGCAGGGACTCCCGTACGAGATCACCGCACGCTTCACCTTCGGCGAGCCGGGGCCCGTACCCCGCCCCGTCTACCCGCCCCAGCGCGCCCGGGGCCGCGGCCGGGCCTGGTACCGCGGCGACTGCCACATCCACTCGGTGCACTCCGACGGGCGGCGCACCCCGGCCGAGATAGCCGGCCTGGCCCGCGCGGCCGGCCTGGACTTCATCAACTCCTCGGAGCACAACACCCACAGCGCGCACGCCGCCTGGGCCGACGCGCTCTCGCCGGACCTGCTGATCCTGACCGGCGAGGAGATCACCACCCGCACCGGCCACGTCCTGGCCGTCGGCACCGACCCGGGCACCTTCGTCGACTGGCGCTACCGGGCCCGCGAGAACCGCTTCGGCCGGTTCGCCCGTACCATCCGGGGCGCGGGCGGCCTGGTCGTACCGGCCCACCCGCACGCCACCTGCATCGGCTGCGCCTGGAAGTTCGGCTTCGGCGAGGCCGACGCCGTGGAGGTGTGGAACGGCCCCTGGACCCCCGACGACGAGGTCTCCCTGGCCTCCTGGGACGCCACCTTGCGCGGCGCCGACGGCGAGCGGTGGCTGCCGGCCGTGGCCAACAGCGACCACCACCGCGACCCGGACCGCATCGGAGGCCCGCAGACCGTGGTCCTGGCCGAGGACCTGACGCGGGAGGCGGTCCTCGCGGGGATGCGGGCCGGGCGGTCCTACGGGGCCGAGTCCGCCCAGGTCTCGGTCGCCTTCGAGGCGGTGGGCCCGCACGGGGAGCACGCCGGCATCGGGGAGCGGCTGCGGACGGCACCGGACGCGGACGTCCTGATCCGGCTCACGGCGACGGGCGCCCCGGGCTGCGAACTGCGGCTGATCACCGACCAGGGCCTGGCCGTGACCTCCTCGGACGCCGCCCTGGAATGGCGCACCAGCCCGGCCCGCTCGGCCTACGTACGGGCCGAGGTCCGCCACCCCGCCACGCTCCCGCCGCTCCCGGGCGCCCTGGCGGCGTTCACGAACCCGGTGTGGCTGCCGGTTTCCTGACGGTGTCAGCCGGACGCGGGCTTGGCGTAGTCGGTGTAGCCGGTCCAGTCGAGGGCGATGCAGGGCTCGTCTCCGACGACCCAGGCGTCGTGTCCGGGCGCGATCCGGATGAAGTCACCGGGGCCGATTTCGCCTTGCTCCCCGTCGTCCATGGCGATCACCATGCGGCCGCTCACCACGTACCCGGTGTGGGCGGACTGACAGCTGTCCGTGCCCGCGAGCGGCTTGATGTGCTGCGACCAGCGCCACCCCGGCTCGAAGACCGCCCGGCCCACCGCGCCGCCTTCGGTGTTGAAGAGGTCCAGCCGACCCATGCCGTCCTCGAACGGTCGGGTCTCGTCCGGCTTGTCGAAGTTCTTGGACACCAATCCGGCCATGACTCATCTCCTCGGGAGAGGAACGCCCCGAGTCCACTCCTCACTGTACGCGCAGGGAGCCCGTCCAACAGGCTGGTTCAGCCCCGAAGCGACCGCCCGAAGCCGGAGGCCAGCGGCATCCGCAGCCCCAGCGGCGGCGGCGCCGCCAGCGCGTCCGTCACCGGCCGCGAAAACCGTCCCGAGAACATCGCCCCCAGGATGAAATCCACGGACAGCGCCACGACTTCCGCCTGGTGCTCGCGCAGCCGGTGGCCGTCCGAGTGCACCTCGAACCGGCACGTCGAGCGGTTCGCCTTCTTCGCCTGCGCCGCCAGCCGAAACGATGCTTCCGGGTCGCTGCGCGCGTCGTTCGTCCCGTGCACGATCAGCACCTGCCGCCCCGACAACTGCTTCACCGGTTCCGGGGACTCCGGCGAGACCACCTCTCCCAAGGAAGGGGCAAGCGCCAGCACCGAGTTGACGGCCTCGTGGCCCGCCGCCCGCAGCGCCGCCCGGCCGCCCGCGTCGTACCCGGCGAGGCACACCGGCACGTCCCCGTACCTGCGCACCACCTCGTCCGCCGCCCACCGGGCGTCGTCCTCCCGGCAGGCCCCCCTGCCGTGCAGCACGGTGTGCGTGACCAGGCCGTCCGCCCCGCCCGCCCGGACCAGTGCCCGCGCGAGCGGACGCACCGGACCGGGGGACAATCTGGATTTACCGGGGAGTAAGAGGACGACTCCGTTGACCGTGCTGCCCGTCGAGACCGAGCCGTTCGCGCCGGCCGCCCGCCCCAGGCGGGCCCCGCGCGCCGGCGGCGCATGCTGTGCCATGGCGGAACAGTCTCAGACTGACAGGTGTACGCGACCCGTCCGTACGGTCTCTGTTACGTATCGACCCCTGTCGCCGACGCGCTGCTCTACGCGCGTAGGAGTAGAGTGCCCGGATGACGAGCGAGACCCCCAACCTGCCCACCCCGGATCAGATCCGCCGCTCCCCGAAGGTGCTGCTCCACGACCACCTCGACGGTGGCCTGCGCCCCGGGACCATCATCGAGCTGGCGCACAAGGTCGGCTACGAGAACCTTCCCGAGACCGACGCCGACAAGCTGGGCGTCTGGTTCCGCGAAGCCGCCGACTCCGGCTCCCTGCCGCGCTACCTGGAGACGTTCGCGCACACCTGCGCCGTCATGCAGACGAAGGAGGCCCTCTTCCGGGTCGCCTCCGAGTGCGCCCAGGACCTGGCCGAGGACGGCGTCGTGTACGCCGAGATCCGCTACGCCCCCGAGCAGCACCTCGAAGCCGGACTGACCCTCGAAGAGGTCGTCGAGGCGGTCAACGAGGGCTTCCGCGAGGGCGAGCGCCGCGCGCGCACCAACGGCAACCGCATCCGCGTCGGCGCGCTGCTCACCGCGATGCGCCACGCCGCCCGCGCGCTGGAGATCGCCGAGCTGGCGAACCGCTACCGCGACAACGGCGTGGTCGGCTTCGACATCGCCGGCGCCGAGGCGGGGTTCCCTCCCACCCGCCACCTGGACGCGTTCGAGTACCTCAAGCGCGAGAACAACCACTTCACCATCCACGCGGGCGAGGCCTTCGGCCTGCCGTCGATCTGGCAGGCCCTCCAGTGGTGCGGCGCCGACCGCCTGGGCCACGGCGTGAAGATCATCGACGACATCGAGGTCGCCGCCGACGGTTCCGTGAAGCTGGGCCGGCTGGCCTCGTACGTCCGGGACAAGCGCATCCCGCTGGAGATGTGCCCCACCTCGAACCTGCAGACCGCCGCGGCCGCCTCGTACGCCGAGCACCCGATCGGGCTGCTGCGGAAGCTGCACTTCAGGCTGACGGTCAACACCGACAACCGGCTGATGAGCGGCACCAGCATGAGCCGCGAGTTCGAGCACCTGGTCGACACCTTCGGCTACACGCTTGACGACATGCAGTGGTTCACCGTCAATGCGATGAAGTCCGCGTTCATTCCTTTCGATGAACGACTGGCCATGATCAATGAGGTCATCAAGCCCGGTTATGCGGAGCTGAAGTCGGAGTGGCTGTTCCAGCAGACCGCTTCGACCAGCGGTTCCGTCTCGGTCTAGGCCACGGCATCACAGACGGAAAGCGCCCGGGAGGAGCAATTCCCGGGCGCTTTCTCGTATTTACGTATGTTTGCGGGCGGGGGTTTGAAGTGACTAGTTTGCGGAGCCGCTCAATTCCCCGTCGCAAGGACTAAATCTTCATGAAGAAGTCAGCTGCCAAGACCCTCGGTGCCGCCGCTCTCGGCGCCGCCTTCGTCGCCGCCGCCGCGGGCTCCGCCTCGGCCGCCGTGCCCGCGATCGGCCTCTCCGACGCGCTGGGCACCGTGACCGGCGCCGCCCAGGGGCTGACGAGCCAGCAGCACGTCAGCGCCGAGGACGGCCGGCAGCAGAGCGACCCGGCCGCCCCCCTCAACCAGCTCACCGACGCGGTCGGCCCGACCCTCGGCGGTCTGCCCATCGGCGGCGCGCTCGGCGGCTGATCACCGCCGGACCCCTCCGCGGACTCGTCTGCGGATTTTTCGCACGCGCACGCACGTGGCGCACGCCGGTTCGATCGGGTGTGTGCCACGTCGTGGCGTGTGCCACGATCACCACCAACTGCCCGCCGACGCACTGGGTATGAGGTCATCGGTCATGCGCTTGAAGGCACGAGTCACGGTCGGAGCGGCCACCGCCGCCCTGCTCCCCGCCCTCCTCCTGGGGGCCGTGGGGTGCAGCAGCAACAAGGACGCCCCCGCGACCGGCAAGACGCCCGACCCCAAGGGCTCCGCCCCCGCGGGCTCGGCCGCCGCGTCCCCGGGCTCCGCCCCGAGCGGCTCGGCCGCGCCGAAGGCCGGGGCGAGCAAGCTGGAGCGCTCCGCGCTCGAACAGGGCGATCTGCCCGGCTACCAGGTCTCCGCGCAGGGCAAGAACCCCAACGCCCCCGACGGCCAGCCCCAGGCCGACCGCAAGGCCTGCCAGCCCCTGGCCGACATCATGGGCGACAAGCCGGACCCGGCCGCCCGCGAGACCGTCAACCGCGGCATCGGCTCCCAGAAGCAGGTCGGACTCGCCGTCTCCGCCTCCGTCAGCTCCTACGCCGAGAGCGACGCCAAGGCCCTCATCGCCCGCCTCCGCAGCGCCGTCGGCGCGTGCGGTACGGGCTTCACCGCCACCGTCGACAAGCAGAGCGGCAGCTACCGCGAGGTACGGGCCGCCGAGTACAAGACGGCCGGCGACGAGACCGTCAGCTGGACCACCACCGCAGCCGCCCAGGGCGTCTCGGCCCAGGTCCACGTGGTCGTCGTCCGCCAGGGCGCCGCCGTCGTACGGCTGATGGCCCTCAACGTCTCCGGGGCCCAGCAGAAGGCTCTCGTCCCCCAAGAGGTGGCGGACAAGCAGCTGGAGAAGGTCCGCGGCGCGAACTGACGCCCCGGGCTTTCCGCCTCGAACCCTTTGCCGGCCGATTTGCCAGGCCCTTTACCGGGCGCCTTTCCAGGCGCTCCACCGGGCTTTCTACCAGGCTTTCTACCAGGCGTTCGAGGCGGACTTCTCGTTCGGCAGGAGCAGCCACAGCGCCAGGTAGATCAGGAACTGCGGGCCGGGCAGCAGGCACGAGACGACGAAAATGACGCGCATCGTGTTCGCGGATATTCCGAAGCGACGCGCCAGTCCGGCGCAGACGCCGCCGATCCAGCGGCCGTCACGGGGGCGGACAATCGCGCTCATGGTTTCTCCTCTGTGGCATCCGGCGGGAGGCTTTCCCGCGATGCCTCAATACTCCCGCGGCACCGCCGACAAGACGTCGGTCCAGGGGCCGAGCCCGACCCTGGGAATTCTCGGGGTGGACCCCTGAGAGGACTGCTCCGAGCTCCGCGAGCGCCGCAGCCGCGCCCGCAGCGCCGGTACGACGGCCACGTGCGCGAGTACGACGCCCAGCCCGTTCAGCAGCACCGAGTCCACGTCGACCACCTGCCCGGGCACCGAGCTCTGGAGCATCTCGATGAGGAGCGAGACCAGCACCCCCGCGGCGGCGGTCCGGCCCAGCGAGGACCACGCGGCCAGCGGCGAGGGCGCCAGGTTCCCGTTGACGAGCGGCAGCAGCACCCCGAGCGGGGCCAGCAGCGCCAGCGCCTCGCCGATCCGCCGGGCCGCCTCCAGCGGTCCGTACGAGAGGTCCGCCCGGATCCCCTCCAGCGGCGTCAGATTGGCCGCGGCCGCCCAGGGCACGTCCAGGGGGCGCAGAGTGAGCCAGCCGACGAGGAGGAGATGGGCGACCAGCAGCCCCCCGCCCAGGAGCCGGAGCCGGAGGTGAATGGCGGTGGCGGCACTGCGGCCGACCTCGTTGCGCTGCACATGTGCGAGGACGCAGGCCCCGGTGGCCGCGGTTCCGGTCGGATCCTGTGAGCGGGCTCGCACCCACCCGTACGGGCGCCCGGGGCGGTGCGGGTGGGCGGTACGGGTCCGCGACGGGCCGGCGTCAGCCGATGACGAGCAGCACGATCAGCAACACCGCGCCGAGGGCGGCGGGGGCCAGGACCTCGTACGACCACCGCACGCGCACGCTGCCCTGGGCGCCGGCCCGCGAGGCACCGCGCTCGGCCAGCTCCCGCAGCTCGCCCACGACCTGGTCGGCCTGGGCCCGCTGCGGTTCGGCGGAGGCGGTCGGGCCGGCCTTGCCCTGCGAGCCCGTGGCGCCCTTGCCGCTGAGCCCGCCGCGGCGGGAGAGCTCCTGCCGGCTCTGCTGCCGGCTCGCCTTCTTCCGCTCGCGCAGCGAGACCGGAACGGACCACAGCTGGTACTTCGACCCCCCGGCCAGCACCTCCGCCGAGTACCCGGCGCGCACCGCGTCCACGGCGGCCCAGGGCAGCTCGATGACCCGGAAGGGGTTCCGCACGCGCAGCCGGTCGTCATTGGCGAAGACGGCCGGGCGGATCGTGAACGCCACGATCAGCGGTACGGCCAGCAGGGCGATCGCCGCGGCGAACCACGGGGCGTTCCCCGACCCCCGCACGATGGCGTCCCCGCACAGCCACGCGACGAGCGCGAGCAGCAGGACCCCCGTGACGACGGCCATGGGGGAGCGGTAGACCCGGTCTGCGTACGCCGGCTCTTCGGGGGGCTGCTGGCTGCTCATGAGGCCGATTCTGCCTCAAGCCGTCTCAGCCGACGAGATCGGCGTACACGATGATGTTGTCGGGCCGGTGGCCGTCGGTGATCTCGCCCCCGCAGGTGATCAGCCGCAGCTCGGGGCGCGCGGTGTTCCCGTACACCTTGGCCGTCGGAAAGCTCTTCTTGTCGACCTGTTCCAGCGCGCGCACCCGGAAGACGGCGGAGCTGCCGTCCGCCCGGGAGACGGTGATCCCGTCACCCGCGTGGATCTTCGCCACGTCGCGCAGTACGGCCGGGCCGCGCGCGGTGTCGAAGTGCCCGATGAGCACGGCCGGTCCCGTCTCGCCCGGGGTGACGCCCTTCGTGTACCAGCCGATCCGGTCCCCGTTCGCGACGGAGGGCACCTCGACGCTGCCGTCGGCGGCCAGCCCCAGCTTCAGCAGCGGACCCGTGTCCACCCCGGCCGCGGGGATCCGTACCCGTACGGGCTCGGAGGCGGGCAGCGCTGCGGCGGGCGCGGCCGAAGCGGTCGGCGCGGGCGGGGCCGGCGCCGGGGCCGCGGCGATGCGGGGCGCGGGCGGGGGCGCGGGCGCGGCCGGCGCGCCGCCGCAGCCGGTCAGGGCGGCGAGGGCGAGCGGACCGAGCAGGGCGGCGGCGAGCAGGGGGCGGACGCGGTGGGCCATGGGGTGCTCCGGGAAACGGGCCCGGCGGGCCACCGCGGAGGTGGCCCGCCGGAGGCAGGAAAGCGGGAGGGGACGGGTTGGAGGGGCGGCAAAGGGAAGGTCAGCCCCGGCCGCGACCGGCGCGGCGGCCGCGGGCCAGCAGGGCCACACTCAGCCCGGCGAAGATCGCGACGAGACCCGTGCCGGCCGCCACGGTGGTGCTGTTGTCGGTGTCCTCGGCGGCGAACTCGGCCCCCGCGGCCACCCCGCCCTTGGGCACGACCACGGTCTGCGCCCCGCCCTGCGGCTTCACGTCGGCGACCGGCGCGGCGCCGACCGTGACGGTCGGCTCGGGCTTCGGCGCGGGCTTGTCGGCGGCCCGGTCCTCGGTGACCTTGTAGTTCGGCTTGCAGCCCTTGGGCAGCGCGGGGAAGGAGGTCCGGCCGAGCGGGGTGCCGCCGCCCTGGGTCTTCCACTCGAAGCCGGGCGCGGCACCGCTCGGGTTCACGATGCGGGCGATGATGCCGGCCGACTCGGGCAGTGCGGGGAAACCGCGGTCCAGGAGCCGCCACGCGGTGTCCTCGCCGGCGACCCACAGCTCGGCCCGCGGGCCGTCGGGGGACATGAACAGCTTGGCGCTCATGCCGGCGCCGATGTTCTGCGACTTCTCGGCCGAGCAGACCGGGCCTGCCTTGCCCTCGGGCAGCGGGTAGGACTTGGCGACGCCCTTCGTGGTGACGACGAGCACCGGGGCGGTCGTCTCCGCCTTGGTGAGCTCGAAGGACGCCCCGTACGCCTCGGCGGTGGTCTGCCCGCGGGTGACCAGGCCCACGACGTGGAGCATGTAGTTGTCGCCCGGCTTCCACTGGTCGCCGACGTAGCGGATCCAGGCCTCCGGGCCCTCGGCCCCGTTGCGCAGCACCGCGACCATCCCGTTGCCGACGTAGACCGGCCGGCCCTCGTAGCGGCCGCTGTCGTCCGAGGAACCCGACGAATCCGCAGAGGCAGCCGCCCGGGTCGACGCCGCCGGCTGCGGGGCGGCGGTCGCGGCGACCGCGGTCGCGGCCGGCGCGAGCAGGGCCCCGGCGAGGGCGGCGGTGACGATCGAGGTGCGGAGGGCGGTACGCATAACGACTCCTGGAGCTGCGTCGCGGGAAGGTGGGAGAGTCGCATGCCCCTTTTCTCTACGGGTTCTCTGCCGAAGGCTTCGTCCGGTGAGGTCTGGCGGGCTGCTGAAGAGAAATTTACGTTTCTCGTTCGACTGGACCATGAGGTTCCCGTCTTCGCCATGTAACAGGAAAAGCGGAGGTCAGCGGTCCGCAGTGCGTTCTTCGGCCGGATCCCCGCCCCGCCCGGATGTGCCCGAGTCCGCACATATGTGCGCCCGCGGGGGGTGACAGGCAGCTACGCGCGTAGATATGCTCATCTGGTGACCATGCCCACCACCCTCACCGCATTCGCTGACGTGACGACGTCCGACAGCGCGCTGCGCCGCTTCCTGCACGGGCTGCCCGGCGTAGACGCCGTCGGCCTGGAGGCCCGCGCGGCCGCGCTCGGTACCCGTTCGATCAAGACCACGGCCAAGGCGTACGCCATTGACCTGGCCATTTCGATGATCGACCTGACCACGCTTGAGGGTGCGGACACCCCGGGCAAGGTCCGAGCGCTCTCCGCCAAGGCCGTCAACCCCGACCCGACCGACCGCACGACGCCCATGACCGCCGCGGTCTGCGTCTACCCCGACATGGTGGCCACCGCGAAGGCCGCCCTGAACGGCGCCGACGTCAAGGTGGCCTCCGTCGCGACCGCCTTCCCGGCCGGCCGCGCCGCGCTGCCCGTCAAGCTCGCGGACACCCGTGACGCCGTCGCCGCCGGCGCCGACGAGATCGACATGGTCATCGACCGTGGCGCCTTCCTCGCCGGCCGCTACCTGGAGACGTACGAGCTGATCAAGGCCATCAAGGAGGCGTGCGTACGCCCCGACGGCACCGCCGCCCGCCTCAAGGTCATCTTCGAGACCGGCGAGCTGTCGACGTACGACAACATCCGCCGGGCCTCCTGGATCGGCATGCTCGCGGGCGCCGACTTCATCAAGACCTCCACCGGCAAGGTCGGCGTCAACGCCACCCCCGCCAACACGCTGCTGATGCTCGAAGCCGTCCGCGACTTCAAGGCGCAGACTGGAATCCAGATCGGCGTGAAGCCGGCCGGCGGCATCCGGACCACCAAGGACGCCATCAAGTTCCTGGTCCTGGTCAACGAGACCGTGGGCGAGGACTGGCTCTCCAACCACTGGTTCCGCTTCGGCGCCTCCAGCCTGCTCAACGACCTGTTGATGCAGCGCCAGAAGCTGAGCACCGGCCGTTACTCCGGTCCCGACTACGTGACGGTGGACTGATCACCATGGCATCCCTTTTCGAGTACGCACCGGCCCCCGAGTCGCGTTCCGTCGTCGACATCGCCCCCTCGTACGGGCTCTTCATCGACGGCGAGTTCGTCGACGCCGCCGACGGCAAGGTCTTCAAGACCGTCTCCCCGTCGTCCGAGGAGGTCCTCTCCGAGGTCGCCCAGGCCGGCGCCGCCGACGTCGACCGCGCCGTCAAGGCCGCCCGCAAGGCCTTCGCGACCTGGTCCGCGCTGCCCGGCTCCGAGCGCGCCAAGTACCTCTTCCGCATCGCCCGGATCATCCAGGAGCGCAGCCGCGAGCTGGCCGTCCTGGAGACCCTGGACAACGGCAAGCCGATCAAGGAGACCCGCGACGCGGACCTCCCGCTCGTCGCCGCCCACTTCTTCTACTACGCGGGCTGGGCCGACAAGCTCGACCACGCGGGCTACGGCGCGAACCCGCGCCCGCTCGGCGTGGCCGGACAGGTCATCCCCTGGAACTTCCCCCTCCTCATGCTGGCGTGGAAGATCGCCCCGGCGCTGGCCACCGGCAACACGGTCGTGCTGAAGCCGGCGGAGACCACCCCGCTCACCGCGCTGTTCTTCGCGGACATCTGCCGCCAGGCGGGCCTGCCCAAGGGCGTCGTCAACATCCTCACGGGTTACGGCGACGCGGGCGCGGCCCTCGTCGAGCACCCGGACGTCAACAAGGTCGCCTTCACCGGCTCGACCGCGGTCGGCAAGGCCATCGCCCGCCAGATCGCCGGTACGGACAAGAAGGTCACCCTGGAGCTGGGCGGCAAGGGCGCCAACATCGTCTTCGACGACGCCCCCATCGACCAGGCCGTCGAGGGCATCGTCAACGGGATCTTCTTCAACCAGGGCCAGGTCTGCTGCGCGGGCTCGCGCCTGCTGGTCCAGGAGTCGATCCACGACGAGCTGCTGGACTCCCTCAAGCGCCGCCTGAGCACCCTGCGCCTGGGCGACCCGCTCGACAAGAACACCGACATCGGCGCGATCAACTCCGCCGAGCAGCTGGCCCGGATCACCGCGCTCGCGGAGACCGGCGAGGCCGAGGGCGCCGAGCGCTGGTCCCCGGCGTGCGAGCTGCCGTCCTCCGGCTACTGGTTCGCCCCGACGCTCTTCACGAACGTCACCCAGGCGCACACCGTCGCCCGCGACGAGATCTTCGGCCCGGTGCTGTCCGTGCTGACGTTCCGTACGCCCGACGAGGCCGTCGCCAAGGCCAACAACAGCCAGTACGGCCTGTCCGCCGGCATCTGGACGGAGAAGGGCTCGCGCATCCTCGCGGTCGCGAACAAGCTCCGCGCGGGTGTCGTCTGGGCCAACACGTTCAACAAGTTCGACCCGACCTCGCCCTTCGGCGGCTACAAGGAGTCGGGCTTCGGCCGCGAGGGCGGTCGCCACGGCCTGGAGGGCTACCTCGATGTCTGAGTCGTCGACCCGTCTGAACGTCTTCAAGACCTACAAGCTGTACGTCGGGGGCAAGTTCCCCCGCTCCGAGAGCGGCCGGGTGTACGAGGTGCAGGACTCCAAGGGCAAGTGGCTGGCCAACGCCCCCCTGTCCTCCCGCAAGGACGCGCGTGACGCGGTCGTCGCGGCCCGCAAGGCCTTCGGCGGCTGGTCGGGCGCGACGGCGTACAACCGCGGGCAGATCCTCTACCGCATCGCCGAGATGCTGGAGGGCCGCCGCGAGCAGTTCGTCCGCGAGGTCGGCGAGGCCGAGGGCCTGTCCAAGTCGAAGGCCGGCGCGGTCGTCGACGCGGCCATCGACCGCTGGGTCTGGTACGCGGGCTGGACCGACAAGATCGGCCAGATCGTGGGCGGGGCCAACCCGGTCGCGGGCCCCTTCTTCAACCTCTCCACCCCGGAACCCACGGGCGTCGTGACCGTGATCGCCCCCCAGGACTCGTCCTTCCTGGGCCTGATCTCGGTGATCGCCCCGGTCATCGCGACGGGCAACACGGCCGTCGTGATCACCTCGGAGAAGTCCCCGCTCCCCGCCCTGTCCCTGGGCGAGGTGCTGGCCACCTCCGACCTGCCGGGCGGAGTCGTCAACATCCTGTCCGGCAAGGCCGCCGAGATGGGCCCGCACCTGGCGTCCCACCAGGACGTCAACGCGATCGACCTGGCGGGCGCCGACGCGGCGCTGGCCAAGGAGCTGGAGATCGCGGCGGCCGACAACCTCAAGCGCGTCCTGCGTCCACAGCCTGTGGACGACTGGAGCGCCGACCCGGGCACGTCGCGCATGACGGCGTTCCTGGAGACGAAGACGGTCTGGCACCCGACGGGCTCGCTGGGCTCGGGCGGATCCTCGTACTAGAGGACCCCCTCCGGAACCGGCCCCGGCAGCGTCCCCCGCGCTGCCGGGGCCTTCCCGTGCCCCCTTACGACTACTTCGGCAGCAGCGGGCCGAGCAGCGAGGACGCGGCCGCCTCGGGCAGCTCGCCGACGGACGGACCCTGCGTCAGGATCCCCGTGACCATGGTCGTGCCGACCGCCGGGAAGTCGGCGACCCGCGTGGCCACGCCGTTGTCGAGCGGGTCCACGCCGGTGTGGGCCAGCGGGTTCACCTTGAGGTTCGCGACGGGGTCGGTGACCCCCGCGAGGGCCGCCGGAACCGAGAGCTCACCGGCCTGGGCGCCACCGGCGGCCATGGCCAGGGCCGCACCGGCCATGGAGAGCGTGATGCCTGCGGAGCGCAGCGCGGAGCTGCCGGGTGCTGCTGCGTGACGTGCCATGGGGATCCCGCCTGAGGTCGTAGTCGCGTGCGCACGCAGCGTAGTTGAGGTGTGATCCTGGATACCAACCGGCCACCGGAGGCATCCCCTGCGCGGGGGAATGGTTCACACTGGTGTCCCGTGAGCTCCTCCTCTCCTTTGCCTACGCGTGTCGTCCTGTTGACCGGGCCTTCGGGGTCCGGCAAGTCCAGGCTGGCTGCCCGTTCCGGGCTGCCGGTGCTGCGCCTGGACGACTTCTACAAGGAGGGCGACGACCCGACCCTCCCACTGGTCGAGGGCAGTTCCGACATCGACTGGGACTCCCCGCTGTCGTGGGACGCCGACGCCGCGGTCGCCGCGATCGGGGAGCTCTGCGCGGGCGGCCGGACCGAGGTGCCGGTGTACTCCATCGCCACCTCCTCCCGTTCGGGTACGGAGACGCTGGACATCTCCCGTACCCCGCTGTTCATCGCGGAGGGGATCTTTGCGGCCGACATCGTGGCCCGGTGTCATGAGATGGGGCTGCTCGCCGATGCCATCTGCCTGCGCGGCCGGCCGTCGACGACGTTCCGGCGCAGGCTCGCGCGGGATCTGCGCGAGGGGCGCAAGTCGCTGCCGTTCCTGCTGCGCAGGGGATGGCGGCTGATGCGGGCGGAGCGGGGCATCGTGGCCCGCCACACCGCCCTCGGCGCCCACGCCTGCGCCCGCGACGAGGCCCTCGGGCGGCTGGCCGCCTGCGCCGCGGGCCGCCACCGCACGACCGCCCCGGCGTAGCAATACAAGAAGCGGCAATACGAGAAGCGGCAATACGAGAAGGCGGGACCACGCGGACCCCCGGCCGCCTGATCCCGCCTTCTCCCCCCGCAGGCCCCCGTCCCACCCCCGTAGGACGGGCCCCCTGGCCCATGGTCTGTGGTGTGCCGCGTTACGCGACGAGCTCCTCGAAGGACTCCGCCTCGTCGCGGCCGAAGCTCAGCACCTCGTCGTCCCGCAGCCGCCGCAGCGACCGCCAGATGCTCGACTTCACCGTGCCGACGCTGATCCCCAGGATCTCCGCGATCTCCGGGTCCGTACGGCCCTCGTAGTACCGCAGCACCAGCATCGTGCGCTGCGGCTCCGGGATGCGGGCCAGTGCCTGCCACAGCACCGCGCGCAGCTCCGTACCCCGCATCGCGTCCGTGTCGGAGGCCGTCTCCGGGAGCTCCTCGGTCGGGTACTCGTTCAGCTTCCGCCGGCGCCAGGCGCTGATGTGCAGGTTCGTCATCGTGCGACGCAGGTACCCGCCGACGGCGGCCTTGTCGCTGATCCGGTCCCAGGCGCGGTACGTGGAGAACAGCGCGCTCTGGAGCAGGTCCTCGGCCTCGTAACGGTCACCGGTCAGGTGGAAGGCCGTCGCGTAGAGGGCGGCCCGCCGCTCCTGGACGTACGCCGTGAACTCGGCCTCCGAGGTGGCGGAGAGCTCGGGCGTGCGCTGCACCGGGACGGCGGACTGGTACGTGTTCGCGTCGATGGCCACCGTGTGCGCCGGCCGCGGACGGGCGACCGTCACCGAACGGACACCTGCCCGGCGGTTCACATCGTGCAGCCGCGTGACAACCGCGCTGGTGGTGGTGCTGTGCAGCGTGTTCATCTCGCGCCCCCCGTCGTGGAGTCTGCTTCGGATCCTGCTCGGTTTCGTTGGTAAAAGACTGCCCGGCCGACTTAACCGGGGTGTCCGCCGACTGTCACAGGCCTGTCACAGCGGCTCCGGTGGGTCCGGCGTGGGTCCGGTGTGGGTCGGGCGTGGGTTCGGTGTGGGTCCCCGGTCGGATCCCGTGGGCCCGACGGTCGAACTCCGAACGGTCGATGGGACAGAATGAGCCCGTGCCTTTCCTGTTGCTGATCGAGGACGACGACGCCATCCGCACGGCCCTCGAACTCTCCCTGTCTCGCCAGGGCCACCGTGTGGCCACCGCGGCGACGGGCGAGGACGGCCTGAAACTGCTGCGCGAGCAGCGGCCGGACCTGATCGTGCTGGACGTCATGCTGCCCGGGATCGACGGCTTCGAGGTGTGCCGGCGGATCCGCCGCACCGACCAGCTGCCGATCATCCTGCTGACCGCCCGCAGCGACGACATCGATGTCGTCGTGGGCCTGGAGTCGGGGGCCGACGACTACGTCGTCAAGCCCGTCCAGGGCCGGGTGCTCGACGCCCGGATCCGGGCCGTCCTGCGCCGCGGGGAACGGGAGGCCAGCGACTCCGCGGTGTTCGGTTCCCTCGTCATCGACCGGGCGGCGATGACGGTCACCAAGAACGGCGAGGACCTCCAGCTCACGCCGACCGAGCTGCGGCTGCTGCTGGAGCTCAGCCGCCGGCCCGGGCAGGCGCTCTCCCGCCAGCAGCTGCTGCGCCTCGTCTGGGAGCACGACTACCTCGGCGACTCCCGGCTCGTGGACGCCTGCGTACAGCGGCTGCGCGCCAAGGTCGAGGAAGTACCGTCCTCGCCCACCCTCATCCGGACCGTGCGTGGTGTCGGCTACCGGCTGGACTCGCCACAGTGATCAAAGCCCTGTTCGCGGGCCGGCGCTGGACCAGCCTGCGGCTGCGGCTCCTGATGGTGTTCTCCCTGGTCGCGCTGGTGGCCGCCGTGTCCGCGTCCGGGATCGCGTACTGGCTCAACCGCGAGGCCGTGCTCACCCGTACCCAGGACGCGGCCCTCGGTGACTTCCGCCAGGAGATGCAGAACCGGGCCGCGGCGCTGCCCGCCGACCCGACGCCCGAGGAGATGCAGCGCACCGCCGAGCTGATGGCGGGCAGCAGCCCCGGCTACAGCGTGCTGCTGGTCGACGAGCGCAAGGACGGCCGCAAGGTGTTCGGCGCGGCCGGCCCCGACTCCTTCGGGCTGGACGACGTACCGGGCTCGCTGCAGCGCGCGGTGAACGACCGGCAGAAGGCGACGGCCGCGAACGACGCCGAGTACCACGTGTACTGGCAGCGGACGAAGCCGCGCGGCAATCCGTACCTGGTCGGCGGGACGCGGATCGTGGGCGGCGGGCCGACCGGCTACATGTACAAGTCCCTGGCGCAGGAGCGGGACGACCTGAACGCGCTCGGCTGGTCGCTGACCATCGCGACGGGCCTCGCGCTGCTCGGTTCCGCACTGCTGGCCCAGGCGGCCGCCCGGACCGTGCTCAAGCCCGTGCAGCGGCTGGGGGACGCGGCGCGGCGGCTCGGCGAGGGCGAGCTGGACCACCGGCTCGACGTATCGGGGACCGACGAACTCGCGGACCTCTCACACACGTTCAACAAGACGGCGGAGGCACTGGAGAAGAAGGTCGCCGACATGAGCGCGCGGGAGGAGGCCAGCCGGCGCTTCGTCGCGGACATGTCGCACGAACTGCGCACTCCGCTGACGGCGCTGACGGCGGTCGCCGAGGTGCTGGAGGAGGAGGTCGAAGACCTCGATCCGATGATCGCGCCGGCGGTGGCGCTGGTGGTCAGCGAGACGCGGCGGCTGAACATCCTGGTGGAGAACCTGATGGAGGTCACCCGCTTCGACGCGGGGACGGCCAAGCTGGTCCTGGACGACGTGGACGTCGCCGACCAGGTCACGGCCTGCATCGACGCGCGGGCCTGGCTCGACGCGGTCGAACTGGACGCGGAGCGGGGCATCGTGGCGCGGCTCGACCCGCGCCGGCTCGACGTCATCCTCGCCAACCTGATCGGCAACGCGCTCAAGCACGGCGGCTCGCCGGTGCGGGTGTCGGTGGTCGTCGAGGGGGAGTGGCTGGCGATCGCGGTCCAGGACAACGGGCCGGGCATCCCGGAGGAGGTGCTGCCGCACGTCTTCGACCGGTTCTACAAGGCGAGCGCCTCGCGGCCGAAGTCGGACGGCAGCGGGCTGGGCCTGTCGATCGCGGTGGAGAACGCGCACATCCACGGCGGTGACATCACCGCGGCCAACGGGCCGCAGGGCGGGGCGCTGTTCACGCTGCGGCTGCCGGTGGACGTGGGAAAGGTGATCGCCGGTGAAGCGGACGCGTAGGGCCGGGGCGGTACTCCTCGTACTGCTGACCTCGGCGTGCGGGATCAGGGCGACGACGGTGCCGGTGGACGTCGGCGCGGCGCCTTCGCGGGTGTCGTGCGATACGCCGGGTCCGCAGACCGGGGTGCAGGGCTTCCGGGCCACGGTGGAGCTGGTCTGCGGATCGCAGCTGGTCGGCGTGGAACGGGTGGTGCCGGTACCGGAGAAGAAGCCGGTACGGGATCCCGTGATGCTGGTCGCCGAGGCGCTGCTGGAGGCGCTGGAGCGGGAGCCGTCGTCGGAGGAGCGGGACGCGGGCTTCACGACCGGGGTTCCGGACGGCCTGACGGTCGCGCCGGCGCGGACCGGTGATCCGGCGGGGACGATACGCATCAGCCGCAAGCCGGAGGACCTGCCGCCGGTGGCGCTGTCACAGGTGGTGTGCACGCTGGCGGGCAGCGAGGCCGTCTCGGCGGGCCCGGGCCCGGTGGTCCTGGGCGGCCCCGACGCGGACCCGCCGCGGACCTGGGAGTGCACGGAGGCGGTCCGCTCCCGCCCCGAGTCGGTCCCCACCCTGGGCGAACTGGTCCGCCCGTCGCCGTCGCCCGGCTCTTCCTGACGCGACCGCAGGGAGCGCCCTTGACGGGCCGGCGCGAACCGGAAGGGCGGTGGGACTGACGGGAAACCCCCAAACCCACTCCGATGCGGGCCAGGGGGACACGGCTCCCCGGCGCCGGACCTGCACCCGGGGGCGGGTGGGCAGGTGCCGACCGAGCCCGGCACCTCGGGGGAGACAGCCGGCCCGCGCCGCACGCGACGTACCGCCCCCCCGCAACGTCGACGGCCCCCTCAGGGGGAGCTGAGGGGGCCGGACGAGGGCTGATGCCCTTGGGACTGCACCCGACGGACGGAGTCCGGTGCAGCGGCGCGGAGCCGGGGGGCTCGCCAGGGGCGAGCCGTGCGGGGCGGGGTCAGATGCCCATGGCCGCCGAGAGGTCCTTCTTGATTCCGTCGAGGACTTCCTGGCCGCGGACTCGGGCCGGCGCCAGGTCGGAGGCCTCGGAGACCGGGACCACGACCTCCAGGTAGCACTTGAGCTTGGGCTCGGTGCCGGAGGGGCGGCAGATCACCCGGGCCTTGTAGTCGCCCTCCAGGTGGTAGCGCAGGCCGTCCGTGGGCGGGAGCTTGTCCGTGCCCTGGTTGAGGTCCTCCGCCGAGACCACCCGCAGCCCCGCCAGCGATACCGGCGGCTCGGCCCGGAGCGCGGCCATCGCCGAGGCGATGACCGACAGGTCGGAGACGCGGACCGACAGCTGGTCGGTGTGGTGCAGGCCGTGGGCCATCGCCAGGTCGTCCAGCAGGTCGGTCAGCGTGCGGCCCTGCTCCTTGAGCTCCGAGGCCAGCTCCGCCACCAGCAGGGCGGCCGTGATGCCGTCCTTGTCGCGGACGCCCTCGGGGTCGACGCAGTAGCCGAGCGCCTCCTCGTAGCCGTACCGCAGGCCCTCGACGCGGGCGATCCACTTGAAGCCCGTCAGGGTCTCCTCGTAGCCGACGCCCGCCGCCTCCGCGATCCGGCCCAGGAGGGACGACGAGACGATGGACTCGGCGAAGACGCCGCGGGCGCCCTTGTGGACCAGATGGGCGGCCAGCAGCGCGCCGACCTCGTCGCCGCGGAGCATCCGCCAGCCGTCCGCGGTGGGGACGGCCACCGCGCAGCGGTCCGCGTCCGGGTCGTTCGCGATCACGATGTCGGGCTGGACCGCGGCGGCCGTCGCGAACGCCAGGTCCATCGCGCCCGGCTCCTCCGGGTTGGGGAAGGCCACCGTCGGGAACGCCGGGTCCGGCTCCGCCTGCTCGGCGACCAGCACCGGCTCCGGGAAGCCGGCCCGGGCGAAGGCCGCCAGGACGACGTCCTTGCCGACGCCGTGCATGGCCGTGTAGACGGTCCGCACGCCCCGGGGGGAGCCGGAGGTCAGGACGGCGTCGGTACGGGCCAGGTAGGCCTCCAGGACCTCGTCGCCGAGGTCCTCCCAGCCGGACTCCGGGCGGGGGACCGAGGCGAGGGTGTCCACGCGCTCGATCTCCGCAGCGATCTCGACGTCCGCGGGGGACACGATCTGCGAGCCGTCGCCGAGGTAGACCTTGTAGCCGTTGTCCCGGGGCGGGTTGTGGCTCGCGGTCACCTCGACGCCGGCGACGGCACCCAGGTGCCGTATGGCGTACGCGAGGACGGGCGTCGGCAGCGGGCGGGGCAGGACGGCGGCGCGCAGGCCCGCGCCGGTCATCACGGCGGCGGTGTCGCGGGCGAAGTCCGCGGACTTGTACCGCGCGTCGTAGCCGACGACGACCAGGCCTCCGGCGTGGCCCTGGGCCTTGAGGTGGGCCGCGAGGCCGGCCGCGGCCCGGATGACCACGGAGCGGTTCATCCGCATCGGGCCCGCGCCGATCTCGCCGCGCAGTCCGGCCGTGCCGAACTGCAGGGTGCCGGAGAACCGGTCCGCGAGCTCCGCGACGTCCCCGGCCTCGATGAGCTTGGCCAGCTCGGCCGCCGTCTCCGGGTCCGGGTCCTCCGCCAGCCAGGCCTGCGCCCGGGTGATCAGGTCGTCCTGTTCCTGCACTGCCACTGCTTCCGCCTTGTCTCTCGTACGGTGCCGATGCCTCAGATGCGGGCGAGGACCTGCGTCAGCAGCTTGCCCATGCGCGCGGCCGAGTCGCGGCCGGCCTGGAGCACCTCTTCGTGGTTCAGCGGCTCGCCGGAGATGCCCGCCGCCAGGTTGGTGACGAGGGAGATGCCGAGCACCTCGGCGCCGGCCTCGCGGGCGGCGATGGCTTCCAGCACGGTGGACATGCCGACCAGGTCGGCGCCCATGACGCGGATCATGTTGATCTCGGCCGGGGTCTCGTAGTGCGGGCCGGGGAACTGGACGTAGACGCCCTCTTCGAGGGTCTCGTCGATCTCCTTGCACATCGCGCGCAGGCGCGGCGAGTACAGGTCGGTCAGGTCCACGAAGTTCGCGCCGACGATCGGCGAGGTGGCCGTCAGGTTGAGGTGGTCGCTGATCAGGACGGGCTGGCCGGGCTTCATGCCCTCGCGCAGGCCGCCGCAGCCGTTGGTCAGGACGACGGTCTTGCAGCCGGCGGCGACGGCGGTGCGCACGCCGTGGGCGACGGCGGCGACGCCGCGGCCCTCGTAGTAGTGGGTCCGGCCGAGGAAGACCAGCGCGCGCTTGTCGCCGATCTTGTACGAGCGGATCTTGCCGCCGTGGCCCTCGACGGCGGCGGGCGGGAAGCCCGGCAGCTCGGTGACGGGGAATTCGGCCTCGGGGGCGCCCAGCGCCTCTGCGGCGGGGGCCCAGCCGGAGCCCATGACGAGGGCGACATCGTGGGTTTCGGCGCCGGTCAGCTCACGCAGGCGGGCGGCTGCGGCGGTGGCGTCGGCGAAGGGGTCGGTAACAGATGCGTTCACGCAGACGAGCGTAGCCGAGCATTGCCTACGCGCGTAGATGGCGCAGCTCACGGTGTTCGGATCGTTGCCTTGTCGTTTCCGCCGAAACGTCCCCTCGGCCTCGGCGACGTCCCCCCGGCCTCAGCAGGGGCGCTTGCGGAGTTCCATCATGTAGTCGTGCGGGGCCCCGGCCGCCTCGGCCGCGTCGGCGATCTCGCCGAGGTAGCGCGCCGAGGGCAGGCCGCCCTCGTACCCGTTCAGCACGTAGCACCAGGCCGCCTCCTCGCCGTCCAGCGTGTGGACGCGGATCCGCATCCGGCGGTAGATGTCGAGCCCGACGCCCTCCCACCGGTCCATGGAGTCCTCGTCCAGCGGCGCGATGTCGTACAGGGCGACGAACACCTGGTGGCGCGGGGCCTCGACGATCGTGGCCAGGGCGCCCTCCCACCCCATCTGCTCACCGCCGAAGGTCAGCCGCCAGTCGTTGATCCAGCCCGTGCCGCGCAGCGGCGAATGCGGAGCGCGGCGCGTCATCAGCCGCGGGTCGAGGTTGCCGGCGTACGCGGCGTAGAGCGACATGAGGTCGAGGGTACGGGAGGGGCGGGGCGGGCCGCGTGCCCGGTCGTCCTCACGGATGGGCGGACCGGGGGAGAAGCACCTTGAAGCGTGCGGGACAATGGGGCACGGAATGCATCCCCCGGGGAGACCCCCGGAAGCCCCGGCCGGGGCGGCAGCCGGCCGGGTAGACGTGAGGCGGAGTTTTCGTGACCCGGATCGTGATCATCGGCGGCGGACCCGGCGGGTATGAGGCGGCCCTCGTGGGGGCCCAGCTCGGCGCGGAGGTGACCGTCGTCGACTGCGACGGCCTCGGTGGCGCCTCCGTCCTCACCGACTGCGTACCTTCCAAGACCCTCATCGCGACCGCCGAGGTCATGACGACCTTCGACTCGTCGTACGAGGAGCTCGGCATCGTCGTCGCCGACGACACCCCGCACATAGAGCAGGCCGCGCGCGTCGTCGGGGTGGACCTCGGCAAGGTGAACCGGCGCGTCAAGCGCCTCGCGCTCGCCCAGTCGCACGACATCACCGCGTCCGTCACCCGGGCCGGCGCCCGCGTCGTACGGGGCCGCGGCAAGCTCGGCGGCCCGCAGGGCATCGACGGCACGCGCGACGTCATCGTCACCGCGGCCGACGGCACCGAGACGATCCTGACGGCCGACGCCGTGCTGATCGCGACCGGCGGCCACCCCCGCGAGATCCCGGACGCCATGCCCGACGGCGAGCGGATCCTGAACTGGACCCAGGTCTACGACCTCGACGAGCTCCCCGAGGAGCTCATCGTGGTCGGCTCGGGCGTCACCGGCGCCGAGTTCGCCGGCGCGTACCAGGCCCTCGGCTCCCGGGTGACGCTGATCTCCTCGCGCGACCGCGTGCTGCCCGGCGAGGACCCGGACGCGGCGGCCGTGCTGGAGGACGTCTTCCGGCGCCGCGGCATGAACGTCGTCGGCCGCTCCCGCGCCGAGTCCGCCAAGCGCGTCGGCGACCGGGTCGAGGTCACGCTCTCCGACGGCCGCGTCATCACCGGCACGCACTGCCTGATGGCGGTCGGCGCGATCCCGAACACCAAGGACATGAACCTGGAGGAGTCCGGGGTCCGGCTCAAGGAGTCCGGGCACATCTGGACCGACAAGGTCTCCCGTACGTCCGCGCCCGGCGTGTACGCGGCCGGCGACGTGACCGGGATCTTCGCGCTGGCCTCCGTCGCCGCCATGCAGGGCCGCATCGCGATGTACCACTTCCTCGGCGACGCGGTGGCCCCGCTGAACCTCAAGACGGTCTCGTCGAACGTGTTCACCGACCCGGAGATCGCCACTGTCGGTTACACCCAGGCCGATGTGGACGCCGGCAAGATCGACGCCCGTGTCGTGAAGCTGCCGTTGCTGCGCAACGCGCGGGCCAAGATGCAGGGCATCCGGGACGGGTTCGTGAAGCTGTTCTGCCGCCCGGGCACCGGAATCGTGGTCGGCGGCGTGGTGGTCTCCCCGCGGGCGAGCGAGCTGATCCACCCCATCTCGATCGCAGTCGACAACAACCTGACCGTCGAGCAGATCGCAAACGCGTTCACGGTGTACCCCTCGCTGTCGGGTTCGATCGCCGAGGTGGCGCGCCAGCTGCACACGCGGAAGACCGCCGGCGAGGCCTGAGGACGGCAACCGCCCCAGGTCGAAGGGGACTTGGGGCGGCCCCAGCGGGGGTGGAGTGACGTTCACTCAACCGCCCCGCCGCGTATACCACTAGTCGCCCTGCTTTATGGACAACTTCGGTATTCCGGCGCAAGGAGCTGAAACAAGACGGTCGTTGGGGTTACTGTCAGTTTCGTGTTCGCTGCAGAACGTCGCCAATTGATTCTCGAAATGGTGCGGGCCAACGGAGCGGTGTCGCTCCGGGAGCTCGCCCGCGTCGTCCAGACCTCCGAAGTGACCGTACGGCGGGACGTGCGGGCGCTGGAGGCCGAAGGACTCCTCGACCGCCGACACGGCGGTGCGGTTTTGCCGGGCGGTTTCACGCGGGAGTCCGGATTTCCGCAAAAGTCCCATCTCGCGACGGCGGAGAAGACCGCCATTGCCGACGTGGCGGCCGGCCTCGTCGAAGAAGGCGAGGCCGTCGTCGTCGGCGCGGGCACCACGACCCAGGAGCTGGCCCGCCGGCTCGCCCGGGTGCCCGGACTGACCGTCGTCACCAACTCGCTGCTGGTCGCGCAGGCACTGGCCCACGCGAACAGGGTGGAGGTGGTGATGACGGGCGGCACCCTCCGCGGCTCCAACTACGCGCTGGTCGGCAGCGGGGCGGAGCAGTCCCTCCAGGGGCTGCGGGTCTCCCGGGCCTTCCTGTCCGGCAGCGGCCTGACGGCGGAACGCGGTCTGTCCACGTCCAACATGCTGTCGGCGAGCGTGGACCGGGCCCTGGTCCAGGCGGCGGCGGAGGTGGTGGTCCTCGCGGACCACACGAAGCTGGGCACCGACACCATGTTCCAGACGGTGCCGACCGATGTGATGACCCGTCTGGTCACGGACGAGCCCCCGCCGCACGACGACCGCGCGGCCACGGAACTCCAGGCCCTCGCGGACCAGGGCGTCCAGATCACCATCGCCGGCGCCGTGGCCCCCGGCGGGAACGCCGACGGCATGGCGGGCCGCCGCCCGCGCCGCGAGTCCCCCCTCCCGGTGCAGCGCCGCGGCGGCCCCACCGCTCAACTCCGCAGCGCGGGCCCCCTCCCGGACCCCCAGCCGGGGGAGCGGGAGCGCGCGAGGGTGGCGGACATGCGGCGGCGGTGAGGAGCGTGTGCGGCGCCGCGATCTGTCGGAGTTTCTACCGCCATATCTACGCGGCTGGCAGAAACGGGTCGCCGGAAGATCCGGCGACCCGTCACTTGATCAGCGCTTGCCGATCATGAGCTGCTTGAGCGGTGCTCCTCCTCTGCCAGCTTTCGGGCAAAGGCGACACGGCGGTTCAGCAATTCCACCCACATGTTGTCTGTGTTCAGTGGGTAGTCTGCCGTCTGAGCGCTTGGTGCGGTCTCGATCACATGTAGCAAAGTCATCGAGAGGCCGAAGCAGTCGTCGGAGCCGAAGATCGTTGTCAGAGCCTGAGCTTCTTCATCCGTGACCGGTTCCGGGATCTGCTCGAGCAGGTGCTCTGTCTCAGTGATCTCCTCTACAGGGGCTTCCTCGGACGGGAACGGGCCTGCGTCAAGTAGATCCTGAACTTCCTTTCGGATTCCCATGTGATCCCCTAGATCATTCCGATGCGCCGATAGTAAGCCATCATCTCCAGGATTCCCTTGTTGAAGTAGCTGGCGTCGTTGTACTGCAATTTCCCTATTCGGCGCATGTCCCAGATGTCCATGGCGAGCACCGTCCTGAAGGGAAGGTTGGCGTCTGCCCGCTTGGTCGCACCGCCTCGGCCCCCGTAGGTACGGGTCAGCTTGTGATCCTCACGCTTCATCACCACGGCACCACCGTCCTTGCGGTCGGTGTGTTCGAGGGCGGCCTGCGGCATGTGGTGGGCCTCCAGGCCATCGCCGGGCACACCCGGGTCCAAGTCGCCGAAGCGCCCACCATCGTTTTCGTACACAACCTTGCACGAGGCGTTGTGGACCAAGATGGGCGAGGATCCCGCAAGCACGTAGTAGGTGTGCTTCGAAGCCACCGTGAGGTTGTGGACCTTCTTCTGCTCGGTCCACCGCTTGACCTCGGTGACTTGCACCCAGCTGCCCGAGGACGTGCGCAGCCACTGACCGGCGCTGAGGTCGGTGGCGTTAAGCCACTTGCCCATGGACGGGACCCAGAACGGGTGGCCGTCTGTGGCGGTGAGGTGTTCGGTGGCTTCGCCCTTCGCGCCGTCGGTGTCGATTGTTATCTCGACCAGCTTCTTCTGGCCCTCACCGATGATCAAAGCTGCGACGGATTCGCCGGTAGTGGCGCCCGTCTCAGCCTCGGTGGCCAGGACCTTGTCCTCGAGTCGTACGTCCTCGATGGGCTTCGCTGAGCCGTCGGCCATCAGGACCTGCGTACCGGGTACGAAGCTGTTGCAGCCCTCGTTCGTCTGAGAGCCGCCGGAATCGTCTTCCTTGCCCTTCGACTTCTTCGGCTCGTCGCCCTTCTTCGCCTCCGACGACTTCGACGCCTTGCCGTCGCCGTCGGCCTTCTTGGCCTTCGTCGCGGAGGACTTGCCTTGCTTGGCCGCCGTAGCCTTGGCTTCGTCGGCCTTCTTCGCGGCCGCAGCTGCTGCCTCTTGGACCCTTCTTCGGGCCGCTGCGGCCTCCTCCTCCAGTTTTCTCGCGCGTTCGGCGGCTTCCTCTATCTGCCGTTTCCACTCGGCCAGGTCCTCGGCGTACTTGGCCATCGCCTGCTGGTAGCGCTCGACCCGCCTGAGGATGTCTCGCGCCAGGGCGAGTTTGTGCGACCAGCTGTTGAAGGCATCCCACGCACGGTCCAGTGCCTTCAGGATGCGCTTGGCACGGCCCGCGAAGGGCAATGCCGCATCCAGGGCGAGGCCGGCGCACGCGCCCCAGTCGCCGCCCAGGCAGTCGCGGATGTCGTTGTACCCCGAGGCGTCCTTCAGGATGCCCATCGCGACTTCGAGCGCGATGTCCAGGGCACTCTTGCCCTGGATCATGTTCGCCCAGGCCGCCTCGGCGTCCGAGAAGTCCTTGATCGGCATCGTAGGAGGCGCGATCGACAGGCCGCTGGGGTCGCTGAACGTCACCGGCGAGTTGTTCGCGTAGACGTACGGGTTCATCTGTTTGGGCTCGTTGTAGTCGACGATGGGGTCGACCGACTGGAACCGGCCTGTCGCAGGGTCGTACTCACGTGCACCTAGATGCACGAGCCCGGTGGTCTCGTCTACCTCTCCGCCGACGAAGCCCTTCTTGCCGGGCCACAGCGAGGGGGCCGCACCGCGGACCTCGCCATACGGTGTGAACTTGCGCCGGGTGACCGCCATGGTGGTGGCGTCCACGGTCGTGGTCGCTGTGCCGTTGTGGTCGGCCATCAGGTACGACGTCGTGATGACGCCGTCCTTGGCCGTCTTGACCATCGTCGGGCCGGCCGGGTGGCCGTAGTAACGCGTGCTCTCCAGCTTGCCCGCCGCCGTGAGCTTGACCTCGGTGCCCGGCAGGTAAAGCGTCGTGCCCGACGGCTCACGCTTGATCAGGCGGCTGCCGCCGGCGTCGTAGACGAAGTCCGTCGCCTCCGCACCCTTGGTGACCTTCGTCAGCTGACCCGAGGCGTCCCATTCCAGATTCTGGGTGTCGCCCTGGATGGTGCGGGTTTTGGTGTTGCCTGCCGCATCGTAGGTGTAGGACTCGGTACGGGCGCCGCCCGGGCCGGTGGTGTCGACCTTCTTCAGACCGTTCGCACCGGCCTGACCAGCCGTGCCGTAGGTGTAGGTGCGGGTGACGTCCTTGGTGAGGTCACCGATCGGGGAATGCTGGACTTCCTTGGTGCGGTTGCCCGCTGCGTCGAAGCTGTACGAGCTCCAGTACGCGCTCGGACCACCGACCTGGGGCTTGGAGCCGGGGCCGGCCGCGTTCGGCTGGGCCGCGCAGTCGTCCGTAGCCGTCCAGGCCTCGTTCATGCGGCGCAGATAGTCGTACGCGAAGCACTGCACGTCGGCAGTGGCGGCCGGGCCTTCCTTGTCGGTGACCTTCAGGATGTTGCCGACAGCGTCGTAGTCGTATGACGTGTCGTTGATCCGGCTGGGCGACTGCTCTTTGTCGTTGACCGTCCGGGTGAGAAGGCGTGTCTGCTCGTCGTAGAAGTTCGTCGAGTAGACCTGGGATCCGGCCGGGCCGGACTCCGTGCGCAGCACGTCGCCCATCGGCGAATAGTCAACATTGCCGACGAAGGTCTTGCCCTGGACGCCCATGATGGTGGGCAGTTCCAGGTGGTTGTACTTCATGGTGGTCGTTTCGGCGGGCAGTCCACCGATTGCGGGCTGACTCGTCCACGCCGTCAGGCCAGTGTTGGGCCGATAGCCGTTGGCGAAGCTGTACGAACCGGCGAGGGCACCCTCCGACGCGGGAATGGTGATCTTCGAGCCCGTCGGGCGGTACTCGCTGTCGTAGCCGGTGATCTCTTGCGTGTAGGCGTTGCCGTTGACATAGCGTGTCGAGGACACCGGCAGGCCGACGGCACCCGGAAGGGTGTCGTACGTGGTCGAGGTGAGCTTCGGGCCGGTCACCGAGCCGTCATGGGTGGCAACGACGCGGCCCAGGTCGTCGTACTCCGGGGCGATGACCTTTCCGCGTGCGTCTGTCGTGGTCGCCAGCCGGTCGCCCTGGCCGTACGTCATCGTCGTCGTGCCCTTGTCAGGGTCCGTCTGCTTGGTCTGGCGACCGCGGATGTCGTACTCGAAGCCCCACTTGTCGCCCGCCTGGTTGACGACCGACTCCAGCGCCCCGCGCTGGTTGTACGCGTACGTCGTCTTGTCGTACGCCCCCGTCGGCGAGTCCGAGCGGAAGAAGCGCAGCTCCGTCTTGCGGCCCGCGCCGTCGAGGAAGGCCCGGGTCGGGGTCTCGCCCTTCGGGGGGTCGACGGTGATGTTGTCGCCGCCGTACGAGGTGGTCGTACGGGAGGTCTCCAGACCGAACTTCCGCGAGATCTGCGCGGTCGAGCGGCCGGAGCCGTCGTACTCGGTCACCGTCGACGACGGGACCTCGTTGTCCTTGGGCTCCCACTGGACGCCGGACGGAGCGCCGGCGGTGTAGTAGGCGCCGTTGCTCTTCCAGACCTGGCCGAGGCTGTTGTAGAAGGTGTCGGTGATGAGCCGACCGCCTCCGAGGGCCTCCATCTGGGTCTGGCGGATGCGCAGGCTGCTGTCGTAGATGTCGTAGCTGGTGCGGTACGTACCGTCGTCCAGCAGGCTCTTGTTGGAGATGACGACCGGACCGTCGGTGCGGACGTCGTACGAGAACTCGCCGTCCGGGGACTTCGAGAGCGGGTCGCGGTCCGGGGACCAGACCTTGAGGAGCCGGCCCAGGCCGTCGTACTCCATCACCTGGCGGCGGCCGTTGGTGTCCTGCTTGGCCAGGACCGAACCGCGGCCCTGGTCGGTCTCCGTCGTCTGGGTGTGACCGGCGGAGTTGGTGGTGACGACCTTGGTGACGATCTGTCCCGAGGCGGGGGTGTAGTCGACCTTGGAGGTCTTGCCGAAGACGTCGGTCGTCGTCTTCATGCGGCCGTACGTGTCGAAGGTCGCGCTGCCGTCCGTGGTGTACACCGGGTTGCCGCCCGAGTATCCGGACAGCGACTCGGTGGACTTCAGGTTGCCCGCCGCGTCGTAGTACATCCGCGCGTCGGACGTCACGTCCGCCGGGCGCTGCACGTTCGCCGCGTCACACGCCTTCGCGACCGTCTCCACCCGCTTCTGGCGGGCGATGATCCAGCGGGTCTGGTCCTCGTCGTACTCGTAGCGCGTGCAGCTGTCGTCCGACGGGTCCGCGACGTCGCCGAGGTTCGACACCGACTGGGCGAAGCCCCGGTTGTCGTACGTCGTGCTCATCGCCGTACGGCGCCAGCCGCGGCCGTCGGACAGCAGGATGCGGGAGTTGACCCCCGTGGTCTGCTGGACGAAGGACTGCTGGGGCTCGATGTCCTCCTCGGGCACCGCGCCCTTGCGCTGGCGCGTCGCCGTGGGGCCGTACAGCCACGGGGTGTAGGTCGTGGCCGCTTCGAGCGCGCCGCCCTCGCCGTTGTACGCCAGGACCTCGCGGGTCTGGCCGGCGTAGAGGCGGTGGTCCGCCATCTCGTTGCCCTCGGAGTCCTTGACCTTGACCGACTTCTTGCCGCCCGAGGGGGCGAGCCGGTCACCGTCGAGGCCTCGGAAGAACAGCGTCTCCGTCATGGAGCGCTTGTCGGGGGCCTGGCCGATGAAGGTGCGCACCTTCTCGTAGCCGCGCCACTGGGACCAGGTGCGCGTCTTGGGACGCATCATCTCGGTCTCGTCGTCGTACGCCCACGCCGGGTTGCCGAGGAACTCGTACTCGGTGCGCCGCGTCGGGGAGTTGCCGTTGCGGTCCTCCTCCTGGACCCAGTCGACGACGTACTTGTGGAACCAGTCCGTGACGTAGAGCTTCTTCTCGTGCTGCGGATCGGTCGGGTCCGGGATCTCGGAGATCACCGGGTAGCAGCGGAGGGTGTTCGTCTCGGGCGAGGTGGGCATGACGCGCGGGTTGGCCGCGCGGCACTCCGGGTCCTTGTAGTGGGCCAGGATGGTCGAGCCGGTCTCGCTGTCGATCGCCTCGATGCGGTAGCGCAGGTACGGCGGCTTGCCGTCGGCGGCGCCGTCCACGCGGTTGGGGAGCTGCTTGCCGCGGAACTTCACCGGCGGCAGCGCCGTGTCCGTGCCGTTCTTGCCCGTGTGCTTGATCTCGCCCAGCCACAGCGGGTAGTCCGTGCCGTCGCCGGTCATCGGGAAGTCCTGGGTCAGCTTCCAGGAGTCCACCGGCTTGCGCGCGGTCCCGTTCCACACCGAGGTGCTGACCTCGGTCAGGCGCTTGCGGGTGAAGAAGGTCGGCGTGAACCGGCCCTTGCACTCCTCGCCCGCCGCGCAGAGCTGGTCACCGGGGGTGTCGGGCCAGTTCTTGGCGATGTCCCAGGCGACCTCCGGCTTCAGCTTCGCCGGGTCGCAGTCGAAGGAGGACGTGACGAGGCAGCGCTCGGCGACACCGAAGTTCACCTGGGCCGGGGCCTCGGCGAACAGGTTGTCGTTGCGCAGACCGTACGAGATGTGGTCCAGCCAGCCGGAACGGTCGTACGCCCGGGCGGTCGAACCACCCGCGATCTTGTAGTTCGAGCCGTAGTGGTTGACCTCCTTCTGGTACCAGTAGGTCATCGCGTTGCCGCGCGGGTCCACGACGTAGTCGAGGTTCCAGCGGTAGGCCTGGTCGCACACCGCGTCGGCGAACGTCGCGTTGTAGCAGGGCTCACCGGGCTGGTTGCCGTAGACCGGGACGTTCCAGGTGGAGTTGGTGACGGGCTTGCCCGTCGTCCAGCCCGGGACCTTGTTCAGACCGAAGTAGAACTGGATGCCCTGGGGGTTGGTGAACCTCCAGTGGTCACCCTCCTTGTCGCCGTTCGAGGCGCCCTGGAGCAGCTCGATGCGCGAGCCGTCGTCCTTCGCCGGCCGCCACTTCTTCGTGGTGTCGTCGAGGACGAGCTGGGTGGAGCCGCCGTTCAGCGACATGGTGACCATCGGTGCGCCGTGGCACAGGTCGCCGGTGTCGTCCTTCGGGTTGTTGAACCCGGAGCCGGCCTTCTTGTCCTGGCTGCACGGGACGTAGCCCCGCTCGATGTAGTTCGAGGCCAGGTCCCAGCCGTCGCCGACCCACGAGGTCTGCTGCGCGGAGGCCGACGTACGGCCGTCGATCTGGGCGCTGGAGTAGCCGAGGGAGAGCGAGGGGCTCGGACCGCCCAGGGAGGCGGGGATGTCCAGCGGGTAGGACCAGGAGAAGTCACCCGCCGAGCCGCCGGCCTGCCAGGAGCCCGAGGGGTTCAGCGAGGTGGCCTTGAACGTGCCGTTCGCGCCGTCGGCGCCCGGGCTCGCGGCCAGCGTCATGCCCTGGCTGCCCGCGGCGGCCGCGGAGACCGCGGTGTTCGCGGCCGACAGGTTCATGTCGGCCTTGTCCGACGGGACGGCCGACTGGGCGGGGGTGGAGGACGAGGACGCCGTGAACGTCGCGATGAGCTTGCCGGTCACCGGGTCGTTCTTCGTGGTGACCGGGATGCTGCCCTTGCACTCGGGCTTGTTCGGCGTCGTCACCGCACAGGCGGGAACGGCCGTGAAGCGGAGTCGGGAACCCCAGCTGCCGCCGTACGCGTTCTTGAACGCGTCGTAGTCGAGCTCGACGGAGACGGGCGCCGCCGCCTTGCCCGTGTCGGTGCGCTTCACGTTCAGCAGCAGGCTGTTCGCCAGGCCGGCCTTCTTGGCCGCCGTCTGGTCGAGCAGGTCGACCTTCAGCTTCACCTGCTCGGCGGGCGCGTCGGCCGCAAGGCTCTGCGGGGCGGCGCCGGACTTCGCACCGGCCTTCGGGCCCGCTGCTGCCGAAGCCGGGAGCGCGGCGACCGTCACCGGGAGGGTGCCCGCCTTGACGGGGTTGCCCGCGGCCTTCGACGGGCCGAGGGCGAATGCCCCCGCCGTGCCCTGGGGGGCCGACTTCAGGCTGACGACCGGCGGTGCGGACGCGTCAGGCAGGGCGATTTCCGCCGAACCCGCCTTCGGCCAGGCGATCTTCGGCGCGGAGGACTTCCACGCCTTCTTCTGCGACTCGGCGGGGCCCGCTGCGGGCTTCCCGGTGACGGGTGCTCCGCCGACCTTCGTGAGCTTCTGCAGTCCCGGCTTCTTCAGGTCGGAACCGGCCGCCATGGCGGGGGTGGCGGTGAGCCCGGCGGTCAGCATGCTGAGCGCCAGGACCGGTATCGGCCACCGCCAGACACGCCTCAGAGGCGCACGCAAAGCGTGCGCCTGGGATCTCTTCAAAATTCGAACACTCCAAGCCGTCGCGCGCGGTGGTTCGGCCACCGCGCTAATGGGCCAACGGCGCTGAACCTAACAAGGGAGCACGCGGTGCGTCGAAGGCTTCCGGTGTGCTTATAAACGGAATTCCGGCCTCCGGGTGCAGGTCAGCGAGTTGCGAAAAGGTTGCACAGCGAAAGTGTCGAAGTTCTCGCGGGAATCTTGTGGAACCTCCGACGGTCCCGGCCCATCGGGGATTTCCGTCCGGAAAGGGTGCCGTCGGCTGCTACAAATCATTCGAACAGTCGGGTGGCCGACCGTCAGGATGGCTCAAAGTCGTCCGCGGCGGGAGGTCGTCCCAGTCATCGGTCGCCGCTCCGGCGCGGCCACCGCACCAACCCGTTGAGGACCTGTCAGTGAGACCATTCACGACGCGCGCCCGCGTCGACGATCCGCCCTCCCGCAGAACGCCGGTGCTCGCCACGGCGACCGTGCTGACCGCCGCGTTGACCTCCACACTGCTCGGCGGTCTGCCCGCCGTGGCCGCGGGCAAGTCCGGCGCCGCCGCTGGCGACAAGGTCAAGGAGCGCCTGGCCGACGCCGCCGCGGAGACGAAGGCCAAGGGCGAGGCGAAGAAGTCCGGTAAGCCCGTCGAGATCGAGTCGAAGCGCACGGAGACGGACGACGTCTGGGCGAACCCGGACGGAACGCTGACTGCCAATCACGCGCTCGTGCCCGTACGCGTGTACCGCGGCGGCAAGCTCGTGGACGCGGACGCCACCCTGGCCAAGCAGTCGGACGGGCGCATAGCCCCGGCCGCGACAGCCGTCGGCCTGTCCTTCTCCGGCGGGGGCACGGGCGCGCTGGCGACCATGCGCAAGGACGGCCGGGACGTTTCCCTGACCTGGCCGACGCCGCTGCCCGCGCCGAAGCTGGAGGGCAACAGCGCCACGTACACGAACGTCCTGGAGGACGTGGACCTGCGCATCAGCGCCGACGTGAGCGGCTTCTCGCACCAGATCGTCGTCAAGACGCGCAAGGCCGCCGAGAACCCGGCCCTCGCCAGCCTCGACTTCGGCCTCGAGGGCAAGGGCGTCACCATCCGCAAGGAGGCGAGCGGCGAGCTCCGCGCGGTGGATCCGGCCGGCCAGACCCTCTTCAGCGCCGCCAAGCCGCAGATGTGGGACTCCGGCGCCGAGAAGATCCTGCCCGAGTCCACTGCCGGAACGACGGGCCCGGCGCCCGCCCCGGCCCCGAAGGCTGCCGCTCCGAAGGCCGCGGACGCCGCCAAGACCTCCGGCCTGCAGGCGGCCCCGGCCGCCGGGGCCGCCGCCCAGGCCCCGGCCCCGGTTCCGCCGGTGCCCGCCGTCGACGGCATCTCGAACGGGTCCAAGGAGGCCGACCTCGGCGTCGACCTCAAGGGCTCCAAGCTCACCCTGAAGCCCGACCGCAAGCTGCTCACGGACGCAGCCACCACCTACCCGGTCGTCATCGACCCGGTGTGGCGGGACGACTGGAAGTCGGCCTGGGCGATCGCCTACAAGCACACCGCCTACGCGAACTCCGCCAACACCAACTACTGGAACGGCGGCACGCTCAGCAAGGAGGCCCGCGTCGGCTGCGCCAAGGACGGCGCCAACGGCGGCACCGTCTGCGCGAAGACCTTCTTCCAGGCCGGCATGGGCGCCATGTGGGACAAGCAGATCCTGGAATCCACCTTCCGCATCCAGCAGAAGTACGCGGGTTCCTGGAGCTGCCAGTCCGGTCAGCTCCAGATCTGGGACACCGACGCCATCGGCGGCGGCACCACCTGGAACAACCAGCCCGCCTGGAAGCGCATGGTCGACGCCTCCGGCCAGTCCTTCGGGGGCCGCAACTGCCCCGGCGACGGTGACACCATCGAGCTGAACGTGACCTCCGCGGTCGCCGACGCCGCTCGTTACCACTGGCCGGCGTGGACCATGGGCCTGAAGTCCGCGAACGACAACGTCGACGTGTCGTGGCGCAAGTTCAACCCGGACAGCGCCCGCATCTCGACCAAGTTCAACACGCTGCCCACCACCCCGTACGAGCGCAGCTCCAGCCCGTCGGTCGCCTGCAACGGCGGCCAGATGGGCACGACCGACAACGTCGTGCTGCGCGCCCGCGTCTCCGACGCCGAGGACAACTCGCTGACCGCCGAGTTCCACTACTGGAACGCGAACGACTACGGCACGCTGAAGACCGCCCGCGTCCCCGTGGCCAGCGGCAACATGGCCCAGCTGACGATCCCCGCCGCGGGCCTGGGCAGCAACACCTACCGCTGGGACGTCCGCGGCAACGACGGGACGGCGGACGGCCCCTGGGCCGGACAGTGTCTGTTCACCATCGACGCGACCCGCCCCGCCTCGCTCCCGGGCGTGTCCTCGGCGCAGTTCCCCGAGAACGAGCCGGACAACACTGGCTACGCCCGTACCGAGGGAACGTTCAAGCTGACCTCGGGCGGCGAGAACGACATCACGAAGTATCAGTGGTGGACCGAGTCCGACCCCAAGGTCCAGGAGGCCAGCCCGGCCGCGCCCGGCGGTTCGGTGGACGTCAAGTACAAGCCGACCGCGGCCGGCCCGCAGGTGATGTACGTCCGTAGCCTGGATGCTTCCAACAACCGCTCGGATCTGAAGTCCTACCTCTTCTACGCCAAGCGCCAGCCGGTGCGCGACAAGCCCGGCGACCTCAACGGCGACGGCACCGTCGACCTGTGGAGCGTCGACCCGGGCTCCGGCCAGCTGTGGGTGCACCCGGGCAAGGGCGACGGCTCGTTCGGCCTGTCCAGGAAGCTGGACCACGCCTCCTTCGCCAACGTCAAGTCGATGAGTCATCGCAACAGCTGGAGCGAGGACCTGATCGAGGACCTCCTCGTCCTGCGGCCGCAGAACGGCGACCCCAGTCGCAATACGCTGTGGGTCTACCCCGGCAAGGGCGACGGAGACCTCAAGCCCCTGGACGCCAAGGGGTTCGAAGTGACGGCCTTCGAAGACGGTGTGAACGACCACAACCACTGGGCGCAGGCCGACCAGGTGGTCTCGATCGGCAGCGTCAACGACGACAACGGCGACGGCAAGACGGACGACGACGACGTGCCCGACATGCTGATCAAGGAGGGTTCCAAGCTCTGGCTCTACCTCGGGACGCTGACCGGAGAGGTGGCAATCCCCGGTTCCGAGCCGATCCTCCTCGGCAACGCCGACTGGCAGAACATGACGATCATGACGCCGGGTGACCTGAACGGTGACGCGCTGCCTGAGATCTGGGCCCGCGACACGGTCAGCGGCAAGATCCACCAGTACACCAGCAAGAAGACCACCGCCAACACCTCGCCCGCGTTGGTCGACCTGACGGTGTACGGAGACCCGGCCGTCCGGACGGCCTCCATCGGTACGGGCTTCACCAGCGCCGCCTACCCGCACCTGTCCAGCGACGGCGACTTCGAGAAGGACGGCTACGCCGACCTCTGGTCGCGCGACGGCAACGGCCAGATCACCGAGTTCCCGGGCCGCGCCCTGAGCGGCGGATCCGTCTTCGGCCCCGGCCGCAAGCTGGTCCTCGGCGGCACGCCGTGGTCCGAGTGCCAGGCGTTCACCAAGCCCGGTACGACCACCCCGCGCCAGCTGTGCGGACCGATCCTGGCGAAGTTCAACGCCGCGGGCGGCACCGCCGCGCTCGGCTACCCGACCACCGACATCACCGAGTCGACCGACGCCGTCGGCCGCTTCGTGCACTTCCGCAAGGAAGGCGAGAGCAGCGACAACGGCTCCATCTACTGGCACCCGAACACCGGTGCCTGGACCATCGTCAACGGCATCCGCCAGAAGTGGATGAGCCTGGGCGCCGAACGGGGCGTCATGGGCTACCCGACCTCCGACGAGGCCGTGACCTTCGACAACAACGGCTGGTTCAGCACCTTCAGCGGCGGTGGCGGCGGGGCCATCTACTTCACGTTCGAATTCAGTGGCCAGTCCGTCAGGGGCACCATCTACAAGAAGTACATCGAGCTCGGCGGCCCCAGCGGCCCGCTCGGCTACCCGACCACCGACGAGACCAACGCCCCCGACGGCGTCGGCCGCTACAACCACTTCCGCCACAAGGGGCAGACCTCCGACACGGCGTCCATCTACTGGACGACCACGACGGGCAAGGCCTGGTCGGTCCGGGGCACGATCCGCGAGAAGTGGTTGAGCCTCGGCGGTGCGGAGAAGAGCTTCCTGGGCTACCCGCAGTCGGACGAGTACGACGTCTACGGCGGCCCCCGCGAGGACTTCTCGGGCGGCTACATCCGCCACAACCACACCACGGGCGTCAGCGTCGAGCACAAGGCGAACGACCGCACCATGGACAAGCGCACCGAACTGGGGGGTGACTTCAACGGCGACGGCCGGGCCGACGTGGCCACCGTCTACGACTTCGGCAGCGACGCGATGGCGCTCTACGTCGCGCCCGGCAAGGCCGACGGCAGCGGATACGGCGCCCCGGTCCTCGGCTTCAACAGCGGGGTGTGGAACTGGCGCGTCAAGCAGTCGCAGTGGGTCGTCGGCGACTTCAACAACGACGGCCGCGACGACCTGGCCGCACTGTACGACTACGAAGACGCCAACGGTCTGTTCACCTTCCTCGGCAACGCCGACGGCACTTTCACCAGCCTGCCGCGCAGCGCCTACGTCGGCCCGGGCAACTGGAACGCCAAGGCGGCCAAGCTCGTCGCCGGTGACTTCAACGGCGACGGCCGCGACGACGTGGCCATGATGTTCGACCACGGCGGCTGTTCCACCGGAACGCACACCTTCCTCTCGAAGGCGGACGGCACGTTCGACCAACAGTTCGGCAGCTGGAACTCCGGCGCCGGCAACTGGTGCTGGAACGAGTCCAAGCACGTCACGGGCGACTTCAACAAGGACGGCCGCGACGACATCCTCGCCCTGTACGGCCACGGCGACGGTTCCGTCGAGATGTACACCCTGTTCGGCAAGCCCGACGGCGGCTTCGCGGCCCCCCTCAAGTCGTGGAGCGCCGCCCCGGGCGTATGGGACTACAACCGCTCCAAGCTCACCTCGGGCGACTACAACGGCGACGGCCGGGCCGACGCCGCCATCCTGTACAGGTACGACAACGGCCGCGCGGCCGCTTTCACCCTGATGGGCAAGCCCGACGGCGGGGTCGCCGCTCCCGTCAAGAGCTGGGAGAGCGCCGAGAACTCCTGGTACCTGGAGAACACCGGGAACCCGGTCTCCGGTGACCTCGACAAGGACGGTCGCGACGACATCGCGGTCATGTACAACTACTCCGCCGGAAGCAACGCGATCTTCGGCTTCAAGGCCAAGGCCGACGGCGGGTTCGTGCCCCCGGCGAAGAGCTGGACGGCACAGCCCGGCACCTGGTAGCCGCCGGGAGCCGCACATGAGATCGGCCCCCAGGACCCGGAAGGGTCCTGGGGGCCGACTTCGTTCCGTACGGTCTGCGGGTCAGTCCTTGATCTCGCAGATGGTGGCGCCCGAGGTGAGGCTGGCGCCGACTTCGGCGGTGAGGCCGACGATCGTGCCGGAGCGGTGCGCGTTCAGCGGCTGCTCCATCTTCATGGCCTCCAGGACGACGACCAGGTCGCCCTCGTTGACCTGCTGGCCCTCCTCGACCGCGACCTTGACGATCGTGCCCTGCATCGGGGACGCCAGCGTGTCGCCGGAGGCGGCCGGGCCGGACTTCTTCGCCGCGCGGCGCTTCGGCTTCGCGCCGCCCGCCGCGGCCGTGCGGGCCAGGGTCATGCCCAGCGAGGACGGGAGGGAGACCTCCAGGCGCTTGCCGCCGACCTCGACGACGACCGTCTCGCGGCCCGGCTCGTCCTCCGTGTCCTCCGCCGCCGGGGCGGCGAACGCGGGGATGTCGTTGACGAACTCGGTCTCGATCCAGCGGGTGTGCACCCGGAAGGGGTTCGAGATGAACGCCGGGTCGGCGACGACCGCACGGTGGAACGGGATGGCCGTGGCCATGCCCTCCACGTCGAACTCCGCCAGCGCGCGCGCCGCCCGCTGCAGGGCCTGCTCGCGCGTGGCGCCCGTGATGATGAGCTTGGCGAGGAGGGAGTCCCAGGCCGGGCCGATGACCGAGCCGGACTCCACGCCCGCGTCCAGGCGGACACCGGGGCCGGAGGGCGCGTTGAACTTGGTGACGGTGCCGGGGGCCGGCAGGAAGCCGCGGCCCGGGTCCTCGCCGTTGATGCGGAACTCGAAGGAGTGCCCGCGCAGGACCGGGTCGCCGTAGCCGAGCTCCTCGCCGTCGGCGATGCGGAACATCTCGCGGACCAGGTCGATGCCGGTGACCTCTTCGGTGACCGGGTGCTCGACCTGCAGACGGGTGTTGACCTCCAGGAAGGAGATCGTCCCGTCCGTGCCGACCAGGAACTCGACCGTGCCGGCGCCGACGTAGCCGGCCTCCTTCAGGATCGCCTTCGACGCCGCGTACAGCTCGGCGTTCTGAGCCTCCGACAGGAACGGCGCGGGGGCTTCCTCGACCAGCTTCTGGTGGCGGCGCTGGAGGGAGCAGTCGCGGGTGGAGACGACGACCACGTTGCCGTGGGAGTCGGCCAGGCACTGCGTCTCGACGTGGCGCGGCTTGTCGAGGTAGCGCTCGACGAAGCACTCGCCGCGCCCGAAGGCCGCGACGGCCTCGCGGACGGCCGAGTCGTAGAGCTCGGGGACCTCTTCGAGGGTGCGGGCGACCTTCAGGCCGCGGCCGCCGCCGCCGAAGGCGGCCTTGATCGCGATCGGCAGGCCGTGCTGCTCGGCGAACGCGACGACCTCGTCGGCCCCGGAGACCGGGTCCGGGGTGCCCGCGACGAGCGGGGCGCCGGCGCGCTGGGCGATGTGGCGGGCTGCGACCTTGTCACCGAGGTCGCGGATGGCCTGCGGGGGCGGGCCGATCCAGGTCAGGCCGGCGTCGAGGACGGCCTGCGCGAATTCGGCGTTCTCGGAGAGGAAGCCGTATCCGGGATGGATGGCGTCCGCGCCGGAATCGGCTGCGGCCTGCAGGACCTTGGAAATGTCCAGGTAGCTGGCGGCCGGGGTGTCACCGCCCAACGCGAAAGCTTCGTCGGCCGCGCGGACATGCAGAGCGTCCCGGTCCGGATCGGCGTAGACGGCTACGCTTGCGATTCCGGCATCCCGGCAGGCCCGAGCAACGCGGACAGCGATTTCGCCACGGTTGGCGATGAGCACCTTGCGCACGATGGCTCCCTCCTTGAAACAAGCTGAGTTTAGGGACAGCCCACACGGCGTTTCGACCCTTCCCTAGAGGTGACCTTGCCCACACGGAGTGTGATTCGAGTCCACCTCGAGTGAGGAAAGCCCTTGTGGCGCCCCAGGTCAGGGGGATCCCCGACTGCACAGTAACCCCGTCACCCATCCGAGGTCTCTGTTCCCCCGGTCAGCGGGCCCCGGTGATTCTTTGTCGAGTCCCTACGAACGGCCCACACATTCTTTGCGTGATCGCCGGCGAGGGCGCCTCGCGTAACGAAGCTGCCCGGACCCCTTGTCCGTACGTTTACCCGTTAGTAGCCTCCAGGGCGTCGAACAGGCTTGTGGTCACTGTGGGGCCGGGGGACGTGCGGCCGGGGACTTGTGGGGAGGGGTGGGTCGTCGTGGGCGTCGTGCTGCGCAGACTCGTGGCCGGACTGGCCGCGATCGTGCTCGTCGCCGAGGCGGCGGTGCTGGTCCTCGTCCACATCGTGCTGGGCAAGACCACCCACAACCAGTCGATGTCCATCGCGGGCATGGATCCTGATGTCATGTCTGCGGCGACGTACGCGATGGGAGCGGGCATCGGCGCGTTCCTGCTCCTGTGCGCCGTGCTCCTCGCCGTGGCGGCCGTACGCGACCGCGCGCCCGGCACCTTCGCCCGCGTCGTGCTCGTCACCGCCGCCGTCACCCACGGGGTGCTCGGCGCCCTCGCCGTGGGCCTGGTCGGCTGGGGCGCCTTCGCGGTGCTGATGCTGATCCTGTGCCTGCTGGTCCTGGCCCTGATGCTCTACGCGGCCCGGGGCGCGGACCGGGCGGCCTCAGGGGGTGCCCCTGACGGCCGGGACGCCCCGCCCGCGCCGTTCGGGGAGCTCAAGCCCACAAATCCGTGATCGACACGCCCAGTTCGCCCAGCAGGGAGCGCAGCAGGGGCAGCGACAGCCCGATGACGTTCCCGGGGTCGCCGTCGATGCCCTCGATGAACGGGGCCGACAGCCCGTCCAGGGTGAAGGCCCCGGCCACGTGCAGCGGCTCGCCGCTCGCCACGTACGCGGCCACCTCGGCGTCCGTCGGCTCGCCGAACCGGACCGTCGTGGAGGCCGTGGCCGACACCTGACGCCCGGTCGCGGTGTCGATCACGCAGTGCCCGGTGCGCAGGACCCCGGCCCGGCCGCGCATCGACTTCCAGCGGGCGGTGGCCTCCTCGGCGTCCGCCGGCTTGCCGAGCGCCTCGCCGTCCAGCTCCAGCACCGAGTCGCAGCCGATCACCAGGGCGCCCGCGGCCTCGTCCAGGGCCGCCACGACGCCCGCCTTGGCCTCGGCGAGCGCCAGCGCCAGCTCGGCCGGGGTCTCGGCGCTGAGCGCGTCCTCGTCGAAGTGGCTGACGATCACGTGCGGGGCCAGCCCGGCCTGCCGCAGCAGGTTGAGCCGGGCGGGCGAGGCGGAGGCGAGGACGAGGGCGTGGGCCGGGGCCTGGGCAGCAGCAGTCATGCCCGCCATCGTAGGTGCGGCCCTCACGCCCCCGACACGCCCTCGCGCCCGCTAGAAGCCTACGCCCAGCACGTACACGACCACCAGCATCGCGAGGACGACCACCACGGTCATCCGCCGGACCATCGCCTGCGCGTCGCGCATGTCCTTGGGCGGCTCGTTCTTCGGGTCTGACCAGAGCATGCCCCGATCCTGACCCCGCGGACCGGTGTGGCGCCTGAGTACGGGTACTCAGGCGCCACGGTCCGTTCACACCATCTTCACGACCGGACGGGGGCCCGTCCGGACCCCGCCTAACCGGGCCAGTACGTACGGGCCCACGCGCGCGGCCCCGGCTGCGGCATCGTCCGCCGGGCCACCCGGGCCGGCGCCGACCATTCGTCCGCCACCGGCGCGGCGCCGCCCGACGGTGCCGACGCCAGCACCGCCGCGCGCGCTTGGACCACCGCCAGTGCGGCGGCCAGCTCCTCGGGCGTCGGGTTCCCCTTGACGACCTTGATGACCACGGGACTGCCTCCTAGCGTCGTAGCGTCCTAGAGGGGGATGTTGCCGTGCTTCTTCGGGGGCAGGGACTCCCGCTTGGTGCGCAGCTGCCGCAGCCCCTTGACCACGTGGGCCCGGGTCTCCGACGGCATGGTCACCGCGTCGATGTAACCGCGCTCGGCGGCCGTGTACGGGTTCAGCAGCGTGTCCTCGTACTCGGCGATGAGCCGGGCCCGCGTCTCCTCGGCGGTGCCCGCCTCCTCCGCCTCGGCGATGGCGCGCCGGTGCAGGATGTTGACCGCGCCCTGCGCGCCCATGACGGCGATCTGCGCGGTCGGCCAGGCCAGGTTCAGGTCAGCGCCGAGGTGCTTGGAGCCCATGACGTCGTACGCGCCGCCGAAGGCCTTGCGGGTGATGACGGTGATCAGGGGGACGGTGGCCTCGGCGTAGGCGTAGATCAGCTTCGCGCCGCGCCGGATGATTCCGTTGTACTCCTGGTCCGTGCCCGGCAGGAAGCCCGGAACGTCCACGAACGTCAGCACCGGGACGTTGAAGGCGTCGCAGGTCCGCACGAAGCGGGCGGCCTTCTCGGAGGCGTTGATGTCCAGGCAGCCGGCGAACTGCATCGGCTGGTTGGCGACGATGCCCACCGGGTGGCCCTCGACCCGGCCGAAGCCGGTGAGGATGTTCGGCGCGAACAGCGACTGCGTCTCCAGGAACTCCCCGTCGTCGAGCACGTGCTCGATCACGGTGTGCATGTCGTACGGCTGGTTCGCGCTGTCCGGGATCAGTACGTCGAGCTCGCGGTCGGTGTCGGAGACGTCGGTGTCCGCCTCCTCGGGGAAGGCGGGCGGCTCGGAGAGGTTGTTCGACGGCAGGTACGCCAGCAGGGACTTGACGTACTCGATGGCGTCCTTCTCGTCCCCGGCCATGTGGTGGGCCACGCCGGAGGTGGAGTTGTGGGTGCGCGCGCCGCCGAGCTCCTCGAAGCCCACGTCCTCGCCGGTGACCGTCTTGATGACGTCCGGGCCGGTGATGAACATGTGCGAGGTCTGGTCGACCATCACGGTGAAGTCGGTGATGGCGGGGGAGTACACGGCGCCGCCGGCGCAGGGCCCGACGATCAGGCTGATCTGCGGGATCACCCCGGACGCGTGCACGTTGCGGCGGAAGATCTCGCCGTACATGCCCAGCGCGCTGACGCCCTCCTGGATGCGGGCGCCGCCGGAGTCGTTGATGCCGACGAGCGGGCAGCCGGTCTTGAGGGCGAAGTCCATGACCTTCATGATCTTCTGGCCGTAGACCTCGCCGAGGGCCCCGCCGAAGACCGTGAAGTCCTGGGAGAACACGGCCACCGGGCGGCCGTCCACCGTGCCGTAGCCGGTGACGACGCCGTCGCCGTAGGGGCGGGTCTTCTCCAGCCCGAAGGCGGTCGACCGGTGCCGGGCGAACTCGTCGAGTTCGACGAAGGACCCCTCGTCCAGCAGCAGGGCGACCCGCTCACGCGCCGTCAGCTTCCCCTTGGCGTGCTGCTTCTCCACCGCGCGCGCGGACCCGGCGTGAGTGGCTTCGTCGATGCGGCGCTGCAGGTCCGCGATCTTGCCCGCGGTCGTGTGCATGTCGATCGGCTCTGAGGGTTGTGACATCGGGGTCGCGGCTCCCTGTGTGGTGTCAACTGCCTGGTCAATTGATTGACTACTGCTGGCTACTGGTGCGTAGCGTATCGGCGGGCATGGCGCTCGGCAGTGCGGCGTTTGACACACCTACTGTGGGTTGCATGACGCCATCAGATGCATCAGGTGCGGCTTCCACCGGCCGCTGGTCGAGCCTTGAGCGGCCGCCTTTGAGCGCCGCCGCGCTGGAGCGGGCCCTCGTCGCCGGCGGGGGGCTGTGGAGCTCGGTCGAGGTGGTCGCCGCCACCGGGTCCACCAACACCGATCTCGCCGCCCGGGCCGCACGGCTGCCCGAGGGGGCCGTGCTCGTCGCCGAGGAGCAGACCGCCGGGCGCGGGCGGCTCGACCGCAGCTGGGTCGCGCCGCCCCGGTCCGGGCTGTTCTTCTCCGTCCTGCTCAAGCCGGGCGACTCCGTACCGCAGGAGCGGTGGGGGTGGCTGACCCTGCTGGCCGGGGTGGCCGCCGCGACCGGGCTGTCCCGGGCCGCCGGCGTGGACACGGCACTCAAGTGGCCCAACGACCTGCTCGTCACCGTGAACGGCGAGGAGCGCAAGACCGGCGGCATCCTCGCCGAGCGGGTCGGCGAGGGCGTCGTGATCGGGATCGGGCTCAACGTCACCCTGACCGAGGACGAGCTGCCCGTGCCGGAAGCCGGCTCGCTGATCCTGGCCAAGGCCGCCGTCACGGACCGGGAGCCCCTGCTGAAGGCCGTACTGCGCTCCCTGGAGCAGTGGTACGGGGACTGGCGCGCGGCGGCAGGCGACCCGGCCGCCAGCGGGCTCCAGGAGGCCTACGCGGCGGACTGCGTGACCCTCGGCCGGCACGTACGGGCGGACCTGCCCGGCGGGCGCACGCTCACCGGGACGGCGGAAGCGGTCGACGCGGACGGGCGGCTCGTGATCCGTACGGCCGAGGACAAGCACGAGGCCGTGGGGGCCGGGGACGTCGTCCATCTGCGGTCGGTGCGGTAGCCGGCCCGGCGCCGCGGCCACGGCTGCGGGGAGTGGGGAGTGAGCTACGGCACACCTGCCGTATGGTTTAGGCGATCCCGGTCCTCCCGGTGATCACCCGGTTCGGCAGGGCAGTGCGCACGGATATGGACAGGAGGCGGCCCTTGACCGTCGACGACTCTACGTCCGGCGCGTCCGCCCCACGGACGGGTGGTCCGGGGCCGGCCGGCCCCGGGTCCACCGGTCCGGGCACCCCGATCGGGCGCGACCAGCACACTCCCCACCACGAGGTGGACCACACCGCACAGCCGACGGCGGACCCGCTCGCCATCCGGCTGGAGCAGCTGATCCTGGGCGCGGAGCGGCGGTACACCCCGTTCCAGGCGGCCCGCAGCGCCGGTGTCTCCATGGAGCTCGCCTCCCGCTTCTGGCGGGCCATGGGCTTCGCGGACATCGGCCAGGCCAAGGCGCTGACGGAGGCCGACGTACTGGCGCTGCGCCGGCTCGCGGGCCTGGTCGAGGCCGGGCTGCTGAGCGAGCCGATGGCCGTGCAGGTGGCGCGGTCCACGGGGCAGACCACCGCCCGGCTGGCGGAATGGCAGATCGACTCCTTCCTGGAGGGTCTGACGGAGCCGCCGGAGCCGGGAATGACCCGTACGGAGGTCACGTACCCGCTGGTCGAGCTGCTGCTGCCGGAGCTGGAGGAGTTCCTCGTCTACGTGTGGCGCCGCCAGCTGGCGGCGGCCACCGGGCGGGTGGTGCAGGTGGCGGACGACGAGGAGATGGTCGACCGGCGGCTCGCGGTGGGCTTCGCGGACCTGGTCGGCTTCACGCGCCTGACCCGGCGGCTGGAGGAGGAGGAGCTCGGCGAGCTCGTCGAGTCCTTCGAGACGACCTCGGCGGACCTGGTGGCCGCGCACGGCGGCCGGCTGATCAAGACGCTGGGCGACGAGGTGCTGTACTGCGCCGACGACGCGGCGACGGCGGCGGAGATCGCGCTGCGGCTGATCGAGACGATGGAAGCGGACGCCCAGATGCCGGAGCTGCGCGTCGGCATGGCGTTCGGGACGGTGACGACCCGGATGGGCGACGTCTTCGGGACCACCGTGAACCTGGCCTCGCGGCTGACGTCGATAGCGCCGAAGGACGCGGTGCTGGTCGACGGCGCCATGGCGGAGGAGCTGGGGCGGACGGGCGCGGCGCCGGTCTCCGAGAAGGAGGCCGAGGCGGAGGAGGGCGGCGGTGCGTACCGCTTCGCGCTCCAGCCGATGTGGCAGCGGCCGGTGCGCGGTCTGGGGGTCGTGGAGCCCTGGTCGCTGACGCGGCGGAAGCCTAAGATCCCCGGGTAACGTTCGTTAACCGGGAGGGTCGCGGTGGTCGCTGTGTCTGAGTTCGTGGCTGTGCGCCGTCATGAGGACGGGGTCGCGGAGCTGGTCCTGGACCGGCCGAAGGCGATGAACGCGGTGTCGACGGAGATGGCGCGGGCCATCGGCGACGCGTGCGCGGAGCTCGCGGCGGACGCGTCGGTACGGGTGGTCGTGCTGTCGTCGGCGGTGGAGCGGGCGTTCTGCGTCGGGGCGGACCTCAAGGAGCGCAACTCGCTCTCGGACGCCGAGCTGGTGCGGCAGCGGCCGACCACGCGGGGCGCGTACGGGGGCGTGCTGGAGCTGCCGATGCCGACGATCGCGGCGGTGCACGGGTTCGCGCTGGGCGGCGGCTTCGAGCTGGCGCTGGCGTGCGACGTGATCGTGGCGGACGAGACGGCGGTGGTCGGGCTGCCGGAGGTCTCGGTGGGCGTGATCCCGGGCGGCGGCGGCACGCAGCTGCTGCCGCGGCGCGTGGGTGCGGCGCGGGCGGCGGAGCTGATCTTCACGGCGCGGCGGGTGGAGGCGGCGGAGGCGCTGTCGCTGGGCCTGGTCGACTCGGTGGTCCCGGCGGGCACGGACCGGGCCGAGGCGCTCGCGCTGGCGGCCCGTATGGCGGCGAACTCCCCGGTGGGCCTGCGGGCGGCCAAGCGCGCCCTGCGCCTGGGCCACGGGATGGACCTGACGGCGGGCCTGGAGATCGAGGACGCGGCCTGGCGGACGGTGGCCTTCTCGGGGGACCGCGCGGAGGGCGTGGCGGCGTTCAACGAAAAGCGCCGCCCCAACTGGCCGGGCCGCTAGGCACCGGCGCGCGGGTTCGAGCCGGGCCGCCGGCCGGTGGCTCCGGGTCGAAGATGGCGGCGATTGTCGGCAAATCTGACAAAACTCCCTAACCTGGGGTGATGGGAGTCGACGGGCGGCTGCGAGCCGTCGTGGGGCTGGCGCAGGCCATGGCAGCCGCATGCGCACCGCGGGACAGCGTACGGGCCGCGGCCCGCGGGGCCCGGCTCGCGATGGACGGCTCCTTCGCCGCGATCTCCGCCTGGGAGCGTGAGCGCGGCCGGCTGCGCGTGCTCGTCAACGAGGGCGGGCTGCGGGGCGGGGAAGAGGAGTTTCCCGAGGACGAGTCCTATCCCGTCCACGACTTTCCCGAGATCACCGAGTTCCTGCACGAGCGGTGGGTCGGGGGCGGCGGGCCGCACGCCTGGGTCGAAGGGGCCGGCGGCGGCCGCCCCGGGCGGCGCGGCGAGGCCCTGCGCCGCCGCGGCCGCGGGACCTGCGTCGTCGCGCCCATCGTGCTCAGCGGCCGCGCCTGGGGCGAGCTGTACGTCGCCCGCGACGCGGGCCTGCCCGACTTCGACGCCGATGACGCCGAGTTCGCGACCGTACTGGCCGCCGTCGTCGCCGCCGGCCTCGCGCAGAACGAGCGGCTGGAGGAGGCCCGCCGCCTCGCCTTCACCGATCCCCTGACCGGCCTCGCCAACCGGCGCGCCGTCGACATGCGGCTCGACGAGGCCCTGGAGGAGCACCGGCGCGCCGCCGCCGTGGTCAGCCTCGTCGTATGCGACCTGAACGGGCTCAAGAAGGTCAACGACACCCTCGGGCACGCCATGGGCGACCGGCTGCTGGAGCGGTTCGGGTCGGTGCTCAGCCTCTGCGGGGCCATGCTGCCCGGCGCGCTCGTCGCCCGGCTCGGCGGTGACGAGTTCTGCCTGGTCAGCGTCGGGCCCCCGGCCGACGAGGTGGTGCGGGTCACCGAGGAGCTGTGCCTGCGCGCCGCCGAGCTGGAGCTCGGGGAGGGCGTGGCCTGCGGGGTGGCGTCCACCGGGGACCCGATCGGGCCCGTGAAGTCCTCCCGGCGGCTGTTCCGGCTGGCCGACGCCGCCCAGTACAAGGCCAAGGCCGCCCGTTCCCCGAAGCCCGTGGTCGCCGGCCGCGACACCGCCGTCGTCCGGCTGGCCGATGCCGCTGCCGCTGCCGCGCAAGAGGTGCCGGGGGAGCGGCGCCGCTTCCGTGGCCGCCCTTGACCCGCTCCCGCGCCGGGGCGGCGTGGCGCTTGCCGCGCGAGGTGCGCGTGAAGAGGGGTGACATGAAGCGATTCAGTCCGTAGGGTGCTGAATATGGATATGCACACTGTCGTGGTGGGGACCTCCGGGACCACCGCCGAGGACGTCATCGCCGTCGCCCGCGGCAACGCGCGGATCGAGCTGTCCGGCGAGGCGCTCGCCGCCCTCGCCCGCGCCCGCGAGATCGTCGACGCCCTCGCCGCCAAGCCCGAACCCGTCTACGGGGTGTCCACCGGCTTCGGCGCCCTCGCCTCCCGGCACATCAGCCCCGAGCTGCGCGCCCAGCTCCAGCGCAACATCGTCCGCTCGCACGCCGCCGGCATGGGCCCGCGCGTCGAGCGGGAGGTCGTGCGCGCCCTGATGTTCCTGCGCCTGAAGACCGTCGCCTCCGGCCACACCGGCGTCCGGCCGTCCGTCGCGCAGACGATGGTCGACGTGCTCAACGCCGGCATCACGCCCGTCGTCCACGAGTACGGCTCGCTCGGCTGCTCCGGGGACCTCGCGCCGCTCTCGCACTGCGCGCTCACCCTGATGGGCGAAGGCGACGCAGAGGGTCCGGACGGGGTCGTGCGACTCGCCGGCGAGCTGCTCGCCGAGGCCGGGATCCAGCCCGTCGAGCTCAAGGAGAAGGAGGGCCTCGCCCTCCTCAACGGCACCGACGGCATGCTCGGCATGCTGGTCATGGCCCTCGCCGACCTCGACAAGCTCTACAAGTCCGCGGACATCACCGCCGCGCTGACCCTCGAAGCGCTGCTCGGCACCGAGAAGGTGCTCGCGCCCGAGCTGCACGCCATCCGCCCGCATCCGGGCCAGGGCGCCTCCGCCGCGAACATGGCCGCCGTCCTGAACGGCTCCGGGCTCACCGGGCACTTCCAGGAGGAGTCCGCCCCGCGCGTGCAGGACGCGTACTCGGTGCGCTGCGCCCCGCAGGTCGCCGGCGCCGGCCGCGACACCATGGCGCACGCCGCCCTCGTCGCCTCGCGCGAGCTGGCCTCCGCCGTCGACAACCCGGTGGTGCTGCCCGACGGGCGCGTGGAGTCCAACGGCAACTTCCACGGCGCGCCGGTCGCGTACGTCCTGGACTTCCTGGCGATCGCGGCGGCCGACCTCGGCTCCATCGCGGAGCGCCGCACCGACCGGCTGCTCGACAAGAACCGCTCGCACGGGCTGCCGCCGTTCCTGGCGGACGACGCCGGTGTCGACTCCGGTCTGATGATCGCCCAGTACACGCAGGCCGCCCTGGTCAGCGAGATGAAGCGGCTGGCCGTGCCGGCCTCCGCCGACTCGATCCCGTCCTCCGCCATGCAGGAGGACCACGTCTCGATGGGCTGGTCGGCCGCACGCAAGCTCCGTACCGCCGTGGACAACCTGACCCGGATCATCGCGATCGAGATGTACGCGGCCACCCGGGCCATCGAGCTGCGGCACGGGCTCACCCCGGCTCCGGCGAGCCGGGCCGCCATCGCGGCGGCCCGGGCGGCCGGTGTGGAGGGTCCCGGGCCGGATCGTTTCCTCGCCCCCGACCTGGCCGCGGCCGACGCGTTCGTCCGCAGTGGCGGCCTCGTCGCGGCGGTGGAGCCGGTGACGGGCCCGCTCGCCTGAGTCGTACGCGTACCGCGAAGGGCCGCTCCCGGGAGTCCGGGGGCGGCCCTTCGGCGTGTGCCCGTACGCGGGCTGCGGGCGTTACGCGCGCGAGCGGCGTACGGAGTAGGTGACGAACCCGGCCCCGAGGCCCAGGCAGAGCGTGCCGCCCAGCAGGTACGGGGTGGTGTCGATCCCGCCGGTGTCGGCGAGCCCGAGCGGAACCTGGCCGGCGCTCTGGGCGGTGTCGCCGGAAGCGTCCGGGGAGTTCGGCACCAGCGTGGTCACCGACCCGGTACCCGCGGTGTTCGCGGACTCCGGCGCGGCGGAACCGGAACCAGAACCGGAACCGGAGGACATGGAGGATTCGGACCCCGCGGACCCCGGTGCCGTGGCGTTCGCCGAGGGCACGAACCAGAGGGCGGCGAGGAGGCTGGTCGCCCCGAGAGCGGTGAGCAGCGGTCGACGTGCGGACACGGTGCGATCCCCCTTGCGGACGCAGCGAATTGGCCGTGTGCGGTGATGCTACGGACAAGGGCGGGTCGTGGGAAAGTCGGGGCTGCCGCGGGCTTACGCTCCGTCGTATGAACCCTTCTGACACATCACGATACGTCCGGCTTCGAGTGGATTTGGTGCTGGAAGTGCCCGACGTCGACGCGCTCACCGGCGCCGCGCTCGCGCACATCGAAGCCGACGAGTTCATGCCGGACGAGGAGCGCGGCCACGCCGAATCGGCGGTACGGGAAGACGAATCGGAGGCGCTCGCGTACCTCGTCGACCCCACTGACCTGGTCGCGGACATCCCCGGGGTGGAGCTGGCGCAGGCCTCCTGGAGCAGCGAGCCCGTCGAATACGACCCCGAGTCCATGGAGTGGGACCTGGGCGAGGAAGATGGGGAGTACGACGAAGAGACGACCGACAACGCCTGACCGTGTGGTTGCCCACATTCAAACGGGATGTGGAACCGATCCGGGCCTTCAACGCGTTGACTGGTGCGAGGCAGGGGGCGTGTCTCCCTGCCTTGATCGGGGCACCGCCCGGCGCTGGCCGGGGGAAGCTCGGGGGTTCTGGCAACGATGGAGTGGCGTGTGAGGACGGACAAGAAGCGGCGGAGAAGGTCCCTGGTGGCCATATCCGCCGTACTCGGTGGCGTGCTGGTGCTCTCGGCCTGCGGTGGTGGCGACGAAGGCAAGGCCAAGGGCGGCGACGCGAGCGGCAGCAAGTCCCAGTCGGACGTGGACGCGGCCGCGGCCAAGGACGCCTCCAAGGCCAAGATCACGATAACGCCGAAGGACGGCGCGACCAATGTCGGCCTGAACGACGCGACCAACGTCGCCGTCGCCGACGGCACCCTCACGGCGGTCGAGCTGAAGACCTCCGAGGGCACGGCCGTGGCCGGCAAGATAGCCGCCGACGGCAAGACCTGGAAGCCGGACGCCGCGCTGAAGCGCTCCACGAAGTACGTCCTGGCCGCGACCGCCAAGGACGAGGCCGGCAAGGAGGCGCACGAGAACGCGTCCTTCACCACCGTCTCCCCGGAGAACAGCTTCGTCGGCTCGTTCATACCGGACGACGGCCAGACGGTCGGCGTGGGCATGCCGGTCTCGATCACGTTCAACAAGCCGATCAAGGACCAGAAGGCGGTCCAGGCGGCGATCACCGTCAGCTCCAGCAGCGGCCAGGAGGTCGTCGGGCACTGGTTCAGCGCGCAGCGCCTGGACTTCCGCCCCGAGCAGTACTGGCAGGCCGGCTCCACCGTCACGCTGAAGCTGGCGCTGGAAGGCGTGCAGGGCGCCCCCGGCGTCCAGGGCGTGCAGAACCGGACCGCCACCTTCAAGATCGGCCGCAGCCAGGTCTCGACGGTCGACGCGAAGACGAAGAAGATGACCGTCACCCGGGACGGCGCGGTCCTCAAGACCATCCCGATCTCGGCGGGCTCCCCGGAGAACCCGACGTACAACGGCCAGATGGTGATCTCCGAGAAGTTCAAGGAGACCCGGATGGACGGCTCCACTGTCGGCTTCAAGAACAGTGAGGGCAAGGGCGAGTACGACATCAAGGACGTCCCGCACGCGATGCGGCTGTCCCAGTCCGGCACGTTCATCCACGGCAACTACTGGGGACCGGACTCGGTCTTCGGCAGCGCGAACACGAGCCACGGCTGTGTCGGTCTGAACGACGCCCAGGGTGCCAACGACCCGAACCAGCCCGCCGCCTGGTTCTACGACAACTCGCTCATCGGTGACGTGGTCACGGTGGTCAACTCGCCGGACAAGACCATCAAGCCGGAGAACGGCCTCAACGGCTGGAACATGAGCTGGGCGGACTGGAAGGCCGGAACGGCCTCCTGACCTCCGGCTTCGACCGAACCTCGCGGATGGCGGGGAGCCCCCGGAAACGGCGGGCTCCCCGCCATCCGTCGTGACTCAGGCCGTGGCCCCGTCGGAGGACGAGGCGGTCGGGGACGAGGCGGTCGAGGAAGAGGCGGAAGGGGCGGAAGGAGCCGACGGAGCGGCAGGCGCCGACCAGGAGGCCAGCATCCGCAGCGCGTCCTGCGAGGGGGAACCCGGCGCCGCATGGTAGGTGACCAGGACCTGCGCCGAGTCGCCCGGCAGGGCCAGCGTCTCGAAAGACAGGGACAGTTCGCCGACCAAGGGGTGCCGCAGCTTCTTCACCCCGTGCGTCTTGTTGTCCGCCAGCGTGTGCGCCGCCCACAGCCGCCGGAATTCCTCGTTCTTCACCGACAGCTCACCGACCAGCGCCGACAGCTGTTCGTCGTCCGGGTGCTCGCCGGCGTACATGCGCAGACTGCTCACGACCCGGCAGGCCAGGCAGTCCCACTCCGCGTAGAGCTCGGCCGCCGCCGGGTCCAGGAACACCAGCCGCACCAGGTTCCGCTCCTGGGGCGGCAGCTCGCCGAAGTCCCCGAACACCGCCGCGGCCAGCCGGTTCCACCCGATGACGTCCTGCCGCCGCCCCAGGAGGTACGCCGGTACGCCGTCCATCGCGTCCATCAGTGTCCGCAGCTCCGGGCGCACGTGCTCCGCCCTGTACTGCTTCGCGCGCTGCCTGCGGGGTCTGGGGCGGGCCAGGTGGGTCAGGTGGGCCGTCTCCGTGCCGTCCAGGCGCAGCGCCCGGGCGATGGCGTCGAGCACCTCCGTGGACACGTTCTGGCCGTGCCCCTGTTCGAGCCGCGTGTAGTACGCCACCGAGACGCCCGCCAGCTGCGCCAGCTCCTCGCGGCGCAGCCCGGGCACGCGCCGGTGGCGCCCGTAGTCCGGCAGGCCGACGTCCGAGGGGCGCAGCCGCGCACGGCGGGAGCGGAGGAACTCACCCAGTTCGGCACGCTGATCAAGCTGGTCCATGACGCCAGTATCGCCGGGCGGGCGGCGCGCCGGGACCGTGTTCCTGACCCCGCCAGGGGTAGGACCGCCGGTCCTAGGCAGGACAGGGGCGTGGCTGCCGGCGGCCCGAGCGGGGATCGTTCGGTGCAGCAGATCGTCAGCAGCAGCGTTCGAGGAGTCCTCACCCATGTCCGTCACCCAGGTCACCCAGGTCGCCGCCTACGCCGCCCCTGCCGCGAAGGCCCCGCTGGAGCGCACCACCGTGCCGCGCCGCCCCGTCGGCGAGCACGACGTCCTCATCGAGATCAAGTACGCCGGCATCTGCCACTCCGACATCCACCAGGTCCGCGACGGCTGGGGCGAGGGCATCTACCCGATGGTCCCGGGGCACGAGATCGCCGGTGTCGTCGCAGAAGTCGGCCCGGGCGTCACGAAGTTCGCGGTCGGCGACCACGTCGGCGTCGGCTGCTTCGTGGACTCCTGCCGGGAGTGCGACTACTGCCTGCGCGGGCAGGAGCAGTACTGCGTCAAGGGCATGACCGGCACGTACAACGCCCTCGACAAGCAGGGCGAGCCCACGTACGGCGGCTACTCCACGCACCTCGTCGTCGACGAGAACTACACCGTCCGCATCCCCGACGGCCTGTCCCTCGACGTCGCGGCCCCGCTGCTGTGCGCCGGGATCACCCTGTACTCCCCGCTGAAGCACTGGCAGGCGGGCCCCGGCAAGAAGGTCGCGATCGTCGGCCTCGGTGGGCTCGGCCACATGGGCGTGAAGATCGCGGCGGCCCTGGGCGCGGAGGTCACCGTCCTCTCGCAGTCGCTGCGCAAGCAGGAGGACGGCCTGCGGCTGGGCGCCTCGCACTACTACGCCACGAGCGACGAGGCCACCTTCGAGAAGCTGGCCGGCAGCTTCGACCTGGTCGTCTCGACGGTCTCGGCCCCGCTCGGCCTCGACGCGTACCTCGGCCTGCTGAAGGTCGACGGCGCGCTGGTGAACGTGGGCGCCCCGGAGGAGCCGGTCGAGGTGAACCTGTTCTCCGTCATCCAGGGCCGCAAGACCCTGGCCGGCTCGATGATCGGCGGCATCGCCGAGACCCAGGAGATGCTGGACTTCTGCGCCGAACACGGCCTGGGCTCGGAGATCGAACTGATCCCCGCGTCCGAGATCAACGCCGCGTACGACCGCGTCCTGGCCAGCGACGTCCGCTACCGCTTCGTGATCGACGCCTCGACGATCTGACGACATGTCCTAGAGGGCGTCGAAGGGCGGGATGATCCGGACCACGACGATCAGTCGGGCGCGGGGTGCGGCGAGGAAGTAGAACCAGCCGTCGGCCGCACTCATCCGGTCCGGGTCGTACTCCCAGCGCCAGTCGGCGCTCACCGATCGGTCGCTGCGAGGGCCGCGTGGGCGGTGTCGAGGATGCGGCCGATTTCCTTGGCCGCATGGCGGGCCTCGGCGGCGTTGCCCGTGGCTGCGGCGTCCTCCCAGCGCCGTAGCTCCTCGGCGAGACGCGGCTGGCGTTGGACGTGTACGTACACGGCCCACTGTGCGACGAAACGCCGCAGAGGGGCCAGGTCGGAGCCCTGCCGGGCCTGGTCCGCGGCCTCGTCCAGCTCCCGGGTGAACGCGGGCATCGCAGCCGGGGCGATCTGCGCGCCGGCCTGGCGCAGTGCGGTCACGGTCGAGGGCGGTTGCGGAATGAGAGGCTGCCCGGCAGCGGACGTGGTCACAAATGCTCCCATGGGCGAGATCCTGGGCCCAGGCGCCAGCCTACGGAGCGGAACTCCGGCGCGGCCGCCCGAAAGGGTGAGGCCGCGCCGGACTCGCCGGGAAAGGTCAGCCGTCGGCCCTGGCTACGCCGATCGGGCAGCTGACGCCCGTGCCGCCGATGCCGCAGTAGCCGTCCGGGTTCTTGTCCAGGTACTGCTGGTGGTAGGGCTCCGCCGGCCAGAAGGGGCGCTCCGCCGCCGGGAGGACCGCCGTGGTGATGTCGCCGTAGCCCGACGACACCAGGACCTGCTGGTACGCGGTGCGGGAGGCCTCGGCCTCCGCCTGCTGGGCCTCGGAGTGGGTGTAGATCGCCGAGCGGTACTGGGTGCCGACGTCGTTGCCCTGGCGGAAGCCCTGGGTGGGGTTGTGCGACTCCCAGAACAGCTTCAGGAGGGTGGCGTACGAAACCTGCGCCGGGTCGAAGACCACGCGCACGACCTCGGTGTGGCCGGTCTGCCCCGAGCACACCTCGTCGTACGTCGGGTTCTCGGTGAACCCGCCCTGGTAGCCGGCCAGCGTGGTCCACACCCCCGGGGTCTGCCAGAACTTGCGCTCCGCTCCCCAGAAGCAGCCCAGGCCGAAGTCGGCCACCTCCAGCCCGGCCGGGTACGGGCCGGCGAGCGGGTTGCCGAGGACGGTGTGCCGGTCCGGGAGCGAGAACTGCGGGGTCGCGCGGCCCGGGAGGGCCTCCTCGCGGGTGGGGAGCTCGGGCGTGCGGCGGTACGAGAACATGATTCCCTCCTAGTGGTGCTCCCTTCAACGGCCGGGGGCGGACCGGGATTCCCCCGGGCCCGCCCCCGGCCGCCGCGTCACACTTCCGTCATTTCTGCGCGACCGCCCGGCGCACGCTGAAGTCCCGCGCCTGCACGTACCGTGCCTTGGCGTCCGCCGAGTACGTCCACGGCGTCGCCCCGACGTACCCGTCGACGGCGCGGAACTGCTCCACGGCCTGCGTCCACCGGTCCTGCCAGTACAGGTTCCACGCCAGCATGTGCCGGACCCGGGCCACCCGCCGGTCGGCCGGGTCCGCCGCCGCCACGTCCGCGAGCGCCGCGTCCGTCGCCGCCACGATCTCCGGCCGCTTGTAGTAGACGCTCGGGTCGAGCTCCGGCTCCGACATCTCGTACTCCAGGTACGCGTACAACGGCAGCAGCGACAGCAGCTCGCCCGGAGCGCCCGACGCCGCCGCCTGCCGCGCGAAGGCCTCCGCCTCCTCGTGCGAGCCGCGCCACTTGCGGCACCAGTACTGCAGCGCGCCCGTGTGCGCCGCCAGCACCTTCGGGCCGCGCCCCACGATCTCCGCCCACAGCTGCCCGTACCGCTCGTGCGAGTACCCCAGCGCCATGGCGACCGGCTGCTCCAGCATGTACGGCACCGGGTCCGCCGGGTCGGCGAGCCGCTGGGCCTCGTGCATGGCCTCCTGCGAGGCGGCGATCAGCCGGTGGAAGTTGCGGAACTGCTCCTGCGTCGTGCGGTCCGCGGTCAGCGAGCCACGCACGTTCCACGCCACCAGCACCGACGCGTCCGCGTGCACCGCCGCCGCCGTCGGGTCCTGCGGCCGCGCCGCGCGCCAGGCCAGCAGCCAGGCGTCTTCCTCGGCGGCCAGCTCGGCCAGTTCCCGTACGCGCCGGATCCGCTCGTCCCAGTCCTGCCCGGCCGCGTCCGCCCAGGCCGCGCCGGCCTGCCAGTCGCCCGCCCGTACGGCGTCCAGGGCGGCCGTGTCGGCGGGCGCGGGCGGGCAGCCGTGGTCGGCATCGAGCCGCTCGGGCGGTACGAAGCCCAGCGCGACCGCGGCCAGGCCGTCGGCCCGGCTCGCCCGGCGGCGCATCCCGGCGCCGCCGCCGCCCTTGCGGGCGCGCAGCATCTTGTACGCGCCGCTGATCAGCAGGATCCCGAGGATGATCAGGCCGAGCATCAGACAAGCACCAGCTTTCGCAGGGGTTCGGTGTCGGGCTGGTCGGCGACGAGGGCGTCCAGGGCGGGCTCCAGCTGCTCCTCGAAGCCGTCGGTCGCGAACCGCAGGGCGGCCGAGTCGGACCAGGACAGCTGCCAGCGGGCGGCGCCGCGGGCCGTGAGCTCGGCGGTGACCAGCCGGCTCAGGGCTCCCCGCAGGGCGGGCCGGGTGAACTCGCGGGCGGCGCGGCCGGTGGCGGCCGCCGCCTCCTCGGACTTCGGGAAGCGGTCGGCGATCCGCCAGCGCAGCGCCGGGTCGGCGTCGATCGCGTCCAGCAGGGCCGCCAGCCCCGGGGCCGTGCCCTCGGCGGCGATGGCCTCGCGGATCTCCTGCGCGCCGTTGCCGACGTAGCGGGTCATGCTCTCGTGGACGAGGTCCGCCCAGTCCATGCGCGTCAGCGCGAGCGCCTCCGGGGTCAGGACCGCCTGCTCGAGCGCGGCCAGCGCCGCCTCCGGGGAGGCGAGGAGCTCCAGCGCCGGGCGGGCCGCCTGCGCGCCGCGGCCGTCGTCGGGCAGCGCCTCGATGCGGGCCACGCGCTCGGCGAGCGCGGGGTGCGAGTCGTATGGGGAGGTGGGCTCGGTGGACAGCTCCCGGCGCAGCCCCTCCAGCTCCTGCGACCGGGCGTCCAGCAGCTGCCGGAAGCCGCCGAAGACCTGGCCGGGGCGCGGCAGCAGGCCCGCGCCGACGCCGAGGGTGGCGTACGAGTCCATGTAGAACTCGTGCGCGGGGCCGATGGCGTTGAGCTCGCGCAGCGCGGAGGCGGCGGAGTCGCGGCCGGCGACGCGGACCGAGGCGAGGTCGGCGGCGAGCTCCTGGCGGCGGCTGCCGGAGAGGGTGGCCCGCATGTAGAAGTGGGCGTACCCCGTGTAGATCTTCGCCATGGCCCGGTACATCGCGCCCTGGCCCGTGGTGTCGACGTCCTTGGCCTTCTTGCCCTTGGCCAGTCGCTTCTCGGCGGCCTTCTCCTGCCGGGCGCGCTCGCCGGCGACCTTGGCGTCGGCGCGCTCGTGGAAGTGCCGGATGGTGCGGATCAGCTGGGCGCGGCCGCGGGCGATCAGCGGGGTGAGGCGGGTGTCGAGGTTGGCGTAGTGGCCCATCTCGTGGGCGAGCACGGCACGCAGCTGCATCTCGTCCAGGCCCGTCATCAGGGGCAGGCCGAGGTAGAGGCGGCGGGTGCCGGACAGCAGGCCCAGCAGCCGGGCGTCCTCGCTGACGGCCGCGTTGACCTCGTCGATCAGCAGGATCTCGTCGGGGGCGCGGGTGCCGACCTGGTCGGCGATGTCGCGGACCGTCTGCCACAGGACGGGTTCCTGCCGCTCGGTGACGGGGACGCCGTGCGGCGGGTCGCCCTTGGGGGTGCGGAGCATGAACATGCCGCGCACGATCGGGACCGCGAGGACCACCGAGACGATGAGGATCTTGAACGCGACGCCGCCGTGCAGCCGGGTGACGGTGGCCCAGTCGGCGGCCGCGAGCACGGCCAGCAGGATGAAACCGAGCAGGTAGAAGCCTGCGAGCAGGACGAGGGCGCGCAGCGCGCGCAGTGAAGCGCCCATATGGACAGATCCCCCCACGGGATGAAGTGGTGCAGGTGCACGTGCAGTTGCTGCGGGCGGGCGCAGGGCTGCCGCTCCGGGCGGTCATGCCGGGACGCCGTACGGCCCGCAGGCCTTTACGGCAACCTTATGTGGCGGATTTCCGCAGGTGGAAGCCAGGGGGGAGAGCCCCCACCCGCGGACCGCGCCGGATCAGTGGGGCAGGGTCGCCGGGGAGCCGCCGTTGGCCTCGTAGCCGGCGACCGCGAGGGCGCGGAACACCGCGTACTGGGCCGCCGGGTCCGCGGAGGCCGACCACGGGAGGGCGCCGACGTAGCCGTCGATGTGGCGGACCTGCTCCATCGCCTCCGCCCAGCGCTCCATCGGCACCAGGAACGACAGCAGCATGTGCCGTACGTGCGCCAGCATCGGGTCGTCCTGGCGGGCGGTGTGCACCGCGTACAGCGCGCCCTCCACGGCCCGGGTCACCACCGAGCCCTGCCAGAAGTTCGTCAGGACGACGTCCGGCACGTGCTCGTACACCGCGAACAGCGGCAGCGCCGCCAGCAGCGAGCCCCGCGGGGCGCGGGCGGCCGCCGCGTGCGCGAAGGCGTCCGCCTTCTCCCGCGAGCCGTGCCACTTCTCGCACCAGTAGTGCAGCGCCGCCAGGTGCGCGCCCATGTGCGCCGGCGCCACGTCGATGACCTTCGCCCAGAGCGCGTCGAACTCCGCCTCCGAGTACCCCAGTGCCCGCGCCACCGCCAGCTCCGTGACGTACGGGACCGGGTCGCCCGGCGCCAGCAGCGCCGCCTTGCGGCACGCCTCCCGGGCCTCCTCCAGGATGATCCGGTGGTCCGTGGAGCCCACGCCGCCCGAATGCCGCCACGCCTGCTGCACCAGCAGCTCCGCGTGCACCTGCGCGCCGCCCGCGTCCTTCTCCGCCTCCAGCCGCCACGCCTTCAGCCAGCGCGCGCCGACCCCGGGCTCCGCGACCAGCTCCAGCGCCGCCGCCCCGCCGAAGGCCTGGACCCGCTGCCAGCGCAGCTCGCCCTCCTTCGGGGTCCCGGCCAGCAGCTGGGACGCCGCCTGCCACTGCCCGCTGCGCTGCACGGCCTCCAGGGCGTCCATCAGGTCCTCGTCGGGACCCGGGACCCGGATGTCCAGGCGCTCCTGGCGGGCGAAACCGTAGTTCTCGGGGTCGGCCGCGTCCGGGCTGCCCGGCGCGACCAGGCGCAGGTTGCCACCCCGCCTGCGCCGTATGTACGGGCTGAAGGCGGCCACGAGCAGGCCGAGCGCGATCAGGAACCACAGAATCTCCATGCCCCCCAGCGAACCAGACGCACCCGCGCGAAGGCCAATGCCCCACCCCGCCGTCCGGCCCGGCACCCCATAAGCTCTGCCCATGAGCGACGACAGCCACGAGCACCAGAGCTTCGAGACCCGCGCGATCCACGCGGGCAACACGGCGGACCCGCAGACCGGCGCGGTCGTGCCCCCGATCTACCAGGTGTCCACGTACAAGCAGGACGGCGTCGGCGGGCTCCGCGGCGGCTACGAGTACAGCCGCAGCGGCAACCCGACCCGGACCGCGCTGGAGGAGAACCTCGCGGCGCTGGAGGGCGGGGCCCGCGGCCTGGCCTTCGCCTCCGGCCTCGCCGCCGAGGACTGCCTGCTGCGCACGCTGCTCTCCCCGGGCGACCACGTGGTCATCCCGAACGACGCCTACGGCGGCACCTTCCGCCTCTTCGCGAAGGTCGTCTCCCGCTGGGGCGTGGAGTGGTCGGTGGCCGACACCTCCGACGCGGCGTCCGTACGGGCCGCCCTGACCCCGAAGACCAAGGTCATCTGGGTCGAGACCCCCTCCAACCCGCTGCTCGGCATCACCGACATCGCCGTCGTCGCCGACATCGCGCGGTCGGCCGGCGCCAAGCTGGTCGTGGACAACACCTTCGCCTCGCCCTACCTCCAGCAGCCCCTCGCGCTCGGCGCGGACGTGGTCGTGCACTCGCTGACCAAGTACATGGGCGGCCACTCCGACGTGGTCGGCGGCGCGCTGGTGGCCGCGGACGCGGCGCTGGGCGAGGAACTGGCGTACCACCAGAACGCGATGGGCGCCGTGGCCGGCCCCTTCGACTCCTGGGTCGTGCTGCGCGGCATCAAGACCCTCGCGGTGCGCATGGACCGGCACGCGGAGAACGCCGAGAAGATCGTGGAGGTGCTGAAGCGCCACCCGAAGGTCTCCAAGGTCCTCTACCCGGGCCTGGCCGAGCACCCGGGCCACGAGATCGCCGCCAAGCAGATGCGCAACTTCGGCGGAATGATCTCCTTCCAGGTCGTCGGCGGCGAGGAGGAGGCCGTCGCGGTCTGCGGGCGCACCAAGATCTTCACCCTGGCCGAGTCCCTCGGCGGCGTCGAGTCCCTCATCGAGCACCCGGGCCGCATGACCCACGCCTCGGTGGCCGGTTCGGCCCTGGAGGTCCCGGCGGACCTGATCCGCGTCTCGGTGGGCATCGAGAACGCAGACGACCTGATCGCGGACCTGACCCAGGCCCTCGGCTAGTCGTTTCCGTACGACGAGGGCCGCCGGGCGGTGGCTACCAGCCCTCCAGGGGCGGGGAGACACCGCTCGGCGGCACCTCCCACGGGCGGGTCAGCGAGGCCCACACCGCGAAGGCCACCGCCGCCGCGGCGAGCAGCGTCCAGCCGACCCGGCGCAGCGCCCGCCGGCGGCGCAGCAGCCGGCCCCCGCGGGCCGCGGCGCTCGCCGCCAGCCCGGCCGGGACCACCGGTCGGGGCCCCTCCAGCAGCCGCCTGACCTGGTCCTCCTTGCGGTCGGGGGTGCTCATGCCGCCTCCCGCGAGCGCACGGCGGCCACGGCCCGGGTGCACAGCGCCCGCACCCGCTCGACCGGCAGCCCCAGCTGGGCGGCCGTGACCTCCTCGGCGACGCCCTCGTACACGCGCAGCACCAGTACGAGCCGCTCCAGCGGGCCGAGCGGCGCGAGGACCCCCGTACCGCCGTGGTGGCGCCAGCCGGTGCGGGCGAAGGCGGCGCACAGCTCCTGGCGGGTGAAGTCGTACGGGTCGTCGCCGCGCACCCGGCGCCACTGCGCGTACGTACGGGCCAGCGCGCCCGCGAGCAGCCGGCGGGCGGCGGCGGGATCGGTCTGCGGCTCGGCGGTCAGCAGGACGGCGACATGCAGGAGCCGCCCCGCCGCACCTGCGACGAAGGCCTCGAACTCCGCGTAGGTGCCCGGCCCGTGGTCGTCCACAGGCCACATAGTGCGGGCAGCGGGACCACCCGGCCAAGAGGTCGGACGGACTCCGGATCGAGCCGGCCGATCAGGAGGCGGGGCCCGCCTCCGACACGGCGCCCATCAGCTCCGACAGCGAACCGTTGAACCGGGTCAGCAGCACGGTGAACGACTCGCGCTCCTGCTCGGACCAGTCGTCCGTCACCCGGGCCATCAGCTCGCGCCGCGAGGAGCGGACCTCCTCCAGCCGCGCGAGCCCGCGCGGGGAGAGCGCGAGGACCACGGCCCGGCCGTCCTCGGGGTGCGAGGTGCGCTTGACCAGGCCGCTGTCGACGAGCGGCGCGACCTGGCGGGTGACGGTGGAGGAGTCGATGCCCATGCCGCCGGCGAGCGCCTTGACGCCCATCGGGCCTTCCAGGTCGAGCCGGTTCAGCAGCAGGTACGCGGCGCGGTCCATCGAGTTGCGGGCTTGGCCGACCCCGCCCAGGCGGGTCTGCTCGGCGCGCCGGGCGAAGACGGCCACCTGGTGCTGGAGCGCGTCGAGGAGCCCGGCTTCGGCGGACGCCTCGGCCGCCGTGGGCAGGTCGGAATTGGCCGGGTTGGAGGGCATGGCCGTGAGCTCTCTTCGCGTGGGTCCGACAAGGTTGGGGGACACAGTACGCGGCCGTGGGGCGGCCCGTACGCCTCGTACGAGAACTGATACGGGCAGTACGGACCGAGGCCGCGAGCCCGTCCCGGATGGCCTGATTTCGCCCCCTGTGGGCCCCGGATCCCTGCCCCGGCGCCGGTCGCCCCGGGCCTGTGCCCGGTCCGGAAGGCCCACTCCGCTGCCCGGCTCCGCTGCCTGCTTCCGCTGCCCCGTCCCGCCGCCCGGAGCCGTGATCCCCGGGGGCTGCGAGACTGGCGGCATGAACTACCGCGTGCCCGTGCCCGTTCCGCAGGTCATCCTCGACGACGTCCGGGGGGCCCAGAAGATGCTCTCCGGCGTCGCCCGGGTCACGCCGATGGAAGGCAGCCGGCACCTCACCGCCCTCACCGGCTCCCCGGTCCACTTCAAGTGCGAGAACCTCCAGCGGACCGGCTCCTTCAAGCTGCGCGGCGCGTACGTGCGCATCGCCGGCCTGCGCCCCGAGCAGCGGGCCGCCGGCGTCGTCGCGGCCAGCGCCGGCAACCACGCCCAGGGCGTGGCCCTGGCCTCCTCCCTCCTCGGCGTCCGCTCGACGGTGTTCATGCCGGTCGGGGCGCCGCTGCCGAAGGTGGCGGCGACGCGGGAGTACGGGGCCGAGGTGCGCATGCACGGGCAGGTCGTCGACGAGACCCTGGCGGCGGCCGAGGAGTACGCGGACCGCACCGGGGCGGTGTTCATCCACCCGTTCGACCACCGCGACATCATCGCGGGCCAGGGCACGGTCGGCCTGGAGATCCTGGAGCAGTGCCCGGAGGTGCGGACGATCCTCGTCGGCATCGGGGGCGGCGGCCTCGCGGCGGGCATCGCGGTCGCCGTGAAGGCGCTGCGGCCGGACGTGAAGGTGATCGGAGTCCAGGCGGAGGGCGCGGCCGCCTACCCGCCCTCGCTGCGGGTCGGGCACCCGGTCTCGATCGACAACCCGGTCACGATGGCCGACGGCATCAAGGTCGGCCGCCCCGGCGACATCCCCTTCCACATCATCGGGGACCTCCTCGACGGCGTCCGCACCGTCTCCGAGGACGCCCTCTCCAGCGCCCTGCTGCTCTGCCTGGAGCGCGCCAAGCTCGTCGTCGAGCCGGCCGGGTGCAGCCCCGTGGCCGCCCTGCTGAGCCGGCCCGAGCTGTACGGGGGCGGCGGCCCGGTGGTGGCGGTCCTGTCCGGGGGCAACATCGACCCGCTGCTGCTCCAGCGGATCCTGCGGCACGGCATGGCGGCGGCCGGCCGCTACCTCTCGCTGCGGCTGCGCGTGGCGGACCGGCCGGGGGCGCTGGCCGGGCTCCTGGCGGTGCTGTCGACGGTGGACGCGAACGTGCTGGACGTGAGCCACGTACGGACCGACCCGCGGCTGGGGCTCACGGAGGTGGAGGTGGAGCTGCACCTGGAAACCAAGGGCCAGGAGCACTGCGCCGAGGTCGCGCGCTCGCTCCACGCCGCCGGATACACGGTGATGAGTTAGCTCTTGTCCCCTTCGCCGGTGACACAGGGGTGCGGAATCCGGCCGTTTGTGTGAGACTCCCGGCCACGTTCACATGGGGTGGGAGTCTCTCGGTGCACATTCGCGTCAGACCGCAAACGGCGGCAGTCATCTCTCTGGCCGCCTCGGCCGTCCTCGCCCTCGCGGGCTGCTCGTCCTCCGACGGATCCGGTGCGGCGGCGCCGAAGCCCGCGGCGGCCGCGTCCCAGTCGGCCAAGCCCTCCGCGAAGGCCACCGGGGCGCCGCTCGGCCGCGACGCCGTGGACGACGAGGTCAAGTCCTCGCTGCGCGCGGCGGGTCTGGACCCCGAGAAGGGGAAGGGCTCGGGCGACGCGAACACGACGAAGAACGCGAGCGTGGTCGACTGGACCGCGGTCACGACCACGCAGCAGGCGGAGTGGGCCCTGCCGCGGCTCGGCGAGCAACTCAAGCACCTCGGCTGGCGGGAGACGGCGCCGCAGAGCTACGAGAAGACGGACTGGGTGCTGCTGATCGGCAGCACGAAGCAGTCGAGCACGGTGAACCTGAAATCGAGCGAGAGCCTGCTCACCGTGAACGTCACCTACCTCGGCGCGGGTTGACGCACGCGGGTTGACACACGCGGGTTGACACACGCGGGTTGACACACGCGGGTTGACGCGCGCGGGTTGACGCACCGGCCGGCGCACGCGGGCCGACGCACAGGCGACGCTTGACCCGCGCCCATAAGATTTGCCTAGGAAAGTACCGGTTTTCTGGCTCGATACACACAGGGGGAATCCCTATGCCAGGCGCCATCTACGCCGAAGGCCTGGTCAAGACCTTCGGCGAGGTACGGGCACTGGACGGCGTGGACCTCGATGTCCCCGAAGGCACCGTGCTGGGGCTGCTCGGCCCCAACGGCGCCGGCAAGACCACGGCCGTGCGCGTCCTGACCACCCTCCTGCGGCCCGACAGCGGCAAGGCCGTCGTCGCCGGCATCGACGTCCTCAAGCGCCCCAACGACGTCCGCCGCGCCATCGGCCTCTCCGGCCAGTTCGCGGCCGTCGACGAGTACTTGACCGGCCGCGAGAACCTCCAGATGGTCGGCCGGCTCTACCAGATGACGGGCAGGGCGGCGAAGGCCCGGGCCGGCGAACTGCTGGAGCGGTTCAACCTCGCCGACGCCGCCGACCGCACCGCGAAGACGTACTCCGGCGGCATGCGCCGGCGCCTGGACCTCGCGGCCGCACTCGTCGTCCGCCCGCCCGTGATGTTCATGGACGAGCCGACCACCGGCCTCGACCCGCGCAACCGCCAGCAGCTCTGGGACGTCATCCAGGAGCTCGTGGCCGGCGGAACCACGCTGCTGCTCACCACCCAGTACCTGGAGGAGGCCGACCACCTCGCGCACGACATCTGCGTGGTCGACCACGGCAAGGTCATCGCCCGCGGCACCTCCGACCAGCTCAAGGCCCAGACCGGCGGCGAGCGCGTCGAGGTCGTCGTCCACGAGCGCGAGCACATCGCCGAGGCCCGCGCCGTGCTCGCCGGCTTCGGCAAGGGCGGGACCACCGTCGATCAGCACACCCGCAAACTGACCGTCCCGGTCAGCGGCGGCGCCAAGCTGCTCGCCGAGGTCATCCGCGAGCTGGACTCCCGCGGCATCGAGATCGACGACATCGCCCTGCGCCGGCCGACCCTCGACGACGTGTTCATCTCCCTCACCGGCCACGCGGCCGCCCTGAACGACGAGGAGGCCCACAAGTGACCACCTCCCCGACCCCGGAACTGGCGGCTCCGCGCCCCCGCGGCGGCATCGTCCAGGGCGTCAACGATTCCCTGGTCATGGCCAAGCGGAACCTGATCCGGATGTCCCGGATCCCCGAGATGATCATCTTCGGGGTCATCCAGCCGGTCATGTTCGTCGTGCTCTTCAGCTACGTCTTCGGCGGCTCGATCAGCGTCGGCGGCAGCACCTCGCCCGCCGCCTACCGCGAATTCCTGATGGCCGGCATCTTCGCCCAGACCGTCACCTTCGCCACGGCCGGTGCGGGCGCGGGCATCGCGGACGACATGCACAAGGGCCTGATCGACCGCTTCCGCTCGCTGCCCATGGCCCGCGGCGCGGTCCTGACCGGCCGCACGCTGGCCGACCTCGTCCAGACCACCCTCACCCTGGTCGTCCTGGCCGTCGTCGCCGTACTCGTCGGCTGGCGCACCCACACGAGCGTCGGCGAGGTGCTCGGCGGCTTCGCCCTGCTGCTCCTGCTCGGGTACGCCTTCTCCTGGATCGGCGCGCTGATCGGCCTGTCGGTGCGCACCCCGGAGGCGGCCACCTCGGGCGGGCTGATCTGGCTCTTCCCGCTGACGTTCATCTCGATCGCCTTCGTCCCCTCCGACAACATGCCGACCTTCCTGCGGCACATCGCGGAGTGGAACCCGTTCAGCGCCACCGTCCAGGCGTCCCGGCAGCTGTTCGGCAACCTTCCGCCCGGGTACGAGGCCCCCGCGGCCTGGCCGATGCAGCACCCGGCGCTCGCGTCGGTCCTGTGGTCGGTGCTGATCGTCGTGGTCTTCCGGACCCTGTCGGTCCGCAAGTACCGCTCGGCGACCGCGTAGACCCCGGGCCCGCTCGGGAGCACGGGGAGCGCGGGAGCACGGGGAGCACGGGAGCACGGGAAAGCCCCCGCCGGACCGGTCCGGCGGGGGCTTCCTCGTACGCGTGGGGTGATCAGCCGGTGAAGGGCTTGACGTCGAGGATCTTGACGGTGGCCTTCTTGCCGTTCGGCAGCTCGTACTCGGCGTCCTCGCCGATCTTCTTGCCCATCACACCGGTGCCCAGCGGGGACTGCGGGGAGTAGGTCTCGAAGTCCGAGGACGCGTACTCGCGCGAGGCGAGCAGGAAGGACATGGTGTCGTCCTCGTCGCCGTCGAAGGCGATGGTGACGACCGTGCCGGGCGCGACCTCGCCGTCGGAGGCGGGTGCGGTGCCGACCTTGGCGTTCTCCAGGAGCTGCGTCAGCTGGCGGACGCGGAGCTCCTGCTTGCCCTGCTCCTCCTTGGCCGCGTGGTAACCGCCGTTCTCACGCAGGTCGCCCTCCTCGCGGGCGGCTGCGATCTTGGTGGCGATCTCCGTGCGTGCGGGACCAGAGAGGTAGTCCAGCTCGGCCTTCAGCTGGTCGTACGCCGCCTGGGTCAGCCAGGTGACGCTCTCGCTCGTCTGGGTCACGGGTGCTCCTCGTCGGTACAGGGGACTACTTGTCCGCCAGCGGCGGGCGAAACCACGAGCCTAACAATTCGGGAAGAAAAGGGGGAGGACACCATGTGTATGAAGTGTGTCATCGGGCCCGTGAGCAGGAAAGAGGTCAGCCTGCCGTCGGCGTGGTGCCCTGGCCCGCCGCCTGGCAGCCCACGAGTTCGATCATCGTGGCCCGGCCGGTGGTCTTCAGCGAGAGCATCTCGTCCACGCGCGTGTCCTTCTGCCCGAAGGTGAAGTCCGCGCGGCCCACCTCGGCGTGCTCCTCGTTCTGGGAGCTGAGGGTGCACACCCCGGTGACCCCGGCGTCCTTGCGCACCTCCAGGTGCACTTTCACCTCGGTGTCGGAGACCACCTGGAACTTGATCACCTCGGCGCTGACGCTCTGGCCTGCGACGTAGTCCCAGCCGATCCACCCGACCAGGCCCAGCAGCCCGACGCCCAGCACCGACCCGACGATCTTGAGCTTGCGGTCCGCACGCTCGTCCGCCGATCGGCCGTAGCGACCCTCGGGCAGCCCCTCGCGTACCGCGCTCATTGATCGTTCCTTTCGGGAGGGCGTGTGTGCCGTCGACCCCAGTCGATCCCAGGGGCAGCCCCGGAATTTTTCCACCCCCCGATTCGGTCACTATAGGAGGCGAACGCCCTGACGACTCAAAGAGGATCCTGTCTTGACCGAGCAGCTTCGACTGATGGCCGTCCATGCCCACCCCGACGACGAGTCGAGCAAGGGCGCGGCCACCATGGCCAAGTACGTGTCCGAGGGGGTTCCCGTGCTGGTGGTGACCTGCACGGGGGGCGAGCGCGGCTCGATCCTCAACCCCAAGCTCCAGGGTGACAAGTACATCGAGGAGAACATCCACGAGGTCCGCGCCAAGGAGATGGACGAGGCGCGCCAGATCCTCGGCATCGACCAGGAGTGGCTGGGCTACGTCGACTCCGGCCTGCCGGAGGGCGACCCGCTGCCCCCGCTCCCCGAGGGCTGCTTCGCCCTGGAGGACGTGGACGAGGCGGCCGGCCGCCTGGTGAAGAAGATCCGCGCCTTCCGGCCGCAGGTCATCACCACGTACGACGAGAACGGCGGCTACCCGCACCCCGACCACATCATGACCCACAAGATCTCGATGGTGGCCTTCGAGGGCGCCGCGGACACCGAGAAGTACCCGGAGGCCGAGTTCGGCCCGGCGTACCAGCCGCAGAAGCTCTACTACAACCAGGGCTTCAACAAGCCGCGCACCGTCGCCCTGCACGAGGCGCTGCTCTCGCGCGGCCTGGAGTCCCCGTACGGGGAGTGGCTGGAGCGCTGGAAGGAGTTCGCGCGCTCCGAGCGGACCCTGACCACGCACGTGCCGTGCGCGGAGTTCTTCGAGATCCGAGACAAGGCGCTCATCGCGCACGCCACGCAGATCGATCCGGACGGCGGCTGGTTCCGCGTGCCGATGGAGATCCAGAAGGAGGTCTGGCCCACGGAGGAGTACGAGCTCGCGAAGTCGCTCGTCGACACTTCCCTCCCCGAGTCCGACCTCTTCGAGGGCATCCGGGAGAATGCGTAGCTATGAGCGCTACGCAGGCAGCACTGACCGAGCTCCTTCCGCTGGCGGGTGACACCTTCGACAAGAACAAGGTGACCCCCGGAGTCCTGGGCTTCATCGTGTTCGCGGCCCTGGCCCTGGCGGTGTGGGGCCTGATGAAGTCGATGAGCCGGCACATGGGCCGGGTCGACTTCCAGGAGGCCCCGGAGGCCGGAGCGGCGCCCGCCGCCGCCCCGGCGGCGGACCGGGCCCCGTAGGAGCCGGTCCTTCGGCTGTGGGCCGCCGCCCTCCCGTGCCGATGTTGCGGGAGGGCGGCGACTGCGCGTGTCCGCGGCCGGGGCGTGCCGTGCCGTGCTGCGCGTACGGCCTACGCGGCCGGCCGGTCAGCGGCCAGGCGGTCGGCGGTCAGGCGGGCGGCGGTCATGCCGCCGGCGAGGCGGGTGGCATCGGGACGCCCATGATCTCCCGCGAGTGCAGGTTCGGGACCAGCCCGAGCCGCCACGCCTGCCAGCCCTCCGCCGGATCCACCCCGCGCCCCAGCACCACCGCGTAGGTGTCCAGGCCGTCCTCCAGCCGCCCGTCCCGCATCGCGTGCGGCGCCGCGGCCAGCCGGGCCAGCTCCGCCCGGGCCTCCTCCACGCCCGCGCCCGGGAGCGCGTACGGAAGCAGCGTGCAGCGCAGGAAGCGGGCCCAGTCCTCCCCGCGCCGGTCCCCGTACGAGATGAACAGCCGGGCCGCCTCCTCGCACAGGCCCAGCGCCTGCGACACCCGCCCGTTGCCCGCGTCCACCACCGCCAGCTCCAGGCAGGTCCACGCCTCCCCGTGCGCCAGTCCGATGCGCCGGAAGTCCGCCCGCGCGTCCATCAGCAGCTGCCGCGCGAACCCGGAGTTCCGCAGGTTCCCCGTCTGCGCCGCCCGCTGGTCGCGCGTGACCCGGCCCGAGTGGTGCCGGGCGTGCGCCAGCCCGTACACGTCCCGCATCCGCGAGAACATCGTGCGGGCCCGCTCCAGCTCCCGTACCGCCTGGTCGCGCTCGCCGCCCTCCTCCAGCGCCTGCCCGAGGTAGTACAGCGTCCAGGCCTCGCCGCGCGCGTCCTCCTGCTCCCGGTGCTCGGCCAGCGCCTCGCGCAGCCGCTCCACCGCCGGGCCCGGGTCCCCGTCGACGACCCGGGCGCGGCCCAGCTGGGTCAGCGCCCAGGCCTGGCCGCGTTCGTCGCGCGTGCGCCCGTACAGGTCGAGGGCGAGCTTCAGCTCCGCCTCGGCCTCCGGGACGTCGCCGAGCCGCAGGTACACCTGCCCCAGCTGGAAGTGCGCCCACGCCTCGCCGTGCACGCTCTCGCTCTCCCGGTGCAGGGCCAGGGACCGCTCCAGCAGCTGCATCGCCTCCGCCAGGTGCGCCCGGTCCCGTTCCACCGCCGCCAGGGCGTGCAGGGCCCACGCGCGGTCGCCGGCCAGCTCGTCCGGCTCCTGGAGCACCAGCGCCTCGCGGATCCGGGCCGCGGCCTCCGGGAGCTGGCCCTGGTGGTGCAGGGTGATGCCGAGCGAGATGAGGGCCATGCCCGCGCCGGCGTCCTGGTGGGCCTCCCGGTACTGGTCGACCACCGAGGTCAGCGTGGTCCGGGCCTTGTCCAGCTCGCCGAGCTGGCGGGCGGCGATGCCGGTGCGCCACTGCACGGAGCGGACCAGGCGCCCCTGGCCGGGCTCGCCCCGGCGCGCCGCCTCCACCGCCAGCGTGAGCTCGTTGATCTCGCCGAGCCGGTACAGGTCGCCGCGCAGCAGGCAGAAGTCGCAGAGCGCGCCCAGCAGGTCCAAGGCCGCTTGCTGGTCCACGTCCTCCGAGTGCCGCAGCGCGGCCGTGATGAAGCTCGACTCGTCGTCCAGCCAGCGCAGCGCCGCGTCGAGCGAGGCGAAGCCGTGCCCGCCGAAGTGATGGGCGCGGGTCGACATCTTCCCGTCGACCATACGGATCACCGCGTCGGCGAGCTGCGCGTAGTTGCGGATCAGGCGGCCGTGCGCCGCCGAGGACTCGGCCCGGTCCTCGTCCGCCGCGAGCCGTGACGCCGCGTACGAGCGCACCGCGTCGTGCATCCGGTAGCGCTCCCCGCGTACGTGGTCCAGCAGGCCCGCCTGCGCCAGCTCGCGCAGCAGCAGCCCGGCCGCCGCCCGGTCCGCGTCGATCAGCGCCGCCGCGGCCGACGGGCCGAGCGAGGCCCGCCCGGCGAGCGTGAGCCGCCGCAGCAGCCGCCGCCGCTCCTCGGGCAGCCGTACGTAGGCCAGGGCGAGGGCCCCCTCCAGCGCATCGGCGTCGTCGCCGGCGGCACCGGCGGCACCGGCGTCCCCGACGGCACCGAAGTCTTCCGCTTCGGCACCGGTGCCCTCCGATTCGGCCGGCCCGAGCGGCGCCAGTACGCGCAAGGCCAGCGGGAGCCCGCCGCCGAGTGCCAGCAGACCCCGTAGGGCCTCCTCCTCGTACGGGGCCGTGCCGGCGGCCTCGGCCCCGGCGCGGACCAGCTCCGCGCCCTCCGCCCGCGCCAGCCGCTCCACCGGGAGCTGGTGCACCCAGGCCGAGAGGCCGGGCAGCTCCAACGGCTCCCGGGCGGTCACCAGCACCAGGCTCTCCGACCGCTCCGGCACCAGCATCCGGACCTGCTCCGCGTCCACCGCGTCGTCCAGCAGCACCGTCACCGGCAGCCCCAGGAGGTGCTGGTGGTACAGCTCGCCCAGGCGCCGTACCTGCTGCTCCGCCGAGGACCCCTCGCGGAACAGCAGCTGCTCGCGCGGTGCGCCGAGCCGGTTCAGCAGGTGCAGCAGCGCCTCCCGGATCGGCAGCGGCGCCTCCCCGCTGAGCGAGCCGCCCCGCAGGTCCACCACGCAGGCCCCGCGGAACTGGTCGCGCAGCGCGTCCGCCGCCCGCAGCGCCAGGGCCGTGCGGCCCACGCCGGGCTCGCCGTGCAGCACCACGACCACCGGGCGGGTCTCCGTACTGGCCCGGGCCGCCTGCACCCACTGTGCGATCCGGGTCAGCTCCGCCCGTCGGCCGGCGAACGAGGCCGCGGTCTGCGGGAGTTGGCCGAAGGACTGCTCCAGTACGCTGCGCCGCCGGGCCTCCGCGCTGCGGTCGGTCCCGCGCAGCTGGGGAGCGGCGGTCCGGGAGGTCTGCCGGGGCGCCCGCGCCGCGGCGGTCACCGCGCGCTGCTGCTCCAGGAACGGGCGTATCCCGCGAACCTCCAGCGCCGTCAGCCACTGCAGCCTCAGCTGCTCCGGCCCACCGGGCCGGCCGCGCACCCCGGCCCGGCGGTTCGCGGCGGGCAGGTGCAGGGCGGTCACCTTGGCGACCGTGGCCGCCGCCCCGGCGATGCCGGTGACGGCGCCGGCCGCCAGCGCCGTACCCGCCCCCACGCCGAGCGACAGGTCGGCCCCGACGGCCGCGGCCGCCGCAACCGCCGTCACGAGCAGGGCCGTTGAGGTGTTGCCGCGCCGGAAGGCCTCGCCGAGGGATTCGTCCCCGGCCGCCGCCTCGTCCAGAGCCCGTACGTACGCCTCGTACTCCTCGGCGGCGCTCGCCGCGAGCGCGTCCAGCGCCTCCAGGCCGCGCGCCATCAGCGCCGCCTTGTCGACCGGCGTGCCGGCCCCGGCGCCCCGCCGGGCCTCCTCGTCCACGGCCCGCTCCAGCAGTCGCTCGGCCTCACCGCGATGGCTGTCCCGCATCCGCATCCCCCTCAAGAGAGCTCCGGCAACGTGGCCCCAAGTGTCCGCCGGGACTGCCGCGAGCGCGAGGGAATCTGAGCTAGATCAGAGGGAGTTGCCCCAACTCCCCCCGCTCACGCGCATATATGTACGTTCCACCCCGCGAATGCGGCCTCCGGTCCACGCAGGGTGGTCACGGCCGCCGTCCGAGGGCCTCCGGTGCCGTCCGACGTGCGGTGGGCACGCCGTCGTCCGGTCCCGGCCGCGTCCCGCCCGGTGCGCGAGGATGGGACCATGTCGAACCGCCTCGCTCATGAGACCTCGCCGTATCTGCTCCAGCATGCGGACAATCCCGTCGACTGGTGGCCCTGGTCGCCGGAGGCGTTCGCGGAGGCGCGGGAGCGCGGGGTGCCCGTCATGCTCAGCGTCGGGTACAGCAGCTGCCACTGGTGCCATGTCATGGCGCACGAGTCCTTCGAGGATGAGCTGGCCGCCGCCTACATGAACGAGCACTTCGTCAACATCAAGGTGGACCGCGAGGAGCGGCCCGATGTCGACGCCGTCTACATGGAGGCCGTGCAGGCCGCCACCGGGCAGGGCGGCTGGCCCATGACCGTGTTCCTGACCCCCGACGCCGAGCCCTTCTACTTCGGGACCTACTTCCCGCCCGAGCCCCGGCACGGGATGCCCTCCTTCATGGAGGTCCTCGAAGGCGTGCGGACCGCCTGGGTGGGGCGGCCCGAGGAGGTGAACGAGGTCGCGCAGCGGATCGTACGGGACCTCGCCGGACGGCAGTTGGACTACGGGAAGGCCGGAACGCCCGGCCCCGAGGAGCTGGCCCTGGCGCTGCTCGGGCTGACGCGGGATTACGACGCCGTCCGCGGCGGCTTCGGCGGGGCGCCGAAGTTCCCGCCGTCCATGGTGCTGGAGTTCCTGCTGCGCCACCACGCGCGCACCGGGTCGGAGGGCGCCCTGCAGATGGCCGCCGACACCTGCGAGGCGATGGCCCGCGGCGGGATCTACGACCAGTTGGGCGGCGGGTTCGCCCGGTACTCCGTCGACCGGGAATGGGTCGTTCCGCATTTCGAGAAGATGCTGTACGACAACGCGCTGCTGTGCCGCGTGTACGCGCACCTCTGGCGGGCCACCGGGTCGGACCTGGCGCGGCGCGTCGCGCTCGAGACCGCCGACTTCATGGTGCGCGAGCTGCGCACCGCCGAGGGCGGCTTCGCCTCCGCGCTCGACGCCGACAGCGAGGACCCGCAGACCGGCGAGCACGTGGAGGGTGCGTACTACGCCTGGACCCCCGCCCAGCTGGCCGAGGTGCTCGGCGCAGACGACGCGATGCTGGCCGCCGCGTACTTCGGGGTGACGGACGAGGGCACCTTCGAGCACGGCAAGTCCGTGCTCCAGCTGCCGCAGGACGGGCCCGTCGTGGACGCCGGGGCGATCGCCGGGATCCGGCAGCGGCTGCTCGCGGCGCGCGCCGAGCGGCCCGCGCCCGGCCGGGACGACAAGATCGTCGCCGCCTGGAACGGCCTGGCCATCGCCGCGCTGGCCGAGTGCGGGGCGTACTTCGACCGGCCGGACCTGGTCGAGCGGGCGACGGAGGCCGCCGACCTGCTGGTGCGGGTCCACTTCGACGCGGCGGCCGGGCGCGCCCGGCTGGCCCGGACCAGCAAGGACGGCCGCGTCGGCGCCAACGCCGGTGTCCTGGAGGACTACGGCGACGTCGCCGAGGGCTTCCTCGCGCTGGCGGCCGTGACCGGCGAGGGGGTCTGGCTGGAGTTCGCCGGGTTCCTCGTCGACCTGGTCCTGGACCGGTTCACCGCCGAGGACGGCTCCCTCTACGACACGGCGCACGACGCCGAGCGGCTCATCCGCCGCCCCCAGGACCCGACCGACACCGCGGCCCCCTCCGGCTGGACGGCCGCGGCCGGCGCGCTCCTCTCGTACGCCGCGCACACCGGCTCCGAGGCGCACCGCACGGCTGCCGAGCGGGCCCTCGGCGTGGTGCACGCGCTGGGTCCGCGCGTCCCGCGCTTCATCGGGCACGGGCTCGCGGTCGCCGAGGCGCTGCTCGACGGTCCGCGCGAGGTGGCCGTGGTGGGTCATCCGGAGGATCCGGCGCTGGCCGGACTGCACCGGGCGGCGTTGCTGGGGACGGCTCCCGGGGCGGTGGTGGCGGTCGGGCTGCCGCGGGCGGCCGACGGCAGCGGGGGCGAGTTCCCCCTCCTGGCCGAGCGCACACTCGTACGCGACCTTCCGACGGCGTATGTGTGTCGACATTTCGTCTGCGCGCGGCCTACGACAGACCCGGTCGAGCTCGCTGATCAGTTGGGTGCGGTTCATCCCTGAATCCGCCGGAGTACCGTCAATTCCGGTTGCTCGTCCGACACTTCGGAAACCCGGTTTTTATCCCCGCGGCTCCTGAGTTTCACATTCGCTGCCTACTCTCGTGTCTGCGGACGTCACTGGGGAGCCGCGGAGCAGGCGCACTGGGGGGTGCGCCCGAGGGGGAGCTGGGGGAAGCAGGGGCGGGGGGGGCGGGGGGGGGGG
>NZ_JOCX01000006.1 GCF_000717915.1 Streptomyces sp. NRRL S-244
GTGCGGGGGCTGCCGGCGGGGGTGCGGGGGCTGCCGGGCCGGGGCTCCGCCCCCGTACCCCCGGGCCTCGAACGCCGGCCGGGCCGGGTGGGCCGGGCCCCCGTGCCGCGGACGCCGGGCACGGCTCCGCCCGGCCCGCCCTGGAGCTGCGCGGGGTCACCGCCGGGTACGACGGCGGGCTCGTACTGCACGGGGTCGATCTCGCCGTCCGGAGCGGGGAGATCCTCGTCGTGCTCGGGCCGAACGGGGCCGGGAAGAGCACCGCCTGCCGGGTCGCCGCCGGACTCCTGCCCGCCGAGAGCGGGGCGGTCCTCGTACGGGGGCGGGACGCGACCCGTGACGGGCCGGTGCGGCGGGCCCGCAGCGGGGTGCTGCTGGCTCCCGAGGGGCGGGGGATCTTCCCGGCGCTGACCGTCGAGGAGAACCTCACGCTGTACCTCCGCGAAGCGGACGCGCGGGCCGCCGTCCACGACCGCTTCCCCCGGCTCGCCGAGCGGCGGGGGGTGGCCGCCGGAGCCTTGTCCGGTGGGGAGCAGCAGATGCTGGCCCTCGCTCCGCTGCTGCAGCGGCCGCCCGAGGTGCTGATCGCCGACGAGCCGTCGATGGGGCTGGCCCCGAGGGTGGTGGAGGAGGTGTACGCCCTGCTCACCGAGCTCCGGGACGCCGGGACCGCCCTGCTGCTGGTCGAGGAGAAGGCCGCCGGGATCCTCGGGGTCGCCGACACCGTCGCGTACCTCTCCCGGGGCCGGGTCACCTGGTGCGGGCCGCGCGCCGAGGTGGAGGCCGACCGGCTCACCGCGGCCTACCTGGGGAGGACGACATGACGGCGCAGCCGTACGTACTGGAGGGCTCCGGCATCAGCGTCCGGTTCGGTGGCGTGAAGGCGCTGACCGGGGTGGACGTCGGGGTCCGGGCCGGGGAGGTGTGCGGGCTGATCGGACCCAACGGGGCCGGGAAGACCACCCTGTTCGACGTCCTGTCCGGGATCCGGCGGCCCGACCGGGGGCGGATGCTGCTCGACGGGGCGGACATCACCCGCCGCTCCCCGGTGTGGCGGGCCCGGCACGGGATGCGCCGGACCTTCCAGCGCCAGCAGCTGTTCGGGCAGCTCAGCGTGGCCGAGAACCTGCTGGTCGCGCAGGAGTGGCGCGGTGGCGGGGGCGGGCTCGCCGCCGACCTCCTCGGGGCGCCGGGGCGCCGCCGTCGGGAGCGGGAGCGCCGGGAGCGCGGCGAGCGGGTGCTGGCGTCCTGCGGGATCGGCGCGCTGGGGGCGGCGTACGCGGGCGGGCTGCCGGTCGGTCAGGCCCGCATGGTCGAGCTGGCCCGCGCGGTGGCCGATCCGCCGCGGGTGCTGCTGCTGGACGAGCCCGCGTCCGGGTTGTCGGCGCCCGAGCGCGAGCAGCTCGCGGGGGTCGTGCGCCGGCTGGCCGAGGAGGAGGGGTGCGCGGTGCTGCTGGTGGAGCACGACGTGGCCTTCGTCATGGAGCTGTGTACGCGGGTGGTGGTCCTGGACCTCGGCAGCGTCCTCGCCGAGGGCTCGCCCGCCGGGATCCGGGCCGATCCGCTGGTCCGGGAGGCCTATCTGGGGGCGTCCTGACGGTGTGTCCGGTCCGTGTGCGCCGCCGTGGCGGGAATACGCTCGCCGGGGCGGCCGGTTGTCGCCCCTCGTACGCCCGTACGCCTGGACGTCCGCACCTGTACGTCCGTACGCGCCGCCCAGCCCGTCGAACCGAGGGAACAGCCAGACGTGAACGACGTCCCCGCCATCCGGCTCAACAACGGCACGCTCATGCCCCAGCTCGGGTACGGCGTCTTCCAGGTCCCGGACTCCGAGGCCGCGCAGGCGGTCGGGGCCGCGCTGGAGGCGGGGTACCGGAGCATCGACACGGCGGCCGCCTACCGCAATGAGACGGGCACCGGCCAGGCGATCGCCGCGTCCGGGGTGCCGCGCGAGGAGCTGTTCGTCACCACCAAGCTGTGGAACGACCGCTCCCGGACCTGGCAGCGGGACGACGTGCTGCGCGCGCTCGACGCCTCCCTCGCCAAGCTGGGCCTCGACCACCTCGACCTGTACCTCATCCACTGGCCGCGCCCGATGCGCGACGACTTCCTCACCATCTGGAAGACGTTCGAGGAGATCGCGGAGAGCGGCCGCGCCCGCTCCGTCGGCGTGTCGAACTTCCGCCCGGCCGACCTGGAGCGGCTCGGCGCCGAGAGCCCGCTGGTCCCGGCCGTGAACCAGGTCGAGCTGCACCCCCTCTTCCCGCAGGCCGAGCTGCGCGCCGTGCACGCGACGCTCGGCATCGCCACCGAGGCCTGGTCCCCGCTCGGCCAGGGCAAGGAGCTGCTGACGCTCCCGGCCGTCGTCGAGACCGCCGCCCGGTACGGGCGCTCCCCCGCCCAGGTGGTGCTGCGCTGGCACCTCCAGCTCGGGAACGTCGTCATCCCGAAGTCGGTGACCCCGGCGCGGATCCGGGAGAACCTGGACGTGTTCGGCTTCGAGCTGGAGGCCGCCGACCTCGCGGCGCTGGACGCGCTGGGCCGGGGTTCCGCGGCCGGGCGGATCGGGCCGGACCCGGCCGTCTTCGACATCTGAGCCGCGGATGAGCCTGCCCGACGGGGTCTACCGGATCCGGAACGTCGCCAGCGGCCTGCTGCTCCAGCTGGAGGGCAGTACCCGGGTGGGGGTGGGCCCGGACGGCCCGCCCGCGCCGCCGGCGGCCCGGCAGTGGCGGATCTCGCCGGTCCACAGCGGCGGCGGGATCGTGCACATCGTCAGCGTGCACAACGACAAGCGGCTGGACGTCGCGAACGCGTCGACGGAGAGCGGCACCCGGGTCCAGGTGTGGCGGGCGAACGCGTTCGGGGCGCAGGAGTGGATCGTCGAGGAGCATCTCGACGATCCAGGGGTGGTGTCCCTGATCGCCTGTATCAGCGGCCTGCCGCTGGAGGCGGACGAGGAGGGCCGGGCCCGCCAGTGCGAGGACACCGACTCCCCCGCCCAGTGGTGGCGGCTGGACCCCGCCTGAGGAGTCTCAGCGGTACGTCTTCGGCGGACTCGCCTTCCACGCCCGGTCGAGGGAGTCGTCCCACGTGCCGTCCCGGTCGAAGCTGGCGGCCCGGCAGCCGCGGGACATGGGCGCCGCGGCGCTGTGGCGCCAGGCGGCGTCCCCGATCCGGGCGATGGCGTGGCCGCAGTGCCGGCAGAGCGTGTGTCCCATCAACTCGTCGGCCAGTCGCTCGAATTGTGCGGTGCGGTCCGCCACCTCCTCTTTGATCCCCCGCAACACCTCCTCGGCACTGGACACCCCCGCCGAACCGATGAGGTCGCGCACGAGCGCCGCCGCCTCCATCGCGATGTCGGCGCGCCGTGCCGCATCGGCGAGGCTCTGCGCGCCACCGCTGCCAGGCGACTTGCGCACCGTCCGCTCCGCCAGTTCAGCCGACGGACGGCTTGACACGGTCGGCAGGTCGTCGGCCGCCTCGTGCACCGCGGCCCCGTCTCTCAGGCGCCGGCGCGCCACTTCGAGGGCCCACGCCTCGGTGGACGCCTTCTTGGCGACGTTGAAGTGGGTGCTGGTCGCCGCTTCCATCACCGTGTGGAACTCCTCCATCAGCGCTCCCCAGTGGTAGCCGCCGGTGAAGTCCTCCGGGGTCCAGCCGTAGTGGCGCACGAGTTCGTCGCGGACCCGGCCGAAATGGCGCAGGCTCCCCCGCACCGGACCGGACGTCTCGATGCGGAGGCCGAGGTTCTCGGCCTTCGCCAGCATCTCCGGCTCCACGCCCTCCCACTTCATGTGGCCGTCGCGTTCGCAGGCGTAGTCGACCCAGGACCAGAAGGCCTCGGCGTCCGCGACGTCCGGCGCCTCACGGTGGTGGCGCGGGCAGAGGAGGGCGAAGTTGCGCACGTCGTTGGAACCGCCGAGCGACTCCGGGACCACGTGGGCCCTCTCCACCGGCGCCTGCCAGCAGATCAGGCAGATCGGCTCATCGAGGCCGAGGTAGTCGGCGATGGCCCGTACCGGGGGTCTGGACCGGCGGCCGTCGGGCCGGCTCTCGCGGTTGCGTACGGGCAGCCGGCGGTGGTCGTAGGCGTGTTCTTCGTCGGGGTCCCGTATGTTCAGGACGTCGGGGACGTCCTCGCGTTGCGGCTCGGGGTTCTTCACCTGGTAGAGCGGCGTGCTGATCTCCGTGAGATACGGGCCGAGGAATCCCAGGAGGAACTCGCGGACGATCTCCCGGGCGTCGGCGTCGTAGTCGCCTGCGGCGTCGCGGTGCCCCTGGATGTCGAGGTAGAGGTGGCGCGGGGCGCCGGGGCTCGTCTCCGCGGCCTTCTTGAGGATCGCGAAGAGGCGGGTGGCGCACTTGGCGAAGTCCTCTTCGACCCGCATGTCGTGGTAGAGCGCGATCGCCTTCGGCTTCCGCGTCTGCGGACTGTCGTTCATGGGCGCACCGTAGGCGCAGCCACTGACAGCGGGCCTGCGTACGGGGCTTCGGGCGCGAGCGGGCCGGGGGCCGCGGCGACGGCGGCTCCGGCGCACGGGATGCCGCCGCGGGTGGCGTCGTACGCGGCGGCCTCGGCTTCGTGGTCGGGCAGGGGCTCCGCCGGACGGGTCAGCTCGCGCCGTGGGTGGGCGCCAGGGCCTCTACGCGTTCGGCGAGGGTGAAGTCGGCGCCGGTCACGGCGTCGCCCGCGCTGTGCGTGTTCACGGACACCCGGACCGTGTTGTAGCCGAGGGTCAGGTCGGAGTGGTGGTTCAACTCGTCCTGGACCGCGGCGATGTGGGTGACGAGGGCGCTCGCCGCGAAGTGGGTGCCCAGCCGGTACGTGCGGATGATCCGGTCGTCCTCGAAGGCCCAGCCGGGGAGCTCCCGCAACCGGTCCTCGATCTCCTTCTGCGAAAGCGGCTCGTCTGCCATCGGCATGCTCCTTCACCGTTCGGACCCGACTTCTGACGTGGAGTCAAGGTTCCCACAGCTCACGGCGGAGGGAAGGTTTCGCGCCATAGTGCGTGCGGGTACTTCCGCGCCTTCCGGGTCGGGGGTGGCGCCCCTATGCTCCTGCGCCGGACGTGACCGTTACCGCCGGTAACGCGTAGCTGGACGCACACGTCCCGGACGAAGGGGCTTCCTCATGACGCGCACGGGCAGTTCGAGACGTACGTTCATCGCGGGCGCGGGAGCGGCGGCCACCGCCGGGGCGCTGGGAGCCACCGGGGCCCTGGCCACCCCCGCCCACGCCCAGGCCCCCGCCCAGGCCCGGTCCCCGGAGAGCGCCGGCCGCCGGGTCGCCGTCCTCGGCGGCGGGGTCGCCGGGCTCACCGCCGCCCACGAGCTCGCCGAGCGCGGCTACGCCGTCACCGTGTACGAGCGCCGCGCGCTCGGCGGCAAGGCCCGCAGCATGGACGTCCCCGGCAGCGCCCGCGGCGGCCGCCGGCCGCTGCCCGCCGAGCACGGCTTCCGCTTCATCCCGGGCATCTACCACAACCTGCCCGACACCATGCGCCGCATCCCGTTCCCCGGCAACGCCCACGGCGTGTGGGACAACCTCGTCGCCCCGCCCGAGATGATGTTCGCCCGGGCCGCCGGCCGCGAGGACCTGCGCGCCCCCATCCCCTGGCCCGGCCACTCCCCCGCCTCGCTGACGCCCGACGAGATCCGACGCGCCCTGACCGGCATCCTCCAGTCGCTGGTCCGGCTGCCGCCGCACGAGAGCGCGTACTTCGTCGACCGCGTGCTGGTCTTCCTCACCAGCTGCGACGAGCGCCGCGACGAGGTCTGGGAGAACACCCCCTGGTGGGAGTTCGTACGGGCCGCGCAGATGTCGAACGAGTACCAGCGCATCCTCGCCGTCGGCATCACCCGCAACATCGTCGCGACCAAGGCCGAAGAGGCCTCCACCCGCACCGTCGGCACCCTCGGCGAGGCCTTCGTCTTCAACGCGCTGGGACGCGGCGCGGACGGGCCGCCGGACCGGATCCTCAACCTGCCGACGAACGAGGCCTGGATCGACCCCTGGGAAGCCCATCTGCGCACGCTCGGCGTGGAGTTCAGGATCGGCTGGACGGTGCAGGAGGTGCAGTACGGGAACGGCCGGGTGAGCGGCGTCGGGGTCCTGGACCCGGCCGGGGTCCGGCGGACCGTCACCGCCGACCACTACGTCAGCGCCCTGCCGGTCGAGCACGCCCGGCGCACCTGGAGTCCCGGGCTGCGGGCCGCGGACCCGATGCTGGGCCGCTGCGACCGGCTGGAGACCGACTGGATGACCGGCATCCAGTTCTACCTCACCGAGCGCGCGCCCCTCGTCCACGGGCACCTCAACTGCATCGACTCGCCCTGGTCGTTGACGGCGATCCAGCAGGCCGAGCACTGGCCGGCCCGCGACTTCCCGGCCGACTACGGGGACGGGGTGGCGGTGGACTGCCTGTCGGTGGACGTCTCCGACTGGGACAAGCCGGGGATCCTGTACGGGAAGACGGCCAAGCAGTGCACCCGCGACGAGGTCGCCCGCGAGGTGTGGGCGCAGCTGAAGGCCTCCCTCAACGACACCGGGAAGACCCTGCTGACGGACCGCACCCTGCACTCGTGGTTCCTGGACCCGGGGGTGGACGGGCTCGGCACCCCGAACCCGACCAACCAGGACCAGCTGCTGATCCACCCCACCGGCACCTTCCACAACCGGCCGAGCGCGGACACCCGCATCCCCAACTTCTTCCTCAGCGGGGACTACGTGGCCGTCGACATCGACCTCGCGACGATGGAGGGCGCCAACGCCTCGGCCCGGGCCGCCGTCAACGCCCTGCTGGAGCGGGACGGTTCGACGGCGCAGCGGTGCGCGGTCCTGCCGATGTACCGGGCCCCGGAGGTGGAGTCCTTCAAGCGCCACGACCTGTGGCGGTACCGGCTCGGCCTGCGCAACGTCTTCGACCTGGGCTGAGCCGCCGCCTGCGCCCGCTCGGCTAACGTCGTGCGCATGACCTCGACCGCCCCGTCCGTCGGAGCCCTGCTGCGCACCTGGCGGGAGCGGCGCGGCATCAGCCAGCTGGAGCTGGCGGGCCGCGCCGACTCCTCGTCCCGGCACATCAGCTTCATCGAGACCGGCCGGTCCCGGCCGAGCAAGGAGATGGTCCTGCGGCTCGCGGACCACCTCGACGTGCCGGTCCGCGAGCGCAACGCGCTGCTGCTCGCGGCGGGTTACGCCCCGCACTACGCGCAGACCCCGCTGGACGACCCGTCGATGGGGACGCTGCGCGAGGGCCTGGAGCGGCTGCTGACCGGCTACGAGCCGTATCCGGCGATGGTCGTGGACGCCACGTACGACGTCGTCGCGGCCAACCGCGGCATCGCGATGCTGCTCGACTCCCTGCCCGAGCACCTCCTGGTCCCGCCGCTGAACGCCATGCGGATCACCCTGCACCCGCAGGGCCTGGCCCCGCGGATCCGCAACCTCCGGGAGTGGCGCGGGCACCTGCTGGCCCAGATGGAGCGGCAGATCGCGCTGTCCCGCTCGGCGCCGCTGCGCGCGCTGTACGAGGAGGTGTCCGGATACCCGGCCGAAGCCGGGCAGCAGGACGCCGAGTCCGAGCCCGCGTCCGGCGAGGGCGCCGCGTACATCGCGCTGCCGCTGCTGATCGAGCACGACGGGCACCTGCTCTCCTTCGTGTCCTCGATCGCGACGTTCAACACGCCGATGGACGTGACCGTCGCCGAGCTGGCCATCGAGACACTGCTCCCGGCCGACGCGGCGACGGCGAAGTACCTGCGCTCACTGGGACCCTGAGCCCCCGCCCGCAGCGCCGACCACTGGACGCAGGAGAAGGCGGCGTACGCGGGGCCGTTCGCGGCGGTGGCCACGCCGTCGAGAGCGAGGAAGCGGTGCGCGGCGTGCCAACCTTCTTTGACTCACATCGCAAGAAACGTTGGGATTCTCCTGTTTCGGCGACGGGCGGAGGGCTACGCTGCACCCAGCCGAAGCTCTCGAACGTCCTCTCGACATACGGAGAACCTCACGGTGCCAGCCGCCGACCGACCCGATCTGGCCTCCGCCTGGGCCCGCGTCGCGGCATTGGCCGAGCGGAGCGGCCGGGATCCGGGCGAGGTGCTGTGCCCGGAGCGGCTGAGCCGGCTGTGCGGGGTCGAACCCGCGCTCATTGCGCAGGTCGTGGCCGGGACCGCACCCGAAGTGCCCCTGTGCCTGCGGGTGCACCGGCGCTTCCTGCGGCTGCGGGCCACCCGCCGCGACAAGCACGGCCGGGAGTGGTCGCTGGCCGCCATCGCGGAGGACTTCCAGGCGCCCGGCGCCTCCCTCGGCCCCCTCAACGCGGGCACCGGACTGCCCCGGCTGGGCCACGCGGCGGGCGTGCAGCGGTTCTTCGGGGTCTATGCCGGCTTCCTCCTCGCGGACAGCCAGTGCGCCGTCGAGCACGCCCTCGCCACCACCGGCGCCGGCGTCTCGGCGGACCTCGGGCACCTCTCGTACCTGACGGGCATGCCCCCGCAGGACATCCGGCTCACCCTCGACGGCGCACCGCCCCGGCTGCCGCTGAAGGAGCAGGTCCGCCAGCGGTTCGAGCACCTGCGGCGCACCCGGCCGCGCGCGGACGGCCAGGCCCACTCCCTCGCCGCCATCGCCCACTCCTTCTACGCGTCGGGGCAGTCGCTGACCCGCCTCGCGCGCGGCGACGGCCTGCCCAACCTCGCGGCGGCCGCCGGGATCCAGCGCTTCTACGGGGTCGACGGCGGCTTCCTGCTGGCCGACGACACCGAGGCGCTCGCCACCGCCCTCGCCGGGATCGAGCACGAGCTGGAAACCGCCGAACGCAGCACGGAGAACCCGATGCTGGCCGTCCTGCGGGCACACGACGTACGGAGCATCGTCACGCGTGCCGGGCGGCTCTCCCCGGCGGGCTGGAAGTCGCTGGCCGACCACCTCGACGACCTGCTGGCACGCGAGGGACAGCTGACACGCGAGAGCGCGGGCCGCACGGCGGTGCCGGACGGCCGGAAGGCCGCCGAGGGGGGAGCTCCATGAGGACCACACGGACCATGCGGAAACTCGGCGGTGATCTGCTGGCGGAAGCGCGCCTGGCGCGGCCGGCCGATGCCGCCGAGATCATCGGGAGCCTGTGCGCCGCGTACGGCCGCAGGCGCGGCGGCCGGCCGGTGGAGTTCCGGTTCGCCGGGTTCCCGCCCGACACGGCCAGCGGGCTGTGGCTGGAGATGGAAGAGCGCGACCTGCTCGTCATCGAGGAGCGCACCCGGCCCGAGCACCAACTCGTGATCGCCTGCCACGAGTTATGGCACCTGGAGGAGGGCACCTGCGACAGCCACGGCCCGGGCATGGCCGTGGCGGCCCGGCTCACCGGAGACCGGGGCGACCTCGCGGAGCTGCTGCACTCGGAGACCGGACTGGGCAGCGTGGTCCGGCAGGCGGCCGCTCGCGCCGACCGGGAGGATCCGGCGGAGATCCGGGCCGAGACCTTCGGCCTGTACCTCGGCCAAGTCCTCAAGGCGTACCTGCCGGGGCCCCGCGAGGAGCGGTTCCCCGAGGCGATCGAGCGCATCAAGACCTCGCTCGGCTGGGGCCGTTGAGTGCACGCCCCCGCGGCGTACCGATGACGCCCCGGTGACCGGCGACTCCCCCCTCCCGACGCACCTCACGCGCGCCGCTGCCCCCGCACGGCCCCGACAGAGAGCACCACGATGACCCAGTCCTCCCCGCCCCGCCACGCCATCGTCATCGGCGGCAGCATGGCCGGCCTGCTCGCGGCGGCCGTGCTCGCCGAGCACGCGACGGTCACGATCATCGACGCCGACACGCTGCCCGACAGCCCGGCGCCGCGGCGCGGGCTCCCGCAGGCCCGGCACGTCCACGTCATGTGGTCGGGCGGGGCGCGCGCCATCGAGAAGATACTCCCGGGCATCACCGAGGCGTGGACGGCGGCCGGCGCGATCCGCCGCAGCCTGCCCACCGACCTGGTCACCATGACCGCCCAGGGCTGGATCCCGCGCTGCGGGGAGAAGCAGTTCAACATCTCGTGCAGCCGCGACCTCCTCGACGCGGTGGTCCGCGCCCGGGTGACCGGCCTGCGCGGTGTCACCACGCTCCAGCGGAGCCGCGTACGGGCTTTGGAGGGCACGGCGGCCCGCGTCACCGGCGTCCGCGTCGACACCCCCGGGGAGCAGAACCGGCTGGTCACCGCCGACCTCGTGGTCGACGCGAGCGGGCGCGGCTCCCGGGCCCGGGCCTGGCTCCAGGAGCTGGGGGTCGGCGGGATCAGACAGGCCCAGGTCGACTCCGGCCTGGTGTACGCGACCCGGATCTTCGAAGCCCCGGCCGGAGCCCACGAGATGGGCTTCCCGATCGTCAACGTGCAGTCCGATCCGCGGGTGTACGTACCCGGCCAGACCGCGACGATCGTCCCCATCGAGAACGGCCAGTGGCAGGCCACCCTGTCCGGCACCCGCGGCGGCCAGCCCACCGGCGACCCCGAGCAGTTCATCCCGTTCGCCAAGGGCCTGCGCGATCCGATCGTCGGCGAGCTCCTCGACGGCAGGAAGGCGCTGACCGACATAGCCGTCACCCAGGGCACCGCCAACCGCCGGGTCTACTTCGAGAAGGCGGACCTGCCCGACGGGTTCTTCGCCGTCGGCGACTCCGTCGCCACCTTCAACCCGCTGTACGGGCAGGGCATGACCGTCGCCGCACAGGGGTTGCTGGCCGTACGGGACCTGCTGCGCGCCCAGGGCCTCGCCCACCCCTCCTTCGGCCGCGAGGCACAGCGCGCGCTCGTCCCGCAGGTGTCCACCGCCTGGGAGCTCGCCACCTCGCAGGACATCCTGTACCCGGGAGCCACCGGCATGAAGCCGCGGGCCGGTGTCGGGCTGCTCAACGCGTACGTCAACCGGCTGATGACCGGGGCCACCACGCGGGAGGCGCTGACCGCCGCGTTCCTCCAAGTGATCACCATGAGCAGCACGCCCGCGTACTGGCTGCGCCCCTCGGTGGTCTGGCGGGTGCTGCGCGCCTCGGACCGGGGTGCGCTGAAGGCGCCGCCGCTGACCGCGGCGGAGCGGGCCGTCGCGGGGCTCGACCAGGGGTCCGGACCGGTCGATCCCGTGGGTCCCGTCGGTCAGGCGCGATGAACGACGGTCTCATCCTCTACGTTCCCGGGTCGGTGATGATCCTGGCGCTGCTGATCAAGGCGCCGACCCTGCGCCGGGGCTGGGACCAGCCGCTCATGCGGGCCGTGTGCACCCTGCTCGTCGTCGGCTGCCTCGTCATGTTCCTGGCGGCGCCGCCGACGATCTCCGCGGTCAACCGGCTCACCGGCATCGTCAACTTCTCGGCCCCGCTGGTGTACAGCGCGCTGACCGCGTTCTCGGGGTCGTGCATCGTCCTGGTCCTGCAGTGGGGCGGCGGCCCGCCCGCCGTCGTACGCCGGGCCACCCGGCTGACGGTGGCCGTGTTCAGCGCCGTCACGCTGCTCATCGTCGTCCTGTTCACGATCGGCGACGCGCCCGTGGAGCGCCTGCGCGACCTGGACACGTACTACGCCAACACGCCCTGGCTGCGCGAGATGATCGTCTGCTACCTGCTCGCGCACACCGTGGGCAGTTCGACGCTGACCCTGCTGTGCTGGAAGTGGCTGCTGCGCGTACGCCCCTCGCTGCGCCCGCTGCGCACCGGACTGGCCTTGATCGTGCTCGGCGGGGTGCTGGACCTGGGCTACCTGGTCACGAAGTGGGCGGCCGTGGGCGCCCGCTGGGCGGGCCGCGACTGGGACGGCCTGTCCACGTACGTGGCCCCGCCGTTCGCCTCCGCCGCCGCCCTGATGGTGGGCTCGGGGTTCATCGTCCCGCTGGTCGGCGGTTCGGCGGCCTGGCGGGACTTCAGCCGGTACCGGCGGCTGCACCCGCTGTGGAAGGCGCTGCGCGGCTTCGCCGCGTCGAGCGTGACGACGGTGCCGCTGACCTGGTGGTCGCCGATCGGGATCCGGCTGATCCACCGCGAATCGGTGATCGACGACGGGATCCTGGCCCTGGCCCGCTGGTTCGACCCGGCCGTGCGGGGCGCCGCGTACGAGGCCGCCCTCGGCCAGGGCATGTGCGAGACGAAGGCTTCGGTCGTGGCCGACGCGGCCATGCTCGCCGCGGCCTGCCGGCGCCGGGAGGCGGCCGCGGCGAGCGCGGCCGCGGAAGCCGCGGAAGCCGCCGACCGGGCGGCCGAGGCCGAGGCCGACCAGGGGCTGCCCGAGCCGTACCGGCTGGACTCCCGGCCGCTGGCCGCCTTGGCCCGGGAGTTCCGCACCTCCCCCATCGTGGCGGCCGTACGGCGGGACCCGGCCGCCCTCTGAACGCGCGGGCGGCCTGCGCTGGCGGCCTGCGCGGGCGGCCTGCGCGGGCGGCTTGCGCGGGCGGCCTGCCGGGGCGGCGGGCACCGGCCGCCTGCGTGGGCGGCGGGCACCGGCTGCGGGGCACCGGCGCCGGGAACGCCCGGCCTCAGCCGACGAGGGCGTCCTCGGGCTCGGGATTGCGGGCCAGCCAGGCCCCGTACGCCCGCACCCGGCGCCAGTGCTGGAGCTGGTCGAGGGCGAACGTGGCCCGCGGGGAGGCCTCCGGGCGCGGCTCCAGCCCGCGCGCCAGCCGGTGCATCTGGAACCGTACGAAGGCCAGCAGCGCGGCGCCGGCCAGGTCCCGGTCCTTCCACCGCAGCCGCTCCACCATCACCCGTACGTCCTCCCCGGCGCGCCAGCGGGCCGGCAGGTCGGGGCGGAACGCCAGCGCCGAGGCGAGCCCGACGACGGACACCCCGCGCGCCAGGACCCTCCGCGCGGTCTCCTGCCGGCCTATCCCGCCGGTCAGCATCAGCGGCATCGTGGCCGCCTCCAGGAACTGCTCCGCGAAGGAGAGGAAGTACGCCTCCCGCTCGAGGGTCCGCAGATCGGCGGTACGGCCCAGGGTCGCGGGGCTCTCGACGCTGCCGCCGGACAGCTCGACCAGGTCGACGCCGAGGCCGCCGAGGGCCGAGAGCACCTGCGCCGCGTCCTCGGTGTCGAAACCGCCGCGCTGGAAGTCGGCGGTGTTGAGCTTGACGCCGACCGCGAAGCCGGGGCCGACCTGCGCGCGGACCGCCCGGACGACCTCGGTGAGCAGCCGGACCCGGTTCTCCAGGCTGCCGCCCCAGCGGTCGGTGCGCCGGTTGACCAGCGGGGAGAGGAACTGGCTGAGCAGGTAGCCGTGGGCGGCGTGGATCTGCACCCCGTCGAAGCCGGCCTCCTCGGCCCGCCGGGCCGTGACCGCGAACCGGGCGACGGTGGCCTCGATGTCGGCCTCGGTCATCGCGGTGGGGCGGGCGAAGCGCTTGGTGTGCTTGCCGAGGCTCACCCCTATGTCGGAGGGCGCCCAGGCCGTGCCGGGCATCTCGGAGCCGACCTGCCGGCCCGGGTGGTTGATCTGCATCCAGACCCGGCCGCCGCCACCGGACGCGGCCTCGGCCCAGCGGCGGAAGGGGGCGAGCGGGGAGCGGGCGTCGAGGACGATGGTGCCCGGGGCGGTCAGCGCCCGGCGGTCGACCATCACGTTCCCGGTGATCAGGAGTCCGGCGCCGCCCCGCGCCCAGCGGCGGTAGAGCCTCGCGATGCGCTCGTCCGGCAGCTGGCCGGACCCGGCGAGGCTCTCCTCCATGGCGGCCTTCGCCAGGCGGTTCGGCAGGGTGGTGCCGTTGGGCAGCTCCAGTGGCGTGAACAGGTCCATCAGCGGTCTCCCCAGGAAACGTGTTGCACGTGTCATCGCGCGCCCCGGCGCAAAAGATACCGCCGCTCCCCGGCGCCCGGCAGGCTTCGGCCACAAGATTCCGGACACCCCCGGAACGCGGAACGCCCCGGGCCGAAAGGGCCCGGGGCGTCTCCCGTACGGGGGCGTTCCCGTACGCGGGGGTACAACGCTGAGGTCAGAGGTCCGCGAGCTCCAGCCCGGCCTGGGCGGCGGCCGCCTGGACGGTCTGCTCCAGCAGCACGGCGATGGTCATCGGGCCGACGCCGCCGGGGACCGGGGTGATCAGCGAGGCACGGGCGGCGGCCGACTCGAAGTGGACGTCGCCGACGTTGCCCTCGTTGTAGCCGGCGTCCAGGACCACGGCGCCCGGCTTGATGTCCTCGCCGCGGATGAACTCGGCCTTGCCCACGGCGGCGACCAGCACGTCGGCCTGGCGCACGATCGAGGGCAGGTCCACGGTGCGGGAGTGGCAGTAGGTGACGGTGGCGTTCTGCTCCAGCAGCAGCATGCCGGCCGGCTTGCCCAGGATCGCGCTGCGCCCGACGACCACGGCGTGCTTGCCGGTCAGGTCCACGTCGTACGCGGCGAGGAGCCGCATGATGCCGCCGGGGGTGCAGGACACGAAGCCCGGCAGCCCGAAGCCCATGGCGGCGAAGGAGTGCATGGTGACGCCGTCGACGTCCTTGCCCGGGGCGATGGCCTCGAAGGCGGCGCGCTCGTCGATGTGGTGCGGGACCGGGTGCTGGAGCAGGATGCCGCTGATCTCCGGGTCCTCGGAGAGGGCGGTGAGGGCGGCGACGAGCTCCTCGGTGGTGGTCTCGGCCGGCAGCTCCACGTGGCGGGAGGTGATCCCGGCCTTGGCGCAACGGTTCTGCTTCATCTTCACGTACGTCACGGACGCCGGGTCCTCGCCGACCAGCACGGTCGCGAGGCAGGGGGCGGTGCCGGTGCGCTCGGTGATCTTCGCCGCGAGGGCGGCGGTCTGCTCCGAGATGCGGCGGGCGACGGCGGTGCCGTCCATCAGCCGGGCAGAGGCGGTGGCAGTCTGGGCAGTCGTCAAGGGATCTCCTGGGCGTCGCTGCGGATCGCGGTTCGCGGGTTCGCGGTTCGCCCAGGCGCGCGGCAGGAGACGTACGTGCGGACGTACGCCGGGCCGCTCCCCGGTGGTGATCCACCCGAACGCCAGTCACGGCCCGCCTCCACTCTAATGGACCCCGCCCGCGTCCGCGGTGGTCCGCGGCGGCCCTCGGCGTGAGGGATCCGGTCAAACCGGTGGATCACCGGCGCCGCGCCTGGGACGATCGAGACATGACGCGCACTTTCGACCACCTCGTCGCGGAAGCCGAGTCCGTTTCGGTCGACGGCTGGGACTTCTCCTGGCTCGACGGCCGGGCCACCGAGCAGCGCCCCTCCTGGGGCTACCAGCGGCTGCTCGGCGAGCACCTCGCCCGGGTCCGCTCCGCCCTCGACATCCAGACCGGCGGCGGAGAGGTGCTGGCCGGAGCCGGGCCGCTGCCCCCGCTGACGGCGGCCACCGAGTCCTGGCCGCCGAACATCGACAAGGCGACCCGGCTCCTGCACCCGCTGGGCGCGGTCGTGGTCGCGGACGCCGACGAGCCGCCGCTGCCGTTCGGCGACGAGGCCTTCGAGCTGGTCGCGAGCCGGCATCCGATGACCATCTGGTGGGAGGAGATCGCTCGGGTCCTGCGCCCGGGCGGTACGTACCTCTCGCAGCAGGTCGGGCCGGCGAGCGTCTTCGAGCTCGTCGAGTACTTCCTGGGGCCCCAGCCGGAGGAGGTCCGCCGCGGCCGGCACCCCGACGACGCGGTCGCCGACGCCGCCAAGGCCGGCCTCGAAGTGGTGGATCTCCGCTCCGAGCGGCTGCGTACGGAGTTCCACGACATCGGAGCCGTGATCTACTTTCTCCGGAAGGTGATCTGGATGGTGCCCGGCTTCACGGTCGGGCAGTACCGGGACCGGTTGCGCGAGCTCCACGAACGGATCGAACGTGACGGCCCGTTCGTGGCCCACACCGCCCGTTTCCTCATCGAGGCCCGCAAAACGGGCTGACGGGAAGGGCGGCGCGGGCGCGGACGGATCCACGGCCGAATGGTTGCGCGCCCACAGCGTGGCGCAGGTCACTCAATTCAGCGCGTAACGAATCGACTCGGGCATGCGATGAACCGACAGGTGTCCTCGCGCGGCCCCGGAATACAGACCCCCCTCGGGTCTGTTTCCCGAGTCCGCGCGATGATGTCCCGCCCACTCCCTATCTGTTCGCAACGAGAGGCTCCTTGTGTCGCTCAGCCCGTCCCGTACGTTCCCTCCGGAGATCGCCGAATCGGAGGCCCTCGTCGCGCTCGTCGAGCGCGGCCGCGAGCAGGGTCACATCAACGGTGACGACGTGCGCCAGGCCTTCGAGGCCGGCCGCATCCCGGTGGACCAGTGGAAGCGGGTCCTGCGCAGCCTGAACCAGGTCCTGGACGAGGAGGGTGTCGCACTGCACGTCAGCGCCGCCCCCGCCACGAAGGCCGCCGCGAAGAAGCCCCGCAAGGCGGCCGCCGCGCCTGCCCGCACCGTGACCAAGAAGGCGGCCGCCGCGCCGCGCCCCATCGGCGCGCGCAAGGCCTCGGCCACCAGCGCGGCCACCGCCACCGCGGCGGCGATATCCGCTTCGCCGGCCGCGGCCACCGAGGACGAGGTGACGGCCGATGCCGTCGCCGAGCCGAAGAAGCGGACGGTCAAGAAGACCGCCGCCAAGAAGACCGCGGTGAAGAAGACCGCCGCCGCGGCCAAGAAGACCAGCGCCAAGGACGCCGACGAGGGCGAGACCCCGGCCGTCGAGGGCGAGGACTGGGCCGCGGAGGACCTCGTCGACGAGGTCGAGGAGGAGGCCCCCAAGGCCGGCGGCACCCAGGGCTTCGTCCTGTCCGACGACGACGAGGATGACGCCCCGGCGCAGACGGTCATGGTGGCCGGCGCCACCGCCGACCCCGTCAAGGACTACCTGAAGCTGATCGGCAAGGTGCCGCTCCTCAACGCCGAGCAGGAGGTCGAGCTCGCCAAGCGCATCGAGGCGGGTCTCTTCTCCGAGTACAAGCTCGAAGAGGAGGAGGACCACAAGCCAGCGTTCAAGCGCGAGCTGGAGATCCTCGTCGAGGACGGCCGCCGCGCCAAGAACCACCTGCTGGAGGCCAACCTCCGCCTCGTGGTCTCGCTGGCCAAGCGCTACACCGGCCGCGGCATGCTCTTCCTGGACCTGATCCAGGAGGGCAACGTCGGTCTGATCCGCGCCGTGGAGAAGTTCGACTACACCAAGGGCTTCAAGTTCTCCACGTACGCGACCTGGTGGATCCGGCAGGCGATCACGCGCGCCATGGCCGACCAGTCGCGCACCATCCGCATCCCCGTCCACATGGTCGAGATCATCAACAAGCTGGCGCGCGTCCAGCGCCAGATGCTCCAGGACCTCGGCCGGGAGCCCACTCCGGAGGAGCTGGGCAAGGAACTCGACATGACCCCCGAGAAGGTCATCGAGGTCCAGAAGTACGGCCGCGAGCCGATCTCCCTGCACACCCCGCTGGGTGAGGAGGGCGACAGCGAGTTCGGTGACCTCATCGAGGACTCCGAGGCGGTCGTGCCGGCCGACGCGGTGTCGTTCACGTTCCTCCAGGAGCAGCTCCAGTCGATCCTGGGCACGCTCTCGGAGCGCGAGGCGGGCGTCGTCTCGATGCGCTACGGCCTGAACGACGGCCAGCCGAAGACCCTGGACGAGATCGGCCGCGTGTACGGGGTCACCCGTGAGCGCATCCGCCAGATCGAGTCCAAGACCATGTCGAAGCTGCGCCACCCGTCGCGTTCGCAGGTGCTGCGCGACTACCTCGACTAAACCGTCAGGTCGGTCGACGGGGTACGCGGCGCGCCCGGTGCGGGCGCACCGCGTACCCCGGAGCACCTCAGTTCTCCAGGAGGTGCTTCAGCTTCTCCTCGTTGCGCGGCATCTCCTTGCGGGCGTACGGCTTGACGACGAGCGGGGCGATCACCCGGCCGATGCCGTGGCCCTCGAAGTCGAGGTCGAGGGTCACGCGCGAGCGCCTTCCGCCGTCGAGGGACTCGATGGTGCCGCGCACGTCGCCGCGGACGGGTCCGCCGACGCCTTGGATGTGCCAGCTGCGCGGCTTGTCGAGCTCCGTGACCTCCATGGTCATCGGGAAGTCCCGCCTGCCCATGCGCCGCGTGATCACGACCTTCGAACCGACGTGGAGCGGTCCGCCGTCGAGCGGGCGGGCGGAGACGGCGCTGTCCTGCCACTCCGGCAGGTGCGTGGGGTCCGTCACGTAGTCGAAGACGTCTTCGGGACTGCGGGAAATGTCGATGCTCTCTCTGATCGCGGACATGGCGACCCCTTAGTGCCCCCTGCTTGTCCTCTCATTCCAAACTACCGCGCAGGTCAGGCGGTGGCCCGGCGCTTGCGGGCGGACATCACGGCGTAGACGAGGACACCGGCGAAGAGGAACAGGACGCCCTGGTAGACGGCCGCGTAGCCGGAGCCGGCGACCAGCCACATCGAGAAGCCGAAGGCCAGGCCGGCGAGGATCCCGTCGCGGACCAGGCGGCCCCGGTGGACGCGCTCGGACTGCCCGGACAGCAGGAAGTGGATCTGCGCGGCGGTGGAGAGCAGGTACGGGACGGTCGCCGTGAAGGTGGTCACCAGGACGAGGATCTCGAAGACCCCGTCCGAGCCCGCCGTGTAGTTGTAGATCGTCAGGCCGGAGGCCAGCACGACGGTGACGATCACGCCGGCCACCGGGACGCCCCGCTTCTTCGTCTCGAAGACCTTCGGGAAGAGCCCGTCGCGGGCGGCGGCGTACGGGGTCTGCGCGCTGAGCAGGGTCCAGCCGTTGAGGGCGCCGAGCATCGAGATCACGGCTGCGCAGGCGACGACGGTGCCGCCCCAGGTACCTCCGAACATGGCGTTGACGGCGTCGGTGAACGGGGCCTCGGAGGCAACCAGCTTGTCGTGGGCGACCAGCCCGAAGACGGAGAGGGTGCCCAGCAGGTAGACGGCGGCCGCGCCGGCGGTGCCCAGGATCGTGGCCCGGCCGACGTTGCGGGCGGGGTCGCGGACCTCGCCCGCGCTGACGGCGGCGGACTCGACGCCGAGGTAGCTGAAGAGCAGGATCGCCGCGGCGGCGGAGACCGCGCCGACGGGACTCTGGTCGGTGGCCTGGAAGGGGCCCAGGTTCGCCGGGTCGAAGAAGAACAGCCCGCCGACGGCGACCAGCAGCAGCGGAGCGAACTTCAGTACGGTGGCGACCAGTTGGACGGCGCCGACGTACCGGGTGCCGGCCAGGTTGGCGAGCGCCGGCAGCCACTGCACGGCGAGGGCGGCCAGGCACATCGCCGCCTTGTGCTCGCCGATGGCCGGGAAGAGCACGGTGAGGTAGCCGACGGCCGCCACCGCGAGGGCCGCGTTCGACACCCAGGCGGTGATCCAGTAGCTCCAGGCCGCGAGGAACCCGGCGAAGTCGCCGAACGCGGCGCGGGCGTAGACGTACGGACCACCCGTCTGCGGGAGCCGCTGCGAGAGCCGGCCGAAGACCAGGGCGAGGGCGATGGCGCCGACGGTGAGCACGCCGAAGGCGACCAGGCTGATCGTGCCGAAGGGCGCCACCGAGGCGGGCAGCAGGAAGATCCCGCCGCCGATGATGTTGCCCATGACCAGGCAGGTCGCGATCGGGAGGCCGAAGCGCCGGGCGTGGGGGCCCGGGCCCTGCTCGGGGGGTGCGGCGGCCTCGGCGGGCAGGGTTGCGGTGCTGGTCATCGGTGGTGCGCCTCTGGATGTCTCACATGCTGGGCAGGGTCAACACATGGTTGACCAGCGCGCAGGCGCCACAAAATCAGCGGATTTCGTCCCGCGCGGACACCCCTGCGGAAGGAAGGCTTCCGCCATTTCCTCCCCCACGCAGGGGTTCCTGCACCAGCTGCCCCGCGAGGTCCGCCGAGGACCCGCCCACCGGCGGAGCCACCGGCACCTGGGGGCCGTCCGCCTCCCGCAGCCAGCGCCGCAGCACCTCGTGCACCGCCTCCGCGCCCACCAGCTCCGGCTCCGGGTCCGGCCCAGGCCCAGGATCCGGCCCCGGGGCCGGATCCGACAGCTCCGTAGGCCACATCAGGAACGGGTGCCCCTGCTCCCCGCCCAGGCCGCCGTGCGAGCCGATCTGCTCCTCGAAGGCGTGCACCGAGCCCGTGAGCGGGTCGTACGCCGAGTTCACCATGACGTCGGCCACGTGCGGGAAGGCGTCGGTCCGCCGGACCGCGCGCGCCGCGCCCGGTCCGAACCGGGCCAGCAGCTCCTCCGCCGCGCCGGGGTCGTCGAGGCGGGCCGCCCTCCCGCCCGGGCCCAGTACCTCCCCGTCCACCAGCAGGAACCCGATGCCCGGATGGTTGGCCAGGGTCCCCAGCAGGGCCGGGTGCGCCCGCTCGATCCGCTCCCGCGAGGCCCGCCCCGGCAGGTCCGGGAAGGAGATCAGCCCGAGGTTGCCCGAGGCCAGCACCACCGGGTCCGGACCCCGCTCCGGGTGGGCCTCCACCCCCTCCTCCACCGGCCGGTGCAGGGCCGCGAGCACCGCCGCGCGGGCCTCGGCGCCACTGCGGGTACGGCCGGCCCGGCGGGAGACCGGCAGTCCGCAGCCCGCGCGGACCAGGTCCTTCAGGGTCAGCCCGTACCGGCCCAGGAAGGTCTCCCCCGGGCTCTGGCCGTGGTCCGAGAGCAGCACGATCCGGTACTCCCGGGGCGCGTGCTCGGCGACGCGGGCGATCAGCGCGAGGCTCCGGTCGAGCCGGGCCAGCACCCGGTCGGTGTCCCGGCCGTGCGGGCCCGAGTGGTGGGCGACCTCGTCGTAGGCGACCAGGTCCGCGTAGATCGCGGCGCGCCCCGCGAGCATGTCGCCGATCACCGCCGCCACGACGACGTCCCGTTCGACGACCGTGGCGAAGGCGCGGATCAGCGGGTACAGCCCGCCGCGGGCCACCCGCGGCCGCTCTCCCCGCAGCCGGGCCCGCAGCGACTGGCCGATCTCCCGGGCGACCTCGGCGACGAAGGAGAGCGCGGTGCGGACGGCGTTGGCCGGGTCGCAGAAGTACGCGAAGTAGCCCGCGCGGGAACGGTTCGCCCGGCCCCGCCGCGCCGAGACCGACAGCACGAGCGCCAGTTGGTCGGCGCCGCCGCTGAACAGGTTGCCCCGGCTCGCCCCGTCGAGGGTGAGCAGCCCGCCGTCACCGGTGCGGGCGATGGCCCGGCGCTGGAGTTCGGCGGCGCTGGTGGGCCGGTTGCAGACCACCACCTCGCCGGTGTCCTTCTCGTACCAGCGGAAGGCGGGGACGTCGAAGGTGGACCCGTGCAGGATGCCGAGCTGGCTGGCGCCGGTCTGGCTGGACCAGTCGGTGCGCCAGGGCGTGATGCGGTGGCTGCCGTCCAGCCAGCCGGCCACCGTGGGCATCAGCCCGCTGCCCGCCGCGCGGCGCAGCGTCTCGTACCCGACGCCGTCGAGCTGGAGGAAGACCAGGCCGGGGGCGGCCGGGCCGGCGCCGGGCGCGCTCCCCCGCCGCGTACGCCGGCGGCGCCGGTCGGCGAGCCGGTAGAGCCGGCGCCGGTACGCCTCGTCGTCGCGTACGGCGAGCGCGGTCGAGGTCGCGGAGGCGACGGCGGACATGACCGCGGCCACCACCACGGCGGTCTCCGGGGCGACTTCGCCGCGCCCGGACGGGATCAGGCTGAGGGCGAGCAGCAGCAGCGAGCCGTTGAGGAAGAAGACGAGCAGGCCGAGCACCAGGGCGGGCACCAGCAGCAGCGCCCGGACCAGCACCGGCCACACCAGCGCGCTCAGCAGGCCGAAGGCCCCGGCGCCCCAGGCGGCGGTCAGCCCGATCTCGGTGACGCTGTCGCCGTCCCCGGACTGGAGCCGGAAGTCGGGCAGGACGCCGGCCAGCGCGAGCATCGTGAGGGTGGACACCGCCCAGACGAGGATCACCCGTACCAGGGCGCTGCCCAGGGTCCGCCACCGTCCTCGCCACACGCCGTACCGCCTCGTGTCTCCCCCGGATCCGCGCCCCGCCCGCGGTCCCGGCCGCACCACCCAGCGTCGCACAGGCAGGCGGAGCGGGCCGGGTGACAGGGGTGGCGCACGGAGGTACGAACCGTGCCGGCCGGGAGCGCGGGGCGGAGCCGCGTGCCCTACGCGCCGTACGTGCCCTACGCGCCGTACGCGCCGTACGCGCCATACGCGCCATACGCGCCATACGCGCCATACGCGCCGTACGCGCCCCGGATGCCCTACGCGCGCTACGTGCCGTCGTAGCCGGCGGTCGGCATGGACAGGCGGCGGTGCACCTCGGCCTTCATGGCGGAGGTGTACTGCGGCTCGGCGAGCCCGGCGGTCTCCAGCCGTACGCCGCGCCGCTCGCACTCGGCGGTGAACTCCTCGACGGAGCGCAGCGCGCGGGCCAGGACCCGGCGGTTGGGGGCGACGAACAAGTCGACCTGCCCGGCGTCCACGTCGCACCAGAGCCCGCAGTGGTTGGCGCGCAGCCCGTAGAAGAGCAGCGTCCTCGTCACGACGTAGCCCTGGTCGGCCGCCCAGCGGGCGCACATGGCCTGCTGGCTGCGGGTGTCCACGGCGAAGGGGTCGGTGTCCAGATCCTCGAGCGGGGCCAGGCTGGCGATAGCGGCCACGCGCAGCTCATCCATGCCGCCCGACCCTACTCCGATACGCCGCCCGGGAGGAGGGGCGGCGGGCTTCGATTCGACGCACATCGACCGGGCAGGATCCAGGACACCCCCTAGGCTTCAAGGGGCCGGGGGACGCACGAGCGACGGGGAGGCCGGGTGCCGGTGGAGATCACCTGGTGGGGCCATGCCACGTGCACGGTCGAGGACTCCGGGGTGCGGCTGCTGACGGACCCGCTGTTCGCCCGGCGGCTCGCGCATCTGCGGCGGCGGCGCGGAGCGCTGCCCCCGCCGGAGGCGGCCGAGGCGGACGTGGTGCTGGTGTCACATCTCCATGCCGACCATCTGCACCTGCCGTCGCTGGCCCGGCTGGCTCCCGGGACCCGCCTGCTGGTGCCCCGGGGGTCGCGCCGGGCCGTGCCGGGGCTCGCGCGGGTCGCGGCGGCGCGGCGGCTGGCGGTCACGGAGGTGGCTGCGGGCGACGAGGTCGGCGTACGGGCGGGCGTACGGGTCCGGGCGGTCAGCGCTCGGCACGACGGGCGGCGGCTGCCGTTCGGGCCGCGTCTCGCGCCGGCGCTCGGGTACGTGGTCCAGGGCTCGGCGCGGACGTACTTCGCCGGGGACACCGGGCTGTTCGCGGCGATGGCCGAGGAGGTCGGGCCGGTGGACGTGGCCCTGCTGCCGGTCGGCGGCTGGGGCCCGTACCTGGGGCCGGGGCATCTGGATCCGGGCGGGGCGGCGCGGGCGCTGGCCGAACTGGCGCCGGCGGCGGCGGTGCCGGTGCACTACGGGACGTACTGGCCGATCGGGCTGGACGCGGTGCGGCCGCACGAATTCCATTCGCCCGGCGAGGAGTTCGTACGGCGGGCCCGGCAGCTGGCACCGAAGGTGACGGTACGGGTGCCCGGCCACGGCGAACGGGTGCGGCTGCCGTGACGGGGCACGGGCTCGGGCACGGGCTCGGCCACGGGCTCGGGGTGGCGGTGGCGGCGGTCGGCCAGACGCCCCCGGAGACGACCCGGCAGGCGGTGGGGTACCCGGCGCTGTTCCTGCTGGTGGCGCTGGGAGCGCTGGTGCCGGTGATCCCGACGGGGGCACTGGTGAGCACGGCGGCCGTGGTGGCGTTCCATCAGCGGTCGCTGCCGTTCGGGGTCTTGCTCGTGTTCGGCGTCGCGGCGGTGGCCGCCTTCGCCGGGGACCTGGCCCTGTACTGGCTGGGGCAGCGCGGGGTGCGGTCCCGGGGCGGCTCGCGGTGGCTGGAGGCGCTGCGGGGACGGGCGACGCCCGAGCGGCTGGCCCAGGCGCAGCGGAAGCTGGACGAGCACGGGGTACTGGTCCTGGTGGTCTCCCGGCTGGTTCCGGCGGGCCGGATCCCGGTGATGCTGGCCTGCCTGCTGGCCCGGCTCCCGCTGCGCCGCTTCGCCCGCGGCGACGCCCCGGCCTGCCTCGCCTGGGCGGCGACGTACTGCCTGATCGGGATCCTGGGCGGCTCCCTGTTCCCGGAGCCGTGGAAGGGCGTGGCACTGGCGGTGGCCGTGACCCTGCTGATCAGCGGGGCGCCGTCGCTCTGGCGCCGGCTGCGGAGCCGGTGACGTACCCCGGACCCGGGGCCGTCCGGGTCAGTGCCGTTGGCGCAGCCCCTCGACGAGGAGCTCGACCAGTCGGCGTGCGTCGTAGCGGGAATCGGCCTCGGCGCCGATGCAGAGGTTTCCGATGCCGCGCATGAGTTGGTAGGCGGTGAGGTCGGAGCGGATCTCGCCCGCCGCGACGGCGGCGTCGAGGAGCTCGGTGCAGACCGGCAGGAGGCGGTCGAGGAAGTGGGCGTGCAGCGCCTCGAAGCCCGCGTTGTCGGCCTGCATCGCGGCCGCGAGCCCGTGCTTGGTGACCAGGAAGTCGACGAACAGCCGCACCCACTGCCCGAGGGCGGCGTGGGGGGTCGGGCCGGCCGCCAGCAGGGCCGGTCCGGCCTCGGCGCAGGCCTCGACCTGGTGGCGGTAGACGGCGATGACGAGGTCCGCCCGGGTGGGGAAGTGCCGGTAGATCGTGCCCATGCCGACGCCGGCCTTGGCCGCGATGTCCCGTACGGGCGCCTCGACGCCCGAGGTGACGAAGACCGCCGCCGCCGCGTCCAGCAGGGTCTGCTGATTGCGCCGGGCGTCCTTGCGCTTGGACTCGGCTGCGCCGCCCACGTTCCGGCCGCTGTCGTTCACCGCGGCACTCCTTCCCTCACCGGCCTTGCAAAGCGGAACAGCGCTCCGTATCGTTAACGGAGCAAGGTTCCGGTTCGGCCCATGATGGCAGACCCGCGTGCCGCCTTCCAGGCCGCCCGCCCACCACCGCCACCGGCATCGCCATCGCCACCGGACCACGAGTGCGAAGACACCCGACGGAAGGCACTTCCATGTCCGACTCGAACCCCTTCGGCGCGCCGCGGTCCGCGGCCGCGCCCACCACGGTGGTATCCGCCAAGCCGGTCGTCCTGCCGGCCCCGAGCGGCCGCGGCGAGGACCTCCAGGTCCGCGTGTCCGCCCCCGCCACCGGCAGCGATCTGCCCGTCATCGTCTTCTCGCACGGCTTCGGCTGGTCGATGAACGGATACGCCCCGCTCGCGGACCACTGGGCCGCCCAGGGCTTCGTGGTCATCCAGCCCACCCACCTCGACTCCCGGACGCTCGGCATCCCGCACGAGGACCCGCGCACGCCGCACATCTGGCGGATCCGCGTCGAAGACCTCAAGCAGGTACTGGACGGACTCGACGTGCTGGAAGCCGCCGTACCCGGCCTCGGCGGCCGCGTCGACCACAGCCGCATCGCCGTGGCCGGGCACTCCTGGGGAGCCCAGACGGCGAGCACGCTGCTCGGGGCGCGCGTCCTGGACGCGGACGGCGTTCCCGGCGAGGACATGTCCGACCCCCGCGTCACGGCGGGCGTACTGCTCGCCCTGACCGGCCTGGGCGACACCCTCACCCCGTTCGCCGCCGAGAACCTGCCCTTCCTGAAGCCGTCCTTCGACACCATGACCACCCCGGCCCTCGTCATCGCCGGTGACGAGGACGACTCCACGCTCTCCACCCGCGGACCGGACTGGTTCACCGACCCCTACACCCACAGCCCGGCCGACAAGACCCTGCTCACCCTCTTCGGGGCCGAGCACTCACTCGGCGGCATCCCCGGATACGAGGTCGCCGAGACGACGGACGAGAGCCCCGCGCGCGTCGCCCTGATCCAGCGGCTCACCACGGCCTTCCTCCGCAGCGCCCTCCACCCCGGGGACACCGGCTGGAAGACGGCGGCCACCGCCCTGGAGAACGACCCCGACGCGCTCGGCAGCCTGCGCAGCAAGTAGCCGCCCTCCCCGGACGACGAGCCCATCACCCGGCGACACCGGACCGGGACGGCGGCCGGAGCGCTCGCGAGCCGCCGATCGGGAGGTCCCAGAGGTCCTCCCGGGGCAGCCCGGCCCGGGCCCATGCCGTCCGGACCCGCTCGAGCGGCTCCGTCACCGGCTCCGCCGACAGGACGAACGTGCCCCAGTGCATCGGCGCCATCCGCCTCGCCCCCACGTCCCGGCAGGCCTGAACGGCTTCCTCCGGATCGGCGTGCACATCCCTCAGCCACCATCTCGGCGCGTACGCCCCGATCGGCAGCAGCGCCAGGTCGATCCCCGGATGGCGCCGCCCGATCTCCCCGAACCAGCGCCCGTACCCGGTGTCCCCCGCGAAGTACACCTTCCTCGGCGTCCCGGCGGAGCGCACGTCGCTCAGCACCCATCCGCCCCACAGCGTCCGGCACGTGTCGAGCAGCGACCGCTTCGACCAGTGGTGCGCCGGGACGAAGTCGAACCGTACGCCGCCCAGTTCCGCGCACTCCCACCAGTCGAGCTCGGTGACCCGGCTGAAACCGCGGCGCCGGCACCAGCGGGCCAGGCCGGCCGGGACGAAGAGCGGGGTGTGCCGGGGCAGCCGCTTGAGGGTGGGGGCGTCGAGGTGGTCGTAGTGGTTGTGGCTGATCACCACGGCGTCCACCGGCGGCAGTTCCTCCCAGCGCACGCCGACCGGGGTCATCCGCGCCGGGGTGCCGAGGATGCGCCGCGACCAGACGGGGTCGGTCAGTACGGTCAGCCCGCCGATCCGCAGCACCCAGCTGGCGTGGCCCGCCCAGGTGGCGCAGAGCGCCCCGGGGCCGGCCGCGGGCAGCGGGGCGGGGGCGTACGGGAGGTCGGGGATGCCGCGCAGCCCGTCGGGGCCGGGCCGGAACGCGCCCTCGCGCGCGAGCCGGGCAAAGGCCCGCACCCCGGGCAGCGGCGTGGTCAGCCGGTCGGTGAAGGAGCGCGGCCAGCTCCGTACCTCCCCCAGCGGCCGCGGCGCCGCAGGCCCGGCACCCGGGCGGCCGGAGCCGGGGCAGGAGGCGGGAGCCGGGGCGGCGGGACGCCCCGGCGTCGCTCCGCGCCGGCCGGTGCCCGGTCGGACGGCAGCGGGCAGGGCGGATTCCGCGAGGCCGGTGGGCGCGGGGCCGGGGGGTGCGGGGGGTGCGGGGGTTTCCGTCTGATCCCTCATCAAGAGCTCTCCGTTCACCGCGCAGCGGGCTCGTCGCGTCGGGCGGAAGTGTCGGGCAGGACAGGAGGTCAGGAAGTCGGGAGGTTACGAATTCGGGGAGTCGTGAGGTCAGGAGCTCAGTGCGGCCAGGACCGATCCGAGGAGGTCCAGGGAGTGCCGTACGTGCGGGAGGCCGAGGGGGTCGCGCGCGGTGAGCGCGGCGAGCCGCTCCTCCGGAGTGGCGCCGAGCAGCGGGCCCGTCGACAGGCGGACCCTCAGCGCACCGAGCTCGTCGGCGAAGCGCTGCCCGCCCGGGGTGGGTGCGCCGAGGCGGCCGCCCAGGTAGTCCTCCAGTTCCATCGCGTCGCGGACCCCCTGGCGGGCCAGCCCGGCGCGCAGCGGGGTCAGGTCGGCGTACAGGTGGCGCCCGGCCTGCGGCGGCCGGGCGAACGCGCCGACGGCCAGCAGCTCCCGGTGGGCCGCGGCGGCCACCACCCCGTGCAGCGCCGCCGCGGCGTAGGCGCGCCCGGCGACGGCGTCGGGTTCCTCGAGCGCGTACGCCGCGGCCCCGGCGACCGGCCCCGCGACCATGGCCCCGGTCGCGGTGAGGACGTCGAGGGTGCGGGCCCGCAGCCAGGTGCCGCGCGGGGTCCCGGGGAAGCGGACCACGGCCGCCGGCCACCCGGCGGGCAGCAGCGCTCCGGACAGGTCGAGGAGTACGGCGGCCTGGTCGGGCAGCATCTCGGCCGGGCTCAGGACGAGGGTGTCGTGCGGCCGGTGGACGGTGTCGCGCCAGCTCTCGTCGCTGACGACGAACAGCCCGGCGTCCCCGGCGGCCTCGCAGGCCTCGCGCAGCATCTCGGGCGGGGGCACGGTAGCCGTCGGGTCGTCGGCCACCGACAGCAGCAGCACCCGAGGGTCGCCGCCCTCGGCGCGCACCCTCCGTACGGTCTCCAGCAGGGCGTACGGGTCCGGGATGCCGCCGCACTCGGCCGGGGTCGGCACGTGGTAGGCCCGCCGTCCCAGCAGCCGGACCTGCGGGGTCCACCATGCGGGACAGGGCCGGGGCAGCATCACGTCGCCCCCGTACGCGCCGAGCAGTGCCAGCAGCAGGGCGGGCGCGCCGGGCCCGGCGGCCACGTTCTCCGGCGCGGTGGGCAGCCCGCGCCGCCCCCAGTGCCGGCAGGCGGCCTCGCGTACGGGCTCCCCGCCGCCCGGGGGTTCGGGCGCGGACCGCTCGGCGGCCGCGGCGATCACGGCGGTGAGCTCGGGGAGCACGGGCAGGCCGGGCTGGGGCGCGGGCGGCCCGTAGCGGACCGGACCGCGGCCCTCCACCGTGCGCTGCATCCCCGGCACCTCGCCCTGCCTTCCCCGTTCCGTACGCCTACCGCCGACCCGGTCGGCCATGCCCTTTATACGGCGATTCACGGGGGTACGCCTGTTGTCGTCCCCGGCGAGCGGCGGGCGGCGGACGCCCTAGCCCCGCCTGCCCACGAGGGCCAACAGCCGGGTCTGGGCGTTCGCTCCCGCCGGCACGTCCAGGGGCGGCGCGAACAAGCCGCTGGCCGCGAGCCCGTCGGCGTACGGCATGACCTCCTTGAGGGCGAACTCGACCAGCCCGTCCGGGAGCCGGTCGTCGGCGCCGATGCCCCGCGAGAGGTCCCAGGCGTGCACGACGCAGTCGGCGGTCAGCTCCGCGCAGTACGCCCGGCCCAGCGCGGGCCCGTACGAGAGCCTGACCGTGCGGTCCAGTGCCCCGGGCGCGGTGAACGCGGCGTGCGCGGCGCTCGACGCCCGCTCCCAGGCGCCGGCCGGATCCTCGCCGAGCACGTCGCCGGAGAGCGCGTCGCCGATCTCCTCGACGGTGCGCCCGTCGGTGACCATCGGCGGGATCCAGAGCTGCTCGCCGGTGACGTGGTTGACCAGGTCGCGGACGTTCCACTCCGTGCAGGGGGTCGGCGCGCCCCATTGGCCGTCCTCGACGGCGCGCACCCGCTCTCCGAAGAGCCGCAGGGCCTCGGCGTGCTGTTCGAGCAGCGTGTCCGGCATGGCTCTCACCGTCCTCTGCCAGGGGACCGGATCTCTGGAGCCCACTGTCCTCGTGCACCCCTCCCCCTGCCACCGACCTGCCCACCGCCCCTGCCACGCAAGGATGGTGTCCACATTCCAAAACACATATCTCATCCACCGAACCGATCCCCTACGGTGATCACATCGCTTCAACGACGAGGAGGAGTCGGCTCATGGGCACCGGAGAGACGAAGGAAACCGCCGTCTACACGCACGGCCACCACGAATCCGTACTGCGCTCGCACCGCTGGCGCACCGCCGCGAACTCGGCGGCGTACCTGACCGGCGAGCTGCGGCCGGGGATGTCGGTCCTGGACGTGGGATGCGGTCCGGGGACCATCACGGCGGACCTGGCGGAACTGGTCGCGCCGGGCGGCCGGGTCACGGCGGTCGACGCGGCGCGGGACGTCCTGGAGCAGGCCGCCGAGTACGTGCGGCAGCGCGGCGGCGGCCTGGCCGACGCGGTCACCTTCGCCACCGCGGACGTCCACGCGCTGGACTTCCCGGACGACTCCTTCGACGTGGTCCACGCCCATCAGGTGCTCCAGCACGTCGGCGACCCGGTCCGTGCCCTGCGCGAGATGCGGCGGGTGTGCCGGCCGGGCGGGATCGTGGCCGCCCGGGACGCCGACTACGCGGCGATGACCTGGTACCCGGCCGAGCCGGGCCTGGACGAGTGGCTGGGCCTGTACCGCCGGGTGGCCCGCGCGAACGGCGGCGAACCGGACGCCGGGCGCCGTCTGCTGTCCTGGGCGAGGGCGGCGGGGTTCACGGAGGTGGCCTCGTCGGCGACGGCCTGGTGCTACGCCACCGCGGAGGAGACCGCGTGGTGGTCCTCCCTGTGGGCGGACCGCACGACGGCCTCGGTGTACGCGTCCCTCGCGACGGACGCCGGCCACGCCACCCCGGACGACCTGGGCGCCATCGCCGGGGCCTGGCACCGCTGGGCCGCGTCCCCGGACGCCTGGTTCTCGGTCCTGAACGGCGAAATCCTGGCCCGGGCCTGAGCCGGAGGCCTGAGCCGGAGGCCTGAGCCGCGGCCGGGTCCGCGACCCCGCCCCGCCCCGCGTCCCGCCCCGCCCCGCGGCCCGGTCCTACGTCGGCGGGCGCATGCGGAAGTTGTACGAGGCCGGGAGCGGCCGGTGCGTTATGCGGGACCAGACCTCCGACAGGATCTCGTCACCCTCGCGCAGGTCCGGGAGTTCGAAGCCGTCCTCGAACACCCGGCGGGCCGCTCCCACATGGCCCTCCGCCGCCAGCAGCCGCGCGGCCAGCAGGCGGAACCGGCCCTCCTCGCGCAGCGCCGGCCGCAGCCGGTCCCACACCGCCCGCGCCGGCGGCAGCCGGCCGGCCGCCAGCAGCGTCGTCATCGCCTCCCGCCCCAGCGCCGACTCCGCGGCCGTCCACGTCTCGCCGCCCCGGCTCTCCTCGGCCAGGTCCTCGAAGGCCTCTGCGTACCGCTGCGCCGCCCGCGCCGGGTCGCCGGCCAGCGCGTCCGCCACCGCCAGGCAGCGCAGCAGCGGCCACCGCGAGGGCGCCAGCGCCAGCCCGCGCTCCCAGCTGCGCACCGCCTGCGCCACATCGCCCGCGTGCCACTGGGCCACGCCGAGGTGGTACTCGGTCAGCGGATCCGCCGGGGCCGTCTCCAGCATGTCCCGCCAGTGCGGGGCGACCAGGCTGGGCCCCGGCGGCGCCACCCGCCGCGGGGCCGGGAAGACACCGGTGCGCCACAGCTCCAGCCACGGCGCCTGGGCCTCGCCGAGCCCCGATTCCGGGAAGGGGGTGCCGGGCAGCTCGTGCCCGCCGCACAGCACCTCCAGCGCGCCCCACCCCGAGCCCGCCGCCAGCCGCTCCCCGGGTTCGGTGTCGGCGGCCCCGCGCCACGCCTCGTACGCCTCCTCGACCCGCTCCGGGGGCAGGGCGGCCGCCAGGGCCGCCTCCGCGGCGGACCGGGCCGACGCCCAGTCGGGGCCGTGCACCGGTCCCGGATCCGCGGCCAGCGGTCCGTACGCCTCCAGCCAGCTGAACTCCGCCCCGGCCTCCAGCCGTACGTGCTCCAGCTGGGTCCGGGCGAGGCCGGCCTGGATCTCGGCGTAGCCGCCGGTGCCGGGCTCGGTCAGCCACTCCTGCCAGCGCCGGCCGCCCTCCCCCGAGCCCCAGACGAACAGCTTGCGCCCGCGCAGCCGGGCCGTGGAGGTCTGGACGAGCCCGCGCCCCCCGGCGTCCAGCGAGGCGATCCACGGCCGGGCCCCGTCCGGGACCTCGTAGAAGAAGTCGGCCGGGTACTCGCTGCGCAGCGGGTACGTACGGTCCTCGTCCTCCCAGCGCGGTACGGGGATCCGCCGCAGCGCGCGCTCGTACCCGAAGTGCCAGGCCTCGTCGGCGGGGGCGAGCACGCGCGTGCCGGGGTCCTCCGGGACGGCGATGTTGGACCACCAGTACACGGGGACGGCCCGCTCGTGCGGATTGCGGACGCGGACGCCGACGTACAGGAACTCCGAGTCCTCCGGTAGCCACAGGTCCACCTGGAACGGGAGGTCGCGCAGCCGCTCCCACTCCCAGAGCCGCACCATCACGCCCCCGTCGGGCGCCGGTACGAGCGCGGCGTGCAGCGGGGCGCAGGAGAGGGCGGTGTGGCCGGTGGCGCCGATGTTCCACTCGATGCCGCCCGAGAACCAGGCGCCGTTGAGGGCGAAATTGGCGGGCTGGAACACCGGGTTGCGGTAGAGGAGTTCACGCCCGGTGGGTACGTGCACGAGCGAGTGGACGCGGCCGCCGAGTGCGGGCAGCACGGTGACCCGCAGGTGCGCGTTCTCGATGACGACGGCTTCGAACTCGCCTTCCTGCCTGCGCCGTTGGTACCCGTCCCGCAGTCGTACGGGCAGCAGCGAGCGCAGCGGCTCGTACCCGATCTGCCGGGCCATGTCGCGCGGCAGCCACTCGCGCGTGCGTTCGTCCAGTGTGTGCGCGTCGGCGGGTGCGCGCAGTACCGGCAGGGGGTTCTCGGGGCCCAACGGGGCTGCGGGCAGGTTCAGTACGGCGCGGCGGACGGTGGTGGCCATGCAGGAAATGGAACACGCCGGGGCGGCCGGTGCACAGGGGTTCCGCGGATCACCACCGGTCAGGATTACGCAAAGCCCTGGCCGGAGCGCTACGCGCCGGGCATGTCGGCGGTGATCGCCCAGCGTTCGTGGTCGCGCCAGGCCCCGTCGACGAAGAGGAAGTCCGGCGAGAACCCCTCCTGCCGGAACCCGGCCCCGCGGACCAGCGCGAGGGAGGCCGCGTTGCCCGGCTGGATGTTGGCCTCCAGCCGGTGCAGCGCCAGGCCGCCCTCGTCCCCGGGGGCGAAGGCCTGCGCCACGACGAGCCCCAGCGCCTCCCGGAACAGGCCCCGCCCGGCGGCGTGCGCGAAGGCGCCGTAGCCGAGCGCACCGCAGTCGAAGGCTCCGTAGACGATGTTGTTGATGTTGACGAAGCCGGCGATGGCCCCGGTCTCGCGCTCGCAGACCAGGAAGCCCACCCGGCCGGCGCCCTCGATGAGCGGGGTCGCGTACGCCTCGTACTCCTCGGTCGTCGCCGGCGGGGCCAGCCAGGGGTGGTGGAGGTGGCGGCTCTCGTGCACGCGTGCGGTGAACTCGGGGCCGTCGGCGAGCCGGAAGGGCCGCAGCCCGACGTGCTCGCCCTCGCGGAGGTACGCGGAAAATGACATCCGCCCAGGCTATGAGCTGTGGCACGCTTCTCCGCGTGATCATCGACCTGGACACCGAAGAACTGCTGCGCGCGGCGGTACACAACAACGCCGAGTGGTGCGCGGCGGTCAGCGGCGGAGGCACGTTCGCGGCCGACGCGTGGACCAGCGCGCGCCGCACCCCGCCGTACTACCCCGACGGCGTGACCCTGACCCGGGAGGCCTCGGCGGACGCACTGGTGGCCGGGATGGACACCAAGTCCCCGGGCTGCTCGGTCAAGGACAGCTTCGCCGCGCTGGACCTGGCTCCGGCGGGGTTCGAGGTGCTGTTCGGCGCCGAGTGGATCCACCGGCCGGGGGCCGCGCCGGTTCCGGCGGCATCGGCTCCGGCGGCACCGGCTCCGGCCACGTCGGCTCCGGGCGCGCCGCCCTCCCCCGCCCTGGCCTGGACCCGCGTCGCCGACGCCGCGGAGCTGGCCGCCTGGGAGACGGCGTGGGGCGGCGGGGAGAGCACCGGCCTGTTCCACCCGGGCCTGCTCACGCCCGAGATCGCCTTCCTTGCCGGCCGGGCGGCCGACGGGCGCATCCTCGCCGGCGCCGCCGCCAACCGTACGGGCGCGGTCGTCGGCCTCTCCAACGTCTTCACGGCGGACGGCACCCCCGACGACGAGGCCTGGGCGGGCGCCCTCGCGGCGGTCGCGGACCTCTGGCCCGGCCTCCCCGTCGTCGGCTACGAGTCCGGGGACGACCTGGACACGGCCCTGCGCCACGGTTTCACCCCGCTGGGCCCGCTCCGCGTCTGGCTGCACACGGCGTAGCGCGGCCCGCCACCGGCCGCGCTGCTAAAATTGGGTGATTCTGCCCAAATCGGGTTGGGGTGAGTGCATGAGGACCTCCCGAGCACGCCGGCGTACGGTCTTGCTGGCACCCTGCGTCGCCCTCCTGATCGCGGGGGGCGGCATTCCGCTCGGCGCGGCCACCGCCATGACACCTGCCGCCCCGTCGCCCACGCCCGCTCCCGCGGCGACGATGACCGCCCCCGCCCCCACCCGTATCCCACCGCCCCTGAAGCCGATCGAGCCGGCCGCCTTCCAGGCCACCGTCGACCGCGCGGCGAAGAAGCTGATGGTGCCCGGGGCGGTGGTGCTGCTGCGCACCCCGCAGGGCACGTACCGGGCCGTCGTCGGCACGTCGGAGCTGGGCAAGGCCAGGCCGCCGGGCACGGACGACCACTTCCGGATCGCGTCCAACACCAAGACCATGACGGCAGCGCTGATCATGCTCCTCGCCCAGGACGGCAAGCTCCGGCTGAACGACCCGGTGTCCGCCTACGTCCCGGGGGTGCCGAACGGCGCGCACATCACCCTGGCCGAACTGCTGAAGATGCGCAGCGGGCTCTACAACTACACGAACGCGCCCGAACTCTCGGCGACGCTGGACACCGACCCCGGCAAGGCGTGGACCCCGCAGCAGGTCCTGGCCATCGCCTTCCGGCACCCGCCGAACTTCGCGCCGGACGCGTCCTACGAGTACTCCAACACCAATTACGCCCTGCTGGGCCTGGTCGCCGAGAAGGCTGGCGGCCGGCCCCTGGCCCAGCAGTTCCGGGACCGGCTGTTCACCCCGCTGGGGATGAAGGGGACGCTGCTGCCGGCCGCCGACGACCGGTCCCTGCCCGAGCCCTCCGCGCACGGCTACATGTACGGCGGTTCGGTCTACGCGCTGGCCGACGACCCGTACTCCCCCGCGATGCGCGAGGCGGCGCGGTCGGGGAAGCTCCGGCCCGTCGACTACACCCGGCAGAACCCCTCCTACGCCACCGCCGCCGGCGGGGCCGTCTCCACCGCCGACGACCTGGCCACCTGGATCCGGTCCCTGGTGACGGGCAAGGTCCTGGACCCCGCATCGCAACGGCAGTGGCTCCGCAGCCCGCAGGCCGAGGACCCGGCCGTGCACGACGGCCAGAAATACGGCTACGGCATCACCTACCAGCGCTTCGGCCCGAACTCCGCGATGTACTACCACGGCGGTGAGCTCCCGGGCTTCAACTCCTTCATCGGCTACGACCCGGCCAACGACGTCACGCTCGTGATCTGGACGAACCTGACCCTGTCCCCGGACGGCCGCACCACCGCCCAGGCCCTGCTGCCCACCGTGCTCAACCAGATCTACAGCGGGCTCAACCTCCCTACGGGCTAGGGAACTTCACCGGCCAGGTGCCTTCGGGCCCGTCGGCGGCGGCCGGGCTCGGCTCCAGTACCAGGCGCGGGACGTCCGTCCGCTCGATTCCGAACACCTGGGCGTACAGGGAGAGTTCCGCCTCCAGTGCGCGGATCATGGTCTCCGCCCGCCGGAACCCATGGCCCTCGCCCTCGAAGGCGACGTACGCGTGCGGCACCGGCCGCCCCCGCAGCGCGGCCAGGAACCGCTCCGCCTGGGCGGGCGGGCAGACCGGGTCCTCCAGCCCCTGTAGCAGTACGAACGGGGCGGTGATCCGCCCGGCCCGGGCCAGCGGCGAGCGCTCGCGGCACCGTACGGCCAGGGTCTGCGGCGGTCCGGCCAGGCCGTCGATGTAGTGGGACTCCAGGTCGTGGGTCTCCTCGGCGAAACCCAGCAGGTCCAGCACGGGGTAGATGACCGTCCCGCAGGCGTACAGGTCGGTGGCCGCCAGTGAGGCCGCCGCCGTCCAGCCGCCCGCGCTGCCGCCGCGGATGGCGAGCCGGGCCCGGTCCGCGGTGCCCTCGGCGGCCAGGGCGCGGGCCACCGCCGCGCAGTCCTCCACGTCGACGACGCCCCACTGCTCGCGCAGCCGCTCCCGGTAGGCGCGCCCGTAGCCGCTGGAGCCGCCGTAGTTCACCTCGGCCACGCCGATGCCGCGCGAGGTGAAGTAGGCGATGTGCAGGTCGAGTACGGGCGGGACGTGGTCGGTGGGGCCGCCGTGCGCCCACACCACGTACGGGGGCAGTTCGTCGGCGGGGGCCCGGCGTGCGGGGTGGTGCGGCGGGTAGACGTGGGCGTGGATCTCCCGCCCGCCCGGGCCGAGGAAGGTCCGGCTCTGCGGTTCGGGGTAGTACGAGGGGTCCACCGGGTCCACCCCGGCCGCGCCGACCACCCGCGCGTGCCCGTCCTCGACGTCGAGCTCCACGACCTCGTAGGCGCTGCGCGGGCTGGCCGCGACCCCGTAGACGCGGTTGCCGTACGCGGCGAGGGTGGGCTGCCAGGCCGTCCACGGTCCGGCGGCGTCGACCAGGTCGCCGCTCTCCGGGTCGAGGACGCCGAGCACGGAGGAGCCCTGGCCGTGCAGGACGGCGAGGAGCCCGCCGGGGAGCGGGGCCAGCCAGCTCAGCCCGGGCTTCCACAGGGGCCCGCCGAACTCCTCTTCGCGCGGGCACAGGTTGACGGCCTCGCCGGTCGCCGGATCCACCCGGTACGGGTTCCACCAGCCGCTGCGGTCGCTCACGGCGAGGAGGGCCCCGCCGGAGGTCCACTCCACCTGGGCCACGGACTCCTCGGGGCCGCCGAGTACGGTGCGGGCCCCGGTCAGCGTCCCGTCGGGCTTGACCTCGGCGAGCCGTACCTCGGTGCCGTCCCACGGCATCCGGGGGTGGTCCCACACCAGCCAGGCCGCCCGCAGCCCGTCGGGGGAGAGCCGGGGCCCGGTGGTGAACCGGTGCCGGTCGTCGGTGAGTTCGCGCACGAGCGACCGGTCCTCGGCGGCCGAGCCGTCCAGCGGTACGGCGGCCAGCACCCGGCGTACGTCGGTCGGCGCCGGCCCGATGAACTCCTCCAGCACGCACCAGACTTCGCCGGCGCGCAGGACGGGATCCGCCCAGCGCAGTCCGCCTCCGACCACGGAGACGGGGGTGAGGGGCCGCGGGGCGCGGCCGCCGCCGGGCGCGTCGGGCTCGTACGCGTACATCCGCTGGTCGGCGAAGTGGACGAACACCAACAGGGGGCCACCCGAAGGCCGTTCGGTGCCCGCCCAGGGCCGGCCCCCGTACTCGGTGACCCGGCTGCGGACGTTCCACGGGGCCGGCAGCACCGAGGCCTCGGGGCCGCCGTCGGCGGGCCGGCGCACCAGGGTGCGGCGGCCGCCCTCGGCCGGGCGGGGCTCGGTCCACCACACCTCGGGGCCGACGGTGCCCACGTACTCGGGCCGCCCGTCGAGCGAGGCGGCGGCGGCCGCGTCGAGGGGCGAGGGCCAGCTGCCGTAGGGCCCGGTCGCCGCCGCCATCACCGGCTCACCATCACAGGGTCACCATCACAGGGTCCGCAGGGCGTGGTCGAGGACGCGCACGCCGAAGTGCAGGGCGTCGACGGGGACCCGCTCGTCCACGCCGTGGAAGAGGGACCAGTAGTCGAAGCCGGGCGGCAGCTTCAGCGGGGAGAAGCCGTATCCGGTGATCCCGAGCCGGGAGAACTGCTTGGCGTCGGTGCCGCCCGCCATGCAGAACGGCACCACGTGCCCTTCGGGGTCGAAGCGCTCCACGGACTCGCGCAGGATCCCGAACGTCCGCCCGTCCACGGGGGCTTCGAGGGCCACCTCCCGGTGGTGGAACTCCCAGGTGACGTCGGGGCCGGTGAGCTCGTCGAGGGTGGCGATGAACTCCGCCTCGGTGCCGGGCAGCATCCGGCCGTCCACGTACGCGGTGGCCGTGCCCGGGATGACGTTGAGCTTGAAACCGGCGCTGAGCATGGTCGGGTTGGCGCTGTTGCGCGCGGTCGCATCGACGAGGAGGCCGGCCGGGCCGAGCTTGCCGAGGACCGCGTCGAGGTCGAAGCCGCGGGCGCCTGGGTCGACCGACAGGCCCTGGAGGGCCGCGAGTTGGGTGATGCAGGCGGCGACCGTGCCGGTGAGCCGGACGGGCCAGTGGTACTCGCCGATCCGGGCCACGGCGCCGGCGAGTCTGCTGACGGCATTGGCCCGGTTGGGCTTGGAGCCGTGGCCCGCCGCTCCGTGGGCGGTCAACTTCAGCCAGGCGGTGCCGCGTTCACCGGCCGCGATCGGATAGAGGGCCTGGCCGGGGCCGTTGTGCACGGTGAAGGCGCCGGATTCGCTCAGGCCCTCCGTACAGCCCTCGAAGAGGTGCGCGTACTGGTCGGCGAGGAATCCCGAGCCGTCGACCGCGCTGTCCTCCTCGTCCGCGGTGAAGGCGATCACGATGTCCCGGCGCGGTGTGACGCCGGCCCGCGCCCAGGCCCGTACGACGGCCAGCACCATCGCGTCCATGTTCTTCATGTCGACGGCGCCGCGGCCCCAGACCACCCCGTCGCGGATCTCCCCGGAGAAGGGGTCCACACTCCAGTCGGCGGCCTCGGCGGGGACCACGTCGAGGTGGCCGTGGACGAGGAGGGCCTCGGCGCCGGGGTCGCTGCCCTCGATCCGGGCCACCACGTTGGTGCGGCCGGGCGTGCGCTCCAGCAGGACCGGCTCCGGGCCTGCCGCGGCGAGCCGCTCGGCGACGTACTCGGCGGCGGGGCGCTCGCGGCAGTCGCCGCCGCCCCGGTTCGTGGTGTCGATGCGGATCAGGCCGGAGGTGAACGCGACGGCTTCGTCGAGCGCGACCTGGTCGACCGGGGACTCCTGGGTGACTGCGGGCATGTCAGCCATACTGCTCCTCCACGGCTGCCGAGACGACCGTCGTGACCGCCTTGAAGGTCCGGATCCCCTCGTACATCGTCTCGCTGGTGTACGCGACCCTGCGTTCCCCGAAGCGTTCGGCGCCCGGGACGACGGTGGCGGCCATCGCCAGGTGCGCCGCGTCGAACTCCAGCTCCACGGTGTACGGGCCGCCGCGCACGGGATCCCGGCGTACGGCGAGGGCCGCGGCCTCCTTGGCGGCGGCCCGGATGTCGGCGGCGGTGCGGGCCGGGGTGCGGCAGACGGCGGCGTAGCGGGAGACGTGGTCCTTGACGGCGACCTTCAGCGCGTCGGGCGCGTAGCCGTCGGCGTCGGCGCAGGTCAGGTCGTCGCCGGTGACGAGGATGACGGGCACTCCGTATTCGGCGACGACGTGCGCGTTGAGCAGCCCCTCGCTCGCGCGGGTCCCGTTCAGCCAGACGCCGGTGATGGAGTTGGCGAGGTAGGTGTGGGCGAGGACCCCCTCGGAGCCGGCGCCGGTGTGGTAGCCGACGAACGCGATGCCGTCGACGTCGCCGTGCTGGACGCCCTCGACCATGGAGAGGGACTTGTGGCGGCCGGTGAGCATCTCGGCCCGGTCGTCGAGCTGTTCGAGGAGCAGGTTCCGCATGGTCCAGTGGGCCTCGTTGACGAGGACCTGGTCGGCGCCGCCGTCGAGGAAGCCGAGGACGGCCGCGTTCACGTCGGAGGTGAACAGGGTGCGGCAGCGCTCCCACTGGGGGGTGCCGGGCAGGACGTCGGCGGGCCAGGTGACGCCCGTGGCGCCTTCCATGTCGGCGGAGACGAGGATCTTCATCGGGCCCCCCGGGCGGTCGGCTGCGCGCGGCGCGTCGCCGCTGGGCGGCCGACACGGGCGAAGCCGTCCGGGCAGGCCTCCACGCTGCTTCCGCGCAGGGTTCCAGCCTAGCCTCGCGGGCCCGCTCCGGCCCGGGGGCACGCCCGGGCCGGGGGCTCACGTCGGAGGGTAAGTCCACCCGATCCGGTGAGCCGCCCGGCGCCGGCGGCACTGTCGCAGCGGGGCAACCGCCTTGCTCAGCCCTCGACTTCGGCGGCCAGGTTGGCCAGCAGGGTGTCGTAGATCCGGCCGAGGCCCTTGGGGGCGAAGGTGCGCTCGAAGAAGCCGCCGATGCCGCCGGCTCCGTTCCAGACGGTGGTGACCACGGCCTTGGACCTGCCCTCGCCCGCCGGGGTGACGACCCAGGTGGTGACCATGGTGGAGTTGCGGTCCTTCTCCACGAGCTGGCCGTCGGTCGGCTCGGTGACCTCCAGCAGGCAGTCGCGTACGCGCTTGCTGGTGGCCTGGAGCTTCCAGTGGACGAGGGTGCCCTCGCCGTCGCCGCCCTCGCGCACCTCGTACTCGCTGAAGTGCTCGGGCAGCAGCTTCCCCCGGGTCCCGGTGTAGTCCGCCAGCGCGTCGAACACCGTCTCCGCGTCGGCCGCGATGATCCGCTCCGTGGTGGCCTCGACCTGCGCCATGGCTGTTCCTCCAGCAGTTGTGTCCGCTCTTCGCGGCAAGCCAACCACCTCCGGGGCAAGCGCCCAAATCCGGGTCGGACGCGGCAGCGCACGCGGACGGGGAGCGCGGCCCCGGGCCCGCACGATCATGGGAACGTTTGTTCTATTCTCGGGGCCGAGACACCGAGGGAGGCGCTCATGCGCTGGGACAATCTGACGGGCGGGCCCGGGGCCCCCGACGCGGCGGGGGCGCTCTTCGGGGCCGCCTCCGTCGTCACACGGACGTTCGACACCCCCGAGTTCCGCGGGATCACCTTCCACGAGGTCCGCGCCCGCTCGGTCCTCAACCGGGTGCCCGGCGCCTCGCGCATGCCGTTCGAGTGGACGGTCAACCCGTACCGCGGGTGCAGCCACGCCTGCGTGTACTGCTTCGCCCGCAAGACCCACAGCTACCTCGACCTCGACACCGGCATCGGATTCGACTCGCAGATCGTCGTCAAGACCAACGCCCCCGGACTGCTGCGCCGCGAACTCGCTTCGAGCCGGTGGGCCGGCGCGCACATCGCCATGGGCACCAACGTCGACTGCTACCAGCGCGCCGAGGGCCGCTACCGGCTGATGCCCGGGATCATCGAGGCCCTGCGCGACCGGGCCAACCCCTTCTCCATCCTGACCAAGGGGACGCTGATCCTGCGCGACCTCCCGCTCCTGCGGCAGGCCGCCGAGGTGGCCGACGTCGGCATCTCCGTCTCCGTCGGCTTCACCGACACCGCCCTGTGGCGGACCGTCGAGCCCGGCACGCCCTCCCCCGCCGCCCGGCTGGGAGCCGTACGGACCCTCACCGACGCCGGGATCGAGTGCGGGGTGCTGATGGCCCCGGTGATCCCCTTCCTCGGGGACTCCCCCGAGCAGCTGCGGGCCACCGTCCGGGCCGTCGCCGAGTCCGGGGCGACCTCCGTGACACCCCTGGTACTCCATCTGCGGCCGGGCGCCCGCGAGTGGTTCACGGCGTGGCTGGGGGCCCACCACCCCCACCTCGTCGAACGCTACGAGCGGATGTACGCGGGCGGCTCGTACGCACCCACCTGGTACCAGCGGCAGATCACCCGGCAAGTCCACGAGCTCGCCGCCGAATTCGGCATCGGGCCCTCCCGGCGGGGCGCGGCCCGCCGGATCCCCGTCCCGGAAGGCCCCGCCGGGCCCGCGCCCGCCGATCCGGTCCAGCTCAGCCTCCTGTGACCTCGTACGGCCGCTGAAGGCTCATCACATCGGGCCAATCAGCGGCCCAATACCGCCTTCCGGGCCTGGTTTCCGGGACGATTCCGCCCAGAACCCTCGGCTGGGAGGCCCCATGCTGCACCCTGCGAAGAAGCGCGGCGCGCTGACGAAGCGCGCCGCCGTCCTGCTGTCGGTCGCCACCGCGACCGTGGCCGCCGTCGTCACGAGCCCGGCGGGTGCCGCGCCGGCGGCGGCCACGCCGCTCGCCGCGCCCGCCGCGCTGCGCTGGACCGGCTGTGCGACCCCGCGCTATCCGACGCTGCAGTGCGCCTCCCTCAAGGTCCCGCTCGACCACGACCACCCGGCCGGCCGGCAGATCTCCCTGGCCCTGACCCGGGTCCCGCACACCGCCGCCACCTCGCAGGGCCCGCTCCTGGTCAACCCCGGCGGGCCCGGCGGCAGCGGCCGGGCCCTGGCCGGGTTCATCGCGTCCGCGCTGCCGAAGGACGTGGCCGCCCAGTACGACGTGATCGGCTTCGACCCCCGGGGCGTCGGCAAGAGCGAGCCCACCCTGGACTGCGGGCCCGGCCACTTCACCCCCGTACGCCCGGACTCCGTACCGCTCGACGCGCAGACCGAGCAGGCCAACCTGGACCGGGTGAAGTCCTTCGCCGAGTCCTGCCAGACCAAGCACGCGGACGTGCTCCCGTACATCGGCACCGTCTCCGCCGCCCGCGACATCGAGGTGCTGCGCGGGGCCCTCGGCGCGGCGAAGCTCAGCTACTTCGGCTACTCGTACGGGACCTACCTGGGCGCGGTGTACGCCAAACTCCACCCGGACCGGGTGCACCGCCTGGTCCTGGACTCCGTGGTCGACCCGGGCGGGGTCTGGTACGAGGACAACCTCGCGCAGGACCAGGCGTTCGACGCCCGGCACAAGTCCTTCCTGGCCTGGGTGGCCCAGTACGACGAGAAGTACGGGCTGGGCACCGACCCGGCGGGGGTCGAGGAGCGCTGGTACGCGATGCGGGACGCCCTGCGCGGGGCCCCGGCGGGCGGCAAGGTGGGCCCGGCGGAGCTGGAGGACACGTACATGCCGGGCGGCTACTACAACGGCTACTGGCCGGTCCTCGCCGAGGCCTTCTCGGCGTACGAGGTGGCGAAGGACCCGAAGCCGCTGGTGGCGGCGTACCAGCGGTTCGGGGCGGTGGAGCCGTCCGCGGGCAACGGCTACAGCGTGTACACGGCGGTCCAGTGCCGGGACTCGGCCTGGCCGAAGGACTGGAACCAGTGGCGTGCGGACATGTGGCGCACCCACGCGAAGGCTCCGTTCATGACCTGGAACAACGCCTGGTACAACGCCCCGTGCGCGTTCTGGCAGACGGAGCCGCTGGCGGCGCCGGACGTGAGCAACGCCGGGCTCCCGCCGGCCCTGCTGCTCCAGGCGACGGAGGACGCGGCGACCCCGTTCGAGGGGGCGCTGAGCATGAAGGGGAAGCTGAAGGGCTCGGCGCTGGTGGTCGAGGAGGGCGGCGGCAACCACGGGGTCGCGCTCAGCGGCAACAAGTGCCTGGACGAGAAGGTGGCGGCGTACCTGCGGACGGGCCAGGCCTCGGACGCCACCTGCCCCGCCCAGCCGGCCCCGAAGCCGACCACGTCCACCCGCGCGGTCCCCACGACCGCCGGCGGCACGGCCCTCCACGGCCTCCTGGGCTTCCGCGGGTAACGATCAAACCGCTGCCGTATATACCGGTTTGCGGCGTTCGACCCGTCCCGTCCCCGGCACCTCGGTGAACGGGGACGGGACGCGCGGACATGAGCTAGGGTCCCTGCGGTGAAGAAGCTGATATCCCCGCTCGCCCGACGGAAGGCCGCCTCGGCCGCGGGCTCCGCCGCCGGCTCCCGGCTCGGCTGGCTGGACGCGCTCCGCGGCATGGCCGCCCTGGTCGTCGTCCTGCACCACTTCGACGTACTGCGGATGCTGCCGTTCGGCGGGATCGTCTGGCGGAACTTCGACCTCGGCGTGTTCGGGGTCATGCTCTTCTTCATCGTGAGCGGCTACATCATCCCGGCCTCCCTGGAACGCCGGGGCGACGTCCGCGGATTCTGGATCGGCCGGCTCTTCCGGATCTACCCGGCCGTCATCGTCGCCTTCGTCGCCGCGATCATGATGCTCCCGGCCGGGGACGGCTCGGTCGCGCTGCTGCGCACCGGCGACAACCTCGCCTCGCTGGTCGCGAACGGCCTGATGCTCCAGGACATGCTGGGCGTCATCAACGGCATGAACGTCACCTGGACGCTCTGCTACGAGATGGTCTTCTACTTCTTCGTCACCGCCCTGTTCACCCGCGGCCTGCACCGGCACAGCGCCCCGATCGCGGTGGCCTTCGCCGGCGCCGCGCTGGCGATCGGCACGGCCCTCGCCCCCCAGCTGCTGCTGACGGAGCTCGGCTCGGTCCGGCTGCTCCTGATGATCGTCACGCCGATCGTCCTCGTGGGCTTCTGGGGCGTGCTCAGCGGCAACCGGAAGGCGACCGCGGCGGGGGCACTGCTGCTCGGCGGACTCGGCCTGGTGCTGATCACGCTGAACAGCCGGGCCGTTGCGTTCGAAACCTTGATGATCTTCGCGACCATGTTCGCCGGCACCGCCGTGTACCGGGCGCAGCACGGCGGGCTCGGCCGGGTCCCGGCCCTGCTCACCTGCGGGTTCGTGATCGCCGCGGGCGTGCTCGTCGGGTGGCTGTACAACCGGAACGGGGTCCAGGAGAGCACCTGGACCTCGGGCTGGAAGGCCTGGTCGCTCTCGTACCTCGCGGCCTGGGTCCTGTTCGGCCTCTGCTTCCTGCTGCGGGGGCGGCGCTTCCCGAAGCCGCTGACCTGGCTCGGCGCGATCAGCTTCTCGATGTACCTGCTGCACTTCCCGCTGCTGCGCACGATCGGTCCGCCGCTGGGGGTTCCGCCGATGCCGGAGTCGACGCTCGGGAAGATCGCCTGGACGGCGATCTTCCTCGGCGTGCTGCTGGTCGCGAGCCACCTGATGTACCGCCTGGTCGAGCTGCCGGCGCAGCGCCTGGGCAAGCGGGTCCAGCAGGCGGCGAACCGTCGCCGCCCGTCCGCCGCGCCCGCTGCGCCCGCCGCGGGCGGGCCCGGTGTGGTCCTGGGCCGGCAGCCAGAGGGCGCCGCGGGGCGCGAGCCCGTGGCCGCCCACTCCTCGGGCGGGAAGGCTTCAGCCTCCGACTGACGGGACGGGCGGGTCCGGCAGGACCGCGAAGGCCTCAACCTCCAGCAGGAGCTCCGGGCGGACCAGCGCCGCGACCTGGACGGCCGAGGACGCCGGCAGCCGGTCGGCGGGGATGACGGCGTCGCGCGCCTCCCGGACCGCCGGGAGGTGGGCGATGTCCGTGACGAAGTACGTCAGCTTCACCACGTCGCCGAAGGTCGCCCCGGCCGCGGCCAGGCAGCGCCGGAGGTTCTCGAACACCTGACGGGCCTGCGCGGCGGCGTCGCCCTCGCCGACGATCCGGCCCTGTTCGTCGAAGGCGCACTGGCCGGAGACGGCGATGAAGCGCCCGGTGCCCCAGGCGACATGGCTGTAGCCCGTACCGGGGTGGACGCCTTCCGGCGCGGCTATGCGGGTGATGCGGCGGTCGTCATGGCGGTGGTCATGGCTGTCGTCGGGCCTGCTCGTGAAGTCGATCATGCGGTCGATCATGTCAGCGCGGTCGCCGCAGTTTGCGCAGGGCCGCCGTCGCCGCCACCGCGAGGCGGGGGTGGGACTGGGCCTGGGTCAGGATCTCGCGGGCGCGCGGGTCGGCGAGGGTGCCGAGGCCCTCGACGCAGGCCAGGGCGACCCGCCAGTACGGCTCGTGCGGGGACAGCAGCCGCGACAGCGTGGCCATCAGGACCGGCGCCGATTCGGGGGCGCGCAGGGTCGTGAGGAGCCGTACGGGCTGGAGGGCGTAGGCCGTGCGCAGGGTGTTGGTGGCCAGGGCCGCCGCCGCGCGGGCGGTGCGCGGGTCGCCGAGGGCGGCGAGCGCCTCGGCGGCGGCCGCGCAGCGCGGCGGGTCCCGGTGGTTGAGGAGCAGCACCAGCGGCTCGAAGGCCCGCCGGTCGCCGGCCAGGCCGAGGCGGTACGCGGCCAGTTCGCGGGCCCACAGGGGCAGGCCGGCGGAGGTCAGGGAGGCGGCCAGCGCGTCGGGGTCGGCCGCGAGCAGTTCCGCGTATCGGGAGGACTCCCCGGATGCGTCGGACCCCCCTGACTCCCCCGACTGCCCGGCTTCCGTTCGCAGGCGCTCCAGCACGTCGTTCACCCGGCCACCCTAGGGCGGCGCGGCCGCCGCCACGCCGGGTTTCCGCAGATGGCTGATCGATGATCGATGATCGGTACATTTGGGCGGTACAGGTCACATCTCCGTGCTCTGGCGCGGCAGTTACCCGCGGGTTACGCTCCTTTCAACGTACGAGGCCGGCCTGGTGACGCAGCCGCCCCGTATCAGTCGGTTCGGTAGCTCCACGACTCATGTGCATCAGCTACCCCTGCTGCCTTTCGTGTACGGCGTGGCCCCGGGACAGGGTCCGCCGTTCTCCGCCCCGCGCTCTTCGCGGGCCGGATCTCCCGCCGCGCGTCGTGCGCCGTGCGGCCCCTCAGTCGTCACCCTCTTCCACTGGAGTCCCGCGATGGACCTTCCGTCCACGTCCAGTCAGTCCACCGGCCAGTCGGCCTTCCAGACCATCGCCGTCGTCGGCCTCGGCACCATGGGCACCGGCATCGCCGAGGTCCTCGCCCAGGCCGGCCGCGAGGTCATCGGCATCGACATCAGCGAAGCCGCCACCCGCCGGGCCACCGCCGCCCTCGCGGCCGCCACGGCCCGCTCGGTGGCCCGCGAGCGCCTCACCGAGCAGGAGCGGGAGGGCGTGCTCGCCCGCTTCCGCACCTTCACCGAGCTGACCGCCGCCGCCGACGCCGACCTCGTCATCGAGGTCGTCCCGGAGAGCTACGAGCTCAAGCAGCGCCTCTTCCGCGAGCTCGACGCGATCGTCCGCCCCGACACCATCCTGGCCACCGGCACCAACGCCCTGTCGGTGACCCGGCTCGCCGCCGAGTCGCAGCGCCCCGAGCGCGTCCTCGGCCTGCACTTCTTCAACCCGGCCCCCGCGATGAAGCTGGTCGAGGTGGTCTCGAGCGTCCTCACCGCCCCGCCGGCCGTCGAGGCGGTCACCGCGCTGGCCCGCGAGCTCGGCAAGGAGCCCGTCTCCGTCGGCGACCGCCCCGGCTTCGTCGCGGACGGCCTGCTCTTCGGGTACCTCAACCAGGCCGCCGCGATGTACGAGTCGAAGTACGCCTCCCGCGAGGACATCGACGCGGCGATGCGGCTCGGCTGCGGTCTGCCCATGGGCCCCCTCGCCCTGCTCGACCTGATCGGCGTGGACACCGCCCGGACCGTCCTGGAGGCCATGTACGCGTCCTCCGGCGACCGGCTCCACGCCCCCGCCCCGATCCTGGGCCACCTCGCCGAGGCCGGCCTGACCGGGCAGAAGTCCGGGCGCGGCTTCTACACGTACGGGGAGCCGGGCGGCTCCACGATCGTCCGCGACGCGCAGACCCCGCTGGACGGGGCCCGGCTCGGCGAGGGCCGCCCGGTCACGAAGGTCGGCGTGGCCGGCTCGGGCACCATGGCGAGCGGTATCGCGCAGGTCTTCGCGCAGGCCGGCTTCGCGGTGGTGCTCGCCGCCCGCAGCCAGGAGAAGGCGTCCGCCGCGAAGGCCGCGATCGGCAAGTCCTTGGACCGTGCGGTGTCCAAGGGCAAGCTGACCGAGGAGAACGCGGCGCAGACGCTGGAGCGGATCAGCCCGGCCGGCTCGCTGGACGCCTTCGCCGACGTGGACCTGGCCGTGGAGGCCGTCGCCGAGGACCTGGCGGTCAAGCAGGAGCTGTTCGCCGCCCTCGACAAGGTCTGCCGGCCGGGCGCGGTGCTGGCCACCACGACCTCCTCGCTGCCGGTGATCGCGATCGCCCGCGCGACCTCGCGTCCGCAGGACGTGATCGGCATGCACTTCTTCAACCCGGCTCCGGCGATGAAGCTGGTCGAGGTGGTCCGGACCGTCCTGACCTCCGACGACGTGCACGCCACGGTCCGCGAGATCTGCGTCAAGGTGCGCAAGCACCCGGTGGACTGCGGGGACCGGGCCGGCTTCATCGTGAACGCGCTGCTGTTCCCGTACTTGAACAACGCCGTGAAGATGGTCGAGCAGCACTACGCGAGCCTCGACGACATCGACGCGGCGATGAAGCTGGGCGGCGGCTACCCGATGGGGCCCTTCGAGCTCCTCGACGTCGTCGGCCTGGACGTCTCGCTGGCGATCGAGAAGGTGCTCCACAAGGAGTTCCGCGACCCCGGCCTGGCCCCGTCCCCGCTGCTGGAGCACTTGGTGGCGGCGGGCTGCCTGGGCCGCAAGACCGGCCGCGGATTCCGTGAGTACGCCCGCCGGTAAGCAGCGCCCTGGCCAGGTGCCCCCAGAGCCGGATGCGTGGGGAGGGTTGCTCGGGCCTGCCGCTCCCTCACGGCAGGCGAACCCTCCCGACGAGCACTGTGTGCCCAGTGCGGGCCCTCCCCCGCATCCCTCCCTTCCCCACCCCCCTCAGGCGCGCTCCCCCGCGCAAATGAAGTACTTTCGCTCTATGTCCCAGCCCGCCAAGACCTCGTCCCGCGCCGCCACGGCCTCCGACAGCACGGAGAGCGCGGCCGGCACCAAGGCGGCCGCCCAGCGTCTCAAGATGCGCCGTGAGCTCGCCGCCGCCGCCATGGAGCTGTTCGCGACCAAGGGGTACGAGGCGACGACGGTCGACGAGATCGCCGCGACCGCGGGGGTGGCGCGCAGGACCTTCTTCCGGCACTTCCGGTCCAAGGAAGAGGCGATCTTCCCGGACCACGACGACACCCTGACCAGGGCCGAGGCGGTGCTGGACGTGGCCCCGGCGCACGAGCACCCGCTCGACACGGTGTGCCGCGGGATCAAGGAAGTCATGAAGATGTACGCCGCGTCGCCGGCGGTGTCGGTGGAGCGCTACCGGCTGACCCGCGAGGTGCCGGCGCTGCGGGAGCGGGAGATCGCGTCGGTCGCCCGGTACGAGCGGCTGTTCACCCGCTACCTGCTGGCCCATTTCGACGAGACCGACCACCACGACGGCAATGACGACCCGCTGCTGGCGGAGGTGGCCGCGTCGGCGGTGGTGACGGCCCACAACCACGTGCTGCGGCGCTGGCTGCGGGCGGGGGGCCAGGGGGACGTGGAGGCGCAGCTGGACCACGCCTTCTCGATCGTGCGGAAGACCTTCGGCACGGGGATCGGCGCGGGCCGCACCCTCGGCACCGCGCCGGCCCCGGCCCCGGCCGCGCCGGCGGAGATCCGTACGCAGGGCGAGGTGCTGGTGGCGGTGGCCCGTACGGACGCCCCGCTCGACGAGGTCATGCGGACCATCGAAGAGGCACTCAGAAACAAGCAGTAGTCGCACACGTCACAGTGGCCGCTCCCGTTCCGGGGGCGGCCACTTTTGTTTGTCCGACTTGCCCCTACTCACCGGTAACTCTGATCGATCATCGCTCATCTGCGCAGGTCAATAGGCAAATGAGAGAAAGTTTTGGCACGCGGTGCCTTGCTGAGTGACACGGGGTGCCATACGTTGAATCTCGTCCGGATGTCCCCGCGGTCCACGCCCACTCGGCACGAACCGCGCCCCGGATGCCTGCGTCACCAGGCCGCACGCACGCCCCACCACGGGCGTCACGCACGCACCACAGCTCCGCCGGACCGACGGCATTCGCAGCACCGCAGCACCACCACACCACACCCGTTCCACGCACCTGCGTATCCCTCAGCGCACCCTCATCAGCGCTTCGCCGGAGGCAACACCGTGAAGGACATCCTGGACGCGATTCAGTCGCAGGCCGCTACGGCCGCCGACTACGCGGCCCTGCCGCTCCCCGACTCGTACCGCGCGATCACCGTGCACAAGGACGAGGCGGAGATGTTCGCGGGGCTCACCACCCGTGAGAAGGACCCGCGCAAGTCCCTGCACCTCGACCAGGTCCCGGTCCCGGAGCTCGGCCCGGGCGAGGCCCTGGTGGCCGTCATGGCCTCGTCGGTCAACTACAACTCGGTCTGGACGTCGATCTTCGAGCCGGTGTCGACCTTCAACTTCCTGGAGCGTTACGGCAAGCTCAGCGACCTCAGCAAGCGCCACGACCTCCCGTACCACGTCATCGGCTCCGACCTCGCGGGCGTCGTGCTGCGCACCGGCCCCGGCGTCAACTCCTGGAAGCCGGGCGACGAGGTCGTCGCGCACTGCCTCTCGGTCGAGCTGGAGTCCTCCGACGGCCACAACGACACGATGCTCGACCCCGAGCAGCGCATCTGGGGCTTCGAGACGAACTTCGGCGGCCTCGCCGAGATCGCACTGGTCAAGTCCAACCAGCTGATGCCGAAGCCCGGCCACCTGAGCTGGGAGGAGGCCGCCTCCCCCGGCCTGGTCAACTCCACCGCCTACCGCCAGCTGGTCTCCCGCAACGGCGCCGGCATGAAGCAGGGCGACAACGTCCTGATCTGGGGCGCCAGCGGCGGACTCGGCTCGTACGCCACCCAGTTCGCGCTGGCCGGCGGCGCCAACCCGATCTGCGTGGTCTCCAGCCCGCAGAAGGCGGACATCTGCCGCTCCATGGGCGCGACCGCGATCATCGACCGCAGCGCCGAGGGCTACAAGTTCTGGAAGGACGAGCACACCCAGGACCCGAAGGAGTGGAAGCGCTTCGGCAAGCGCATCCGCGAGCTGACCGGCGGCGAGGACATCGACATCGTCTTCGAGCACCCCGGCCGGGAGACCTTCGGCGCGAGCGTCTACGTGACCCGCAAGGGCGGCACCATCACCACCTGCGCCTCGACCTCGGGCTACATGCACGAGTACGACAACCGCTACCTGTGGATGTCGCTCAAGCGGATCATCGGCTCGCACTTCGCGAACTACCGCGAGGCGTGGGAGGCCAACCGCCTGATCGCCAAGGGCAAGATCCACCCCACGCTGTCCAAGGTCTACTCCCTGGAGGAGACCGGCCAGGCCGCGTACGACGTCCACCGCAACCTCCACCAGGGCAAGGTCGGCGTCCTGGCGCTGGCCCCCGAGGAGGGCCTGGGCGTGCGCGACCACGAGATGCGTGCGACGCACCTGGAAGCCATCAACCGCTTCCGCAACATCTGATCCGCCCGACCGTCCGAGACCGTTCAAGGGCCAAAGGGACAGCCTGAGATGACAGAGCGCCAGAAAGACCGTCCGTGGCTCATGCGGACGTACGCCGGCCACTCCACGGCCGAGGCGTCCAACGAGCTGTACCGCCGCAACCTCGCCAAGGGACAGACCGGCCTGTCGGTCGCGTTCGACCTCCCGACGCAGACCGGCTACGACCCCGACCACATCCTCGCCCGCGGCGAGGTGGGCCGGGTCGGGGTCCCGGTCTCCCATCTGGGCGACATGCGGCGGCTGTTCCAGGACATCCCCCTGGAGCAGATGAACACCTCGATGACGATCAACGCCACCGCCATGTGGCTGCTGGCGCTCTACCAGGTGGCCGCCGAGGAGCAGGGCGCTGACATCGCCCAGCTCCAGGGCACCACCCAGAACGACATCGTCAAGGAGTACCTCTCGCGCGGGACGCACGTCTTCCCGCCCGGGCCCTCGCTCCGCCTGACGACGGACATGATCGCGTACACGGTCAACCACATCCCCAAGTGGAACCCGATCAACATCTGCTCGTACCACCTCCAGGAGGCCGGGGCCACCCCGGTCCAGGAGATCTCGTACGCGATGTCGACGGCGATCGCCGTGCTGGACTCGGTGCGCGACTCGGGCCAGGTCCCGGAGGATCGTTTCGGCGAAGTGGTCGCCCGTATCTCGTTCTTCGTGAACGCGGGCGTCCGCTTCATCGAGGAGATGTGCAAGATGCGCGCCTTCGGCCGCATCTGGGACCAGGTCACCCGCGAGCGCTACGGCATCGAGAACGCCAAGCAGCGCCGCTTCCGCTACGGCGTCCAGGTCAACTCCCTCGGCCTGACCGAGGCGCAGCCGGAGAACAACGTCCAGCGCATCGTGCTGGAGATGCTCGCGGTCACCCTCTCCAAGGACGCCCGCGCCCGCGCGGTGCAGCTGCCGGCCTGGAACGAGGCGCTGGGTCTGCCCCGGCCCTGGGACCAGCAGTGGTCGCTGCGCATCCAGCAGGTCCTGGCGCACGAGAGCGACCTGCTGGAGTACGAGGACATCTTCGCCGGGTCCCACGTCATCGAGGCCAAAGTCGACTCCCTGGTCGTCGACTGCCTGGCCGAGATCGACCGGATCCAGGAGATGGGCGGCGCGATGGCCGCCGTCGAGTCCGGGTACCTGAAGTCCCAGCTGGTCTCCTCGCACGCCGAGCGGCGCGCCCGGATCGAGGCCGGCGAGGACAAGATCGTCGGCGTCAACTGCTTCGAGCAGACCGAGGAGAACCCGCTGACGGCCGACCTGGACGGCGCCATCATGACGGTCGACCCGGCCGTCGAGGCGCTGACCGTGGAGCGGATCGTCCGCTGGCGGGCCGAGCGGCAGGAGTCCTCGGACCGGCAGGGCAACGGCGACCCGTTCGTCTTCCCGACGGTGATGCAGGCCCTGGACCGGCTCAAGGAGGCCGCGGCCGGGACCGAGAACCTGATGGAGGCCACCCTGGAGTGCGCCCGGGCCGGTGTCACCACCGGCGAGTGGGCGAACGCCCTGCGCGAGGTGTTCGGCGAGTTCCGCGCCCCGACCGGGGTCTCCTCGGCCCCGGTGGCGGTCACCGCCGAGGAGGGCACGCCGATGGCCCTCGTCCGCGAGAAGGTCGCGCGGACCGCCGAGGACCTGGGCTCCGGCCGGCTGCGCCTGCTGGTCGGCAAGCCCGGCCTGGACGGGCACTCCAACGGCGCCGAGCAGATCGCCGTACGGGCCCGCGACGCCGGATTCGAGGTGGTCTACCAGGGCATCCGGCTGACGCCCGAGGAGATCTCCTCGGCGGCGCTGGCCGAGGACGTGCACTGCGTGGGACTGTCCATCCTGTCCGGCTCGCACAGCGCGCTCGTGCCGGACGTGCTGGAACGCCTCCGTACGGCGGGGGCGGGTGACATCCCCGTCGTCCTCGGCGGCATCATTCCGAACGCCGATGCCATCGCCCTCAAGGCGGCCGGAGTGGCTGCCGTCTTCACACCCAAGGACTTCGGTATCACGGAGATCATCGGCCGTATCGTCGACGAGATCCGGAAAGCGAACAAGCTCGACCCTCTGGAGGTCCCCGCATGACCACGCCCACGTCTCCCGTGAACCGCCTTCGGCCGCGCCGCTCCTGCCTCGCGGTGCCGGGCTCGAACCCGCGCTTCCTGGAGAAGGCCCAGGGCCTGCCGGCCGACCAGGTCTTCCTCGACCTCGAGGACGCCTGCGCGCCGCTCGCCAAGGAAGGCGCCCGCCACACGATCGTGGACGCGCTGAACAACGGCGACTGGACCGGCAAGACCCGGGTCGTGCGCGTCAACGACTGGACCACGCACTGGACGTACCGCGACGTCATCACGGTGGTGGAGGGCGCGGGCCAGAACCTCGACTGCATCATGCTGCCGAAGGTCCAGGATGCCCAGCAGATCGTGGCGCTGGACCTGCTGCTGACGCAGATCGAGAAGACGATGGGCTTCGAGGTCGGCAAGATCGGCATCGAGGCGCAGATCGAGAACGCCCAGGGCCTCAACAACGTCAACGCGATCGCGCAGGCCTCCCAGCGCGTGGAGACGATCATCTTCGGGCCGGCCGACTTCATGGCCTCCATCAACATGAAGTCGCTGGTCGTGGGCGAGCAGCCGCCCGGCTACCCGGCGGATGCCTACCACTACATCCTGATGAAGATCCTGATGGCCGCCCGGGCGAACAACCTGCAGGCGATCGACGGCCCCTACCTCCAGATCAAGAACGTCGACGGGTACCGCGAGGTCGCCGGGCGCGCCGCCGCCCTCGGCTTCGACGGCAAGTGGGTGCTGCACCCGGGCCAGGTCGACGCGGCCAACGAGGTCTTCTCCCCCTCCCAGGAGGACTACGACCACTCCGAGCTGATCCTCGACGCGTACGACTGGTGCACCTCCGAGGCGGGCGGCAAGAAGGGCTCCGCGATGCTCGGCGACGAGATGATCGACGAGGCCAGCCGCAAGATGGCCCTGGTCATCGCCGGCAAGGGCCGCGCGGCGGGCATGCAGCGCACGTCGAAGTTCGAGATCCCGGAGGCCTGAGCACCATGCAGTTCGGACGCACGTACGAGGAGTTCGAGGTCGGCGCGGTCTACAAGCACTGGCCCGGGAAGACGGTCACGGAGTACGACGACCACCTCTTCTGTCTGCTGACCATGAATCACCACCCGCTCCACATGGACAGCAATTACGCGGAGAACACGACCGACTTCGGCAAGAACGTGGTCGTGGGCAACTACATCTACTCGCTGCTGCTCGGCATGTCCGTGCCGGACGTCTCCGGGAAGGCCATCGCCAACCTGGAGATCGAGTCGCTGCGGCACGTGGCGCCGACCTTCCACGGCGACACCATCTACGGCGAGACCACGGTCCTCGACAAGACCCCGTCGAAGTCGAAGAACGACCGCGGGATCGTCTACGTGGAGACCAAGGGCTACAAGCAGGACGGCACCCTCGTCTGCGTCTTCCGGCGCAAGGTGATGGTCCCGACGGAGACGTACATCAAGGAGCGCGGCGGCGAGCAGCCCGGCCGCCCGCAGCTGAAGGAACAGGGGAAGTAGCCATGGCCCGACTCGCCCAGACCGCCGGGCTGACCGACGTCCAGCGGGAGATCCTCAAGACCGTCCGGGAGTTCGTCGACAAGGAGATCATCCCGGTCGCGACCGAGCTCGAACACCGTGACGAGTACCCGCAGCAGATCGTCGACGGCCTCAAGGAGCTCGGCCTCTTCGGCCTGATGATTCCGGAGGAGTACGGCGGCCTGGGTGAGTCGCTGCTCACCTACGCGCTGTGCGTGGAGGAGATAGCGCGGGGCTGGATGTCCGTCTCGGGCATCATCAACACCCACTTCATCGTGGCGTACATGCTCAAGCAGCACGGAACCCAGGAGCAGAAGGACCACTTCCTGCCCCGCATGGCGCTGGGCGAGGTGCGCGGCGCGTTCTCGATGTCCGAGCCGGGGCTGGGCTCCGACGTGTCGGCCATCACGTCCAAGGCGGTGAAGGACGGTGAGGAGTACGTCCTGAACGGCCAGAAGATGTGGCTGACGAACGGCGGCTCCTCGACCCTGGTGGCCGTTCTGGTCCGCAGTGACGAAGGACACCCCGAGGGCACGGCCCCGCACAAGTCGATGACGACCTTCCTCGTCGAGAAGGAGCCGGGCTTCGGTGAGGTCCGTCCGGGCCTGACCATCCCGGGCAAGATCGACAAGATGGGCTACAAGGGCGTCGACACCACCGAGCTGATCATGGACGGACTGCGCATTCCGGCCAATCGGGTCCTCGGAGGCCAGACGGGCCGAGGGTTTTACCAAATGATGGACGGGGTCGAGGTCGGCCGCGTCAACGTGGCGGCGCGTGGCTGTGGCGTCGCTCAGCGTGCGTTCGAGCTGGGTGTCTCTTATGCCCAGCAACGTCACACTTTCGGCAAGCCGATCGCGGAGCACCAGGCCATTCAGTTCAAGCTGGCCGAGATGGCTACCAAGGTCGAGGCCGCCCATGCGATGATGGTCAATGCAGCACGCAAAAAGGACTCCGGGGAACGAAACGACCTCGAGGCAGGGATGGCGAAGTACCTCGCCTCCGAATACTGCAAGGAGGTAGTCGAGGACGCCTTCCGTATCCATGGCGGCTACGGATTCTCGAAGGAGTACGAGATCGAGCGCCTCTACCGTGAGGCACCGATGCTGTTGATCGGTGAAGGAACGGCCGAGATCCAGAAAATGATCATCGGCCGGCGCCTGCTCGAGGAGTACCGACTCCAGGGCTGAAAGTCCCTTTTGCGGCGGATCCTCCATGGGTCCGTCGCAAAAGAATCACTGGCAGTCACTGGCTGGCGGCCATCGACTCGGCTTCTGGCTTGCCCAGTTGTTGCGTGCAACCGATAGCATTCCAGTAAAGCCGCCGTCCCGTCCCCCTGTTTGCGGCGCGGCAATCACCCGCTACGAAGGTCATCCATGCCCCACAGCCAAACCTCTGCACCTCGCGTCGGCTTCCTGAACGGACGTCTCGCACGCGGAGCATCGCCGTGGCTCCTGCCGACCGTCGCCACCGCTGCGCTCAGCCTCACCCGGGCCCGCAAGTCCGGCCGCTGGGCCGCGGTGGCCGTGCCCACCACCGCTCTCGCGGCGGGCATGCTGTGGTTCTTCCGCGACCCCGAGCGTGAGATCACGCAGGGCCGTGTCATCTCGCCCGCCGACGGTGTGGTGCAGAGCATCATGCCGTGGAAGGACGGGCGGACCCGGGTCGCGATCTTCATGAGCCCGCTGAACGTCCACGTCAACCGCGCGCCCCTCGCGGGCACGGTGACGTCCGTGGAGCACATCCCGGGCGGGTTCGTCCCGGCGTTCAACAAGGAGAGCGAGAACAACGAGCGCGTTGTCTGGCACTTCGACACCGAGCTCGGCGACATCGAGATGGTGCAGATCGCCGGCGCCGTCGCACGCCGCATCGTCCCGTACCTGCCGGCCGGTACCAAGGTGGAGCAGGGCGAACGCATCGGTCTGATCCGCTTCGGCTCCCGCGTCGACATCTACCTCCCCGAGGGTGTCGAGGTCGCGGTCGAGGTCGGCCAGGCCACCACCGCGGGGGTGACCCGAATTGACCGTGACTGACCCTGAGACTCCCACCACGCCGTCGGGCGGCTGGGTGCCCGAAGCCGCGGAGGAGGAGTCCGCCGAGGACGACATGCCGCTCTCGCTGCGGCTGTCGATAGCGGACACCCTCACCCTCGGCAACGCGACGTGCGGATTCATGGCGGTGTACTTCACCACCACCGGGATCCTCATCCCGCACCTCACCGGCAGCGGCGAGTCGGGCATGGCCCGCAACAGCGCCGCGACGGCGGTGATACTGATGCTGCTCGCCGCGGTCTTCGACCTCTTCGACGGCATCGTGGCCCGCAAGCTGCGCAGCTCGCCGATGGGCGCCGAGCTGGACAACCTGTCCGACCTGATCAGCTTCGGCCTGGCTCCCGCGTACTTCGTGCTCGTGTACGGCATGGTCGCCGACGACGCGGTGCAGAAGATGTCCGCGCTGGCCGCGATCGTGGTGCTGCTGGCCGTGGTGCTCAGACTCGCGAGATTCAGCTGCGTGACCATGAAGGACGGCATGTTCCAGGGCATGCCGAGCCCCTTCGGCGCGCTGACGGTCGTCTCGATCGTGCTGCTGGAGCTCCCGTTCGTCCCGACGCTGCTGGCGATCATCGGGGTGGCCTGGCTGATGGTGAGCCGGGTCGAGTACCCGAAGCCGCGGGGCGTCCTCGCGGTGGCGATGCTGAGCTGGATCATCGGGGCCATGGGCCTCCTGGCGGCCTGGGCGTTCGACGCCCCGGGCGGTCAGCTGCTCCTCCAGGCGGGCTGCGCGCTGCAGATCGCCCTGGCGGCGACGATCCCGCTGTTCGCGACGACCCGTCGAGCGAACACCTTCCGCCACAACCGCCGCGAGGCGCGAGCGGCGTCGCAGCTCCCGTAACAGGGGCAGCCGCAGTACGTACGAGGCCCCCGGCCGCCGTCAGGCACCGGGGGCTTTCGCATGCCGCGGCACGTGCGGCGGCTACGCTTGATGTCGGAAAACCGCCAGCCCCGCCGGGGCCGGGCCGGGATGCTGGAGCCATGTACACCGACACCGACCGCTGCGTGAGGGCCGTGCAGTCGAAGGACGCCCGCTTCGACGGATGGTTCTTCACCGCCGTGCGGACCACCGGCATCTACTGCCGGCCCAGCTGCCCCGCGGTGCCGCCCAAGGTCGAGAACATGACCTTCCTGCCCAGCGCCGCCGCCTGCCAGCAGGCCGGGTTCCGGGCCTGCAAGCGGTGCCGCCCCGACACCTCCCCCGGCTCCCCCGAGTGGAACGCCCGCGCCGACGCCGTCGCCCGGGCCATGCGGCTCATCCAGGACGGCGTCGTGGACCGCGAGGGCGTGCCCGGGCTGGCCGTGCGGCTGGGGTACTCCACGCGCCAGGTGGAGCGGCAGCTGAACGCCGAGCTCGGCGCCGGGCCCCTGGCCCTCGCCCGGGCCCAGCGCGCCCAGACCGCCCGGCTGCTGATCGAGACCTCCGAGCTGCCGATGGGCGACATCGCCTTCGCCGCCGGGTTCTCCTCCATCCGGACCTTCAACGAGACCGTCCGCGAGGTCTTCGCCCTCGCCCCCGGCGAGCTGCGCCTGCGGGCCGAGAAGGCGAACCGGCACGTCCCCAAGGTGCCCGGGACGATCAGCCTGCGCCTGCCGTACCGGGCCCCGCTCAACCCCGACAACCTCTTCGGCCACCTCGCCGCGACCGCCGTCCCCGGCGTCGAGGAGTGGCGGGCCGGCGCCTACCGCCGGACGCTGCGGCTCCCGTACGGCACCGGGGTCGTCGCGCTCAGCCCGCGGCCCGACCACATCGGCTGCCAGCTGGCCCTCACCGACCTGCGCGACCTCACCATCGCCATCAGCCGCTGCCGCTGGATGCTCGACCTCGACGCCGACCCCGAGGCGGTCGACGAGCAGCTGCGCGCCGACCCGCTGCTGGCCCCGCTCGTGGACAAGGCCCCGGGGCGCCGGGTGCCGCGTACGGTCGACGCGGCGGAGTTCGCCGTACGGGCCGTGCTCGGCCAGCAGGTGTCCACGGCCGCGGCCCGTACGCACGCGGCCCGGCTGGTCGCCTCGTACGGGGAGCCGGTGGCCGATCCCGATCCCGAGGGCGGGCTGACCCACCTGTTCCCCTCGCCCCAGGCGCTGGCCGCCCTGGACCCCGGGTCACTGGCCCTCCCGGCGAGCCGGCGCACCACCCTCACCACCCTCGTCGGCGCACTGGCCGACGGCTCGCTCCCGCTCGGCATCGACAGCGACTGGGAGGCGGCCCGGGCGCGGCTGAACGCGCTGCCCGGGTTCGGCCCGTGGACCACCGAGGTGATCGCGATGCGGGCGCTGGGCGATCCCGACGCCTTCCTGCCGTCCGACCTCGGGGTCCGGCGGGCCGCGAAGGAGCTCGGGCTGCCGTCCACGCCCGCGGCGCTCACCGCCCGGGCGGCCGGCTGGCGGCCCTGGCGCGCGTACGCCGTGCAGTACCTGTGGGCCACCGATGCCCACCCCATCAACCACCTGCCCGTCTGAGGAGTGCGTTCCGTCATGAGCAGCAAGCAGCACACCGTCGTCGAGAGCCCGTACGGCCCGCTCACCCTGGTCGCCTCGGACGGCGTCCTCGGCGGCCTGTACATGGCCGGGCAGCGGCACCGGCCGGCCGAGGAGTCCTTCGGGGAGCGGGTCGCCGCGACCGAGGAGCCCTTCCCCGAGGTCGTGCGGCAGCTGGCCGCGTACTTCGCGGGGGAGCTCACCGAGTTCGACGTGCCCGTCCGGCTGGAGGGCACCGCGTTCCAGCGCAGCGTGTGGGACCAGCTGGTACGGATCCCGTACGGCGAGACCTGGTCGTACGGGGAGCTCGCGGCCAGGCTCGGCAAGCCGAACGCCTCGCGCGCGGTGGGCCTGGCCAACGGGAAGAACCCGGTCAGCATCATCGTTCCGTGCCACCGGGTGATCGGTGCCTCGGGGAGCATGACCGGCTACGGCGGCGGCGTCGAGCGCAAGGTGCGGCTGCTGGCCTTCGAGGCCGGCGCGCCGACGCTGTAGGGACGGCGCGGTAGGTCAGACCAGTGCGAGGGGGACGAGCAGGGCGAACCCGGCGCCGGCCTCCACCGCGTAGGCGTACAGGGAGGGGTGCTGGACGGGGGCGGCCAGCAGGACCACGCTCTGCTGGGCGGTGGCCGCCGCCACCCAGTCGGCGTCGGCGCCGAGGTTGCCCTGGTACCAGCCCTCGCAGGCGCCGGGGCCGGTGACGGCGAGGAGGTCGTCCTCACGGCGGTAGAACGCCTGCCAGCCGGCGGCCGGGGCGGACCAGCCCTCGAAGTCGGTGAACGAGGCCCAGCCGCCCTCGCGTATCGCGGTGTCGAACAGCCACACCGGCGTCCCCTCGGCGGTGACCTCGCCGCCCTCCTGCTGCTCGGTGGTGAAGTGGACCATGGGCAGGGCGTCGGGCCCGTCGGCGGTGCTGGGCCAGGCGTACATCGTGATCATCAGATGATTCTGTCCTGCTCGAAGTAAGCCCGGTGTCACGAGGAGACCGGGCGGCTGCCGTTCTCCAGCTCCGCGGTGCCCTCGCCGGACTCCAGGACCCGGTAGGCCTCTTGGGTGCGGCGGCCGAGCGATCCGGGGAGGTACGCGGTGAGTTCGGCGGGCTCGACCAGCCGCCAGGACAGCAGTTCCGCCTCCTGGAGCTCGATGGAGGCGAGCTGCGCCGCGTCGAGCACGCCGCCGTCGTAGAGGTACGCGACCAGCGGCGGACGGCCCTCGCCGAGCGTCCAGTCGACGGCGAGCAGCCGGCCGAGCGGCAGGTCCAGGCCGATCTCCTCGGCGCTCTCGCGGCGGGCGGCCGCCCGCGGGGACTCGCCGAGGTCCGATTCGACGGTGCCGCCCGGCAGGGCCCAGCCCTCACGGTAGTTGGGCTCGACGAGCAGCACCCGCCCGTCGGCGTCCCGGTAGAGCGCGGCGGCCCCGGCCAGCACCCGGGGCAGGCTCGCGATGTACGTGGCGTAGTCATCGGTGGTGGTCACGCCGCCAACCCTACCCAGCCGCCCCACCGCGCTCACGCCTCCGGGGGGTCCGGCGGGGGTGGGGGCTCGCGGTCTCGGCGGGTGGGGTCGGCCAGGCGGCGCAGGCGCGGGTGGCGGGTCGGGCCCGCTTCGGTGAGGGCGTCGCCGACCATCGCCGTGACCGCGTCGCGCAACCCGTGCAGGGCGTGGTGGCGCGCAGGGCCGGCGCCGGGGTCCTCGCGGAGCTCCTTCACCAGGGCCCAGCAGAGCAGCAGCATGACGATCACGAAGGGCAGCGCGACCAGGATGGTTGCGGTCTGGAGGGATTTGAGGCCGCCCGCGACCAGGAGTACGGCCGCCACCGCCGCCATCAGCACGCCCCAGGTGACGACGAGCCAGGTGGGCGGGTTCAGCGAGCCGCGGCTGGTGAGGGAGCCCATCACCAGGGAGGCCGAGTCGGCGCTGGTGACGAAGTACGTCATGACCAGGGCCATGGCCACGTACGAGGTGACGGTGCCCAGCGGGAGCGCGTCCAGCATGGCGAAGAGGGAGGCCTCGGCCCCGTCCTTGACCTTGGCGGCGAGGTCGGCGGCGCCGGTGGAGTCGAGGCGGATCGCGGTGCCGCCCATCACGCAGAACCAGACCACCGTGGCGCCGCTGGGCACGAGCAGGACGCCGATCAGGAACTCGCGGATGGTGCGGCCGTGCGAGATGCGGGCGATGAAGGTGCCGACGAACGGCGCCCAGGACAGCCACCACGCCCAGTAGAAGATCGTCCACGCGCCGAGCCAGGAGCTGTCGGTGAAGGCGCCGGTACTGGTGGCCATGGGCAGCAGCTCGTGCAGGTAGCTGCCGACGCTGGCGGGGATCACGTCGAGGATGTAGACGGTCGGGCCGAGGAGGAAGACGAAGACCACCAGGGCGGCGGCGAGCACGATGTTGATCGTGCTCAGCCATTTCACGCCCTTGTGCAGGCCGGAGAAGGCGGAGAGCACGAAGGCCGCGGAGAGCGAGGCGATGATGATCAGCTCGACGCCGGTGGAGTCCTGGATCCCGGCCGTGATGTGCAGTCCTTCGGCCACTTGGAGCGCTCCGAGGCCGAGGCTGGTCGCCGTGCCGAAGACGGTGGCGAAGACGGCGAGCAGGTCGATGGCCTTGCCGGGCCGGCCACCCGCGCGCTCCTCCCCCATCAGCGGGACGAAGGCGGAGCTGAGCCGGTTGCCGCGGCGCTTGCGGAAGGTGGCGTAGGCGAGGGCGAGGCCCGCGATGCCGTAGATCGCCCAGGGGGTGAGCGTCCAGTGGAAGAAGGAGTAGTCGAGGGCCGCGCGGGCGGCGTCGCCCGAGCCCGGGGCGGCCCCGGAGGCGGGCGGCGGGTGCAGGTAGTGGGTGAGCGGCTCGCCGACCCCGTAGAACATCAGGCCGATGCCCATGCCGGCGCTGAACATCATCGCGATCCACGCGAGGTTGGTGAACTCGGGCTCGGAGTCGTCGGCGCCGAGCCGGATCCGTCCGAAGCGGCTGATGGCGAGGACGACGCACATGACGAGGAAGACGTCGGCGGCGATCACGAACAGCCAGGCGAAATTGGCCAGGACCCAGGCCAGCGCGGTGCTCGACGCCGTGTCGAAGGACTGCTTGCCGAGCGCCGCCCACGCGACGACGGCCAGCACGGCGATCACCCCGATGGTGACGACGGCACGGTCCGGTTCGGGGTCCGGGCCCTCCGGGCGTGCGTCTTCCAGTGAATCCGCGCTCATGCGGCCACACTATGCAGGCGTATATCCCTATTTATGAGGATGGCGCGCCGCATGTGACCCAGGCCACCCATGGGCATAGGAGGATCCTCCGGATAGGCTCATGGAGGCGCGACTGCACTGTTCGATAGCAAGGGATTAGCAAGGTGACGGACGGAGCAGTAACTGAGACCGCGCGCGTGCTCATCGCCGCGGACAAATTCAAGGGCTCGCTCACGGCCGTTCAGGTCGCGGAGCGGGTGACGGCCGGCCTGCGCAGGGCCGTACCGGGCGTGGAGATCGAGACCCTTCCCGTCGCGGACGGCGGCGACGGTACGGTCGCGGCCGCCGTGGCGGCCGGGTTCGAGCGCCGGGAGGTACGGGTCACCGGACCGCTCGGCGAGCAGGTCACGGCCGCTTTCGCACTGCGCGGGGGCACCGCCGTGGTCGAGATGGCGGAGGCCTCCGGGCTCCAGCTGCTGCCGGCGGGTGTGTTCGCCCCGCTGACGGCGACCACGTACGGCTCGGGCGAGCTGCTGAAGGCCGCGCTGGACGCGGGCGCGCGCTCGATCGTCTTCGGCGTGGGCGGCAGCGCCACCACCGACGGCGGTGCGGGGATGCTGGCCGCGCTGGGTGCGGTGTTCCTGGACGCGAACGGTGAACCGGTCGGTCCGGGCGGCGGCGGGCTCGCCGCGCTGGCCTCCGCCGACCTGTCCGGGGTCGACCCGCGCTTCGCGGAGGTCGACTTCGTCCTCGCCAGCGACGTGGACAACCCGCTGACGGGCCCGAAGGGCGCTCCCGCGGTCTACGGCCCGCAGAAGGGGGCGTCGCCCGAGGACGTGGCGGCGCTGGACGCGGCGCTGGCGCACTTCGCGGTGGTGCTGGAGAAGTCGATCGGCGAGAAGGCCGGCCGGCTGGCCGCCGCCCCGGGTGCGGGTGGCGCGGGCGGCATCGGGTACGGGGCGCTGCTGCTCGGCGCGTCGTTCCGGCCCGGGATCGAGCTGATGCTGGAGGTGCTGGGCTTCGCGCCGGCGCTGGAGCGGGCCACGCTGGTGATCACCGGTGAGGGCTCGCTGGACGAGCAGACCCTGCACGGCAAGGCCCCGGCCGGTGTGGCGGCCGCCGCGCGCGCGGCGGGCAAGCCGGTCGTGGCGGTCTGCGGCCGTCTGCTGCTGGGCCAGGAGGCCCTGGAGGCGGCCGGCATCCGCAAGGCGTACCCGCTGACGGACCTGGAGCCCGACCCGGCCAAGTCGATCCCGAACGCCGGTCCCCTGCTGGAGCGGGTCGCGCAGAACATCGCCGCCGACGTCCTCTGACCTCCGGTCGGCCGTACGAGGCCCGGCGCCCCGAGCGGGGGCGCCGGGCCTCGGCGTTTTCGGCCCCACGGCTCCCGGCCCCCGGCGAGCGGCCGCGGTACTACGCCGTGACCTGGGCCGGCGACCCGGAGGCGGCGAGCAGCTCAGCCGTGCCCACCACGCGGGCGAAGCCGCCGCCCTGGAGGTTGACGGCGGTGGCCGTGGCCAGCTCGTCGGCCGTCAGCCGGAGCCCTTCCGGGCCGGCGAGGTCGAAGGTGTGGGTGGCGTCGAGCGGGACGAGGACGTCGTAGCCGAGGTTGCCGGCCATCCGCGCGGTGGTCTCGACGCACATGTTGGTCTGGATCCCGGACACCACCAGCTGGCCGATGCCCTCGGCGGTGAGCCACGCGGCCAGGTCGGGGGTGCCGTAGAAGGAGGAGTTCACCGTCTTGGTGATCAGCAGGGACTCCTGCCCCGCCCGGTCCGCCACGAAGTCCTTGAAGGCGTGGCCGGGCCGGTCTGCGGCCAGGACCGAGCCTGCGGTCAGCGAGGCGTGCCGGACCAGGACCACCGGGCGGCCGGACTGCTGCCAGGCGTCCATCAGGGCGGCGATGTTGGCCTCGGCGGCCGGGTTGTTGCGCGGGCCCCAGTAGGAGGCGTCGTCGAAGCCCTTCTGTACGTCGATGACCAGCAGCGCAGCGTTCGGGGCGAGTTCGATCTCGTTCTTCGTCATGGGTTCATGGTCTTCGCCGGGACGGGCCCGCCGACAGCGGGAACCGCGACCCGAACCGATGGGATCCTGCCAGGATGGCAGCATGCATCGTGTCGCCATCGTCGTCCAGCCCGGCATCCGCAGCTTCGACCTCGCCGTCATCACCGAGGTCTGGGGCCCCGACCGCAGCCGGCTGGGCGTCCCCCGCTTCGAGCTGCGCCGGTGCGCCGTCGACGCCGACCCCATCGCGCTGCCCGGCGGGCTCACCCTGGCCCCCGACCGGGGGCTCGACTGGCTCGCCGAGGCCGATCTCGTCGTCGTACCGGCGCTGGCCGAGCCGTCCGACCCGACGCCCGAGCCGGTCCTCGCCGCCCTGCGGGAGGCGCACGCCCGGGGCGTGCCGGTGGCCGCGCTGTGCGCCGGGGCGTTCATCCTCGCCGAGGCGGGGCTGCTGGCGGGACGCCGGGCCGTGACCCACTGGTCGCTGGCCCCGCGGCTCGCCGCGCGCCACCCGTCCGTGCTGGTCGAGGACGCCCCGCTGTACGTGGAGGACGCCGGGCTGTGGACCTCCGCCGGGGTGGCCTCCGGGATCGACCTCTGCCTGCACCTCGTACGGCAGGCCCACGGCGCGGAGGCCGCCGCCGCCATCGCCCGGTCCATGGTGACGGGCCCGTTCCGCACCGGCGACCACGCCCAGTACCTGGACCGGCCCACCCCGGCGGCGGACCGGACCGCCGAGGCCCTGGCGGCCGTACGGGAGCGGGCCCTGCGCCATCTGCACGAGCCGCTGTCCGTGGCCACGCTGGCCCGCTGGGCCGGGATGTCGCCGCGCTCCTTCGCCCGCCATTTCGTCGCCGCGACCGGCACCACCCCGCACCGCTGGCTCCTCGGCCACCGCCTGGACGCGGCCCGCAAGCTGCTGGAGCGCACCGACCACCCGGTGCCGGAGGTGGCCCGGCGGGCGGGCTTCGCCAGCGAGGTCACCTTCCGCCAGCATTTCACCTCGTACGTGGGCCTCGGCCCCCGCGCGTACCGCAGCGCGGCGGCCGCCGCATCGGCCGCCCCGCCCAAATCCCGGTGACAGTGTTAGAAATGGCTCATGACCGCACGTTGGGGTCGACCCAGGGGATCGCCGCCCCGGCAGCCGACCGGGCGGGACCCGGGCCTGCTCGCGCGCCGCCCCCGCAGCGCCCGCAGTGTCGCCGGTCAGGTCTTCGCGCTCATGGCGTTCATCGTCGTCCTGCTGATCACCGCGGCCGCGCTCGCCCTCGTGTTCCAGGAGCGGTACGGCACCCAGCGCGACGCGCGCCACCGCTCGCTGGCGGCCGCCGAGGCCTTCGCCCACGCCCCCGGCCTCCCCGCCGCCCTGAAATCCCCCAATCCGACGGCCGAGCTGCAACCCCTGGCCGAGGCCGCGCGGCGGGCCGCGGGCGTCGACTTCATCGCCGTGATGACGCCCGACGGGCTGCGCTACACCGACTCCCGGCCGGACCTGATCGGCAAGCGGGCCACCGGCGACCTCTCGCGCGCCGTGGCCGGGCACTCCTTCACCGAGGTGTTCACGGGCTCGCCGAGCGACGCGGTCCGCGCCGTGGTCCCCGTACGGGACGCGAGCGGCAAGGTCGTCGGGCTGGTCGGCACCGGCATCGAGGTCGCCACCGTCTCCGACACGGTCGCCGGTCAGCTGCCGCTGCTGCTCGGCGCGGCGGCCGGCGCGCTGCTGCTCGGCACGGGCGGCGCCGCCCTGGTCAGCCGGCGGCTGCGGCGCCAGACCCGGGGCCTCGGCGAGGCCGACATGGCCCGGATGAACGAACACCACGAGGCCGTCCTGCACGCGGTGCGCGAGGGCGTCCTGATCATCGGCGACGACCAGCGGCTGCTGCTCGCCAACGACGAGGCCCGGCGGCTGCTGAACCTGCCGCCCGACGCCGAGCAGCGCCACGTGGGCGAACTCGGCCTCGATCCGCGGACCACGTCGCTGCTGGTGTCCGGGCGGGTCGCCACGGACGAGGTGCACCTGGCCGGCGACCGGCTCCTGGCCGTCAACGTCCGCCCGACCAAGCCGTACGGAGGGCACCCGTCCGGCAGCGTCATGACCCTGCGCGACACGACCGAGCTCGCCGCGCTCTCCGGCCGCGCCGAGGTGGCCCGGGAGCGGCTCCAGCTGCTGTACGACGCGGGGGTGCGGATCGGGACCACGCTGGACGTGGTGCGGACCGCCGAGGAGCTCTCGGAGGTGGCCGTCCCCCGGTTCGCGGACTTCGTGACGGTGGAGCTGCTGGAGCCGGTGCTGAAGGGCGAGGAGCCCTCGCGGGCCGCCGGCGTGTACACGGAGATGCGCCGGGCGGCGATGAGCGGGGTGCGCACGGACCAGCCGCTCCAGCCGGTCGGCGACATCATCCGGTTCGTGGTGCCGACGGCTCCGATGGCGGCGGCCCTGGACGCCGGGCACGCGGTGCTCGCGCCCGATCTGAACGCGGCGATGGGCTGGCGGGCCCAGGACGAGGCCGGCACCCGCCAGGCCCTGGGGTACGGGCTGCACTCGCTGATCTCGGTGCCGCTGCAGGCCCGCGGGGTGGTCCTCGGCATGGCGAACTTCTGGCGGGCCGCCGACACCCCGGAGGCCTTCGACGAGGAGGACCTGTCGTTCGCGGAGGAGCTGGGGGCCCGGGCGGCCGTCTCCATCGACAACGCCCGCCGCTACACCCGGGAGCACGCGACGGCCGTGGCCCTCCAGCGGAGCCTGCTGCCCCGGGTGCTGCCGGACCAGACCGCCGTGGACGTGGCCTTCCGGTACCTGCCCGCGAAGGCCGGGGTGGGCGGGGACTGGTTCGACGTGATCCCGCTCGCCGGCGCCCGGGTGGCGCTGGTCGTCGGCGACGTCGTCGGGCACGGGGTGCACGCGGCGGCCACGATGGGCCGGCTGCGCACCGCCGTGCACAACTTCTCCTCCCTGGACATGCCTCCGGACGAACTGCTCGGGCACCTGGACGAGCTGATCCACCGGATCGACCAGAACGAGTCCGGGGGCGCCGGGGACCCCGCGGAGGGGGCGGGCGAGGCGGCCGGCGTCACCGGCGCCACCTGCCTGTACGCGGTGTACGACCCGGTCTCCGGGGTCTGCGCGATGGCGAGCGCCGGGCACCCCGGACCGGCCCTGGTCCGGCCGGACGGCGCCGTGGAGTTCCCGCAGCTGCCCACCGGGCTGCCGCTCGGGGTGGGCGGCATGCCCTTCGAGGCCGTGGAGCTGCGGCTGCCGGAGTCGAGCCGGCTCGTGCTGTTCACGGACGGCCTGCTGGAGGACCGCGACCGGGATTTCGACACCGGCCTCGCCCTGCTGGCCGAGACGCTGTCGCGGCCCGGCCGCAGCCCCGACCAGGCCTGTGCCGACGTACTGGCCGCCCTGCTGTTCCCGGCGCCGAGCGACGACATCGCCCTGCTGATCGCCGACACCCGGCGGCTGGAGGCGGACCGGATCGCCGAGTGGGAGGTGCCGCCCGATCCGGCGGCGGTCTCCCGGGTGCGCAATGCGGGCTCGGTGCAGCTGGCCGCCTGGGGTCTGGGGGACATCGCGTTCACGGCCGAGCTCATCCTCAGCGAGCTCATCACCAACGCCATCCGGTACGGGAACGCGCCCATCCGGGTACGGATGCTGCGCGACCGCAGCCTCATCTGCGAGGTCTCCGACGGCAGCAGCACCTCGCCGCACCTGCGGTACGCGGCCACCACCGACGAGGGCGGCCGCGGTCTGTTCCTGGTCGCGCAGTACGCCGAGCGCTGGGGCACCCGGTACACCCAGCGCGGCAAGGTCATCTGGGCCGAGCTGCCGCTGACCGGGGGGCCGGAGCCGTCCCTGCCCGAACCGGACCTGGAGGCCCTGGAGGAGCTGGGCTGGTGACCGGACCGACGGCGCAACGATTCGCCCGGGACCGCGGCCGGCCGCGGTCCCGGTTCCGCGTCGGGCCTCGCCGAGGGCGTCAGCGGCCCCGGGCGGCCGTCGTACGGGCCAGCAGGACCGCCACGTCGTCCTGCGGGGCCCCGGGCAGCAGCCGCGCCAGGATGTCGTCGCACAGCCCCTCCAGGGGCTGCCCGGCGTCGCGCAGCGCCCGTCCGAGCTCGGCCATGCCCTGGTCGAGGTCGCGGTCGCGGGATTCGATGAGCCCGTCGGTGTACAGCACGAGCAGGCTCCCGGGCGGCAGGGCGACCTCCTCGGTGCGGAACTCCTGCCCGCCCGTGCCCAGCGGGGTGCCGGGCGGGCCGTCGAGGAAGGTGACCTCCCCGCCGGCCGTGACCACGGCCGGCGGCGGGTGGCCGGCGCGGGCGATGACGCAGCCGCCCGTGGCCGGGTCGTGGACGGCGTACACGCAGGTGGCCATCTCGTCCTCGCCCAGGTCGGCGACGGCCTCGTCGAGCGAGCGGAGCAGCCTGGTCGGGGAGACGTCCTGGCGGGCGAGGGTGCGTACGGCGGTGCGCAGCTGTCCCATGACGGCGGCGGCGTGGATGCCGTGCCCCATGACGTCGCCGATGACCAGGCCGGTGCGGCCGCCGGGCAGCTGGATGACGTCGTACCAGTCGCCGCCGACGTCGTGGTCGCTGGCGGGCAGGTAGCGGCCGGTCAGCTCCAGGCCGGTGACCTCGGGGAGGGCGCTGTTGCTGAGGCTGCGCTGGAGGGTCAGGGCGGCCCGCCGCTGGTTGGTGTACATCCGGGCGTTGTCGATGTTGAGCGCCGCACGGGCGACCACCTCGTCGATGAGCACGCTGTCCTGCTCGTCGAAGGGCTCGCGGTCGCTCGTCCGGGTCACGGTGACCGCGCCGAGCACGGTGCCGCGCGCGAGGAGCGGGATCAGCCGGGCGGAGCCGAGGGTGGTGAGGTACGCGCGCAGCTCCGCGGCGCGCGGGTCGGGAAGCAGCGCGCGGACGTCGGACCGGTACAGGTTCATGGCCCGGCCCTCGGCGATGACCCGTTCGTAGACGGAGTCGGGCGGGATCTGGAAGGTCTGGCCCGGGGCCAGCCGGGCGGTGGGGGCCTCGGGGTCGGGGAACTCGACGGCGATGCGGCGGAGCACGCCCTCGTGGGTGGCCGCCGCGTCGTCGGGGGCGAGGACGGTCTCCAGCAGCTGTACGTCGGCCGAGTCGGCCAGCTGGGGCACGAGGACCCCGACGATCTCCCGGGCGGTCTGGCTGAGGTCGAGGGTGGTGCCGATCCGGGTCCCGGCCTCGGCGAGGACGGCGAAGCGGCGGCGGGCCCGCTCGGCCTCTCCCTGGGCCTGCTGGCTCTCGGTGATGTCGATGAGGGAGGCGATCACGCCGAGCGGGCGGCCGGAGCCGTCGAGGAGGGGGGCGTACGAGCAGGACCAGGTGTGGTCGTGCTCGGGGTCGGCCGGGGTCCGGCCGGTGCGGCGGACGTCGACGACGGCGGTGCCCCGGTCCAGGACCTGGCGCATGGTCGCTTCGAGCGCGGCGGCGTTGACGCCGGGGACGACCTCGGTGAGCCGTTTGCCGACGTGCTCGGCGGCCGGGACGCCGTTCATCCGGGCCAGGGCGTCGTTGACGCGCAGGAAGCGCAGGTCGGGGCCGAGGGTGGCGAGGCCGATGGGCGACTGGGTGAACAGGCTCTGGAGGGCGGCGAGCGAGTCCCGCATGCGCAGGACCTCGGAGGTCTCCACGGCGATCAGCATGGCCCCGGTGCGGCCCTGCGGGTCGGCGGCGGGGACGATCCACATCTCCATGGTGACCCGGTGCCCGTCGCGGTGGCGCACGGGGAGGGTGCCGACCACCGTCTCGCCCGCCTGGACCCGCCGGGTCAGGTCGTCGGCGAGCGCGTGGTTGGGCTCGGGGACGAGTACGGAGGTGCCGGGGAGGCCGAGGATGTCCTCGGGGCGGTGGCCGAGCAGGTCCTGGGCGGCGAGCGACCATTCGACGATGATCCCGTCTGCGTCCTCCCGCCACAGCGCGATCGGCAGCAGCTCGCTGAGCACGCCCGCGTACCCGACGGCCGCGGCCGGCTGGTCCGGGACTTCGCTCGTCGACTGGTATGTGTCCACCGCACCGACCTCACCCCGGGGGGTCCGATTCCTACCGATTCACCCTATCCGAGCCATCGGCACGGGGCGCTGCGTCAGGTCGGTCCGGTCCGCGGCTTCGGGTAGAGCCAGGGCAGGACGAAGGTGATCCAGAACAGGACGGCGTAGAGGGTGAGGGCGGCCCACCAGCCGTCGGGTCCGCTTCCTCCGAACTGGCCGATCTGGATCAGGGCGGCGATCACTCCCGCGGCCGCGGCGGCCCACGGCAGCCACCACCACCGGTCGGTGCCGACGTACAGCACGGCCGCGGCGGCGAGGGCGAAGCAGGCCCCGACGATCAGGGTGCGCAAGCCGTTGTCGACCTTGGGGAACGGCGTATCGCGCAGCTGCCACAGGGCGACCGGCGGTCCGGCCAGCGCGAGCAGGAGGACGGGGACGCGCAGCCAGGCCGGCCGGATCCACTGCCGGACCAGCGCCGCCAGGGCGACCATGGCGTACAGGCAGACCGGGATGCCGGCGAGCAGCGAGGACCAGTGGCCGGTGGAGAAGGCGATGCCCGTCCACATCAGCACGGCCGCGAGCAGGGCCCACACCGGGGCCACCACCCCGACCAGGGGTGGGACGTAGACCAGGGGCTTCAGCGCGCCGAGCAGGCCCTGCACCAGGCGGGCTCCGAGCTTGCCGGAGGGCTGGAGCGCCGGCCAGGCGAGGAGCCCGGTCCGCAGGACCGCGCGGCGCGGATCCCGGGCCCGGACGAGCTCTCCGACCTCCTCCTTGCCGATCCTGCCGAAGGAGTCCAGCGCGGCGTCGAACTCGGCCGGTGAGGCCAGGGCGGGCGGATTCAGCGGGGGGTCCGGGGGCTTGTTGCCGCCCCGGAAGCCCTTGCGGTTCAGTTCGGCGAGGAACGGCAGCTCCTCGCGGAGGATCTCGTGCTGGCGTACGGCCGTGAGCACGTCCCGTACCCGGTCCCAGCGGCCCATGCCCGAGTTGGCGGCGACGTCCCGAGCCCAGAGCTCCATGAAGGCCGGGCCGAGTCCCGTCGCCGCGGCGACGTCCTCGCCGAGCGCCGTGAGGTCGCTGGTGGTGCCGAACGCGTCCTCGAGGCGCTCGTCGGTGGCGACGACCGATACGAGTGAGGCGGCCCCGTCGAGGCGGCCCCAGGTCCAGTCGCTCATCCGCCAGCGGGCGCTGAGGAACGCGGCGAAGTTGTTGAGCTGGTTGCCGCTGAGCTTGGCCCTGACCATGTCCTTCGGGGAGTTCTGGACCGCTTCCGGCAGCGTCCTGCGGGTCGCCCAGCTGGTGTTCGCCGCCGAGACGGTGTGGAAGTCGATGTCGGGGGCCTCGGCCAGCGGGTCCGGGCGCAGCGGGCCGAGCAGTACCTCGGCGTACGCGAGCGCAGAGGTCATCGGACCGGCGCCGCGCGCGGCCGCGTGGAGCGCCTCGTAGCCGGTGACGTCGGGGACCAGGTCCACGCCGATCTCCCGGCCCAGGTCCGCCACCCGCGACCACAGCTGCCCGAAGCCCTCCGGTACGGCCGGCGGACCGGGGTCCGGACCGGGGGCGGGGGCGGGCGCGGGGGCCGGTGGCAGGGATCCGCCGGTGACCGCCGTCGCGAGGTTCGCCGCCCAGGTCTCCCACCGCTCGGGGGCGGCCTCGGACGGCAGCTCCGGCGGCATGAGGGCGCCCAGCAGCCGGGTCGCCTCGTGGAACGGGGCCGTGGCATCGGTGGGGAGCAGCCCCGAGGAGAGGGCGGCCCGGTAGCGGTCGAGCAGCAGCCGGTCCCGGGCGGCGGTCAGCGTGGCGATGGCGGAACGGCATGCGAACAGCCGCCTCCGGTACCCCTCCACCAGCCGCGCCTCCGCCGGCTCCGCCTCCGCGTCCACCGGCCCGGGGCGGGACTCGTACGCGTCCAGCCAGTCCATGAGCAGCCGCAGGGTGCGTGCCAGGGCCAGCGGCGAGTACCCCGGCCCGGGCAGCATGCCGGGCCCCACCGCCAGGTCGCACGACGCTGTGCGCAGGCGGGCGAAGAGCGCGGTCGAACCGTCCCCCGCGTTCTCGTCCAGCACCTCCAGCGGCCCCGGGCCCGCGGGCAGCGGCAGCGCGTCCGGGCCGGTCACGTCCGCCGGGTCCTCCAGCAGCCGGATGAGCCGCAGCGCCTCCGCAGCGCCGACCCGGTCGGCGTACGCGTCCTGCCGGACGGTCGCCGCGTCCCGGAGCTCCCCGAGGGTCGGGGGCAGCACCCCGGTGGCGGCCCGCTTCTGCTGGGCCGCGGCCTCGGCGGCGCGCAGTTCGAGGGCGTCGTCGCGCAGGGACTCGGAGCCGGTCTTCACCGCGAGGGACTTCGCGGCCATCCGCACCAGCCGCGTGACGCGCCGGCTGGTCCCCGGCTCGGAAGGCGGCGGGAACGGCGGCACGGGCTGGAGGAACAGCAGCCACCGGTCCGCCTTGCCGGCCACCGGGGCCCCGGCGACGGCCCGTACGGCCCAGGCGACGGGGATGTTGTCCAGCAGTCCGCCGTCCATGAGTTCGGCGCAGCCGTTCAGGTTCTCGTCGGGGTAGCCGCTCTCGCTGCTGACCCCGCGCATGTCCACCCGGGGCGGGTCCGCGACCGGCTGCGCGCCGTTCCCGACGTACACCCGGGCCGGTTCGAAGGCTCCCGGGAACGAGGACGAGGTACGGGCCGCGTAGGCCAGCCGGTTCAGCGCCCCCTCCCGGGCCACGCCGGTGACGTCGACGGGGAAGTCCGTCAGCGAGGTGCGGTGGCGGAAGCGGAAGTACGCGTTCGAGCGGCCGACCGGCAGCGGCCGGCCGAGGTTGGGCCGCACCCGGTCCCGGCGCGGGCGCAGCCGGGTGGCCGTCAGGATCAGCCGAAGCGAGGCGGGGCGCTTCCACTTGGGCGGGGCCTCGTTGATGAGCCGGCCCAGCGCGCCGCGCAGCTCCGTGTAGAAGACCTCGTCCCCGCGCATCAGCGAGGCGGGTACGTGGAAGGGGGTCGAGCGGCGCAGCAGTCCTTCGAGGTCGCCCAGGCGCAGCCACACGTCCCTTACGCCCGGCCCGAAGGGCATCCCGTAGACGAGGTGGCAGGCCAGCAGTACGCCGTTGAGCCCCCCGGCGCTGGTCCCGACGAGGACGTCGATGTCGACGTCCTCGTATCCGCACACGTTCAGCAGCCCCGGGTAGAGGCCGGCGTCCGGGGCGGGCTCCCGGGCATCCTGGACGGGCTCCTGGGCCGCCACGCGGAGCGCCGCCGTCTCGCAACAGGCCCCGCCCATCCATACGGCGAGGCTGACCCCGCCGCGCATCGCGAGGGCCAGGCGCAGTTCGGTACTGCGCCGACCCGGCCGGTCGTCGCTCATGCCACCAGCTTGACCCCGGATCAGGCGCGGCGCACCCGGGCGGCCACCACCTCCCGGGAGCGGGTCGCGGAGCGGCAGAAGTTCCGTATCAGCCCGGAGAGTTCGCATCCCGGTTCCACCCCGAGTTCGCGTTTGACGAGGTCGCGGTACGTGTCGTACGCGCGCATGGCCTCGATCAGGTTGCCCTCCGCCAAGTGGGCCTCGATCAGGGCCCGCTGGGCGCTCTCGCGCAGCGGTTCGGCGCTGACCGCGAGCAGGGCGGACTCCACCGCCTCGGCGTGCCGGCCGACCCGGGCCAGTTCGCGGCTCAGCGCCTCCAGCGCGTGCAGCAGCCGCTGGCGGACCCGTTCGCGCTCCAGCAGCACCCAGTCGTCGTACCAGCCGGGCAGCAGGTCGAGCGCGTCGGTGCGCCATTTCAGCGCCGACAGGTCCTGGGCGGTGGCGGTGCCGCCGATGAGCCGCCCGGCCCAGCCGTACAGGACGTACAGGTCCACCACCGTGTGCTCGCGCATCGCGAGCGAGCACTTGTCGGAGTCGAGCAGGTCGATGCCGGCGGCCTTGAGCCGCCAGAGCGCGGACCGCAGGTTCCCCGCCGCCCGCAGGTCGTCGCCGGACGGCCACAGCGTCCCCGCGGCGTGCCGGCGCTCGACCCGGCCGCCGTTGAGCGCGACGAACGCCAGGAGCCGCTTGCCCCCTTCGGGCACGTCGAGCCATCTCCCCTGATGGATGACGCGCGGGCCGCCCAAGAGGTGGAGGGCCGGTGGCTCCCCCTGCCCGGGGACGCGGACCGGTGACGTGAGGAACTGCTGGTTCATAGGCGGTCCTCCTGCATAGAAGTCCGACCGCATATGCTATGCGCGCACCGTCACCGATCAGTCACCGAGTGCTATGATTTCATGCGGGATCGTGACAGTCATCCGGGGTTGGGGTCGCAGCAGTCATCCGGGGTTGTAGCAGTGGCGCTGCTCCCTCCTCACGAACGCGACCCAGTCCCCGACCGGCGCCCCCCGGTCGTCGACGGGCAGCAGGATGTCCACCTCGACGGGCTCGTCGAGCCGGATGCGGTCCCGGTGCTGCGCCTCCTGCACCGCCCGGGCCACATCGGCGAGCGCGCAGGAGCAGTACCTCAGGTCCACCTGCCGGCCCAGGAGCTCCCGGATCCCGGCGGGGGCGGCGCTCTGCCCGGGCTCGGGCCCCGGCTCGGGCTCCGGCTCCGGCTCGGGGGTGAACGGCAGGTACCCGGCGGGCGGGAGTTCCGAGATGCCCAGCTCTTGCAGGCCGTACGGGCCCGGTCCGGCCTGCACCGGCCGGATCAGGGCGCCCTCGCCGATGCCCGTGATGAGCCGGGCCACCTCCCGGCCCAGCTGGTCCTTGGTGTGGCTCTTGAGGAACTGCTCCTCGCCGATGAGGGCCAACTGCTCCAGCAGCGGCCCCAGATCGGCGGCGGGCGGCGGTGCGGCGCCCAGCACCTGCGCCAACTGGTCCTGGAACTGGAGGATCTGGGCCGTGTACGCGTCCCAGGGCCGCATGCCGAGCCGTGACTGCCAGTACCGCTGCGGCGGGGCCGCGGCCCGGTCGCGGCGGGCCGCCCACGTGTCGACCTCCCACCCGTCGGGCCTGCCCGGGTCGCGCAGGAGCACCGCGATCCGGACGGTCCCGGCCCGGCCCGGGCTCGCGGCCGGCGGGGTCCAGGACTGCGGCAGGTGCGCGCGGCCGCTCCCGTACGGCCACGGGGAGTGCTCGGTGCGCTCGGCGCCGAAGATCTTCGAGGTGAGGAAGTTGCGCCGGGAGGCCGGGAGTTGGTTGTCGAGCCCCCGCTCGGTGCCCTCGGCCAGCTGGATCCGCACCCCTTCGGCGAGGTACGGGTGCCGGGTGGTGCCCGTACCGGCGCAGGGGTCGTCGCAGTAGCTGCCCTGCACCGGGGCTTCGCCGTACGGCCGGGAGTCGGGGGCCACTTCGACCCACCAGAACCCGTCGAGCCCGGGCGTGAGGCCGGTGAGCGGGAGCGTGACGAGGCGCTGCGAGCGCAGCGGGCGGCCCTCCGGGGAGACGGCGAGCCCGCCGCCGACCCGGAGGGTGCCGTCCTTCACGCTGACCTCGTAGCCCTCGACCACGCCGGGGCCGCCCGCCGCGCCCACGGCCAGGGCGAGTTCGCGGGCGTAGTCCTGGATGCGGGCCAGGTGTTCGGCGCGCAGGAACAGCCCGTCGAAGGCGTTCAGCCGGTCGATCCCGCCGTCGGCGGTCGCGGAGGGGGTGGCGGGCGGGGTGGGGGGCGGGGCCGGGCTCGCGGCTCCGGGGGCGGCTTCGCTGATCGTCATTCCTCGGTCCTCCCGGGGGCCGCCTGGCGCGGCAGATGGACGGTGACGACGGCGTCGTTCCCCTCGTCGGCGGTGCCCGGCGGGCCGCCCTCGGGCCCAGCGAAGGGCGCGCGCGGGTGCTCGCCGTACAGGGGCTTGGGCCCCGTGCCCCGGACGCGGACGCGGACCGTCTCGTACGCGGGCCGCTGGTCCAGGTCCACCTTCACCCGCAGCCCGTCGGCCGACACCCGGATCCCGGCGACCTCGTCGGTGGCCCAGCCCCGGCCGGAGTCGGAGAGCGAGGTGATCTCGATGCCCTCCGGTTCGGCGGAGCCCGGCGCGAGCGGGGCGGTGACCTCGAAGCTCAGGACGGTGTGTTCGCGGCTCCAGGCGAGGGAGCCGCGGATCAGGCGCGGGCCTCCGGCGTCCGCCTCGGCGGCGGCGCCGATGATCCCGGGCGCCAGCCCGCACACCAGCTCCTGGACGGTGGTGGTGGGCAGCACCGCCGTCCGGACGGACGGGTCGGCGCGCACCTCTTCGATCCGTACGCACCCGTCGTACTCGCTGATTTCGACCGTGAGCCGGGCCAGCACGACGGGGGCGTGGTCCTCCGTGACCGGCGCCCACGGCGGGCACATGTCGCCCTCCGCGCGCTCGGGCGCGAGCGCGGTGGCGTCCGCGGCGGCCAGCCGGCGGAACGCGGCGAGCAGCGCCGGCGCCCGCCGGTGCGCGGGGACCCGGGCCACTTCGGCGGCCTCCCGCAACGCCTCCTGCCCGGCTGTGTCCCCCGGGGCGGCCTCGTCGAGCCCGAGGAGGACCCGTACGCGGTGGTACGGGCGCCAGGGCGCGGGGGCGGTGGAGCGGAGGGTGATCCGCGCGGTCTCGACGATCCGGGAGAAGTCGTCGTGCCGGCGCGTCACGTCGCACGGGTCGGCCAGGGCGGGCACGGGCCGGTCGGGGCAGGACGCGAACTCCGCGAGGACCCAGGCCTCGGCGGTGCGCCGCCGGGGTGCCCCGGGCTCGGCGTCCGCCCCTCCCTCCTGGGGCGCAGACCCGTCCTGCGGCGCAGGCCCGTCCTGCGGCGGGTGCGCCTCGATCCACTCCCTCGCCCACGCGGTCAGGGAGACGCACCAGGCCGCTTCGAGGGTGAGCTCGCGGCCGAGCCCGTCGACGGCCAGCCCCGGATCCACCCTGAGCTCGTCGCCGTCCCGGGCGACCCCGAGCCCCCAGAGCACCCCGGAGCCGTGCAGCCAGGCGTTGTGCAGCATGAGCTTGCCGCGCGGATTGCCCATCAGGACACGGAAGTCGTCCTCGCCGAGCAGCATCCCGAAGGCCACGCGCAGCGCGAGGAAGGGGTTCACGGGCAGCTCGTCCCCGCCGCAGGGGCCGGGCCCGCACGGCCCGCCTCCGTAGGAGGGGTCGGTGGGCAGGTCCGGGGCGGACCCGCAGCCGCAGCCGCACGGGGTGCCGCCGGAGCCGAGCGCGGTCATGAGCTCTCCTTCTGGGTACGCCGGTCGATGACCGGGGCGGGGAAGTCGTACGCCGAGGAGTCGTACGCCGAGTCCAGGGCCCGCGCCGCCCGCCGGTCCGCACCCGCGCCGCCCGGCCCGGCCGGCTCCCCGGGGAACGGGCGGCCCGCCTTGCCGTATTCGCGCCGCATCGCGTCGACGAGGTGGCCCTGGCGGACCGCTCCCCCGTCGTCCGCGGCCCGGAAGGCCGCGCCGATCGCCGCGTTGCGGATCCAGCCGCCCGGCACCGGGTAGTGCTGCGCGAGCCCGGCCAGGTCCACGTCGGCGTGCAGCAGGGCGCGCGGCAGGTGCAGTTCCCACATGCGGTACCGGCCGGCCTCGTCGGGGAGCGGGAACTCCACGACGAAGTCCATGCGGCGGATGAAGGCGGCGTCGATGTTCTGCCGCAGGTTGGTCGTCAGCACGGCGAGCCCGTCGAACCGGTCGAGGCGCTGGAGCAGATAGGCCGTCTCCATGTTCGCGAACCGGTCGTTGGCCTCGGAGACCTCCGTACGGGTGGCGAACAGGGCGTCGGCCTCGTCGAGGAGGAACACCGCCTGTGTGCGCTCGGCCACTTCGAAGCAGGCGGCGAGGTTCTTCTCCGTCTCGCCGATGTACTTCGACACCAGCTCGGAGCCGTCGACGACCAGCAGGTCCCGGCCCGCCTCGGTCGCCAGTACCTCGGCGGCCAGGGATTTCCCGGTGCCGGGCGGTCCGGTGAGCAGCAGCCGTACACCGCGTGCGGCCCGGGCGGCCTCGCGCAGCCGCCAGTCGTCCAGGACCAGCGCCTGGTGGCGCAGCCGGGCCACGGCGTCCCGCAGCTGGCCGTCCGCCTCCCCGCCGAGGACCAGCCGCGGCCAGCGGGCCTGCGGGCTGACCAGGTCGACGCCCGGGGGCAGCAGCGCTCCGGCGCGGGCGCGGATGGCGCCGGAGACGTCCGGGCCGCCGCCGTCCTCCCCGGCGCCCGGGGCCAGTGCGGCGCGGCTGTGCACGTCGAGGGCCACCTGGGCGGTGAGCGCGGGGTCGAGCGGGTGGCGCGCGGCCAGTTCGGGGGCGTGCTCGGGCGCTTCGGGCAGCGCCGCCCGCCAGGCGGCGCGCCGGTCCGCCGTGCCGATCGGCCCGACCGGCACGGTGAGTACGGGCCGCTGCGGCCCGGGGCGTACGGTGCCCGGCGCCGCGCAGACCAGCAGCGGGCCGGGGATCCGGGCGACGGCGGGGGTGACGGGGCCCGCCGCCCCGCCCGCCGAAGCCGGCACCACCAGCAGCGGCACGGCGTCCCGTACGGCGGCGTGCAGCCCCAGCAGTCCCATGGCGCGGGGGTCTTCGGGGCGGGTCCGGGCGGCGAACAGGCCGAGTCCGGCGGCGTGGGCGAGGGCGGCGCAGCGGCTGAGGCCCACGGTCTCGTCCCGGGCGCCGACCAGCAGGATGCGGGGTTCGCGGGAGCGCAGGGCGGCGACGGCCCGGACGCTCTCGGGGAGTTCGAGCCAGCCGTCGAGTCCGGCGACCGGCGGCCCGGGGTCGGCCTCCTCCAGGACGGCGGGCCGGGCGGGGTGGCCGTGGAGGGCCTCCCACAGCCCGTCGGCGAGGGTCAGGGACCGTTCGTGGAAGGGGCCTTCGCCGGTGAGGGCGAGTACGCCCGCCCGTACGGCCGGGCCCTCGTGGAGCAGCCGGCGCAGGGCGACGCGGTCGGCCGCCCGCCCCCGTACGCCGCCCGGGGCCGCCGTACGGGCCGCGCAGTCGGTCAGGAGGCCGGCCAGGCCCACGCTGGGGTGCGGGGCCCCGCCGGGGTTCATGGTGCGGAACGTCCGGGCCAGGCCCTCGTGTTCCTCGGGGAGCCCGGCGAACAGGACGAGCTCGGTCTCCAGGGGGCGGAGCCCGAACCGGTGCACGAGCCGGTCGAGCGGGGTGTCGGCCGCGGGGCGCGCGCCGGGCGCGGCGGCGGCCCGGTGCGCGGCGCTCGCGGCCCAGTCGCGCAGGAACGCCACGGACTCGCCGCCCGCCTCCTCGCTGCACAGGGTCTCCAGCAACTCGGCCACCCGCAGGGCGACTTCGGCGGCCCGGCCGGAGAGGTCCCGGCTGATGCGCTCAGACATAGCGGTACCTCACGACCGCGCCGAGCCAGCCCAGCCAGCCCGGGTCGAGGTCCAGTCCGGCGCGGCGGACCGCGAGGTCGGTGTCGGCGACGGCGAGGACGGCCTCGATCCAGCCGCTCTCGGCCGTGATGCGCCCGGGACGGTGGGCGACCGCGCGGACGGCGCCGAACGGGTCCTGCGCGTACCGCTCGTCGCCGAGGCGGGCTGCGGTGGCCCGCGCCCAGTCGGCGGCGAGCGCGTCCACGGCGTCCTGCTCGCGCGGGGCCGCGGCCGGGGCGCGCAGGAGAGCGGCGGCGCGGTCGGGGGCGAGGCCGGCGAGGGCGAGGGCGGCCGGGTCCCCGGGCGCGATGCCGGGGGCGAGGGCGCGGGCGGCGGCGTGCAGCACCCAGGGCAACGGCCGGGCGGCCAGGGCGGGTTCGTCGAAGGCACGTTCCGGGAGCCCGGCTTCGGGAGCCGTGGCGAGCAGGAACAGCAGCCCGGCCCAGCCGGTGGCGGCGCCGTCCGCCTGGTCGGGAGTGGGCTCCGGAGGTACGGGCCGTACGGGGTCCGGCGCGGCGGTGTCGCCGACCGCGGGGCCGCCCGGGCCCGGTCCGGAGCCGCCCGCACCGCCGCGGGGCGGGTCGGCGGCGGGAGGCCCCTGTGGCGGCGCGTCCCGACCGGGCGGGGCTTCGGCGCCGTCGGCGGCCGGTGCCGGCCCGGCGGGCGCGGCGTACCCGGCATCCCCGGCGTCCCAGCCGTCTCCGCCGTCTCCGCGGTCCGGCAACTCCCGCAACTTCGGTGCCGGTCCGGGCTCCGGACGCTCGGGACCCCCGCTCAGGGCCCGCAGCCCCTGCGCCAGCAGCCCGCGCAGCCCGGGCCGGGCGGCGGGCCGCTCCAGCGCGGCCGGATCGGTTTCCGCGAGGACGAGCACGGCCCAGGCGGCCAGCACCGGTTCGGCGGGGCGCAGCCGGGAGGCGCGGGCCAGCCGGGCCAGCCTCGATCCGGCGAGCAGGGTCCGGGCGAGCGCCCGCGTTTCGGGGCCGGGCGGCGCCGCGGCGGGGAGCTGCTCCGGCGCGGGGCGGTCCGTACCGGCCAGGAGGGCGGCCAGGCGCCGCCAGCCGTCCCGCCCCCAGGCCCGGTCCAGCGCGGCGAGCCCGCACTGCTCGGCGCCGCGGAGCACGGCGGCCGCGGCCTGCTCGGGGTGGCGTTCCAGGGCGGCCAGCAGCGCCGGGCCGGGCGATGCCTGCGGGGCCGGGTCGCCGGGGCGCAGGATCCCGGTCTGCCGCCAGGCCCACAGCCGTTCACTCCGCCCGGCGGCCAGCCCTGCCACCGCGTCGGCGAGCAGTTCCACGTCGTGCCGGTAGTGCACGAGAGCGTCCGGTGCGCCCGCGCGGCCCTCCCGTACGGTCCGTTCGATCGCGGCGGCGACCGCCTCGGACCAGTCGCGGGCGAGCGCGGGATCGGGGCGGTCCAGGTCGAGGCCGAGGCTCAGGTCGAGCCGGGCCAGGCACCAGTGCCCGGGCGGCAGGTCCAGGGCGCGCAGGGCCGTTTCGAGGGGGCCGGCGACCGCGCGGCGCAGCGGTTCGCGCAGCCGGTCCGCCGCGGGCGGCGGCGCGCCGGGATCGTGGCGCAGGGTCGCCGACAGCCTCTCGATGACCACGGTGGGGCCGCTCATCCGACGCGCACCGCCCCGGTGATGGTGCTCTCGCCGACGCGGGAGCCGGCGGCGGGCACGCCCACGATGCCGTCCTCGCCGACCCGGACCCGGCCGACGACGGCGGGGCCCCAGGCCGCGCCCGGACCGACGACGGAGGTGAGCCCGAGGTGCAGGGTGCGGCCGATCCGCATGCCGGCGCCGAGCGGGCAGATGTCGACGAGGGTGTGGGCCGGTTTGTGGGCCTCCACGATGGCGCGGACCACGTCGAGTTGGCCCGGGCTCGGATCGGCGGGAATGAGCACGCTGAACCGGTGCGCGGCGGCCGTGTAGCCGTCCTCCCCGGGCCGGGTGCCGCCCACGGTGAACCGGCCCAGCGCACCGGCCGTGGCCGCCGCACCGCCGACGGCCGGTGCGGGGGCCCCGCCGGGTCCGGCGCCGAGCACCGCTCCGCCGAGGCCGCGCAGCCGCCAGTGCTCCACGACGCTGATGGGCAGCGGGAGGTAGAGCCGCAGGATGCGTTCGAGGCAGGAGACGGTGCCGCGGATGCGGAACAGGTCGTACGCCTGGGCGATCAGCTCGCGCCGGGCGGCCGGCGGCCAGCGCCGGTCCAGGGCCAGGCCGAGCAGCCCGGCCAGCCAGCCGAGGGCCTCCTGCGGGGTGGCCCGGGGGTCGAGCAGGAGGGTGCGCAGGGCGGCGCGGGAGTCCAGTTCGTGCAGCAGTCCTTCGGCGGGGGCGAGGAAGCGCTGGAGGAAGGCGGCGTCGGCCTCGTCCCGGCTCCAGGCCCCGGGGAGCGCGGCGGGCAGCCGGTGTCCGGGCCGCTCCACCCGCAGGCCCCGGACCCGGGGGGTCAGGCGCGGGGTGCCGGCGAGCCGGAGCACGATCCACAGGTAGCGGCCGGGAGGGGCCGTGACGGGGGCCTCGTACGTCTCGAACCCGTCCTCGGGGTCGATCTGCGCCCAGGGCAGCTCGCGGCCGGTCGGGCGCCGGAACAGGGGCGCGGAGGGCGGCAGCCGGTCGGCGTAGAGGGCGCGGGAGGGCAGCGGCGGGGTCTGGTCGGGGTGGCGCACGGAGCGCGGTCCGCGCACGGGCGGCGACCAGGGCAGCGGGTCGGGGACCGTGTCCTCGTCGGTGGTCAGGAAGCTGACGCGGACCTCGGTGCCGGGCGGGACGCAGGCGTCGAGGAACAGCCGGCCCCAGCGGGTGCGGTACTCGCCCGCATCGAGGCGGTAGCCGATGACGCTCCCGGCGGGCGTGTAGCGGGCGGCGGGCCCGGCGGTGCGGGCGAGGCCGTCGGCGGTGGTGAACGCGATGCGGCCGTCGGGGTCGGCGGTCATGGCGCCCCCGTCGTAGCCGGGGGCGCGCAGGGGCTCGATCTCCGCCCAGGCCGTGCCGTCCGTACGGAACCGCCGGAACGGCTGTCCGGGGCCCCGGGCCACCACCAGCGCCCCGTCGGCGGTCAGGTCGAGGTCGGTGGCGTCGGGTACGGCGAGGGGCCGGGTGCCGTCGGCCCGGGCGACGACGGCGTGCCCGCCGGCCGAGCCGGTCCACAGCACGTGGAGGTGCCCGGCGTGGTCGGCGATCCGGGTGGGGCGCAGGCCGTCACTGCCCGCCGGGTGGCGCAGTACGGGCCCGCGCAGCGGTCCGCGGCGGCCCTGGAGGAGCACTATCCCGGCGGGCCGGGTGACGAGGACGGCCACCGCCCCGCAGTGGGCGGTGACGTCGAGGGGCCGGCGGTGCGGCCGGGCCGCGCTGCGGACGGGGACCCGGCGCAGCAGCCGCTCGCCCCACAGGTCGACGACGTGGACGGCGCCGGCCCCGGATTCGGCGATGAACAGCCGCTGGGCGGCGTCCACGGCGAGGCCGCGCGGAACGCACAGGGTGCCCGGCCGGTGGCGGGGCGCGCCCTCGCCGCCGGCGCCGGGCGCGAAGACCTCCACGCGTCCGGCGCGCGGGTGGGAGCGGTAGGCGCGGCCCCAGCGGTCGAAGGCCAGTCCGGCCGGTCCGTGGACGGCCGTTCCGGGGTCGGGCCCCGTCTCCGGCTCGGGTTCCCAGGCGAGGCAGACCCCGCCCTCGTCGAGGAGGGCGGTGGACTCGTGGCGGCAGCGCACCCACTGGTCCGGGTCGGCCAGGACGCCGACGGCGCGGTCGCCGTGCATCAGCACACCTCCGGGGGGAGCGGTACGACGACGGGGTCGCCGGGGGGCGGCGACGGGGAGCCGTATCCCGCGCCGACGGGCAGCGGGCTGCCGGTGACGACGGTGATCGCGGCGACCCGGGGCACCTCCCACGGGTTCAGCGGGACGAGCGGGAGCGGGGTCCATCCCGTGCCGGAGCGCCGGGCCAGCAGCAGTTCGTCCTCCAGGTACTCCAGCCCCTCCACCTGTACGGCGACGGCCTCCAGTTCGGCGCGGCGCACGGCCCGGCCCAGCGGCCAGCCCGCGCCCTCGGGTCCGTACGGCGGCAGCGGGGCGAGGTACTGGCGCAGGATCAGCTCGACCCAGCGGCGCACCGCGTCGGGCTGGTAGCCGTCCCGGGTCCGGATGCCCGCGGAGACGGCGATGTCCACGTAGGTGGGCGGGATGACGTACAGCTCGGTGGTGACCAGGCGCCGGGGGGCGAGGTACGCGGCCACCTGGCGCAGCAGGGCGAGGTCGGGCAGCGGGGCGCCGGGGTCGCGCAGGTCCTCGGTGGGGAAGACGAGCACGCTGACGACGCCGGCGGCGGGCTGGGTGGGCGTGTCGGGGTGCAGCAGGGGCAGGGTCTCGGCGCGGCGCACGCCGGGGACTTCGAGGGCGAGGGAGCGGAAGTCGTCGGAGGTGACGGCCCGGTCGCGGCGGTGCACCTCGGCGGGCAGGGCCTCCAGGGCGTCGGCGAGGGAGGCGGGGTCGGCGCCGCCGGCCGCCGGGAGGGGGTTGGCGACCTTGACTCCGGCGACGCCGGTGAGCGCGCCGATCGCGCCCGCGGGGACGTTCCCGGCGGAGCCGCCGCCGTACCGGTACGCGAGGACGCGGATGCGCTCGCCGATCTGGGGCAGCCGGCAGCGGGTGCCGAAGCGGACGAGTCCGGCTTCGGCGTCGAGGGTGTAGTGCCGGTCGAAGGGGCCGCTGGCGGCGAAGTCCTCGACCTCGGTCCAGGGCCGCCAGCCGTCGGCCTCCTCGACCTCCAGCCGGACGCTGCCCGCGAGGACGGGATGCCGGGTGAGGCGCAGGACCTGGCCGGCGTCGGCGGTGCCGGTGCCGAGGAGTTCGGGTGCGGCGGTGCGGGCCTGGACGGCGCCGACGGCGTTGACGCCGACCCAGCGGATGCGGTGGATGGCGTCGTTCTCGTCGGCGGGCCGGCGGACGCGCAGCCAGCCCAGGACGCGGGCGGCCGCCTTCTCGTCGTCGAGCGGGGGCGGGCTGTGCAGGCCGCCGGGGCCGGCGGCGCCCCGGGGGTGGGCGGGGAAGGCGGCGGGCAGCTCGACGGAGACGACGCCCGCGGTGGTCAGTCCGCGGGTGGTGTCGCCGAGCACGGCGAGGGAGGTGAAGGCGGTGGGGGCTGCGGGGCCGTTCCACAGCTCCCAGAGGAAGCCGGGCGGGGCGCTCACGAGGTCGCCCGCCCGCAGCCGGGTCGGGTCCTGGGTGTCGCGGGCGCGCAGGTCGTAGGGGCGCGGGAGTTGCTCGTCGGGGACGACACCGACGAAGAGGGTCCGGCCGGCCAGCAGGCGGGGGTCGGTGGTGTTCTTGGCGAGCAGGGCGATCCACAGGGAGCGGTCGAGGGAGGTGCTGACGTCGAGGGGCGGCTGGTCGGGGTCCAGCGGGTCGGCGGGGACGGCGGTGGTGACGTAGAAGGCGACGGGCGCCCCGGAGGCCACCCGCCCCCGCTCGCCCTTGGGCAGGGCCTCGACGGCGTTCTGGCGGCGCCGGCTCTCGGCGCGGCCGGGGGCCTCGGGGGCGGGCGTCTTGCCGACGGCGAGGGTCTCCAGGGGCCAGGCGACGACCTCGTTGTCGGTCTCGAAGGAGACCGCGCCGGCCCTGGCCTCGGCGCCGCGCAGCACCTGGACCCCCTCGGGGCGTTCGGTCTGCAGGACGAGGAGGGCGCGGGCGGTGAGCGCGGGGCGCGGGCGGACGCCGAGCAGCCGCAGGAAGGCGACCTTGGTGGCGTCGGGGATCTGGTTGAAGCGGAAGAGCAGGGACTCGCCGAGGTGCGCGAAGAGTTCGAGCAGGGCGATGCCGGGGTCCGCGGCGTTGTGGTCGGTCCACTCGGGGGCGTAGACCGGGATCCGCTTGACCAGCTCGTCCCGGAGCTGTTCGAAGGTGCGGTCGTCGAGGATGGGGCCGATCAGCGGCATACCGTCGTCACCCGGCCCCTACCGCAGGTAGAAGGGGTAGACGAGGTTGTCCGGGCGCAGGTCGAGCAGGTGCACGTAGGCGATGTCGATCCATACGAGGGTGGGCTCCTCCCCCGGGGTCACGGCGACCTCGGTGACCCGGATGCGGGGCTCCCACGCGGTGAGCGCCTCGCCGATCTCGGCGGCGATCGCGGTGCGGGTGGCGGGGGTGTTGGGGGCCATGAGGTGGCGGCGCAGTCCGCAGCCGAAGGTGGGGCGCATGATCCGCTCGCCGGGCTCGGTGTCGAGGATGGTCTCGATGGACTGCCGGATCGCGGCGGCCCCGGCGACCCACCCGAGCCCACCGCCGCCTCCGTCTCCGCTCCCGGTTCCGTTTCCGGGCCGGAACGGGAACCGCAGCCCGGTCCCGAGCCGGGCCTCGCCGGCGGACGGGGCGGCCGGGCCGCGGCCGCCGGGGGCGGATGTCAGGACGTCAGATGCTGCCATGGCGTCCATGCTCCGCCGGGACCGTCACCGCACCGTCTCCCCTCCGGGTACGCGGGAGTTCGTGCGGCTACCACCAGCCCTCCTCCCGCAGGGCCGGCTTCATCTCGTTGATGGCGGCGTCGTACTTGGTGTTGAACTTGGACCGGATGTCCTTGATGTCCATCTGGACGGCGGCCTTGAACTTCTCGGCCTGCATCAGACCGAGCTGGCCGGCCCGGTGCTCGTCGGACTCCTTCCACTTGCCGGTGCTCAACACCCGTGGATGGTCGGTCCAGTTGCCCTCGGAGTCCTTGCGTCCGCGGTGGTCCTGCTTGTCCATCTGGATCGCGGGGCCGCGGCCGACCGAGAGGTTCTTGATCTTCTTGGTGACGCCTTGCGGCGGAATGTGGTTGATCTCGGTACCGGCGTAGTTGAGGCCGGTCTTCGGGTTCTTCAGATCGCTGTACCGGCCGCCGTGGTACGCGGGCAGCTCCTTGGGATCGCGGCGGTCGACGCCCACCACGCCGCCGGTGTCCCCAGGGGCCGAGGTATCGGCGTCGATCGCGGGGATCTTCTTCGTCGTGGGGTTCATGGCGGCCGTGACCTGCCACTTCCCCGAGACCAGTTCGGCGTCCAGCGCCGTGAAGCCGTACGTCTTCCTGATCCCGGCCAGTGCGGCGCGCAGTTCGGCCGCGTCCTGCGGGTCGCGGTGGGATTTCTCGGCGAGCGTGCCGAGGGCGTGCAGTCCGGCGAGCCAGCGGTGCTGGACGGCCGGGGACGGGGGCGCGGCCTCGGGCGCGACCGGCTTGCCCGGGGACGGGGCCGGCGCACGGGAGGAGGCGGGGGCGGCAGCCGGGGGGCGGGCGGCCCGCGCCGGGGACTTCGCGGCGGGGGGCGCCGCGGCGCCCGCGCCCGGCTCCTGCCACGCGCCCTTCTTCTGTTCGTCCTTGGCCGACTTGGCCGGGACGCGGTCGTTCACCAGGTCCGTCAGGAACTTGTCCGGGCTGAACGCCACTTCGCCGAACCTGACCTCGGGGACCTTCCCCGAGCCCAGCACGTGCTCCACGTCCGCGCCGATGCCGAACTCCCCCGGCAGCGGGTATTCCAGCTGCCCCAGCGGCCAGTTCCAGCGCTTGTCCGGCGCCGGGGACCACCACGGGCTGTCCAGTTCGACGAAGAGCTCCCCGCCGAGCCCGAGGAACGGCTGGGCCGCGATCTCCATGTGCCCGGCCAGGAAGAACTCCCCGTGCTTGCCCGCCTTCGGATCGGCGACCTCCCGGTAGCCGATCACCGGCGTGGCCTCGACGTACCCGCGTACTCCGGCGAGCGCGATGAGCGCGATGCCCGCCTTGATGTCGTGGCCCACGAGCTGGACGCCCGCGCCGCCCTCGGCCTTGAGCCGCAGGCCGGCGTACGCCGAGATGTTGAGGGTGCCGGTCAGGCCGAAGGTCTTGAGCACCTCGGGCCTGGTCGACCAGGTGCCGGTCAGCTCCATCCGGTCGAGCGTCGCCGGACCGATCTTCGCGACCGCCTCCAGTCCGATGTTGGCGAACAGGAAGACGTTGCCGACCAGCGGGACCCCGTAGGCCGCGCGGACCTCGAACTTCGCGAGCTGTTTGACGTGGTCCTGCGGCTCGAAGAGCGGCTTGTCCATCTTCGGCAGGATCTTGCCGACCACCGTCACCTCGCCGTGGTGGTCGACGACCACCAGCGCCTCGCCGCTCAGCCAGTCCGCCAGCCGGACGTGGACCGTGCCCCACCCGGCCACCACGCGGGGCCCGGGCCGCGGGCCCGGCCCGGGCTCCGCGGCGTCCGGGCCCGCCGCCTCACCGGTCACCGCCTCACCCGTCACCGCCTTCGCGGACGTGACCTGCTCGGAGAGCCGGCTGTCCGTCAGCGCCTTCGCCGTCCCGGCATCGGTGGCCAGCAGCGTCACCTGGCCGTCGAACCTGTCGTTGGCGTAGCGCACGGTTCCCCGTACGTCGACGAGCCCGGCCGCGAACGCTGCCGTCACCTGCCCGGTGAACCCGCGCAGCGCCACGTCCACGACCGCCTTGCCGGACAGCGCCCCGTCCGGACCCCGGACCACCGGCACCTCCACCGAGCCGAGACCGGCCACCGTGCCCTTCGCGACGGCGTCGAAGGTGACCAGTTCACCGGCGAGGCCGAGGCTGCCGGAGGCGCTGAGGAAACCGCCGAGCGTGAAGGACATCCCGGCCGCCCTCACGAAGAGCGTCGGGCCGCGCAGTTCGTTCTCCACGCCGGCCAGCCGCAGGCCGCTCACGCCGTGCCAGCCCAGGGCCCGGGCGGAGCCCTGCAAGGTGTCGAACAGGCCCCGGCCCTCGTCGAGCAGGACGCCCTTCACCCGCGCCGAGGCGTGCCCCTCCGGTACACCCCCGTGGACGCGCAGGGCGAGCACCGGCTCGATGCCCTCGGTGCGCAGCGGCAGCAGGAGCGGGTGCAGCAGCGGGATCGCCTGGAAGCCGCTTCCGGGTCCGGTGGTGATCCCCTGGTCGGTCTTGCGGAGGTGGAGGGTGCCGGCCGCGAGCCGGCCGAGGCGGACGCGTACGGGCCCGCCCGCGGCCCCCTTGCGGTCCAGGTACTCCTCGACCGGCGCGGGCACGGCGAGGGCCGTTCCGCCCTGGAGCGCGAGTTCCTCCCGGGGGACGTCGGGCGCGAGGACCGTACGGGACAGCTCGTCGGCGAGCTTTCCGGCGGCGGGCCGTAGGGGCGCGGGTACGGGGGCCTGCGCTGGTGCCCGTACGGCCGGGGCCGGGACGGGCGCGCGGGCCGGTTCCCGGGCCGCGGGGGCCGGAGCCGCCATCTCATCCCCCCTCGCAGAGCGGGTCGTTCACAGGGGGTTCCGGCCGGGGCGGCGGCGGAGCCGGGGCGGTGGCGGGCGGGGTGACCAGGTCCACCAGGTCGTCGAGGTCTTCCTGGGCGAAGGCGTCGCTCGCGTCCCGGAGGCGGGCGCCCGCGCCCTTGGCCCCGAGGAGCTCGTCGAAGGCGTCGGTCTCGGCCTGCCCCATGTCGGCGAGGGTCTTGGTCCCGTCGAAGAAGGCCTTCAGCGCGGCGGCCGCGTCCAGCGAGGGCGGCAGGCAGAAGCGCAGGGCGAGCAGCCACCACAGCTGGAAGACGAAGACCACGATCGGCAGGAACATGCTGAACACGAAGAACGCCACGATCATGACGAGTTCGAGGGCGAAGGTGCAGGTCCGCGGGACGGTGCCGCCCACCGAACCGCCGCCGGGCGTGCCGCCGCCCGGGTCGAAGGACAGCTGCGAGCCGGGCGGGCTGGTGATCGCGACCCCGCCGGGGCCGGGCGGCGCGGCGGCCCGGGCGGCCACCGCCCGGAAGTCGGGCATGGTGATGGAGATCTTCCGGTTCTTGGTGCCCTCGGGGTCGTAGAACGGCGCGAGCCGGAAGGGCTCGGTGGGCTTGCTCCAGGAGGTCTGTACGGGGCAGTGCTCGTGCCCCGGCCGCGGGGCGCGGCGTACGAAGCAGCGCAGTTCGTACACGGAGCGGTCGTCCAGCTTGGGGGCGCCCTGTTCGTCGTGGTCGGCGGAGGCGGTCGGCACCACCCCGAACCACAGCGACCGCTCCGGCGGGGGCGCCGCGTGCGCGCAGTCACCCGAGCGGGCGGGCAGCCGCCACATCGGCAGCTCCTGTTCCCGGTCCTCGGGGCGGCCGGGCGCGGGGGGCTCGCCGAGCGCCCGCCACCGGCCGCCCGCGGCCCCGGCCATCCAGGCCTGGGTCTGCTTCTTCAGGTCGACCTGGTCGAGGAGTCCGCGGTGCGCGTCCTCGAAGGCCGTGCGGTGGGCGAGGTCGGCCCACAGCACGTCCCGGGCCTGCGACAGGTACGGGCCCGTGTCCGGCCCCGCCCGCCCGCCGGCCGCGAGCAGCTCCGACGTCAGCCTGCGGGAGAGCGTGCGCAGCACCTTGGGCGGGGCGTCCATCTCCACGTGGCGCCGGCGCATCACGAACCCGACCTCGAGGCCTTCGGCGGACTGTGGGCGCGGCAGCCCGGGCCGGTCGCAGAAGAGCTCGACGACGACCGCGTAGAACCGTTCGTGGCTGGGCTGGTAGAGCTTGCGCAGCCGGGTGCGGACCAGCTGGTGGGTGGCGAACCGGGCCCGGCCGGGGCCCCGGTCGGCGAGGGCGACGGGCACCGGGTAGGACCACACGTCCTCCTCGGCGTCGAATTGCAGCGAGTCGCGCGGATCGGCCACGAGGGCCCGTACGAACTCGGCGGAGGCGTACTTCTGGAGCGCCGGGGCGTGCGCCGAGGGGTCGAAGCGGTCGAAGTGCCCGCGCTCGCAGGCGTACCAGGGGGCCAGCACCTTGAAGCCGTGCCCGCCCGCGGCGGCGGCCGCGGTCACCAGATGTTCCCGGCGCCGGGGGTGTAGGCCGGGGAGATCACCACTTGCTCGGTGACCAGCGTCCCGCACTTCACCAGGCCGCTGAAGGTGGACAGCGGGGCGTTCACCGCCACCATGGGCGCCTTGACGTCGACGGACACGTTCGCCTGGACCTCGACGGCGGTCGGCGTCAGCCGCACCACGCAGCCGCCGCTGTGCCGGATCGTCACCTGCTGGGTGGCGTCGTCCAGGGTCACCTCGTGGCCGGAGGCCATCGTGATCCGCACCTTGGCCGCGCCCCGGGTGTCGTCGAACTCCAGCCGGCTGTCCGCCCTCGACCGCAGGGCACGCAGGTTGTTGGCGTCCTCCGGCTCGTGCGGCAGGGCGGTGCGGCCGTTCCAGGCCGCGCCGAGGACGTACGGACGCCGCGGGTTGCCCGCCTCGAAGGCGACGACGACCTGGCTGCCCACCTCGGGCAGCACCAGCAGGCCCTGCTCGTCGTCGGCGTACGGGGAGCAGAGCGTGGCCCAGGCGCGGACGTCGCGGTCCCCGTCCGTGCCGAGCCAGGGGAAGCGGACCTCGACCCGGCCGAGCCGCTTCTCGTCGACGATGTCGGTGACGAACGCCGGGTAGACGCCGAAGTATCCGGGGGCGGAGCCGTCCGCGGGCGCGGGCAGGGACATCACACCACCTCGTTCAGGCTGGGGCGTTCGGCGTCGAAGCGGGTGCGGAAGCCGTGGTCCGCGTCGAAGGTGTGCCGGATCCGGGTGACGGTGTACCCCTCCCCCTCGAAGGGGGCGCCGACCGAGCGCAGGACGAGGCGTCCGCCGACGACGAGGTCGGGGCTGCCGTTGGTGGTGCCCGCGACCGTCACGAACCGGCGCCCGCGGCGCAGCATTTCGGCGCGCGCCCAGGTCCCGGCCTCCTCGGCGGTCAGGGCGGCCTCCCGCACGCGCAGGCTGGTGCCGGGTCCCAGGGTCCGGGCCAGGACCGCGGCCCCGGTGCGGCCGCCGGCCGTCTCCGCCTCGACGACCTCGGGGCCGGCCCGTTCGTCGACGATCTCGCGCCGGTCGGCGTCGTACCCGGTGACGACGACCTCGCCGCGCTGGTGGGCGAGGTCGGCGCAGAGCCGCACCGCCATGAGCTCGCCGCCGTAGACGAGGGTCTGCGGGGTCGTGCCGCGGCTGCCCCGGGGGCGGAAGTGCAGGGTGCGGCCGGTCGCCCACAGTTCGGCCTGGACCAGCCGGGCCCGTTCCCGCAGGAAGGCCAGGTCGCTCTGGTTGAGCTGTTGCAGGACGTCGTAGCGGGGCCCGGGGACGTCCGCGTCGGCGGCGAGCCCGTGCTCGCGCGCCAGCTCCTCGGCGACTCCCGCGTCGGTGGTGTCGTGGTACGTGCGCATCCGGCGGGTCATGCGCAGCCGCATCAGCGCGTCCTCGGCGTGGACGAGGACGAGCGGGGGTTCGCCGTCGCCGAGGACGAGTTCGAGGCCGGAGACGACTCCTTCGAAGACGTACCGCTGGCGGGAGGGCGGGCCGAGGGCCACCTTGAGGGCGCTGCCGAGGCCGACCGTGGACCCGTCGAGGTGCCGCAGCCGGTCCTGGGGGCCCTTGGCCCCGGCGCCGACGGCGAGGAAGTGGCCGCGCAGGGTGCGCAGTCCTTCGACGCCTTCGGCGACCTCCAGGCGTACGCAGTCCCGTGCGAGGTCCTTGACCAGGGAGCCCGCGACTTCGAAGACCGGCGATACGGTCGCGACGGCCGCCTCAGTCATCGAAGCCCTCCGCCGCGACGCGGGCGGCGAGCCAGGCGGCCCGTTCGCAGGCTTCGCGGTGGTGTTCGGCGGCCGCCCACGGCCCGCCGGCCCGGTCCGCTCCGGCGGCGGGCGGTGCGGCGCCGCCCGCGGCCGGCACGACGTCGGTGTGCAGCTCTCCGATGTACACGCTCATGGCGGGCCTCCTCGCGGTGTCCACCTCAGGGTGGTCCGGCCCGCGTCACGGCCGCGTTGCTCGCAGTCGGCGGCGGCCCGGCCGGGCGCGGCGGGCGGCAGCCGCTCCCAGGGGGCGGCGGCGGGGTCGGGCGGCGGGATCTCCTCGCGCCGGGCCCGGTCGGCGAGGCTGCGGGCGCCGCCGGCCCGGACCTCGGCGAGGGTCGTCGGGTCGGCGCGGGCCCGCAGCGGCACGCCCCGGCCGTAGCCGAGGGAGCGCCGGTCGAGCACCGGCGGCGGGCCGTACCCGGCCGGTCCAGCGGGGTGGGCCGGCTCCCGTACGGGAGGGCCGGCCGGCGCGGTCGGCACCTCGAAGCCCTGCCGGGCCCGTGCGGTGGCCCGGTCCACGGCGGCGGCGGCCACGATGTCCGCCGAGGCGGCGATCCCGCCCGCCGCGCCGAGGACGAATCCGGCGAGTGCGGGATCCGCCCCCGTGCCGCCGCCGGTGCCGAGCGCGGCGGCCAGGCCCCCGACGGAGGTCGGGGCGGCGTCCCCCGCGAAGCCCGCCGAGAGGCTGATCCCGGCCGCGGCCGCGAACCCCGCCGAGACCTCCGCGCCCAGTTGGACGGCGGCGCCCGCCGCCAGGGTCAGCGGACTGTCGAGCCCGCTCATCGCGCCGCGCCAGGCCGCCGGGTCCAGCCCGAGCCGGGACAGCAGCTGCTGGGCGGACTCCCCGTCCCGGGCCTGGACGACCTGCCGGGGCCGGCTGGTGCCGGCCGTACCGGGCGCGGCTCCGGTGCGCTGGTCGCCGGCCTCGGTGGCGGTGCGGGCGTCGCGGGTGCCGGGGCCCTCGTCGTGCGCCTGGTAGGCGAAGTTCTGCTCGACGACGGTCACCCCGACCTTGGCCCGCAGCGGGGTCCCGTCGGGGGCGAAGTGGTCGAGCTCCTCGGTGACCTGCGTGACGATGCCGTTGTAGCGCAGGGTGCCCCAGACGAAGCGGACGGCGGGCGGCGGGTCGGAGGTCTTCGCGGGGGGTTCGACGAACTGCCGTACCAGGGCGGTCCAGCGGCGTACGTCGACGTACTGTCCGCCGCCGCGCTGTTCGGCAGTGTCGAACTCCAGGTCGAAGGTGAGGGTCGAGCCCTCCTGGGCGGGATGCTGGACCTTCTGGTTCTTCGTGGTCGCCCCGCCCCGGTCCACGTTGTTGTTGCGGCTGATCCGCAGCGTGGCCGGGTTGAACTGCACGGCCAGCGGCCTGCTGCCCTCGGCCTCCTTGACCAGCGGCGGCCGGTCCTTCCCCGGCTGGGCGGTCACCGTGAGCCGCTGGAGGGTGGCGTGGACCAGGGCCGTCACGGGGTCCGCTCCAGCCGCAGGCCCTCGTGGGCGATGTGCAGTTCCTCCACGGCGATCTCCCCCGTCCTGGCGTTGAGCGTCGGTCCGGTGATCTTCAGCGGCAGTCCGCGGACGAACGTCCAGTGCGCGACCACCCGTCGGCCGGCCGGGTCGAGCACCTCCACGTCGCCGTCGTAGCGGGGTACGGGGCCGCCGCCGGCGACCATCCCGTGCAGCCAGTCCCACAGTCCCGTGTCGGCGCTCCCGCCGTCGGCGGCGATGAGCATGCCGCGTTTGAGGACGATCGGCTGGAGCCTGACCCGCCCCGCCCGGCGCACCACTTCGTCGTTGGCGCCGCCTTGCAGGTACTCGCGTACGTCGGCCTCCAGGGCCAGCCCGGCGCACTCCTGGAACCCCCCGTCGCCGAGCCGGTCGGGGGCCCCGTCCGGGGCGCCGGGACCCGCCGGACCGGGGCCGACCGCGGCGGGTCCCGGCGCGGCGGCCTCGGACGGCGGGCGGGGGATGTCGGGCGGGGGCGCGGCGGTCCGTCCGGGCGCGGCGCTGCGGGTGAGCCGCACCCGGAACCTGAAGGTCTGTACGAGCTCGGGCACGCTCACCTCATGTCACCGCCACGGCGCCGTCGGCGTCCTGCGCGATCCGCAGGACGAGGTACTCCAGGGGCTGGGCGGGGGCCACGCCGATCTCGGCGACGAGCCGTCCGAGCCCTTGCGACCAGCCCGGGTTGAGGCGCTCGTCGCACCGTACGAAGAAGGCCTCGTCCTCGGAGTCGCCCGCGAACGCGCCGCTGCGGTACAGCCCGCGCAGCAGCTGGACGACGGCTGTGCGCAGGGCGTCCCGCAGCTGCGGGGTGTGCGGCTCGAAGGCCAGCCCCTGCGCCTGCCGGTCGAGCACGAGCCGGAGCATGGTCATCAGCCGGCGCACGCTGAGCTGGCGGTGGTCGGGGTCCCGGGAGAGGGTGCGGGCCGAGGCGAGCCGGTAGCCGTCGCGCTCGGCGCGGAACACGTCGATGCCGAGCAGGTGCAGCTCGTCGCAGTCGGCGTCGCCGAGCCGCTGCGCGGCGGTCACGGCTCCGGCGGCCAGGGCGTTGGCCGGGCCCCAGGGCAGTCCGAGGCTCCGCTCGCGCTCGGCGATGATCCCGGCGGCGAACCCGCAGGGCGGGACGTGCACGGCCACCCGGTCCGGGTCCTCGGGCGCGACGACCCCGAGCCAGGGGTGGTACGCGGCGGCGTACGTGCTGTCGAAGGCGGCCCTCCAGCGGGCGACGGCGCGCACCGGCAGCCCCGGCGGCACGTCGAGGAGGGCCACGAACCGCCGCTGGCGCTCCGCGAGGGCGACGAGCCGCTGCTGGCGCCGCAGGATCTCGGGCAGTTGGGCGGCGCCGTCCAGGAGCAGGGCGCGCGGCCGGGCCGGGTGCAGGGTCACGGGCACGGGCGGCGGCGGGCAGGGCGCGAAGCGGCTTCCGACCTCCCGCGGCGGGGTCTCGGTGGCGGGTGGCGATTCGCCGTACTGCCAGAGCAGATCGGGGACGCAGAGCAGCGCGACCTCGGGGACCAGCGCCATCCGGTCCATCCCGACGACCTGCCCGGCCCCGGACTCCTCGGCGCTCTCGGCGCCGCCGACGGGCAGCAGTCCGGCGGGGACCGGCCCCTGGAAGCTGTCGGCGCCGATGGCCCCGTAGCGGTCGGCGCCGGGGCGGACGGGGCGGGAGAGGGCGGAGCCGAGGTATCCGTCCGGCGGGAGCAGCGCCCCGGGCCACGGCCCGTCGGGGGCGACCAGCAGGGATTCGGCGGCCAGTACGGAGGCGGCGTACCGGGGGTGCGCGGGGCCCAGGCCGAGCTCCGCGAACCGCTCCCCGCGGGGGTACGCCGGGTCGCCGTCGGCCACGGTGACGGTGGCGGTGACGAGCTCGGCCTCGACGGTCAGCGGGCGGGGGCCGCGGCCGGCCGCGCCTCCACCGCCGGGCGGCCGGTCCAGGACCGCGACCCGGCTGCGCAGCCCGGACGCCTCCTGCCGTTCGGCCAGTGCGAGGACGCGGAAGAAGCTCCCGGCGGCCGGCAGCCCCGGCCCTCGTACCCGCAGCACGGAACCGGCCGGCGGGGTGCGCCCCTCGGGCAGGGCCAGCTCCGGGCCGGTCGCGGCGGCCTCGAACTGCCCGGAGGCGGTGAACTCCCAGCGCACCGAGAGCCGCCCGCCCCAGCTCCCCTCGTTCCGGGCGCGCAGCCCGATCGCGCAGGGTGCGCCGCGGCCGGGGTCGGCGCCGGGCGCGTCCGAGCGGGCCAGCACGGTGCGGTGCAGGGCGCAGGCCTCCTCGGCGGCGGGGTGCGGGGCGCGCGGCAGCGGAGCCACCCGCAGTACGTGGGCCCGTACCCCGCCCTGGGCGAAGAAGGCCCGTACCGCGTACGGCAGCAGCCCGGGCCCCTCGAATCCGCCGAAGTACCGCTGGTAGTCGCTCCAGCGGTCGACGGCGACCGGCTCGTCGACGGGCCCGCGGGATGCCACGCCGACGAAGCCCGCGACGTCCAGGCGCACCGGCCGGAAGGAGGGCGCCGCCGGGCGGGCGTCCCGGTAGACCCCGGGCGCCCCGAGCCGCAGTCCGGGCGGGCTCACAGGGACTGGAAGTCGATGCGTTCGGCGACGAGGTGGAGCTCCTCCATCGCGACCTCCCCGCCGCCCTTGCCCGTGAGGGTGGGGCCGACCCACTTCTTGGGCTGGGCGGCGCGAAGCACCCAGGCGCACACCGGCTGTCGTCCCTCGTCGTGCAGGGTGACGGTGACGGTGCGGGCGTCGTAGGCGCCCTCGCGGGTGGCCTTGATCCAGTTGAAGAGCCGCAGGTCGCCGATGATGCCGCGTTTGAGGGTGACGTCGTTGGTCGTATTGGTGTTGGCGATCTTGCGGACGTGGTTCTCGGGGTCGTTGCCGTTGCGGTACTCGGAGAACTTCACCTCGTTGCCGGCTCCGCTGAAGTCGGAGAAGCCGCCGGCGATCTGGTCCTCGCCGCCGGTGTCGCCGAGTTTGACGAGGAAGTTGAAGGCTCCGTAGGGATTGTTGCGCGTGGCCATGGGGGTACCTCCCGTTCTGCGGGGTGTCAGCTGCGCTGCGCGTCGGCCGTGAACTGTCCGATGCGGAACACGACGAACTCGGCGGGGTAGGTGGGTGCCACGCCGATCAGGCAGATCAGCCGCCCGTTGTCGAGGTCGTTCTGGGTCATGGTGGTGCGGTCGCAGCGGACGAAGAAGGCCTCCTCCGGCTTGGTGCCGAGCAGGGCCCCGGTCCGCCAGACGGTGATCAGGAAGTCCTCGACGGTCTGCCGTACGGAGGCCCACAGCCGCTCGTTGTTCGGCTCGAACACCGCCCACTGGGTGGACTTCTCGATGGAGTGCTCCAGGTAGATGAAGAGCCGGCGCACGTTGACGTACTTCCACTCCGGGTCCGAGCTCATCGTCCGGGCGCCCCACACCCGCCGGGCCCGGCCCTCGAAGAAGCGCAGGGCGTTGACGCCCTCCGGGTTGAGGACGGACTGCCGGTCGTAGGTGACGTTGGCGGTGAAGTCGTTGATGCCGAGGAGGACTTCGTTGGCGGGGGCCTTGTGCACCCCGCGCTCGACGTCGCTGCGGGCGTACACGCCGGCGACGTACCCGGACGGCGGCACGTCGATCACCGGCGGTGGTGCGCCCGGGTCGGGGCGCCGGCTCGGGTCGGTGATCCGGACCCAGGGGTAGTAGAGCGCGGCGTACTTGGTGTCGAACTGGGCGCGGAACCGGCGCACTTCGGAGATCGAGCTGTCGCGGGGCGGGTCGACGATCGCCATCCGGTAGCGCAGCCGCTCGCAGTGGCCGATGAGGAGGTCGACGGCGGTCTTCTGCTCTCCGGCGGCCAGGGTCACGGTGTCGGGGAGGGCGACGATGGCGATGTCGTCGATCTCGGCCAGCGCGCCGAGCCCGCGGGCGGGGTCGGTGAGGCTGTCGGGATTGGCCTCCTTGCCGCCCAGGTCCTGCGCGGACAGTTCCAGCCCGTCGCCGCCGCGGGTCAGGTGGGCGCCGGGCTGCCCGAGGGTGAGCAGGGCGGCGAGCCGGGCGCCGGGGGTGGGCGGGGGCGTTCCGGCCGCGGGCCTTGCGGTGTCGAGCCAGACGAGGGAGAACTCGTCGGCCGGATCGGCGGCCTGGAGTACGTTGCCCACCGAGCGCGGGTGCCGGTCGTCGAGCTCCAGTTCGTTGTACACGTCGACGCGCTCGCCCAGGCGTACGGTGACGGCCAGCGTCAGGTGGAAGACGGCGGTGCCGGCCGCGACGGGCTCGAAGTCGTCCTGGCCCTTCAGATAGCCGAGGACCCCGTCCGCGCGGCGGACGACGGTCCTGACGTTGGCGGGCACCGGCGGGGTGTCGTCGGAGAGGGAGGGCACGTTCCCGCCGGTCAGCTGGACGAGCTCCACGGCGGCGCCCGGCTGGACGCCTGTGAGCCGGGGCGCTCCGTCGCTGCCGGCGATCAGGATGTTCTTGCCGCGCCGGAAGGTCACCGTGACGGCGATCCGGGCGCCCGCGGAGCCCGGCCAGCGGGCCCGCCAGTACAGCAGCGGGGTGCCCGTCGCCGGGACGGCCAGGGAGGCGAAGTTGGCGTCGACGGCGGGGGGCGCGTCCTCGGCGGCGCTCGCGCGGACGAACGGGAAGACCCGGGAGACGTACAGCCGGCGTCCGCCGTTGGCGAAGAAGGCCCGGGCGGCGAGGGCGAGCTGGCAGTCCTCGTCACCGATCTTCAGTCCGCCGAAGGCCCGTTCGTACTCGGTGAAGCTGGTGACCAGTGCCGGTCCGGGCAGCACGGTGGGACCGCCCGGAAGGAGGTACGGCACCGGTCCGTACTCGGTGCGCCCCGCCATGGCGAACGTGCTCGTCGGCACGCCCTCGATGGACCGTGAGCGGAAGCTGGTCTCCTCGACGTAGACGCCGGGGGTCAGGTACTCGGGCATGTACGGGTCTCCTCGGTCACGGGTCAGGCGGGGGCGTGCGGCAGGTCGGCGGCGTGGACCACCTGACCGACGGTGAGGGCGCGGACGGTGTCGGCGGCGCAGGTGCGGTATCCGGCCGGGAGGGCGGTGCCGCGCAGCACCGCGTTGTCGAGGTCCTGGGGGCGGGGCGGGTTGGCGCTGCGGACGATCGGCTCGGCGACGAGGTCGGCCAGCGGATCGGCGGGAGCGTCCGCGCGGGGGTCGGGGGCGTGGGTGCGCAGGGCGACGGCGAACCGGGAGGGGGCCGGGTACGGGAGCACTCCGACCCCGTCGATCAGCAGCAGCACCTGGCCGTGCTCGTCGCCGTGGGCCCAGCCGAGCGGGACGCCGCCCGGCCCGAAGGCGTCCACCCGCGGCCAGCGCACGGGGGTGGCGGCGGCGTCCGGGCGTACGACGCGCAGCCGCAGGCCGGTCGTGCCCCGCGGTACGGGGTAGGCGGGGCCGGGCAGCAGCCAGGGGATCAACAGGCGGGCGGCGGCGGGGACATGGGGGGCGGTGGGCGGCCGCTCATCGGCGCCGGAGAGTTCGGCGCGGGTCCACAGCGGTACGGAGAAGCGGCGGGGTATCCAGCGCCGGGCGGGGTCGTCGACCCGTACGGTGACGGCGGCGGGGAGGCCGCCCGCGGTGGCGTGGCGCAGGACGAACCCGGTGGCGCCGTGCCCTTCGAGCGAGCGGACCGGGCCGTCGGGGCGGCGCCGGCGGCGGCCCGGTACGGGGTCGCTCTCGCAGCCCACGCGCAGCCCCGGCCCGGCGGCGGCGCGGCTCCTGGCGTCGAGGGGCCGGACGGCCAGCGCGAGCCGGTGCAGTACGTCGACCGGACCGGCCTCCACGGTGATCCGCCGGTCCGGGCCGCCAGAGCCGCCGGTCCCCGGCGTCATCGGAGCGGCCCCGCCGACGACCCCGCCGACGACCCGGCCGACGTCCCGGCGGCGACCACGGTGACCTCGCCCGCGGCGGGCCCGGCTGGACCGTCGATCCGGATGACCCGGGCCACGTACGGCAGGCAGAGCCGGTAGTCGGTGGTCATCGCCTGGAAGGCCTCGCTCATCGAGTCCATCGCCAGCTCGTCGGGGACGATCTGCACCGAGTCCCCCGCGAGCCAGTCCCCGCTCGGGTGCAGCAGCGGCCCGGTCAGCAGGCCCTCGGTCTCCAGGATCCGGGCGACCAGCCCCAGCCATTCGAGCTCCGCCTCCACGAACTGGTCCCAGGCGGCGATCATCAGGTGCATCCGCAGCGGCAGCCGGGGCAGCCCGTCCTGCGCGGCCATCGCCGCCAGCGCGGGCCGGGTCTCGCGGTCGATGCTCAGGCGGTAGCAGTAGACGGACACCGCCGGATTGCGGATGACGGAGCCCGGGGTGTCCACCTTGTCGAAGTCGACGGGCCCGGCGAGGACGGCCTCCGGGCGGCGCCCCGCCGGGATCTCCTCGGCGAAGCGCCGGTTGAGCAGCGCGACGACGCTGCGCCCCACGGCGGCGAGTGCCCGGTATCCAGCCATGGGCCGATGCTGCGGCCCCTCCCGTCACGGGCGCGTTGCGCGGCCCGGCGGCGGCGATGGCCGGGCGACGAACCGGTGACACCGCGGGGCCCACACTCGGGTGCGCCTGCCCCCTCACCCAGGAGAGCCCACATGAGCAGCACCGCGCACCACCCCCCGGCCGGCACCCCTACGGGCGGCTGCGATCCCGGCGCGATCGACGAACTCGCCTGCGTCGCCGCGGGCATCCAGCGCCGGGCCGAGGTCACCCAGCAGCACCTGCCCCAACTACGGGAATTTCAGGCGAAGTTCAACAGCGCCCGGACCGAGTACACGAAGGCCCGGCTGGCCGCGAAGACCGATCTGGACGAGGCGGCGGCGACGCTCGCCAAGGTGCGCGAACAGATCCGCTGCCGGGTCACCCACGAGCAGCGCCACTGTCTGCACCAGGCCGTCGACAAGGTCTTCGACGAGATCCGCCGCTGCGCGGGCGGCTGGGGCTGCTGCGTGGACGACTGCGGGTGCGATTTCGACGACACGGTCGGCAGGGAGGACACGGTCGCCACGCTCTCGGCGCGCATCGCCCGGTACACGGCGGACACCCTGAAGGCCGCGGCCTGCTTCACCGACCTGGACGGGGAGCTGACGGCGCTGCCGGAGCGCGCGGCGAAGATCAAGACGGACGCGGCCCAGCTGCTGGCGGACGTGTGCGACGCGGTCCTGGGCAAGGACGTCGTACGCCTCTACGCGCGGCTGCTGGTGCTGCTCCGCCGCATCGCGGAGGCCTGGCGGGGGTTCGCGGGCGTCTCCGAGTTCGTCGACTGCCTGTGCAAGGCCCTGCTGTGCGTGCTCAAGGGCTGGCAGGCGATCGCCGTACTGGAGGGCGCCCGCGCCGAGCTGCTGTGCAAGGAGGAGACGCGGAAGGCGGCGTGCGAGCGCAAGCAGAAGGAGACGGTCGAGGAGGTCATGGCGGAGTACGCCCGCCTGTGCCCGCCGTGCACCGCGCACCCCGACGGGGCCGAGGAGGAGGATCCGGACGAGGACGGCGCCGCCGACGCGGCCTGACCCTCCCCGTACCTCCTCCCGTACCTCCTCCCGGCCCGCGGCCCGGCCTACTCCCAGTCGTCCCAGGGCGGGTCCGTGTCGTCGAAGTCGAAGGGCGGTTCCTCGTCGGCGTGCGGGGCCGGGGGCTCCGGCGCCGCGGCCTGCGGCGGGGCCTGGGGCGACGGGACCGGGAGCGACGCGGCCGCGGCGGCGCCCGTCCCGGCCAGCGCGGCCAGGATCCCCTCGGCGTACTTGGCCAGCTTGGCCTCACCGACGCCGCTGATCGTGCCCAGCTCCTCCACCGTGCCGGGCAGCCGGGTCGCGACCTCCCGCAGCGTCGCGTCGTGGAAGACCACGTACGCGGGGACGCCCTGCTCCTTCGCCGTCGCGGCCCGCCAGGCGCGCAGGGCCTCGAACACCGGCACGGCCGCCGCCGGCAGGTCGACCGGGACCCGCCCGGCCTTCCCGGAGCCGGAGCCCGAGCCGGAGGACTTGCGGGCCGCGGGGGCCGGCGCTGCCTCCTTGCGCATCGGCACGCTGCGGCGCCCGCCCAGCACCTCGCCGCTGGCGTCCGTGAGCACCAGCGTCCCGTAGTCCCCCTCGACCGCCAGCAGCCCCGAGGCCAGCAGCTGCCGTACGACCCCGCGCCACTCCGCGGTGCTCAGGTCCGTGCCGATCCCGAACACCGACAGCGCGTCGTGGTCGAACTGGATGACCTTGGCCGTCTTCTTGCCCTGGAGGATGTCGATGATCTGGCCGGCACCGAACTTCTGCCGCCGCTCCTTCGCCAGCCGCCACACCGTGGACATCAGCTTCTGCGCGGCGACCGTGCCGTCCCAGGACTCGGCCGGGGTCAGGCAGGTGTCGCAGTTGCCGCACGGCCCGGCGGCCGCCTGCCCGAAGTACGCGAGCAGCCGCACCCGGCGGCACTCGACCGTCTCGCACAGCGCGAGCATCGCGTCGAGGTGCGCGGCCAGGGAGCGGCGGTGCGCCTCGTCGCCCTCGGAGCCCTCGATCATCTTGCGCTGCTGCACCACGTCCTGGAGCCCGTACGCGAGCCAGGCCGTGGCCGGCTCCCCGTCGCGCCCGGCGCGACCGGTCTCCTGGTAGTAGCCCTCGACCGACTTCGGCAGGTCCAGGTGGGCCACGAAGCGCACGTCCGGCTTGTCGATGCCCATGCCGAAGGCGATCGTGGCCACCACCACGACCCCGTCCTCCCGCAGGAAGCGCGCCTGGTTCGCCGCGCGCGTACGGGAGTCCATGCCCGCGTGGTACGCGACCGCGTCGATGCCGTGCTCCACCAGGAAGGCGGCGGTCTTCTCCACGGAGGCCCGCGACAGGCAGTAGACGACTCCGGCGTCCCCGTCGTGCTCGGTGCGGATCAGCTCCAGCAGCTGCCGGGTCGGGTTGTTCTTCGGGGCGATCCGGTACTGGATGTTGGGCCGGTCGAAGCTGGCGACGAAGTGCCGGGCCTCCCCCTCCGCCAGGCCCAGCCGGGCCGCGATCTCGGCGTGCGTGGCCTCGGTGGCCGTCGCCGTCAGCGCGATCCGCGGCACCTTGGGCCAGCGCTCGTGCAGCATCGACAGCGCCAGGTAGTCGGGCCGGAAGTCGTGGCCCCACTGGGCGACGCAGTGCGCCTCGTCGATCGCGAAGAGCGACACCGTGCCCCGGTCGAGCAGCCGCTGGGTGCCCTCGGTGCGCAGCCGCTCCGGCGCCAGGTACAGCAGGTCCAGCTCACCGGCGAGGAAGGCCTGCTCGACGGCCTGCCGCTCGTACGGGTCCTGGGTCGAGTTGAGGAACCCGGCCCGCACCCCGAGGGCGGTCAGGGCGTCCACCTGGTCCTGCATGAGCGCGATCAGCGGCGAGATCACCACGCCCGTACCGGCTCTGACCAGCGCGGGGATCTGGTAGCAGAGGGATTTGCCGCCGCCCGTGGGCATCAGGACCAGCGCATCGCCACCGCCGGCCACGTGCTCGATGATCTGCTGCTGCTCGCCGCGGAAGGAGTCGTATCCGAAGACGCGGTGCAGCACCTCAAGGGCATCGGGGGTCTCGGTGGGGGCGTCGACAAGGCTCATCCCAGAAGCCTATCGACCCCCACCGACACCCCCGCCCACATCCGCCGGATCCCCCGACCCGGGGGGGCTACCCCAGCGCCGCCTCGAAGACCGCGTACGCCTTCTCGTCGAAGAGGACGAAACGGACCTCCTCCACGGGCGCCGCGGCGGCCGCCCGGGCCGTTTCCACGGCGATGCGGGCGCCGTCGTCCATCGGCCAGCCGAAGATGCCGGTGGAGATCGCCGGGAAGGCGACCGTACGGGCCCCCAGCTCGGCCGCGACCCGCAGGGACTCGCGGTAGCAGGAGGCCAGCAGCGCCGAGCGGTCCTCGTCCCGGGACCAGACCGGGCCCACCGTGTGGATCACCCAGTCGGCCGGGAGCCGGCCCGCCGTCGTGGCCACGGCCCGGCCCGTCGGCAGGCCCTTGCCGTACCGGGAGGCGCGCAGCGCGCGGCAGGCGTCCAGGATCTCGGGGCCGCCGCGCCGGTGGATGGCGCCGTCCACGCCCCCGCCGCCGAGCAGCGAGGAGTTCGCGGCGTTGACGATCGCGTCCGCGTGCTCGGCCGTGATGTCGCCCCGGACGAGGGTGATGCGCACCATCAGGAGGCCTTTCGCAGGTGGCGCCAGACCGCCTTGGCCGCGTTGTGCCCGGACATGCCGTGCACTCCGGGGCCGGGCGGGGTGGCGGAGGAGCAGAGGAACACGGCCGGGTGGGCCGTCGAGTACGGGAACGCGGACAGCTTGGGCCGCAGCAGCAGCTGGAGCCCGGAGGCCGCCCCGCAGGCGATGTCGCCGCCGACGTAGTTGGGGTTGCGGGCGGCCAGTTCCGGCGGGCCGGCGGTGGCGCGGGCCAGCACCAGGTCGCGGAAGCCGGGGGCGAAGCGCTCGATCTGCCGCTCGACGGCGTCGGTGAGGTTGCCGCCCCAGCCCGCGGGGACGTGCCCGTACGCCCAGAACACGTGCTTGCCCTCGGGCGCCCGGCCGGGGTCCACCAGGCTGGGCTGGGCGGTGATCAGGAAGGGGTTGCGGGGGGCCCGCCCGCCGGTGGCCAGCTGGAGTGCGGCGTCGATGTCCCGGGCGCGCGGGCCGATCTGGACGGTGCCGGCCCGGTGCGGGGCCTCGGCGGTCCAGGGCACGGGGCCGGAGAGCGCGTAGTCGAGCTTGAACGCGGCGGCGCCGTACTTGTACCCGTCGTACGCGCGCCCCAGCCGGGCGATCCGGGCCAGCGCGGTCGGCGAGGTGTCGAAGACGTAGGCCCGGGCCGGCGGCAGGTCGTCGAGGCGCTTGACCTCGAAGCCGGTGTGGACCGCGCCGCCGAGGTCGCGCAGGTACCCGGCGAGGGCGTCCGAGATCGACTGCGAGCCGCCGCGCGGCATCGGCCAGCCGTTGGCGTGTGCGGCCAGGGCGAAGACCAGGCCGACGGCGCTCGTGGCGATCCCGCCCAGCGGGGCGATGACGTGCGCGACGAGCCCGGCGAACAGCGCCCGCGCCCGCTCGTCCTGGAAGCGGTTCAGCAGCCAGGTGGAGGGCGGCAGTCCGGCGAGCCCGAAGCGGGCCAGGGTGAGCGGGTCCCGGGGCAGGGCGGTCGACGGCAGGGACATGAAGTCCCGGGCCAGGGTGTCCCACTTGCCGAGGAACGGCTGCACCAGCCGCCGGTACGTGCCCGCGTCGCGCGGCCCGAGGGAGGCGGCCGTCTCGGAGACGGAGCGGGAGAGCACGGCGGCCGTGCCGTCGTCGAAGGGATGCGCCATGGGCAGCGGGGCGTGCAGCCACTCCAGCCCGTACCGCTTCAGCGGCATGGTGGAGAACACCGGCGAGCCGATGCCGAGCGGGTGGACGGCCGAGCAGGGGTCGTGCCGGAAGCCCGGGAGCGTGAGCTCCTCGGTGCGGGCCCCGCCGCCGACCGTCTCGGCGGCCTCGAACACGGCCACCGAGAAGCCGCGCCGGGCCAGCTCGACGGCGGCCGTGAGCCCGTTGGGCCCCGCCCCCACCACGACCGCATCGAGAATCGACGGCACCTTGAGACTCCTTCGTCCGGCGGCGGCTGCGCTCCCAGGATATTCGCCCCGTCCATACGGGCCCCCGTCCGGCCCGTCCGCGCCCGGCCGGGCGGCCGCGGGCCGGACGAAGCGGCTCACGCCCCGCGCAGGAGTTCGCGGATCCGCAGGGCCGTGGCCTCGTCGCGGCCCACGGCGAACGGCAGCTCGTTGTCCCGGTCCACCCGGAACGGGACCCCGGCGACGGTGCTCTGCGCGCCGCCCGCCTCGGCGACCAGCAGCAGTCCGGCCGCGTGGTCCCACGCCGAGGGCCAGGTGAAGGCGAGGCCGTCCATCTCGCCGCGGGCCACCTTCAGGTACTCCAGACCCGCGGAGCCGCAGGGCCGGGCCGCGACCCCGGGCACGTCGAGCCGGGACAGGGTCGCCTTGTCCTCGTCGGAGGTGTACAGCGGGTGGGCCATCGCGACCCGCAGGTCGGCGCCCGGCTCGGGCGAACCGCTGTGGATCCGCTCGCCGTTGACGTACGCGCCCTGCCCGCGCACGGCGGTCGCCAGCTCCTCCAGCGCCGGGGCGAAGGTCCAGGAGGCGAGGATCTCGCCGCGGTGGGCCAGGGCCACCAGGGTGCAGAACGCCGGGTCTCCGGCGACGAACTGCCGGGTGCCGTCCACCGGGTCGACGATCCAGACCGGCGCGTCGGCGCGCAGCGCCCCGTACACGGTCGGGTCGGCGTGGACCGCCTCCTCGCCGACGACGGCGGAGCCGGGCAGCAGGTGCGTCAGGGAGGCCGTGAGGTGCTCTTCGGCCTTGCGGTCGGCGACGGTCACCAGATCGTGCGGACCGCTCTTCTGGTCCACCTCGTGGTCGGCGAGCTGCCGGAATCTCGGCATGATCTCGACCGCCGCCGCCTTGCGGATCGCTTCTTCCACTGCGGACAGGTCTTGGGCCAGGAACTCTTCGATCATGCCCCCATCACACCACGCCCGGCTGACAAACCCCACCGGTCGTCATGTCGGTCCGTCGTACTCGGGATGGCCCCCCGGTGAACCCGGGGGCACCCTGTTCATGAGCGCCGTGTAGAGCAGCATGGACGCGGCCAGGCCCACCGCCCAGCCGTAGTCCGCGAGCGGCTTCAGGAGGGGGATCAGGCCCTCCTCGGGGAAGGGGCCCTTGCCGGGGGCCGAGTGCGAGCCGCCGATGGCCAGCACCCCGCCGACCGCGAAGGCCGCCAGCGCCCGGACGTTCCAGCCGCCCGTGTACCAGTACGGCCCGCCCGCCCGGTAGAGGTCGGGCAGCGACAGCCGGGTGCGCCGCACGATCCAGTAGTCCGCGATGAGGATGCCGGCGACCGTGCCGAGCAGCCCGCCGACCAGGCCGAGCCAGGTGAAGATGTACAGCTCGGGGGTGGAGGTCAGCTTCCACGGCATCATCAGTACGCCGACGACCCCCGTGACCAGGGCGCCCCTGCGGAAGTCGATCAGGCGGGGCGCCAGGTTGGACAGGTCGTACGCCGGGGAGACGACGTTGGCCGCGATGTTCACCGAGATCGTCGCGATCAGTACGGTGACCAGGGCGTAGAGCAGCCCGAACACGCTGTCGGTCTTCGCTACGAGCTCGACCGGATCCCAGATCGGCACCCCGTACACCGCCTCCGAGCCGGAGGTGACGAACACCGACAGCAGCGCGAAGAGGGTCATCGTCGTCGGCAGCCCGAGCGTCTGTCCGAGGATCTGGGAGCGCTGCCCGGCGCCGAAGCGCGTGAAGTCCGGGATGTTGAGCGAGAGCGTGGACCAGAAGGCGATCATCCCCATGAGGGCGGGGAAGAACACCGTCCAGAACTCCGCGCCCCAGCCGAGCCGGGAGGGCTGGTCGAGCAGTTCACCGAAGCCGCCCGCCTTCACCCCGATCCACACGAGCAGGGCCAGCGCGCCGACGATGACGAACGGCGCGGCCCAGTTCTCGAACCGCCGCAGGGCCTCCATCCCCCGGTAGATGATGGCGAGTTCGAGGACCCAGAAGAGGGCGAAGCACAGCCACAGCGGCCACGGCTCGCCGCCGATCTCCGCGGCTCCCTCCCAGCCGCCGAAGACCTTGCCGAGCAGGACGTAGATCCCGGACCCGCCGATCCAGGTCTGGATCCCGAACCAGGCGCAGGCCACGGCCGCCCGGATCATCGCGGCCAGATTGGCCCCGCGCATCCCGAAGGAGGCCCGGGCCAGCACGGGGAACGGGATCCCGTACTTGGGGCCGGCGTGCCCGGTGAGCAGCATCGGCCCCAGCACGATGATGTTGGCCAGCGCGATGGTGAAGACGGCCTGTTTCCAGTCCATCCCCAGGGCCACCAGCCCGGAGGCGAGCAGCCAGGAGGGGATGTTGTGCGCCATGCCGACCCACAGGGCCATGAAGTTGTACGTGGTCCAGCGCCGGTCCGCGACCGGTACGGGGAGCAGGTCGGGGTTGGCGAAGCGGCCGTCGGAGGGGACCGCGCCGGGGGCTAGCTCGACGCGGTCCCCGGTGGCGCCCATCGGGTGGTCCGGCATGTGCGCACGCCCCTTCGGGTCGGGAGGCGGTCGGGGGTCTGGGGTTGTGGGGTCAGGTCCGGAGCGCCGGGATGACGTGCTCCCCGTACGCGTCGATGGTGGCCTCCTGGGCGTCGTGCATGTCGTACACGGCGAACTGGTCCACGCCCAGGTCGCGCAGGACCCGCAGCTTCTCGATGTGGGCCTCGGGCGGGCCGAGCAGGCAGAAGCGGTCCACGATCTCGTCGGGCACGAAGTCGGCGGACGGGTTCCCGGCGCGGCCGTGGTGGCTGTAGTCGTAGCCCTCGCGGGCCTTGATGTACTCGGTGAGGGCGTCCGGCACCATCCCGGAGTGTTCGCCGTAGCGGCCGACGAGGTCGGCGACGTGGTTGCCGACCATCCCGCCGAACCAGCGGCACTGGTCGCGGGCGTGGGCCAGGTCCTCGCCCACGTACGCCGGCGCCGCGACGCAGATGGTGAGCGCGTCCGGGTCGCGCCCGGCCCGTTCGGCGGCCTGCCGGACGGAGCCGACCATCCACTCGGTGAGGTAGGGGTCGGCGAGCTGGAGGATGAACCCGTCCGCCTTCTCGCCGGCCAGGGCCAGCGCCTTCGGCCCGTACGCGGCCATCCAGACGGGGAGCTTCCCGTCCTGGACCCACGGGAGCCGCAGCGGATTGCCGTCGACCTCGGCCTCCCTGCCCTCGGCGAGGTCCCGGATGACGTCGATGGCCTCCCCGAGCCGGGCCAGGGTGTTCGGTTTGCGCCCGGCGACCCGCATCGCCGAGTCTCCGCGGCCGATCCCGCACACCGTGCGGTTGCCGTACATGTCGTTGAGGGTGGCGAAGGTGGAGGCGGTGACCTCCCAGGTGCGGGTGCCGGGGTTGGTGACCATCGGCCCGATGTGCAGCTTCTGGGTGTTCGCGAGGATCTGGCTGTAGATGACGAAGGGTTCCTGCCACAGGACCGCCGAGTCGAAGGTCCAGCCGTAGCGGAAGCCGTTGCGCTCGGCGCGCTTCATGAGGCTGACGACCCGGGAGGCGGGCGGGTCGGTCTGGAGGACGAGGCCGAAGTCCATCACGGCTCCTTAGAGGTACTGGCAGGTGGAGCGGGGGATGAAGACCCCGTGGCCGGCCCGGCCCGTGTACTCGCGCCGGTCGATGACGAGTTCGCCGCGGGAGAGCACGGTGTCGACGCGTCCGGTGATCCGCTTGCCCTCGTACGCCGAGTAGTCCACGTTCATGTGGTGCGTCTCGGCGGAGATGACCTGCTCGGCGTGCGGATCGTAGAGGACGATGTCGGCGTCGGCGCCCGGCGCGATGGTGCCCTTCTGCGGGTAGAGGCCGAACATCCGGGCCGGGGTCGCGCAGGCGATCTCGATCCAGCGGCGGCGGCTGATGTGACCGTCCAGGACGGCCTGGTGGAGGAGGTCCATCCGGTTCTCCACCCCCGGCAGCCCGTTCGGGATCTTGGAGAAGTCGCCGCGGCCGAGCTCCTTCTGGCCGCGGAAGCAGAACGGGCAGTGGTCGGTGGAGACCACCTGGAGGTCGTTGGTCCGCAGCCCCCGCCAGAGGGCGGCCTGGTGCTCCTTCGGCCGCAGCGGGGTGGAGCAGACGTACTTGGCGCCCTGGAAATCGGGCTCTTCGAGGTTGTCGGTGGACAGGAACAGGTACTGCGGGCAGGTCTCGCCGAACACCGGCAGGCCCTTGTCGCGGGCGGCGGCCAGCTCGGCCAGCGCCTCCTCGGCCGACACGTGGACCACGTACAGCGGGGATCCGGCGACGCGCGCGAGCTGGATCGCCCGGTGGGTGGCCTCCGCTTCGAGGAGGACCTTGCGGACCTCGCCGTGGTGGCGCGGGTCGGTCTCGCCCCGGGCCAGGGCCTGCTCGACGAGCACGTCGATCGCGATGCCGTTCTCGGCGTGCATCATGATCAGCCCGCCGTTGCCGGAGGCCCGCTGCATGGCGCGCAGGATCTGCCCGTCGTCGCTGTAGAAGACCCCGGGGTAGGCCATGAACAGCTTGAAGGAGGTGACGCCCTCCCCGATCAGGTGGTCCATCTCCTTCAGGGTCCCCTCGTTGACGTCCGAGAGGATCATGTGGAAGGCGTAGTCGACGGAGCACTTGCCGTCGGCCTTGTCGTACCAGGTGTCGAGCCCCTGGCGCAGGGCCTGGCCCATGCTCTGCACGGCGAAGTCGACGATGGTGGTGGTGCCGCCCCAGGCGGCGGCCCGGGTCCCGGTCTCGAAGGTGTCCGAGGCGGCGGTCCCGCCGAAGGGCAGCTCCATGTGGGTGTGGGCGTCGACCCCGCCGGGGATGACGTACTTCCCGCTCGCGTCGATCGTACGGTCGGCCGTCCAGGCTTCGGCGGCGGCCGAGCCGTGGGCCGCGAGGGCGGCGACGCGGCCGTCCTCGATCAGGACGTCGGCGTGGAGCTCGTCGGCGGCCGTGATGACGAGGCCGCCGCTGATGAGGGTGCGGATGGACATGTGCGGCGCCTTCCGGTCACACGATGCTGTGCAGGGCCCGTTCGAGGATCTCGGCGCCCTCTTCCGCCTCGGCGACGGTGAGGGAGAGCGGCGGCGCGATGCGCAGCACGCTGGTGTCGTGCCCGCCGCCCTTGCCGATCAGCAGGCCGCCTTCGCGGGCGGCCTCCAGTACGGCGGCGGCCGCGCCCGGGTCGGCCTCGTCGGTGCCGGGCTTCGTCAGCTCCAGGCCGGCCATCAGGCCCCGGCCGCGGACCTCCCGTACGGCGGGCACGGTGGCGGCGATGGCGCGCAGCCGCTCCAGGAGCAGGCCGCCGACGCGGCGGGCGTTGCCCTGGAGGTCGTGCTCCAGCAGGTACGCGAGGTTGGCGACGCCGGCCGCCATGGTCACCGGGGAGCCGCCGAAGGTGGAGATGGAGTTGGTGTCGATGCAGTTCATGATCTCGGCGCGGGCCACGACCCCGCCGATGGACATGCCGTTGCCGATGCCCTTGGCGAAGGTGAGGATGTCCGGCGGGCCGCTGCGGCCGTGGGCCTGCCAGCCCCAGAAGTTGTCGCCGGTGCGGCCCCAGCCGGTCTGCACCTCGTCGCTGATCCAGAGGATGCCGTGCCGGTCGAGGACCTCGCGGAAGGCCCCGTACAGCCCGTCGGGCGGGGCGGTGAACCCGCCGACGCCCTGGATCGGCTCGGCGATGAGGGCGGCGACTCCGCCGCGGGCCTGGCCGAGCACGTCCTCGAGGTCGGCGACGGCGGCCGCGGTGAAGGCGGTGTCGTCGAGGTGCGCGAAGGGGCCGCGGGTGCGGACGGCGCCGTGGACGTAGTACGTCTGGAGCGGCGAGAGGCTGGTCGGGGACCAGCCGCGGTTGCCGGTGATGGAGACGGTCGAGAAGGACCGGCCGTGGTAGCTGTTGCGCATCGCCAGGATCTGGTTGGAGCGGCGGTACGCGGTCGCCAGCAGCAGGGCGGTGTCGTTGGCCTCGGTGCCGGAGGTGGTGAAGAAGACCCGCGCCTCGGGGATGCCGGACAGGGCGGCGATCCGCTCGGCCAGCTCGACCATCGGGCGGTTGAGGTACAGGGTGGACGAGTGGATGAGCCGTCCGGCCTGTTCGGAGACGGCCTTCGTGACCTCGGGCAGGGCGTGGGCGGTCATCGTGGTGAGGATGCCGCCGAAGAAGTCGAGGTAGCGGTTGCCGTCGGCGTCCCAGACGTGGCGGCCCTCGCCGTGCGTGAGCTCGATGGGGCGGTCGTAGTAGAGCGCGAGCCAGTCGGGCAGTACGGCCTGGTGGCGGCTGTGCAGGGGGATCGGGTTGGTCACGGCTGAACGAGCCCTCCGTAGGCGTCGGGGCGGCGGTCGCGGTAGAAGGCCCACTGGTCGCGGACCTGCTTGATCAGGTCGAAGTCGAGGTCGCGGACGAGGAGTTCCTCCTCCTTGCCGCTGGCGGCCTCGCCGACGAGCTGGCCGCGGGGGTCGACGAAGTAGCTGGTGCCGTAGAAGTCGTTGTCGCCGTACTCCTCCTGGCCGACGCGGTTGATCGCGGCGATGAAGTACTCGTTGGCGACGGCCGCGGCGGGCTGCTCCAGCTGCCACAGGTAGGACGACAGGCTGCGGGAGGTGGCGGACGGGTTGAAGACGAGCTGGGCGCCGGCCAGGCCCAGCGCGCGCCAGCCCTCGGGGAAGTGGCGGTCGTAGCAGATGTAGACGCCGATCCGGCCGACGGCGGTGTCGAAGACGGGCCAGCCGAGGTTGCCCGGGCGGAAGTAGTACTTCTCCCAGAAGCCCTTGACCTGCGGGATGTGGTGCTTGCGGTACTTGCCCAGGTAGCTGCCGTCGGCGTCGATGACGGCGGCGGTGTTGTAGTAGAAGCCCTCGGACTCGAGCTCGAAGACCGGTACGACGATGACCATGCCGGTCTCGCGGGCGAGCGCCTGCATCCGCTGGACGGTGGGGCCGTCGGGGACGGGTTCGGCCCAGCGGTAGTGCTCGGGTTCCTGGACCTGGCAGAAGTAGGGGGCGTTGAACACCTCTTGGAAGCCGATGATCTGCGCGCCGTCGGCGGCGGCCCGCCGGGCGTGCTCCTCGTGCTTGGCGATCATCGACTCGGTGTCTCCGGTCCAGGTGGCCTGGACGAGTGCGGCGCGGACGACTTGGGCCATGAGCTGCTCCTCGCGACGGGAACGCCGAGTTCTACGCACGTAGACGGTGTGCGTAGGGAGTAGAACGTAGGCCGCGTCACACCGCGGGGCAAGACCGCCGTGCGCGGTTGGGTGAGTCGATCAAGTAATGACAACGGATGGTCGAATCCGCTCAATGCACGGGCGGTTTCGCAACCCGCAGGGCGTGTACGAGGTCACGGTGGTGCGCGTCGGAGAGGGCCTCGGCGGCCCGGAGCAGCCGGGGGGTGAACCACTGCGGATCACGGCGGGCGAGGCGGACCGCCTCCTCGGCGGTGCGGACCTTGACGAAGGCTCCGAGCAGGGCGTCGGCCTCGCGGGTCCGGCCGGTCCCGGCCAGGGCCAGGGCGGCGTCGGCGATCTCGGCGGCCGGGCGGGCCGCGCCCTGGCGCAGCAAGGTCTCGCAGTCGGCGTGCCGGCCGGCTTCGCCGAGGGCGGCGGCCGCTGCGGCGAGCCGCTCGGGCGGGAGCGAGGCCGCTTCCCAGAGCAGCGTGGCCCAGTCCGCCCCGAGCCCGGCCCGGACCAGCTCGTCGGCGAACCCGGGCAGCCGCGCGGCGGGCCATGCGGCGGCCTCGCACAGCAGCGCGTGTGCCTCCCCGCCCCGCCCCTGGGTCCGCAGCCCCAGCAACTCCCCGATCACCGCGGCGATCCCGCCGGGTCCCGGCCCGTCCGCCCCGGGGGCGCCGGCCCGTGCATCCCACCCGGGGGCGGCGGGCCGGCTCTCCGGCTCCGCCGGGGCGAAGTGCTCCGGCTCGGGCGGGGCGAAGCGGGGGCGGCCGATGGTCCCGGAGTGGGCGAAGCGGGCTCCGCGGGGTGCGGCGGCGGCCTCGGCCGGATGGCCGGGGGGCGGGGTGAAGGGCGCGGGGGCCGGGGCCGCGGCCGGGGCGCCCGCGTACCGGGCCCCGCCGGCCCGCCGCGCCCCGCGCAGCCACCGGCCCTCGGCCCGTCCTACGGGCGGCTCGGTCCGCTCCTCCCCCGCCTGCCGCTGCCGCGGCACCCCGGGCACCGGCCCGTCCTCCCCCACCCCGGCCCACGCCCCGGCCGGCGGTCCGGCCTCGGCGGGGGCGGGGCCCGCGGACCACCCCGGCTCGGGCGGGGCGGAGTGGTCCGGGTGGGACGACGGCAGGGCGGCCGGGGCCTCCAGGGCCCTGAGGCGGGACATGAGGTCTTCGTGGCGGGAGGCGGCCCTGGCGGTGTCGTCCTGGATCCAGGCCAGTTCCCGGGTCAGGGTTTCCGCCTCCGCCGGGTCCGGAGCCGCGCCCAGACGGGCCGTCAGGGTGCGGGTCGCCGCCTCCGAGACGGAGCGCTGGTCGGCGGCCGCCGCCAGCAGGGTCCGGAGCTCCTCCGCGCCGCCCGGCAGCCTGTCCCACACCCCGACCGCAGCGGCCCGCAGCCGGGCCGCGTACTCCCGCTCCCGCGCCGCGAGCTCGGCGCCCCTGATCCCCTCGAGGTCGCCGAGCAGCGACTCCACCACGTCCCACGGCGGCATCGCGGCTCCGTCCAGGCAGTCCCGCAGGCCCTGTGGATCCCGGCGCAGGAACTCCCCGTACCAGCCCGTCCCCAGATCAAGTCTCTGCGTCAACCCGCGTAAGTAGCCCGAGAGTTGACCGATCGCCTGCGCAGTCGCGGTCTCCATGCCCCGCATTGGATCTCACCGGTGTTACGGGCGGGCTACGGGAATCTCAAAGCTTGACGGCGATCGCGGTGTGCGGGCGCTTCCCGCGCCGGACCAACGCGGCCGGCACGTCCAGGGCCCAGAACTGCCACGTGTACTTCCGTGACATCAGCTTCCGCACCCGCGCCAGCCCCGCCTCGTCAAGCAGCCGCGCCTCGCCCTCCAGCTCGACCGCCCCCTGCGCGACCCGTCCCCGCACGTCGCAGGCGCGGACCGTGACCCGCCCGTTGTTGCGGATCCGCTTCACCTTCCAGGAGTCGCTGCGCGTCCACACGTACAGCTCGCCCCCGTCGGCCACGGCCCACACCGGCGTCGCGACGGGCGTTCCGTCCTTGCGGAACGTGGTGAGGCTGACGTACTTGCCCTGGTTCAGCTCGTCGAGTGTCATCCCCGGAGCCTACGACGGCCCCCGGCGCGCGGCGGTCCGCACACCCGGATCGCCGGCGGACGCCCGGCCCTCCGGCGCCGGGCACGCGGCAAGCAGCAGACCGGCCGCCAGCAGGGCGCCGAGGAGTGCGAAACCGAGTCGTTGGGAAGCGTTCGAGGCCGACACGCCTTCACGCTTGCCCCGCTCCCGCCCGCCCCCACCGCCGATTGGGCCGTTCGGCCCGCCGGCCCCGCCCGAAAGGAACCGCAGGTCCGCGGCGCCGGCAGGACTCCGGGCGGCCCGGGCGGAGCGTCCGGCCAATCGGCCGGCCAGGCAACCGGCCGAGCAACCGGCCGAGCAGCCGGCCGAGCCTCAGGCCGGCACGAACGCGCAGCGGCGCAGCACATCGTCCAGGGACAGCCCGAGCGCCTCGGCGAGGGCGGCCACGGTGAAGAAGGCCGGGGTCGGCGCGCGGCCGGTCTCGATCTTGCGGAGGGTTTCGGCGGACAGCCCGGCGCTCGCCGCGACCTCGACCATGCTGCGGACGCCGCGGGCCTCGCGCAGCAACGCACCGAGGCGCTCGCCGCGCTCGCGCTCTTCGGGGGTGAGAGGGGTACGGACCATGCCCCCACCCTACCGCTTCCCCCAATAACTATCCCGGTAAAGTTATACCGGTATAGTTATTGGCATGGTGGAACTGAAGACGGAAGAGTCGATCAACGCGATGCGCGCCCCCGGCCGGGTCGTCGCCCATGCCCTGGCCGCCGCACGGGATGCGGCGCGGGTCGGGGTGTCCCTGCTGGACCTGGACGGGGCGGCCCGGGCGGTACTGGCCGAGGCGGGCGCGAGCTCGCCGTTCCTCGGCTACCGGCCGCACTTCGCGCCGGTGCCCTTCCCCGGGGTGATCTGCGCCTCGGTCAACGACGCGATCGTGCACGGCATCCCCGACGGCTACCGGCTCCGCGACGGGGACCTGGTCAGCATCGACTGCGGGGCGAAGCTGGGCGGCTGGGTCGGGGACGCGGCGGTGAGCTTCACCGTCGGCCGCCCCCGCCCGGCCGACGTGCGGCTGGTCGAGACCGCCGAGGCGGCCCTCGCGGCCGGCATCGCCGCCGCGCGGCCGGGCAACCGGATCGGCGACATCGCGTACGCCATCGGCACGGTCTGCCGCTCCGCCGGGTACGGGATCATGGAGGACTTCGGCGGCCACGGCGTGGGCCGCAGCATGCACGAGGACCCGGGCGTGCCCAACGAGGGCCGGCCGGGGCGCGGCATGCAGCTGCGCCCCGGCATGGTCCTCGCCATCGAGCCGATGCTGATCGCGGGCGGCGGGGACGACTACCGGTGCGATGCGGACGGCTGGACCCTGCGGACCGTCGACGGCAGCCGCGCCGCGCACGTGGAGCACACGGTCGCGATCACCGCCGACGGCCCGAGGATCCTCACCGCCCTCTGAGCCCCGGGCCGCGCCTCACGGCTTCCCGTGCGGGTGGACCACCATCGCCGAACCCCCGCCCCGCCGGGTCGTCTCGGCCGCGGCGAGCCAGCGCCCGTCCGGGAGCCGCTGGACCCCGGTCGCCGCGCCGATCTCCGGGTTCTGCCGGAAGCCCTGGCCCAGCGCCTCGAGCCCGGAACGCAGCGGGCTGTTCCACAGGCCCGGCTCCAGCTCGGTGGTGGTCTGGTTGCGCTGGCTGGCCCGTGGCGCCGCGATGGCGTCGACCAGCGGCAGGCCCCGGTCCAGGTGCCCGATCAGGGTCTGCAGGACCGTGGTGATGATGGTGGCGCCGCCCGGGGAGCCCACCGCGAGCACCGGGCGCCCGTGCTCCAGCACGATGGTCGGGGACATGGACGAGCGCGGCCGCTTGCCGGGGCCGGGCAGGTTCGGGTCCGGGACCCCGGGAGCCGCCGGGGCGAAGGAGAAGTCGGTCAGCTCGTTGTTGAGGAGGAACCCGCGGCCCGGGACGGTGATCGCGCTGCCGCCGGTGGACTCGATGGTCAGGGTGTACGAGACGACGTTGCCCCAGCGGTCGGCGACCGTCAGGTGCGTGGTGTTCTCCCCCTCGTACGTGGTCGGTGCGGCCTGGCCGGAGCCGCCGCAGGCCGCCGGGTGGCGCGGATCGCCGGGGGCGAGCGGGCTGGTCAGCGTACGGTCCGGGGCGATCAGGCAGCCGCGCGAGTCGGCGAACCGCTGCGAGAGCAGCTCCCGCGTCGGCACGTTCACGGCGGCCGGGTCGCCGACCCAGCGGCCGCGGTCGGCGAAGGAGATCCGCGAGGCCTCGATGAACCGGTGCAGGTACTGGGTCTCGGACAGCTTCGACAGGTCGGTGCGCTCCAGGATGTTGAGCGCCTCGCCGACGGTGGTGCCGCCCGAGGAGGAGGGCGCCATGCTGTACACGTCGAGGCCCCGGTAGCCCACCTGCGTCGGGGCCTGCCGCTTGGTCCCGTACGCGCGCAGGTCGCCGGTGGTCAGGTCGCCGGAGCGGACGATCCGGGTGGCGGCCGGGTCCACGGGGGGGTTGCGGACGGCCCGGACGATGTCCTCGCCGATCGGGCCCCGGTAGAGCGCACCGGTGCCCTTGCGGCCCAACTCGGCGTACGTGGCCGCCAGGTCGGGGTTCTTGAAGGTGGAGCCGACCACCGGGAGGGCCCCGCCCGGCAGGAACAGCTTCGCGGTGTCCGGGAAGTCCTTGAAGCGGTCCCGGTTGAGCTCGGTCTGGGCCCGGAACGTCGTGTCGACGGTGAACCCGTCGCGCGCCAGTTTCTCGGCCGGCTTCAGGAGTTGTCCGAGCGGCCGGGTGCCCCAGGCGTCCAGGGCGCTCTTCCAGGTGGCCGGGGTGCCGGGGACGCCGACGCTGCGGCCGCTGGTCTGGCCCTGCTCGAAGGGGATGGGGACGCCGTTCTCCTGGAACAGGCCTTCCGTCGCCGTCGCGGGCGCGGTCTCGCGGCCGTCGATGGTCTGCACCCGGCGGGACTCGGCGTCGTAGTAGACGAAGTAGCCGCCTCCGCCGATGCCGGCCGAGTACGGCTCGGTCACCCCGAGCGCGGCGGCCGTGGCGACGGCGGCGTCCACGGCGTTGCCGCCGGAGCGCAGGACCGCGATGCCGGCGGCCGAGGCGTCGGCGTCGACACTGGCGACGGCCCCGCCGTACCCCGCGGCGACGGGGACCTTCGCGGGAGCACCGCCCGCGGCTTCCGGGGGCGGCGGCGCCGCGCCGGTGGACACCAGCGCTCCGGCGAGGGCGACGAGCGCTAACTGACGTGTGGCGGAACGACGCATCCGAACCTCCAGTCGACGGCCCGTCACACCCCACCGGACAGGCCTGAACCCTGACTCGGCACTGTAACTTCACCGCACCCCCCGCGTCAGGAAGACGCCGTGCGGGCTAGCATCCGGCGCATGAACGACGACGTGCGCAACATCGTGCTCGGGGTGGTGGCCACCGCGATCAGCGGCGGCTTCGGCTGGTTCTCCCGGACCTACCTGTGGCGCCGTACGCTGCGCCGCAAGCAGGCCTTCTTCGGCCTGCCCACCGGCTCCGACTGCCTGTTCGTGGTCAACCGGCAGATGGGCGGCACGGAGGGGTCGGTGCACCGCAACGACGCCTTCGCGCTGCTGGAGATATCCGCCCTGATCAAGGACTGCGGGGCCAATCTCCAGATCGTCTCCCACGACTCCGTCCGCCAGGGCTTCGGCGAGCGCGCCGAGTTCTGCGTGGGCGGGCCGGTGTCCAACGCGCGGACGGCGGCGCACCTGGCCTCCATGCTGCCGGGGGTGCGGGTCGACCTCTCCCGCGAGCCGGGGCCGGACCGCGGGGCGATCCACGTCGGCGGGGAGGCGTACCGCTGGCAGAAGGGCCAGATCGACCACGTGCTGCTGGCCCGGCTGACGGCCGGGCCGGGCAGCCGCCCGGTGTTCCTGGTCTCCGGGCAGACCGCGATCAGCAACCAGGCGGGTGCCCGCTTCCTGGCGCGCCACCACAAGGACCTGGCCCGCCGCTACCGCGGGGAATCCTTCTGCGTGGTGCTGAAGGTCAACAACTCCGACGCCTACGGCCCGGACGTGGTCGAACTGCTGGCCGACGTCACCCGGCAGGCCCGGACACCCGCAGCGGCAGCCGTGTGATCCCGTTGATGAAGTTCGACACCAACCGGCGTGGCGGGCCCGCGAGTTCGGGGGCCGGCATGGCCGCGCGCCACTCTTCGTAGAGCACGCGCAGCTGGAGCCGGGCGAAGTGGGCGCCGAGGCAGACGTGCGGTCCGTCGCCGAAGGAGACGTGCGGGTTGGGCGTCCGGCCGAGGTCGAGGCGCCCGGGGTCGGTGAAGACGCGCTCGTCGTGGTTGGCGGAGGCGTGGAAGACCACCACCTTGTCCCCGGCGCGGATCGGCTGCCCGGCGAGCTCGGTGTCGACGGCGGCGGTGCGCCGGAAGCTGAGCACCGGCGGGTGGACGCGCAGCAGTTCGTCCACCGCGGTGTGCATCGGGACCCGGCCGTCCGCGAGCCGCCGGTACGCGTCCGGGTCGCCGGCCAGGGCCAGCAGACCGCCGGGGGCCGCGCTGCGTACGGTGTCGTTGCCCGCGACGGTGAGCAGGAAGAAGAACATCTCCAGCTCGGCCGGGTCCAGTCCGGCCCCGGCGAGCGCCGTCATCACGTCGTCGCCGGGGTGCGCTCGCTTGTGCGCGGCCAGTTCCCGGGCGTACGAGAACATCTCGCCGAGCAGGGCCGGGGAGCGCGGGTTCAGGGGCTTGCCGTCGGGGCCGAGCCGGGGCGCGGGCGCGTCCTCGGGGTCCTGGTAGCCGATGACCCGTACGGTCCACTCCAGCAGCAGGCCCCGGTCGGCGGCCGGAACGCCCAGCAGGTCGGCCAGGTTGAGCAGCGCGTACTCGTCGGTGACCGTACGGACCAGGTCGGCGGCGCCGTCCTCGGCGCCGTCCCGGGCGGCGGCCAGCAGCGTACGGGCCCGCTCGCGGACCCGGCCGGCGAAGTCGTCCACCCGGGCGGGGGTGAAGGCGCGGGACACCAGCCGGCGCAGCCGCCCGTGGTCGCCCGCGGCGCGGCGCGGATCCTGGTTGAGCATGGTGCGCCGCAGGAACGGCAGGTCGGCCGGGTCGGGATCGCGGATCTGGGTGGCGCCCAGCCAGGAGGAGTACGTGGCGTGGTCGCGCAGCACCCGGACCACGTCGGCGTGCCGGGTGACCGCCCGGAATCCGGGGCCGGCGGGCCAGCCGGCGATCTCCGGCTCCTCCTGCCAGGCCACCGGATGGTGCTCGCGCAGCAGCCGGTAGCTCGCGTACGGGATCCCGGCCCCGTAGATCCGGGGGTCGAACACGTCGGGCACGTACGCGGCGGGGTCCATGGGGCCACGGTGGCGGGGCCCCCGCTCCACCGCAAGGGGACGGTCTGGAGGGCCTAGTCGCCGAGTTCGCAGCGGGCGGGGCCGATGTCGGCGTCCGGGCCGAGCAGGACCACCTGGTACCGCGGATCGGTGGAGGCCACCGTGCACACCAGCTGCTGGCGGGCCGTCTCGGACAGGGTGGCGACCTTGAACGGCACGCCGACCCCGATGGTGTCGGCCGAGATCATGGTCGTCCCGGCGCTGGCGCCCTGTTTCTTGATGTCCAGCACGGGCAGCCGGGTCTCCAGGCCCGCGGCCCTCTGCGCTTCGGTGGGGCCGACGAGCAGGCGGATGAGGAGCGAAGCCTCCGACACCGAGGGCTGCTCCCTGTCGGGTACGGGGAAGAGCCGCCCGTCGGACGCAACGAGGTACACCGTCCCCTTGGTCCCGGGCCCGGGCACGACGACCTTCGCGGCGGCTCCGCTCTCGATGACTCCGGTGGGCTTGATCCCGCAGCCGGTGAGCAGCAGTCCTCCCAGCAGCAGGGCGACGGCGGCCGCGGCCGCCCGTGTCCGGGTCATGCGTCGGCCTCCAGGGGCATGTCGAGGGTGAACACCGCTCCCCCGGCGGCGCCGTTCGCGGCGCGCAGGGTGCCGCCGTGCAGCCGGACGTTCTCCAGGGTGATGGCGAGGCCGAGGCCGCTGCCCGCGGAGCGGGTGCGGGCGGCGTCGGCCTTGAAGAACCGGTCGAAGATGTGCGGCAGCACCTCGGGGGCGATGCCGGGCCCGCTGTCGGCGACTTCGATCAGCAGCCGGGGGCCTTCGGGCCGCTCCTGCGTGCGCACGCCGACGCGGACCGGGGCGCCGCCGTGCTTGAGGGCGTTGCCGACGAGGTTGGCGAGGACCACGTCGAAGCGGCGCGGGTCGAGCCGGGCGCGGACCTGGGACGGCAGGTCGGTGAGCACCCGCTCGTCGTCCCAGTGGCGGCGCTCGACGGTCTTGCGCACGGCCTCGGCCACGTCCACGTCGTCGAGGTTGAGCTCGGCCGCGCGGGCGTCGAAGCGGGAGATCTCCATGAGGTCCTCGACGAGGACGGCGAGCTTTCCGGTCTCGGCGCTGACCAGCCGCAGGGCGGCGGCCGTGTCGGGGTCGAGGCGCTCGGCCTCCTCGTCCAGGACCTCGGTGACGGCGAGCATCCCGGCCAGCGGGGTGCGCAGTTCGTGGGAGACGTCGGAGGCGAAGCGGCGGGCGCGGACCTCGGCCTCCCGCAGCTCGTTCACCGACTGTTCGAGGGCGACGGCCGTCTCGTTGAAGGTGCGGGCGAGTCCGGCGAGCTCGTCGGAGCCGCGGACCTCGATCCGCGTGTCGAGGCGGCCGCTGCCGAGCCGCTGGGCGGCGCGGCGCATGTCCCGTACGGGGCGCAGCACGCTGCGCGCGGCGAGCAGGGCGGGGATGACGGCGATGGCGAGGCCGGGGACGGCGCCGCGCTTGGCGGCTTCGACCATGGCCTCGACCGTCTTGCCCTCGGTGGTCAGGGGCATCGTCGCGAAGAGGACCAGGCCGGTGGGTTCCCGGACGTCGTGGTGGAGCCAGACGGCCGGCATGCCGACGGCGAGGTACGGTCTGCCCGCGGGATCGGTCACCCGTTGGAAGGCGCCGTGCGGATGGGCCGTCACCTGGCGGCGGAGCTCCTCGGTGACCACGGTGGAGGTGGGCGCGCTGGTGCTGGAGGCCCGCAGGGTGCCGTACTCCCCGAAGACGTTCCAGGGGTTCGGCTTGCCCCTCTTTCCCAGCTCGGTGACGATCCGCTGGAGCTGTGCCTGGTCCAGCGGCAGATCGAGGGGCTGGGTCTCGATCTGGTCGCGCAGGGTGCTGACCGCGGTGTCCTGGCTCTGCTTGAGGACGGCCGTGCGGGCCTGCTGGTAGGTCAGCGTGGCCGTGGTCACCGCGCTGATCGCGGCGACCAGCAGGAAGGCCGCGATCAGCCGGGTGCGCAGCCCGAGCGGCGCGATGCGCCTCACAGCGGGCCGAAGCGGTAGCCGAAGCCGCGCACGGTCTGGATGTAGCGGGGGCTGCCGTCGGGGTCCTCGACCTTGGTGCGCAGGCGGCGTACGCAGGCGTCCACGAGCCGGGCGTCGGCGTGGTAGCTGTGGTCCCAGACGTACTCCAGGAGCTGCTGGCGGGAGAAGACCTGCTCGGGCGAGGCGGACAGGTGCAGCAGGAGTTTGATCTCGCTGGGGGCGAGGGGGACGCGCTCGCCGTTCTTGGCGACGGTCAGTCCGGCCCGGTCGACGGCGAGCTCGCCGTGGAACTCGACCTCGGGGCGGCTGCCCGCCGGGGCGCCGAGGCGGCGCAGCACGGCCTTGATGCGGGCCTCGATGACCTCGGTGCGGGCGGGTTTGACGATGTAGTCGTCGGCGCCGGCTTCGAGGCCGACGACTATGTCGAAGTCGTCGCCGCGGGCGGTCAGCATGATGATCGGGAGCTGGCTGGTCTCGCGGATGCGGCGGCAGACCTGTACGCCGTTCATCCCGGGCAGCATGAGGTCGAGCAGGACCAGCTCGGGGAGGAAGGTCCCCATCAGCGCGAGGCCCGCCTCGCCGGTTTCGGCGGCGCTCACCTCGTGGCCGCGTCGGCGCAGGCCGAGGCCCACTCCTTCGCGGATGGAAGGGTCGTCCTCGATCAGCAGTACGCGTGGCATCGGGTCATTGTCCAAGGTGGTTCGGGGCTTCGTCTCCTGCTAACGGCCGGCTTTGCGCCGCAGGGAGTCCAGCAGGTCGGTGATCTCCGTGAGGCCGAGCGGCCTGGCGAGGAGGACGACGACGAGCGCGAGCGCCGCGGTTCCCGCTCCGGCGGCGGCGAAGTCGCCGAGGCCGTCGGCGGCCCGGGCGGCCGCGTAAGCGGCGGCGGCCCCGGGCAGGCAGGCGGTCAGCAGCCGCAGGTGGGTGCGGACCGCGGTGGCGCGGCGCTGCGTACGGGTCCCGGTGCGCGGGCCGAGCCGCCGCGCGAGGGTGTACGCGGTCACCGCGAGGCCCGCGAACAGGGCGACGGAGTAGGCGCCGGCCATGCCGGTGACCGCCCAGCGCGGGGGCAGCAGCAGGTAGGCGGCGGCCGACAGCCCGGCGTTCAGGGCGGCGATGACCAGGTTCAGGAAGAACGGGGTCCGGGTGTCGGACAGGGCGTAGAAGGCGCGCGAGAGGACGTACTGGCCGGAGAAGGCGATCAGGCCGGGCGCGAAGGCCGTGAGCATGCCGGCCATGACCGCGGTGTCGGCGGCGCCGGTGCGCCCGTACCCGAAGACGCTGCCCATCACCCAGGGGGCGAGCGCGGCGAAGAGCGCGGCGGCGGGGACGACGAGGGCGGCGCTGGAGCGCAGCGCGTACGACACGTCGCGGCGGAGCGAGCCGAGGTCGCCGTCGGCGGCGGCCGCGCTCATCCGGGGCATCAGGGCGGTCACGAGGGAGACGGTGATGATGCCCTGGGGGACGATCCACAGCTGGTAGGCGTTGCTGTAGGCGGTGTACCCGGCGCCGCCCGCGAGCCCGGCTTCCACGGCCTGGTGCCCGGTGGCGGTGGAGAGCCGGGTGACGACCCAGTAGCCGATCTGGTTGGTGAAGACGAGCATGACCAGCCAGCCCGCGTTGCGCAGCGGGCGGGCGAGGCCCTGGCCGCGCCAGTCGAAGCGGGGGCGCCAGCGGAAGCGGGCGGCGCGCAGCGAGGGGATGAGCGCGAGGGCCTGGATGACGATGCCGGCGGTGGTGCCGAGGCCGAGGAGGCGGGTCTCGCCGGCCGTCAGGCCGTCCGCCGCGTCGTGGGAGACGTACAGGAAGAGCCCGAAGACGCCGATGATCACGATGTTGTTGAGGACGGGGGTCCACATCATCGCGCCGAACCGGCCGCGTGCGTTCAGCACCTGGCCGAGCAGGGTGAACAGCCCGTAGAAGAGGATCTGCGGCAGACAGTACCGGGCCAGGGCCACGGTGGTGCTCGCCTGGCCGCCGGTGTACGGGGTGTACGCGGAGACGATCAGCGGCGCGGCGAGCACGGCGACGGCCGTCAGTGCGACGAGCGCCGCGGTGCAGGCGGTGAGCAGCCGGTCGGTGTAGGCGGCTCCACCGTCCTGGTGCTCCTTCGCGGCCCGGACCAGCTCGGGGACGAAGACCGCGTTGAGCGCGCCGCCGATGAGCAGCATGTACAGGATGTTCGGGACGGTGTTGGAGACGGCGTAGCCGTCGCCGAGCAGCCCGGTGCCGAGGGCGGCGACGACGACGGCGGAGCGGACGAATCCGGTGGCGCGGGAGACGATCGAGCCGGCCGCCATGAGGGCGCCGCTGCGCAGCACCGAGCTCTTCCCCGGATCCGCGCCGGTGGCGCCTCCGGCGGAGGGGCCGGTGGCCGGTCTGGTGTCGGTGGTGGTCACCGGCGGGCCAGGTAGGCCTGGAATGCCTTGTGGAGCGCCGTGTTGGCGTATCCGTCCATGGGGGTCTCCCACTCGCCGAGCGTTTCGACTACCTGCCCGCCGGTGCCGAGCTTCCAGCGCAGCAGCCCGAAAGAACGTTCGTCGGGGTCAAGGGTGGAGGGTACCCCGCGCATGTCGTACTCGTCGGCTCCGAGGTCGTGGGCGTCGCACATCATCCGCCACTGGAGCGCGTTGCTGGGGCGGACCTCGCGGCGGTGGTCGGCGGAGGCGCCGGTCTGGTACCAGACCCGGTTCCCGGCCACGATCATGGTGTGGGCCGCGAGGATCTCGCCCTGGTGGATGCCCAGGTAGAGGCGCATCCGGCCGGGCGCCTCGGCGTTGAGGACCTCGTACTGCTGCTCGTAGTACGCGAGCGAGCGGCCGAGCCGGAAGCCGTCGCGCTCCTCGGTGATGCGCAGCAGCCGGTAGAACTCGGGCAGGTCGGCGGCGGTGCCGAGGACGGTCTGCACGCCTGCCTTCCCGGCCTTGCGGACGTTGCGCCGCCACTCCTGGTTGAGGCCGGACCACAGCTCCTCGCGGGAGCGCCCGGCGAGCGGTACGCGGAAGACGTGGCGGGGCTGGGCGTCGCCGTCGTCCTCCCCGCCGCAGCGCTTCCAGCCGCGGGTGCGCAGCCGGTCGGCGAGGGCGGCGCCGACCGGGTCGACCTCGGTGGCGAGCACGTCGGAGATCTGCCGGCCCGCTCCGGTGGCGGACTTGACGGCGGCGGCGTCCCAGCGGCGGTAGGCGGGCGTGGGCCCCATCCGGACGGCGAAGGCGCCGGCCGCGCGCAGATGCCGCTTGAGGGGGTCCAGCCACCGGTCGATGTGCGGGTCGGACCAGTCGGCGACCGGGCCTTCGGGGAGGTACGCGAAGTATTTGCGGGTGCCGGGGAATTGGCGGTAGAGGACCAGCCCGGCACCGGCTATTCGCCCGTCGGGGTAGTGCCATCCGACCCTTTCCGAGCGCCAAAGGTCCTTTACCTCGGCCCAGGAGGGGTACTGGAGAAAGCTCGCGTTCCGGTTACCCGAAAGGAAGCCCTGGTATTCCGGTACGGACATCGGACGCACACTCAGCTCCCGCTCCGGGGACTGGTGTCGCTGGGCGGGGGTCACGAGCAGTGCGCACACGGCGGATCGGCCTTCCTGTACGTCCGGGGATGCGGGACGCACAGCACTCTCACAGGAGTCCGTGACCGCGGTGCGCGGCGATTGTGACCGGACGATGACCGTTTCGCTGCGGTCCACGTCACAACCGAAAGTCCGATCTTTTTGGCGGATTGCGCAACCTAAAGTCGTGCCGTCCGCATCTCCATTTGCGAACGATCATTACTTGGAGGGGTTTTCGTTGAGCCGCACACGCCGTACCGCACGCAGTCGCCACGCCATGCTGGCCGGGACCGCACTCATGGCCGCCGCGCTGACCGCCTGCGGCGGCTCGGGCGGAAGCGGGAGCGCGGGCGCTTCCGGCACTGCGGACGCGAAGAAGAAGCCGGACATGGCGATATCCGTGAACCTCACGGGCGATCAGGCCAAGCCCGGTGAGCCGGTGAAGGTGACCCTCGCCGAGGGGAAGCTGGCCCTGGTCAAGGTGTCCGACGGCAAGGGCGGCGAGCTGCCCGGGAAGATAGCCGACGACGGCAAGACGTGGACCTCCGAGCGCAACGCCTCGCCGGGCACGGACTACAAGATCGAGGCGCAGAACACCGACAGCCAGAGCGCGAACGCCCAGTTCAAGACGGCCGCCGCGGACAAGGTGAACAAGGTCACCATCAACCCGGGCAAGGCCAACCCGGTGGTGGGCATCGCCCAGCCGGTCTCGATCGTCTTCGACAACCCGGTGAAGAACAAGGCCGAGGTCGAGAAGCACCTGAAGGTCACCACCTCGAACAACACCGAGGGGTCCTGGGGCTGGTTCAAGGACTACACCGGCAACGACCGGGTGGACTGGCGGCCGAAGGAGTACTGGAAGTCCGGCACCGACGTGAAGGTCGAGATGACCCTCAACGGGGTGGACTCGGGCCAGGGCGGCGGGATGTTCGTCAAGGACTACAACACCGAGTTCAAGATCGGCAAGGACCGCCGGCTCCAGGTGAACCTCGACACGCGCAAGATGACGGTGACCGAGGACGGCCAGAGCGTGAAGACGATCCCGGTCTCGGCGGGCACGCCCGGCGGCCAGAAGGCCTCCTGGTCCGGGAAGATGGTGCTGATGTCGAAGGAGGGCACCATCCGGATGGACTCCCAGACGGTGGGCCTGGGCGACTCCTACGACAAGATGGTCGACTACTCGATGCGGGTGACCTGGTCGGGCATGTACATCCACGCCGCGCCGTGGAACACGGGCAACTTCGGCCGGGCCAACACCAGTTCCGGCTGCGTGGGCATGAGCGACTCCGACGCGAAGGCGCTGTTCGCCGAGGCCCAGGTGGGCGACCTGGTCGAGGTCACCGGCGACGGCTCCAAGGGCAAGGCCGACATCGGCAACGGCTACGGCGAGTGGAACCTGTCCTGGGACGAGTGGAAGGCCAAGAGCGCCCTGACCGGCGCCGCGGGCGGCGCGGGTGCCACGCCCCAGAACGGCTGATCCGCGCACTTGACACTCGTTCAATCGTTACCACCGCGTAACTTACCGGCGGGTTACCTCCGGTAAGCCCCTCGCATTACCGTCGGGTCACTTTGACACCGGCGCACGCGAGGAGCGATCGATGGTCCGCACCGCCCGCACCACCAGCACCGCGGCCGCCGTGGCGGCCGTACTGGCGGCAACCGCCCTGGGCCTGGCCCCCCACCAGGCCCGGGCGGCAACCGCCCCCGCCGCCGCGGCGGCTCCGTCGGCCACGTCCGACCTCCGCTTCCACGACATCCCCGGCTCCGGCGGCATCACCCTCAAGGGCAACGTCTTCACCCCGGCCGACGCGCAGACCGGCCGGAGGTACCCGCTCATCGTGCTGCCCACCAGCTGGGGCATGCCGCAGATCGAATACATCGCGCAGGCCAAGAAGCTCGCCGACGACGGCTACGTCGTGGTCAGCTACACCTCCCGCGGCTTCTGGCTCTCCGGCGGCCGGATCGAGGTGGCCGGCCCGCCCGACACCGCCGACGTCTCCGCCGTCATCGACTGGGCGCTGGCCAACACCCCCGCCGACGCCGGCCACATCGGCCTGGGCGGGGTCTCGTACGGCGCGGGCATCAGCCTGCTGGCCTCGGCGCACGACCCCCGGATCAGAGCCGTCGTCGCGCTCAGCGGCTGGGCCGACATCATCGAGTCGATCTACTCGGGCCGCACCCAGCACCTCCAGGCCGCCGCGCTGCTCGGCGGCGCCGGCTACCTCACCGGCCGCCCCGGCCCCGAACTCGAGCAGATCCTCGGCGACTTCCTCGGCTCCCGGCTGGACCGGGAGCCGCAGATGATCGAGTGGGGAAAGCAGCGCTCGGCCGCGGAACGGGTCGACGAGATCAACGCCAACGGCGCCGCGATCATGCTCGGCAACGCCTGGGGCGACAGCATCTTCCCGCCCAACCAGTACGCGGCCTTCTTCGAGAAGCTGACCGGCCCCAAGCGCCTGGAGTTCCGGCCCGGCGACCACGCCACCGCCGAGGGCACCGGCCTGCTCGGGCTGCCCAACGACACCTGGACCAACGCCCACCGCTGGTTCGACCGCTACCTCAAGGGCGAGCGCAACGGCGTGGACACCGAGGCCCCGGTGCAGATCAAGTCCCGCAGCAACGACGGCTACGAGGGCTACGCCAACTGGAAGTCGGTCGGCTCCGCGGGCACCGAGAGGCTCCCGCTCTCCGACGGCGAGCACCTCTTCGCGGGCGTCGACTCGGGCGCCGACGGCGGCGTCATCTTCCTCTCCAGCATCCTGGACCAGTTCGTCAAGGCGCCCCCGACCGCCTCCGTCCCGCTCCTCCCCCGCGCCTTCGCCGCCGTCTGGCAGTCCCCGCGCGAGGACGCGGAGCGCCGCATCCGCGGCACGGTGAAGCTGCACACCACCGTCACCCCCACCGCCTCGGACGGCACGTTCGTCGCGTACCTCTACGACGTCGGCCCGCTCGGCATCGGCAAGCTGGTGAGCCACGCCCCGTACACCTTCCACGACAAGCCCCGGGGCCGGTCCTTCGGCGTGGACCTGGAGCTGTTCTCCACCGCCTACGACGTGCCCGAGGGCCACCGGCTCGCCCTCGTGATCGACACCGTCGACCCCCTCTACATCGAGCACAACCCCACCGGCGCACAGCTGACCTTCTCCTCGCCGCGCACCGATCCCTCGTACGTCTCGGTGCCGCTGCGCGAGCAGTGATCTGCGGCTGCTGCCGGGCGGGGCGGCTCTTCGGAGCTACCGTGGAGTGCCCGGCAGCACCGTTCCGGGATCGGGCACGACGACCTCGACCGCCTCGGTCTTCAGACTGCGCCGCTCGAACCGCGCCACCCAGCCGGCGAACCAGGAGAGCAGCATGCACATCCCGATGTAGATCGGGGAGATGATCATCACGACGGGGATGAACGGCAGGTCGTAGTCGAGGTTCGAGGCGATCAGCTTGCCCGCATGCAGGAACTCCTCGTACGTGATCAGGTAGCCGAGCGAGGTGTCCTTCAGGGCCACCACCAGCTGGCTGATGATGGCGGGCAGCATCGCCCGGAGCGCCTGCGGGGCGAGCACGAAGGTCATCACCTGGGTCTTGCGCATGCCGAGTGCGTACGCCGCCTCGCGCTGGCCCCGGTCGACGGAGTTGATGCCCGTACGGAAGACCTCGGCGAGCACCGAGCCGTTGTACAGGGTCAGCCCCGCCACCAGCGCCGGCAGCGGCTGGACCTTCAGCGCGACGAAGATGAAGAAGATCATCACCAGCACCGGCATGGCCCGGAAGAACTCCACGCACATGGTGGCCGCCCAGTGCACCGGCCGGTGCACGGAGAGCCGCCCGGCCGCGAGCACCGCGCCGAGGACGAACGAGAACACCGAGGCGTACAGGAAGGCCTTGAGGGTGTTCCCCAGCCCCTTGAGCAGCAGTTCCTGGATGCCCTTGTACGTGAAGGGGCTCCACTTGGCGGAGGTGAACTGGTCGGTGTCGAAGAGGAGGTAGAGGATCCAGGCGAGCAGTCCGAGGATCACCACCGTGGAGGCGATCCCGTAGAGGAAGTGCCTGCGCCGGGTCCGCGGGCCGGGCAGGTCGTAGAGGGCGGTGGACTCCGGGTCCCCGTGGAGCGCGTGCGCGGTCATCGGGCGATCCCCCAGCGCTTCTCCAGCACGTTGAAGAGCGCGCTGATGGACAAGGTGATGATCAGGTAGCCGACGGCGATCCAGACGAAGGTCCAGACGATGTTGTAGCCCAGCTCGTTGAGGGTCTTGTACGTGCCCAGCAGCTCGGTGACGCTGAAGGCGCCGGCGATCGCCGAGTTCTTGGCGAGGGCGATCAGCGTGGAGCCGATGGGCGGGATGACGCTGCGGAAGGCCTGCGGGAGCACCACCGAGCCCAGGGTCTGGGTGAAGCTCATGCCGAGGCTCCGGGAGGCCTCGCCCTGGCCCTTGGGCACGGTGTTGATGCCCGAGCGCAACACCTCGCAGATGAAGGCGGAGGTGTAGCAGCCCAGCGCGAGGACCGCGAACACCTGGAAGGGCAGGACCAGCCCGAAGCGCGGCAGGCCCAGCAGCACGGCGAAGAAGAGCAGGGTGAGCGGGGTGTTGCGCAGCACGGTGACCCAGACCGTGCCGAAGACCCGGAAGGAGCCGACGGGCGCGACGCGGAAGGAGGCCATGACGAAGCCGAGGACCAGGGCGAGGAGCGAGGCGTAGACCGTGAGCCGGACGGTCCCGAGGAAGCCGTTCCAGTAGAGCGGGAAGTTCTGTGTGAGTACGTCCATGGTGGTGGGCTCTCCCCTCAGCTCGCCGGGTAGCGGTCGATGGCGGGCGGCTTCGGGGCGGGTACGCCGGACAGGCCGAGCGTGGCCTCGTACGCCTTCTTCCAGTTCCCGTTCTTCTCCTGCTCCTCCAGGGCGTCGTCGAGGGCGAAGCGCAGGGCGTCGTCGCTGCGCGGTACGCCGATGCCGTAGGGCTCCTTGGAGAAGGGCGCGCCGACGACCTTGAGCTCGTCGGGGACCTTGGCCGCGTAGCCGAGGAGGATGGAGTCGTCGGTGGAGACGGCGTCGACCTGGTAGGTCAGGAGGTTGTCCACGCAGACCGAGTAGGTGTCGTAGGCGACCAGGACCGCCTGCGGGTACTCCCGCTGGAGCCGCTGGTAGGGGGTGGATCCGGCGGCGGAGCAGACCTTCTTGCCGGCGAGGTCGCCGGGCCCCTTGATGTCCTTCTCGTTCTTGCGCACGAGCAGGGACTGGCCGGCCATGAAGTACGGGCCGGCGAAGCCGACCTGCTTCTTGCGGTTGTCGTTGATCGTGTAGGTGCCGACGTAGTAGTCGATCTGGCCGTTCTGGAGGGCCGTCTCGCGGTTGGCGGAGGCGATCGTCTTGAACTCGGTCGTCTTGGGGTCGAAGCCGAGCGAGGCCGCCATCATCTTGGCGATCTCGACGTCGAAGCCGGAGTAGCGGCCGCTCGCGGGGTCCTTCTCGCCCAGGTACGGCTGGTCCTCCTTGACACCGACCACGAGGCGGCCGCGCCGCTTGGCGCGCTCCCAGGTACGGGACTGCGGCAGCTCGAAGCCGGTCGCGACCTTGTACACCGGCAGGTCCTCGGGCTGCGGGCCCTTGACCGGGGGGCTGCCCTCCTTGCCGCAGCCGGCGAGGAGGGCCAGCAGGGCGGCGGCGAGGAGAAGGAGGCGGGCGCGCGGGCGGGCACCGTGGGTGCGCTTCATCGGCCCGCCCCTCAGTGCTTGAGGATCTTGGAGAGGAAGTCCCTGGCCCGCTCGCTCTCCGGGGCGGTGAAGAACTCCTCCGGTGTGCGGTCCTCGACGATCCTGCCGTCGGCCATGAACACGACGCGGTTGGCGGCGGACCGGGCGAAGCCCATCTCGTGCGTGACCACGACCATGGTCATGCCGTCGGCGGCGAGCTGGCGCATGACCTCCAGCACCTCGTTGATCATCTCCGGGTCGAGGGCCGAGGTGGGCTCGTCGAAGAGCAGGGCCTTGGGGTTCATGGCGAGGGCCCGGGCGATCGCGACGCGCTGCTGCTGGCCGCCGGAGAGCTGGGCGGGGTACTTCGGCGCCTGGTCGGCGAGGCCCACGCGGCCGAGCAGCTCGCGCGAGCGCTTGTCGGCCTCGTCCTTCTTGCGCTTCCTGACCTTGACCTGCGCGAGCGAGACGTTGGCGAGGACCGTCTTGTGCGCGAAGAGGTTGAAGGACTGGAAGACCATGCCCACGTCGGCGCGCAGGGCCGCCAGCTCCTTGCCCTCGTCGGGCAGCGGCTTGCCGTCGAGCAGGATCGTGCCCGACTCGATGGTCTCCAGGCGGTTGATGGTCCGGCACAGGGTCGACTTCCCGGAACCGGACGGGCCGATGACCACCACCACCTCCCCGCGGCCGACGGTGAGGTTGATGTCCTGGAGGACGTGCAACGCCCCGTAGTACTTGTTGACGTCCCGCAGCTCGATCAACGGATCGACGGCCATGCGCTGCCCTGCCCACCTGTCGGAGTGTCGAGGTCAGCGCAAACTATCCAGCGACGGAAGGGCACTTCCGCTCGACACGCCTAAAGGCGACATAAAGCTCAATCGGGTCAGCCTTCGGAGGCTTCGGCGTACGCCTGGGAGAGTTCCGGGGAGCCCGTCATCGCCCAGGACACCCCCGACTCCACCACGTTCAGCTCGCGGCCCGAGGCCAGGCGGATCACCGGCTGGCCGTTGGGCCAGACCTGCCAGGCGGCGCCCAGCTTGGTCCTGATGATCACCGTGCCGAGGTAGAAGCCCGCGTCGTTGCCGAGCCAGGGCACGACCTCGGGGTCCCGGCGCCAGCGGGGCATCAGCTGGTCGAGCGCCTCCAACGAGGCCGGGCTCTCGTCGAGTTCCAGCCCGGCCGCGCGCGCCTGGACGCGCAGCATCTCGCATTCCGAGAACAACTCGTTGACGCCCTCGGGGTCGTCCGCGAGGGCGGCGGCCAGTCCCGCACCCCGTTCCGTTTCGTGCCGGTTCAGCCAGTTGTCCAGGAAGGGGATGTTCATACCGCCCAGCCTGGCACCAGGATCCCGCGCTGGCCACAGGGCGCGCGGGATCCGTCCGCCGTGCCCGGCTAGGGGGTGTCCAGCGCCAGGTCCACGACCACCGGCGCGTGGTCCGAGGCGCCCTTGCCCTTGCGCTCCTCGCGGTCGACGTAGGCGTCGGTGACCGCCTTGGTGAAGGGCTCGTTCCCGTAGACCAGGTCGATGCGCATGCCCCGGTTCTTGGGGAAGGCGAGCTGGCGGTAGTCCCAGTACGTGTACGGCCGGTCGTACTTGAGAGGGCGCGGCAGCACGTCGGAGAGCCCCGCGGCACGCAGTGCCTCCAGGGCGGCGCGCTCGGCGGGGGTCACGTGGGTCAGGCCCGCGAAGACTGCCGGGTCGTACACGTCCTCGTCGGTCGGGGCCACGTTGTAGTCGCCGAGCACCGCGAACGGGCGCGGGCCGGCCGCGTCTTCGGCGACGGCGGTGGTCAGCGCGCGGAACCAGTCCAGCTTGTACCCGTAGTGGTCGTGCTCGACCTCGCGCCCGTTCGGCACGTACACCGACCACAGGCGCACCCCGCCGCAGGTGGCGGAGATCGCCCGGGGCTCCTCGACGCCCTCGTAGTCGGGGCCGCCGGGCAGGCCCTTGACCACGTCCTCCAGGCCGACCTTGGAGATCAGGGCCACCCCGTTCCACCTGCCGGTGGCATTGACGGCCGACTCGTAGCCCAGCTCGCGCAGCTGCTCGCGCGGGAACTGCTCCTCGGAGCACTTGGTCTCCTGGATGCACACGACATCGGTGCCGGAGCTCTCCAGCCAGGCCAGCAGACGGGGCAGCCGGGCGGTGATCGAGTTGACGTTGAACGTGGCGATACGCATGCCGTCCAACCTACCGCCCGGCACCGACAGTCACAGTTGCGCGGCGTCCCCGGCGGCGAGCCGCCCGTGGTCGGTGCCGCCCAGGGCCGCGAGGACGCCGTCGTAGATGGGGCGGGCGATGTCCGAGAGGTACGCGTCGTGGATGTCGATGGCCCGGCGCGGCTTGACCTCGCGCAGGTAGTCGATCACCTCGGCGACCTTGTTCCAGGGTGCGTGCACCGGGAGCATCAGGGTGTCCACGGGCACCTCGGGGACGGTCAGCGCGTCACCGGGGTGGAAGAGCGAACCCTCCACGAGGTAGCCGACATTGGTGACCCGCGGGATGTCCGGGTGGATCACGGCGTGCAGCTCGCCGTGGACCTGGACCTCGAAGCCGGCGGCGCTGAAGGCGTCCCCGTGCCCGACGGTGTGCACCCGGCCCGGATAGGCAGGGGCCAGCCGCTCCGCGACGCTGCGCAGCGTCCAGAGCGCGGCCGCCGGGCTGGCGTCGAGGGCGGCGCGCAGCCGGCCCTCGTCGAAGTGGTCGGGGTGCTCGTGGGTGACGAGCAGGGCGTCCGCCCCGAGCCCCGCGTCGGGCTCGCTGAAGACGCCCGGGTCGATGACGAGCACGCGCCCGTCCTTCTCCAGTTGGACACAGGAGTGCAGCCGCTTGGTGAGCTTCATGGCAGAAGGCTAGGACACGGCCCGGCTACGGGGTCGCCGTGGAGACCACGTAGACCCTCGGCTTGGCCGGGTCCGTGAGGTCGACCGTGACGTCCCTGGTGGGGCGCGGGTTCGGCTGTTCCAGGGTGGTGCCGTACCAGGCGTTCTGCGGGCCCCAGCTCCAGCCCGCGACCGCGGCGTCGTGGGCCCCCACGGAGACCTCGCGGGTCAGCTCGGAGCGGCTGGTGCCGACGTCGGCCAGGAAGGCGTCCAGGTCGGCGGGGGTGACGGCGAACTGCACGTACAGCCGGCTGGTGCGCCAGTTGTTGGTCTCCAGGAACCCGACCCGCCAGGCCTTCGGCGGGATCGGCACCTCGTAGATGCTGCGCTGCACCTTGGAGGGCCAGCCGGGCCGCACCTTGGTCGCGCCGACCTTGGCGGCCTTGTCGCGGCCGCTCTCGCGGCTCTGCTGGGCGGATACGGCGAGGTAGCCCGCGGGTACGCCGACCAGCAGCAGGATGATGATCGCGGTGATCCAGCGGCGCCGGACCACGTGCTTGCGGTCCTCCGCCGGGAGCGGAGTGCCGCCCTCGTCGGGGGCGGGCGCCTGGCGGGGCAGGGAGGGCGGTGTCACCGCGCGCCCCCGTCCTCGAGGTCCGCGGGTTTCGTGTCCGCGGCCCCGGCCCCGGCGGCCTTGGCCTCGGCCTCGGCGGCCTTGAGGTCCGCGGCCTTGCGCTCCGCGGTGGCCGGGGAATCGATCAGGCCCCACTGCGCGTAGCGCTCGTACCGCTCGACGCGCCGGCGCGTGGCGCGGCGGAAGCGGCGGGCGACCAGCCGGGCCAGGTCGGCGGCCCCGACCATGCCGGCCTCGGGGCCGAGCTGGGCCTTGGCGATACGGGCCTCGGGGCGGTAGCCGCGGCCGGTGAGGTGGCGCCGGAAGGCGTCCCGGGCCGGGCCGATCAGCAGGTCGTCGGCGGCGCTGACGCCGCCGCCGATGACGAAGCAGGAGGGGTCGAGGGCGGCGGCGAGGTTGGCGATGCCGACGCCGAGCCACTGGCCGATGTCCTCCAGGAGCTCGACGCACATGGCGTCGCCCTCGCGGGCCAGCTCGGTGATGAGCGGCCCGGTGATCTCCGCGACGTTGCCGCCGACCCGGGCGATGATCTCGTGCGCGACCGGGGAGTCGGCGGCGGCCAGCTCGCGGGCCTCGCGGACCAGGGCGTTGCCGGAGCTGTACTGCTCCCAGCAGCCGCGGTTGCCGCACGGGCAGCGGTGGCCGCCGGGGACCACCTGCATGTGGCCGAACTCGCCGGCGACCCCGAAGCGGCCGCGCTTGACCTGGCCGCCTTCGAGGATCGCGCCGCCGATGCCGGTGCCGAGCGTGATCATGACGAGGTGGTCCTCGCCGCGTCCGGCGCCGAAGCGCCATTCGGCCCAGGCGGCGGTGTTGGCGTCGTTGTCCACCATGACCGGGACCGCGAGCCGGGACTGGAGCGCGTCGCGCAGCGGCTCGTCGCGCCAGGCCAGGTGGGGTGCGAAGAGCACCCGGGAGCGGTCGGCGTCGACCCAGCCGGCCGCGCCGATGCCCACGGCGTGGACGTCGTGCCGGTCGGACAGGTCGAGCACCAGCTCGACGATGGTGTCCTCGACGACCTTGGGGCTCTTGGACTTGTCGGGGGTCTCGGTGCGGATCTTCTCCAGGATGACCCCGTCGGCGTCGACGACGCCGGCCATCACCTTGGTGCCGCCGATGTCGATGCCGACGGTCGGGACGCGCGGGGCGGTCAGGTGCGACCGGCGCTCACGGGTCCCGATGGTCCGCAGGACGGTGCCTCGCGCCGACCCCCGGTGGGTGAGCGCAAAGTCCCGGTACGTGCTCATCGAGTCGTGTCGTCCCTCAGGGTGCGGTGGTGCCGGACGCCGGATCGGCTGCTCCGGACGGGTGGTCCGGTCCTGATTCTGCCACCCGCTCCAGTTCGTGGCTCAGCTCGTCCAGCTCGGAGCCGCCCGCCATCTGCCGGGTGAGCTCGTCCAGGGTGATCGAGTCACGGGTGTGGCTGCCCGCCATCGTGCCGCGCTTGAGCAGCACGAACCGGTCGCCGACCAGGTAGGCGTGGTGCGGGTTGTGGGTGATCAGGACCACACCGAGGCCCGCGTCGCGGGCCGCGGCGACGTACTTGAGGACCACGCCGGACTGCTTGACGCCGAGGGCGGCGGTCGGCTCGTCGAGGACGAGGACCTTCGCCCCGAAGTAGACGGCGCGGGCGATGGCCACGCACTGCCGCTCGCCGCCGGACAGGGTGCCGATCGGCTGGTCCACGTCGCGCAGGTCGATGCCCATCCGCAGCAGCTCGGCGCGGGTGGTCTCGCGCATGAACTCCACGTCGAGGCGGCGGAAGGGGCCGCGGCCCTTGGTGGGCTCGGAGCCGAGGAAGAAGTTCCGCCAGACGGGCATGAGCGGGACGACGGCCAGGTCCTGGTAGACGGTGGCGATGCCGTGGTCGAGGGCGGCGCGCGGGTTGGCGAGCGCGGTCTCCTCGCCCTCGATCTCGAAGCGGCCGGCGTCGTGCCGGTGCAGCCCCGCGATGATCTTGATCAGGGTGGACTTGCCGGCGCCGTTGTCGCCCAGGACACAGGTGATCTCGCCGGCGTGCACCTCCAGGGAGACCCCCTGGAGGGCCCGGATGTTGCCGTAGAACTTGCTGACGTCGGTCATCTTCACGAGCGCCGGCGCCGAGGACTTCTCGTACGGGGTCGCGGACACGGTCTCGGTCATCACTTCGCCTCCGCCCGCTTGCGGACCCATGCGTTGAGCAGCGTCGCCAGCAGGAGCATCGCGCCGAGGAAGAACTTGAACCAGTCCGGGTTCCACTGGGCGTACACGATGCCGTTGCTGGTCATGCCGAAGATGAAGGCGCCGACGGCCGAGCCGATGGCGGAGCCGTAGCCGCCGGTCATCAGGCAGCCGCCGATGACGGCCGCGATGATGTACAGGAACTCGTTGCCGACGCCCTCGCCCGACTGGACCACGTCGAACGAGAAGAGGATGTGCTGCCCGGAGATCCAGGCGCACAGGGCGACGCCCATGTACAGGCCGATCCGGGTCTTGACGACGGGGACGCCGGTCGCGCGGGCCGCGTCCGCCCCGCCGCCGACCGCGAAGATCCAGTTGCCGGCGCGGGTGCGCAGCAGGATCCAGGTGGCGACGGCGACCAGGGCCAGCCACCACAGGATGGTGACCTTGAGGGTGACCGAGCCGACGTTCCACTGCGAGGCGAAGAGCGCCCGGGCGGAGTCGAAGCCCTCCATGTCGGCGATGGTCTTCGTCGAGACGGAGCCGCTGATCAGCTTGGTGAAGCCGAGGTTCAGGCCGGTCAGCATCAGGAAGGTGCCGAGCGTGATGATGAAGCTCGGCAGCTTGGTACGGGTCAGCATGAACCCGTTGAAGAAGCCGATGGCGAGGGTGACCAGCAGGGACACCCCGACGCCCACCCACACGTTGGCGGTCATCTGGTAGCTGAACATCGAGCTGACCAGTGCCGAGGTGGTGACCATGACGCCCGCGGAGAGGTCGAACTCGCCGCCGATCATCAGCAGGGCCACCGGGCAGGCCATGATCCCGATGGTGGAGGCCGAGTACAGGATCGTGCTCAGGCTGGAGGCCTGGAGGAAGCTGGGCGCGGCGATGGAGAAGAAGACGAAGACGGCGGCCGCGCCGACGACCGCGCCGAGCTCGGGGCGGCCGAGCAGCTTGCGGACCAGCGAGGTGGGGGCGAGCCGTTCGTCGACGGCCGTTGCCGTGCTCATCGGCTGCCCCGCTTGATGAACGCCTCCAGCTTGCCGGCCTCGTCGGCGGTCACGATCTGCGGTCCGGTGAGCACCGGGCGGCCGCCGCCGAGCACGTTCGCGTTGTAGCGGTACAGCCAGAGCAGGTCGATGGCCTCGTAGCCCTGGAGGTAGGGCTGCTGGTCGACGGCGAAACCGAGGGCGCCGGACTTGAGGTCGCGGGCGACGGAGGCGTTGAGGTCGAAGGTGTCGACCTCGGCCTTGCTGCCCGCCGCGTCCTTCGCCTTGACCGCCGTCGGGGCGAAGGGGGCGCCGAGGGTGACGATCGCGTCGACGGAGGGGTCGGCCTGGAGCTTCGCCTGGATGGCCGCCTGGACGGAGGGCATGTTGGTGCCCTCGACGTACAGGTTCTCCATCGTGCCGCCGAAGGTCTTCTTCGCCCCTGCGCAGCGCTGCTCGTGGCCGACGTTGCCCTGCTCGTGCAGGACGCAGACGGCCTTCTTCTTGCCGCGCTTGGTCAGCTCGCTGCCGACCGCCTCGCCGGCGATCTGCTCGTCCTGGCCGATGTGGGTGAGGGCGCCGTACTCGGCGGACTGCGCGGATCCGGAGTTGACCGTGATCACCGGGATTCCGGCCTTGACCGCCTTGCCGATGACGTCCTTGAGCGCCTCGGGCTTGGCCAGGCTCACCACGATCCCGTCGACCTTCTGGTCGATGGCGTTCTGGACGAACTGGGCCTGCTGCTGAGCCTGGTCGTCGTGGGCGTAGACGAAGTTGATGTTGTCCTTCGCCGCGGCCTCCTTGGCACCCTTCTGGACGATGTCCCAGAAGGTGTCGCCGTCTCCCGCGTGCGTGACCATCGCGAAGGTCCAGCGCGGGGTGGACACCGCGGGCCGGCCCGCCTGGGCGGCCTTCGCCCGCTCCTCGGCGCGCTTGCCGCCCGTGCTGCTGCAGCCCACGAGGGAGGCTCCCAGTACCGCCGCGAGCACCGCGCCCACGACGCGTACCCCTGTCCGAACCCTAGCCACTCTGCGTGCCCTTCCCTCGTCCTGTGTCTGCCGCCGCCTGCTGCGGGCCGCTGCCGCCAAAGCGGTCATTACGGTTCCAGCCGCTCAGTATCCGCCACAGTGGACCATGTGCGGTCATCGGGTCCTTCGAGCCCATCTGGGCCATACGGGTACTGTCGGGCGGATTGACAGCCCCCCGTGACGGGGTCAGGTTGATTGCATGCGCATCGGGGTGATCGGAACGGGCCGGATCGGCTCCTTCCACGCGGCGGCACTGGCCCGCCACCCGGACGCCGGCTCGCTGCTGCTCGCCGACGCCGATCCCGCGCGGGCGGCGCGCCTCGCCGACCGGCTGGGGGCGACCGCCGCCCCGTCCGTGGAGCAGGTCTTCACCTGGGGCGTGGACGCCGTGGTCGTGGCCTGTTCCACCGACGGGCACGCCGAGCTGGTCCTGCGGGCGGTCCGCGGCGGGCTCCCGGTGTTCTGCGAGAAGCCCCTGGCCACCGATCTCGCCCGGACGCTGGCCGTGCTGCGCGAGGTGGGCGCCGCTGACGGGGTGCTCCAGCTGGGCTTCATGCGCCGCTTCGACGCGGGCTGCCGCACCGCGCGGGAGCTGGTGCGCTCCGGAGCCCTGGGCCGGCTGCACACCGTACGGACGATGACCGCCGATCCGGCGCCGCCGCCCGCCGCGTACCTGGCGACGTCGGGGGGTCTGTACCGGGACTGCCTGGTGCACGACTTCGACATGGTCCGCTGGGTGACCGGGCACGAGGTGACCGAGGTGTACGCGACCGGCTCCGACGCGGGTCCGGCGGTCTTCCGCGAGCTCGGCGACGTGGACACCGCCGTCGCCGTCCTCACCCTGGACGACGGGACCCTGGCCACCTGTACGGGCACCCGCTGCAACGGCGCCGGGTACGACGTGCGGATGGAGCTGGCCGGGGAGCTCGACCAGGTCTCCTCGGGGCTGGACGACCGTACGCCGATCGCCTCGACCGAACCGCACGGCCCGCCCCCGGCGAGCAAGCCCTGGGCGGGCTTCCTGGAGCGGTTCGCCCCCGCGTACGAGGCGGAGCTGGCGGCCTTCGTCCGGCTGGTGCGCGGCGAGGGCCCCAACCCGTGCGACGGCCGGGAGGCGCTGGCCGCGCTGCGGATCGCGGAGGCGTGCGAGCTGTCGCGGCGGGAGCGGCGCCAGGTCCGGATGGCGGAGCTCCCGGACCTGTAGGGGCGCCGGGGGCGCGGGCGGGGACGGTACGGAATCGGCCACGGGCGCCGGCTACCAGCGCACCGGGAGCCGGGTCACACCGCGGATCAGGCTGCCCCCGATGTACGTCGGCGCCTCCTCGGCCGGGTCCTCGGCCAGGTCCGGGAAGCGCTCCAGCAGGCCGCGCAGCGCGATGCGGCCCTCCATGCGGGCGAGCGGGGCGCCGATGCAGAAGTGCAGCCCGTGCCCGAAGGCGAGGTGGCCCTGCGGGGCGCGCCGGATGTCGAACGCGTCGGGGGCCTCGTACCGCCCGGGGTCGCGGTCCGCTCCGGCCAGCGAGACGAGGACGGTGGCCCCGGCCGGGATGGCGGTGCCGCCGAGCTCCATGTCCTCGCGGGCGTAGCGGTAGGTGGTGTTCTGCACCGGGCCGTCGTAGCGGAGCATCTCCTCGACGGCGCCGTCGAGGAGGCCGTCGTAGTCGGCGCGCAGGGCGGCCAGTTGGTCCGGGTGGGCCAGCAGGGCGCGGGTTCCGTTGGATATGAGGTTGACGGTGGTCTCGTGGCCGGCGATCAGCAGCAGGAAGGCCATGCCGATCAGCTCGTCGGGCGACAGCACGTCGCCGTCCTCGTCGCGGGTCCGGATGAGGGCGCTGAGCAGGTCCTCGCCGGGGGTCTTGGCCTTGACTTCGACGAGCTCCGCGAGGTAGTCGCCGAGCCTCTGGTGCGCGGTGGTGCTCGGCGTGAGGGAGGTGGGCGCGAGGACTTCCTTGGACCAGTGGCTGAAGCGCTCGCGGTCCAGGTCGGGGACGCCGAGGAGTTCGCCGATGACGGTCATGGGCAGCGGGAAGGCGAGGGCCTTGATCAGGTCGGCCTTGCGCTGCGGGCGGGCGGCCATCGCGTCGAGCAGTTCGTCGGTGATCCGCTGGACGCGGGGGCGCATGGCCTGCACCCGGCGCAGGGTGAACTCGCGGGCGACCAGGCGGCGCAGCCGGGTGTGGTGCGGCGGGTCCGCCTCCAGCATGTTGCTGTTGGCGGGGGTGGTCGCGATGCCCGGCAGGACCTGGTTGCCGGTCCAGTTCTTCAGCAGACCCGGGTGGTTGAGGGCCCGGCGGGACTCTTCGTACCCGACGACCAGGAAGGTGGGCGCGTACTCGGGGGCGGTGACCTCGACCGGGTGCACCGGGCCCGCGGCGCGCAGCCGGGCGTAGAAGGCATAGGGGTCTGCGTGGAAGTCGGCGTCGTTCACGCTGATGTCCGGTTGTGGCATGCGGTCACATTAATGTGACCGCTCGGTGCTGGGACCATCGATTTCCGGTCACGCGTCCGGCCTTGGACGGCTTGCGTGGCCATACAGGGTGATTCGAGGTACTACGAGCTCCCGCGAAGTCATCCGGCCACGGCTCGGCGACCCCAGGCGGTGCCGCCGAGGACGAGCGCGGCGCCCGCGAACCCGGCCGGGCCGAGGTGTTCGCCGCCGATGGCGATGCCGGCGGCGGCCGCCCACAGGGGTTCGGTGCCGAGCAGCAGGCTGACGCGGGAGGGCGAGGAGCGGCGTACGGCCCACATCTGCACGAAGAAGGCGAAGAGCGTGCACAGGACGGAGAGGAAGGCGAGCCCCGCCCATTCGGTGGGCCCGAAGGCGGCGGCCGCCGCCCAGGGGCTGTCGCCGGTGCCGGGCACGGCGGCCAGTACGGCGAAGACGAGGACGGCGCCGCCCAGTTGCACGGTGGTCAGCGACAGCGAGTCGGCGTCCTGGACGGCCTTGATCCGCGCCATCAGCAGGACGTGCAGGGTACGGGCGAGGGCCGCGCCGAGGATGAGCAGGTCACCGGCGCCGGGGACGGTGAATCCGGCGCCCTGGGTGAGCAGGACGACGCCGGCGACGGAGGCCGCGGCGCCTGCGAGGAAGGCGCCCGAGGGGGCCTCGCGCCGTACGGCCGCCTCGGCGAGCGGGGTGAAGATCATGGTCAGGCTGATGATCAGCCCGGCGTTGGTGGCCGAGGTGTGGACGACCCCGTACGTCTCCAGCAGGAAGATCCCGCCGAGTACGAGGCCCAGCAGGCCCGCACCGGACAGCTGCCGGGCGGTGAGCGCCCGCAGCCGCTGCCACCCCGCGACGGCGAGTACGGGCAGCACGAGCGCGAAGCGCAGGACGAGGACGGCGATCACGGTGTGGGCCGTGGTGATGCCCTTGGCCGCGAGATAGCTGCCGCCCCAGACCACGGCGACGGCCAGGACGGGCAGGTCGGCGAGCCAGGCGCGGCGGGGGGCGGCGGTGCGTGCGAGCAGGGCGGGCGAGCTCACCAGGGACTCTCCATCGGCGTGATGCGGGTGGAGACTCCGGCGGCTCCCTCGGGCGCGGCTCACCGTACCGGAGGCGATCATGGCGGTCGAGCGGTTTCACCGGGCCCCCCACCCGGGGCCCGCCCGGGACCCGCCCGGGGCCCGCCCGACCGGGCCCCGGTCGTCGTGGGGGGATCAGCCGAAGGTGCCGAAGGTGGCGCGGCCCGTGGGACGGTAGGTGAGGATGGCCGTGCCGTTCGGCGTCGTGCGCGAGGCGGCCAGCTCGTAGGCCGTGGGCAGCCCGCCCGTGGGGAACAGCCGGCGCCCGGCGCCCAGGAAGACGGGGAACACCAGCAGGTTCAGCTCGTCCACGAGGTCCCGCGCCAGCAGCCACTGGGCCAACGCCCCGCTGCCGTGCACCTGGAGTTCCCGGCTTCCCTCCAGCCCGTCCTTGACCCGCATGATCTCGCTCTGGAGCTGCTCCCCGTCGATGACGGTGGTCCCCGCCCAGGCCGGTTCCTCGAGCGTCGCCGAGGCCACGTACTTCGGCAGGCCGTTCAGCCGGCTGGCGATCGGGTCCGTGGGGTCGGTCCGCTTCGGCCAGTAGCCGGCGAAGATCTCGTACGTGCGGCGCCCGAGCAGGAACGCCCCGGCCCGGTCGAACACCTCCTTCATGAACACCCCCATGCCCTCGTCGTCGAACGGCACCAGCCAGCCGCCGTACGCGAACCCGCCGCTGGGGTCCTCCTCCGGCCCGCCGGGGGCCTGCATCACGCCGTCGAGGGTCACGAAGGTGGTGAGGGTCAGCTTGCCCATGGCTCTGCGCTCCTGGCGTCCGGTGTCTGCTGCACGTGTTCAGACTCCCGGGCGCCCCGGAACTCATCGGCGCGACGCGCACGAACGCGACGTCCGATTCCCGCCAGCGCCCGCCCCTCGCCGCTCGTTTCATTGAACCCGCAACGACTTGTCGGACGAGAGCGGGGAGAAGACCATGAGCAGCAGTGGCACGGTGGCACTGGTGACCGGCGGCAGCCGCGGCATCGGGGCGGCCACCGCCCTGCGCCTGGCGCAGGACGGGACCGACGTCGCCCTCACGTACGTCCACGGCGCGCGGGCCGCGGCCGGGGTCGTGGGCAGGATCGAGGCGCTCGGCCGGCGCGCCCGGGCGGTCCGGGCCGACGTGGGCGACCCCGCGCAGGCGGTCGCCGCGGTGGAGGAGACCGTACGGGGCCTGGGGCGGATCGACACGCTGGTCAACAACGCCGGCATCGGCGTGCTCGGGCCGCTGGACACCCTGACCCCGGCCGATGTGGACCGGGTACTGGCGGTCAACGTGCGCGGCGTGTTCCTGACCACCCAGGCCGCGGCCGCGCGAATGGGCTCCGGCGGCCGGATCGTCACCATCGGCAGCTGCATGGCCGCGCGGGTCCCCGGCCCCGGCGGCACCCTGTACGCGATGAGCAAGGCCGCGCTGACCGGCCTGAACAAGGCGCTGGCGCGGGAGCTCGGCGGGCGCGGCATCACCGCGAACCTCGTGCACCCGGGCCCGGTGGACACCGACATGAACCCGGCGGACGGCCCCCACGCCGCGGCGCAGAGCGCGCTGACGGCCCTCGGGCGCTTCGGCACCGCGCAGGAGGTCGCGGGCCTGGTGTCCTTCCTCGCGGGCCCGGACGCCGTCTATGTGACGGGCGCCGAGTTCGCGGTGGACGGCGGCCACGCGGCGTAGCCCCGGGGGTGTCGGCCCCCGGGGCGGTCACGGGCGCGGCGTCAGCCGCCCAGCTCCTGGTGGCGGGCGGTCAGCGCGGCGGCGCCGGCCTCCGTCAGCGAGCCGTACAGGCGCAGGCGGGAGAAGCCGCCGTCCGGGAAGATGTCGATCCGCACGTGGGTGCCGACCGCCGGGGTGTCCAGTACGAAGCGGTGGTTGGTGTCGGGCTGCAGGCGGGTGCGCGGCAGGAACTCCGTCCACTCGCCCTCCTCGCCGGACTTGACGGACAGCGAGGCCCAGCCGGCCGAGTTGCCCTTGAGGTAGGCGGTGTCGATCTCGACGGCGCGGATCTCGGAGTCGGCCACCAGCTGGTAGCGGATCCAGTCGTTGCCGTTGTCGCGGCGGCGGGCGGTCTCCCAGCCGTCGTCCATCTTGCGGGAGCGGCCCGGGTTGATGGTGTTGGTCGGCGGGGAGTAGAAGCGGTTGGAGGCGTCCTGGACGGAGCCGCCGTTCTCCAGGGCGACCACGTCGAAGGTGCCGAGCGCGGCGAGCCACTTCGGGTCGGGGCGGACCTCGCCGTACACGCGCAGGCGGGCGATGCCGCCGTCCGGGTGCTGGTTCAGGCGCAGGTGCGTGAAGCGCTGCTCCACGTCGACCTCGAAGCCGTTGGCCGCGTGGCCGCCGACGGGGGTGCGCGGTACGAGGGTCGTCCACTTCACGTCGTCGGAGAGGAGCTCCTGCGCGGTCGGGGAGCCCTCGACGGCGGTGGCCTCCACCGAGACGGCCTGCGGCATGTTGCCGCGGAAGTGGGCGGTGTCGACGACGATGCCGCGGATGACGCCGGGGGCGCCGAGGCGGATCAGCGCCCAGTCGTGGTCCTCGGCCGTCGGCCAGGGCTGTCCGGCCGAGACGCCGCGCCGGCGGCGCGTCTCCCAGCCGTCCATGACCTTGCCCTTGTGGCCGAAGTGCTCGGGGTCGAAGTGCGCGGCCTCCTCGACGAGCAGGTTCTCGCGCTGGGCGAAGAACTCGTCGTTGGCGGCGAGTACGCCCGCGCCGAGCTGACGCGCGGCGAGGTTCGCGTGCTGGGTGAACGGGAAGTCCGCGGTGCGGTAGTCGGCGTACGGGTCTCCGCCTCCGTACGGGTTCGCGTTACCGGTGAAGGATTCAATCGCCACTGGTCAGTTCTGCCTTTCGAGGAGTCGGCCCGTGGGCTCGGTCGGGGTGCCGTGGTCGGCGATCTGCGTACCGCGCAGCCAGGTGGACTTCACGACGCCGTGCAGGGTCTTGCCCGCGTACGCCGTGACCCGGTTGCGGTGGTGCAGCTCCGCGGGATCCACGGTGAAGGTCTCTTCGGGGGCCAGCACGGCGAAGTCGGCGTCGCGGCCGGCCTCGATCGCGCCCTTGTCGGCGAGGCCCGCGAGCGCGGCCGGGGCGGCCGACATCCAGCGCACGACGTCCTCGAGGGTGCGGCCGCGGCGGCGGGCCTCGGTCCAGATGGCCGGCAGCCCGAGCTGGAGGGAGGAGATGCCGCCCCACGCGGTGGCGAAGTCGTCCGTCTTCAGGTCCGCCGTGGACGGCGAGTGGTCGGAGACGATGCAGTCGATGGTGCCGTCGGCGAGCGCGTCCCACAGCAGGTCCTGGTTGGCGGCCTCGCGGATGGGCGGGCAGCACTTGAACTCGCTCGCGCCGTCCGGCACTTCCTCGGCGGTGAGGGTGAGGTAGTGCGGGCAGGACTCGACGGTGATGCGGACGCCCTCGGCCTTGGCGGCGGCGATCAGCGGCAGCGCGTCGGAGGAGGACAGGTGCAGTACGTGGACGCGCGCGTTCAGCCGCTTCGCCTGGGCGATCAGGTTGCCGATCGCGGTGTTCTCGGCGTCGCGCGGACGGGAGGCCAGGAAGTCGGCGTACTTGGGCCCGGGGACGACCGGGGCGGAGTCCAGGTGGTGCGGGTCCTCGGCGTGCACGATCATCAGGCCGCCGAAGCCGGTGATCTCGGCGAGGGAGGTGGCCAGTTGCTCCTGGTCGAGCTCGGGGAACTCGTCGACGCCGGAGGGCGACAGGAAGCACTTGAAGCCGTAGACGCCGGCGTCGTGCAGCGGGCGCAGGTCCTTGACGTTGTCCGGCAGCGCGCCGCCCCAGAAGCCGACGTCCACGTGCGCCTTGGTCCGGGCGACCTCCTGCTTGACGCGGAGGTGGTCGACCGTGGTGGTCGGCGGCAGGGAGTTGAGGGGCATGTCGAGGATCGTGGTGACGCCCCCGGCCGCGGCGGCGCGGGTGGCGGTCCAGAAGCCCTCCCACTCGGTGCGGCCCGGGTCGTTCACGTGCACGTGGGTGTCGACCAGGCCGGGGAGCAGGACGTCGTCGCCGAAGTCCTCGAACCGGGCGCCGGCCGGTACCTCGGCGTCGTGCGGCAGTACGGCGACGATCTTCCCGGCGGCGACGGCGACCGAAGCGGCGCGCGTCCCCTCGGGGGTGATGACGCGAGTCGAGCGCAGTACCAGTTCCACGTCGTCGGACACGCCGGAACCTCCCCATCTACTTCCACAGAGCGAAATTCAACGTTCTGTTGACGGAGTCTCGCCGTCGATCCGGGGCCCGTCAAGAGCGGCCGGACAGAGCACCGACACACCGGCGCCGCAATTGGATGTTTCCACAAGATGGAATTAAGATTTCACTATCCAGAATGTAGCTACCACCACCGGGGGCGGACGGGTAACTTCCCGAGGAGGTCCGCGACCCGGACAAACCCCCTCTGACCGGCGGGGACGGCTTCTACCCGGCCCTAGGGCCGACGCCGACCGACCGGTAGGCTGCTTCCTTGCCTGCCAGCACCGAAAGGACCGCGCCGTGCCGACGTCCAGCGCCAGCACCACCGACGCTTCCGCGAAGCCCACCGCCGCCAGCGGTGGCGTTCAGTCCCTTGAGCGCGCCTTCGATCTGCTTGAACGCATGGCCGATGCCGGGGGCGAGGTCGGCCTCAGCGAGCTCTCCACCGCCAGCGGTCTGCCGCTGCCCACCATCCACCGCCTCATGCGCACCCTGGTGGCGTGCGGCTACGTCCGGCAGCAGCCCAATCGACGGTACTCCCTCGGCCCCCGGCTGATCCGCCTCGGCGAGTCCGCGTCGCGGCTGCTGGGGACCTGGGCGCGGCCGTACCTCGCCCGCCTGGTCGAGGAGACCGGCGAGACGGCCAACATGGCCCTGCTCGACGGGGACGAGATCGTCTACGTCGCCCAGGTGCCGTCCAAGCACTCCATGCGCATGTTCACCGAGGTCGGCCGCCGGGTGCTGCCGCACTCCACCGGCGTGGGCAAGGCGCTGCTCGCGTACACGCCCGCCGACGAGGTACGGGCGCTGCTGGCGCGCACCGGGATGCCGGCCGCGACCGAGAAGACCATCACCACCCCCGAGGGCTTCCTGGAGGCCCTGGAGCAGGTCCGCAAGGCGGGCTACGCGGTCGACGACAACGAGCAGGAGATAGGGGTCCGCTGCCTGGCCGTGTCGGTGCCGAACTCGCCGACCGCCGCCGCGATCTCCATCTCGGGTCCGGCGGGCCGGGTGACCGAGGCCGTGGCCGAGTCCTTCGTGCCGATCCTGCAGAACGTCGCGGCCGAGCTGTCGGTGGCGCTGCAGAGCCAGAGCCCCGCGTAGGTCCCGTCCGTACGTGAAGGCCCCGGCCCCCTCCGGTGCGAGGGGGGCCGGGGCCTTGTCGCAGGTACGGGCGCTCAGGCGGCCGGGACCGTCTCGGACTCGGAGTCCGTCAGGCGGCCGTCCGCCATCGTCGCCGTCCGGTCCATCCGCTCCAGGTGGGCGTGGTCGTGGGTGACCAGCACGGTCGCGGTGGAGCGCTCGCGGGTCAGGGTGACCAGCAGGTCGAGGACGGCCGCCCCGCGCTCGTGGTCCAGGGCGCTCGTCGGCTCGTCGACCAGGAGCACGGCCGGCTCGTTCATCAGGGCGCGGGCGATGTTGACCCGCTGGCGCTGGCCGCCGGAGAGCTGGTGGGGCCGCTTGTCGGCCTTGTCGGCCAGCCCCACCGCGTCCAGCAGCTCCAGCGCCCGGCGGCGCAGCGCCCGCGAGGGGCGGCCCGACAGGTGGGCCATCACCTGGAGCTGCTCGGCGGCGGTGAGCGAGGCCAGCAGGTTCGGCTGCTGGAAGACGATGCCGATCTTCTCGCGGCGCAGGGCCGACTTCTCGGCCGCGCTCAGCCGAGCCGTGTCCTGGCCGGCCACCACCACCTGTCCGGAGTCCGGGGTGACCAGGGTGGCGGCGACGGCCAGCAGGCTGGACTTGCCGGAGCCGGAGGGCCCGATCACCGCGGTCAGCGTGCCCGCGGGCACCTCCAGTCGGACCCGGTCGAGGGCGGTGAGCCGGCTCTCGCCGTCCGGGTAGGTGAGCGTGACGTCGTGCACGAGCAGGGTCATCGGACGCTCCCGAGGGCGGTCAGGGGGTCGACGGCGGTGATCCGCCGGATGGACAGGGCCGCGCCCAGCGCACCGAGCACGATCATGATCGCGGCGGGCGCCAGCACGGTCGCGGTGCCGAGGACGAAGGGCACGTCGCCCCCGCTGATGAGCGCGCCGAACCCGGCGGCGAGCGCCGTACCGGACCCGGTGCCGACGGCGAGCATGACGACGGCCTGGCCGAGGGCGTCCTTGAGCAGGTACGGGGTGGAGGCGCCCAGTGCCTTCAGCACGGCGATGTCACCGCTGCGCTGGATCGTCCACACGGTGAAGAAGGCCCCTATGACCAGGGCCGAGATGGCGAAGAGGAACCCTCGCATGAGCTGGAGCGAGCCGTTCTCGGCCTGGTAGGACCCTATGGCGCCGAGTGCCTCGTCGATGGTCTGGGCCTTCGTGCCCGCCACCTCGTCGCCGGCGGAGAGGTCCGCCGACCCGGCGGTGTCGAGCGCGATCACGGTGGCGAGCGTGTCGATGGAGGTGCCGGGGTTGCCGATGCGCTGCCAGTCGTTGAGGTCCATCCAGACGACCGGGGTGTGGCTGTAGGCGGCGGTGCCGGAGACGGCGGCCACGGTCAGTTCCAGCGGGCCGATCTTCAGCTTGCCGCCCGCGGTCAGCCCGCCGAGCTCCTTGGCGGCCTTCTCGGTGAGGACCACCTGCCCCTGGGCGAGGCCGCTGCCGCGCGGCGGGAGGGGGCCGGCCGGATCGACGCCGAAGACGGAGACCGCGCCGGTGCGGGCGCCCGCCGACGCGTTGGTGGTGCGGATGCCGAGCGGCTCGGCCGACCTCACTCCGGGCTGCGCCCGCCAGGCCCGCCAGGCCTTCTCCGACACCTGGGAGTTGGTGAAGGACACCTTCTGGTCCCCGGCGGGCGCGGCGAAGGCGAGGTGGCCGGCGGGCAGTCCGGTGACGGCCGAGACGTTCTCCCGGGCCAGGCCGGCGGTGAGCCCGGACAGCAGGCCGACCAGCAGCGTGATCAGCAGTACGACCGAGCCCATGAGGGCGAAGCGGCCCTTCGCGAACCGTAGATCTCTCCATGCGACGAACATGATCCCCACCCTGGTCTCCGGCGTGGACACAAGGCATCGCGCCACGGTAGCGATCCTGGTATCGAACGACGCATCCGGACATCAAACTTTCGATTGACCGGGCCCCGCCCATCCGCGCTTAGGCTGGCCGGGCCATGGCCACTGCTCTTGAATCCCCCGCTCCGCGCCCCCTCACCCCCGTCTCGCGCGTGCTGCGCGCGTGCCTGCACGCGCTGCTGTTCGGGCTGCTCGCGCTGGCCGCCGGGCGTGCCGTCACCGACTCCGCGCCGCAGGCCGGCCGGGTCGTGGCCGCCTGCGCGGTGCTGGCCGCCGTGTACGCGGGGGGCGTACTGGCGCCCTCGGTGCGCCGCTCGCCGCGCGCCGGGGCGGTGTGGCTGGCCGGGCTGGGCGCGGCCTGGGCGGCGCTGCTGGTGGTATCCCCCGACGGACTGTGGATCGCGTTCCCGCTGTACTTCCTGGAGCTGCACCTGCTGCGGCTGCGCTGGGGCGTCGCGGCCGTCGCGGTGACGGCGTGCGCGGCGATCGGCGGCTTCCTGGCGCACGCGCAGAGCGGTGCGGTCTCGCCGGGGGCCTTCCTCGGACCGCTGCTGGGCGGGGCCGTGGCGGTCGCGACCGTACTGGGCTACCAGGCGCTGTACCGCGAGAGCGAGCGCCGCCGCGAGCTGATCGAGGAGCTCATCGCCACCCGGGCCGAGCTGGCCGCGGCCGAGCGCAACGCCGGGATCCTCGCGGAGCGGGAACGCCTGGCCCGCGAGATCCACGACACCCTGGCCCAGGGCCTGTCCTCGATCCAGCTCCTGCTCCGCGCGGCGGAACGTTCCCTCGCCGAGGCGGGTCCGGGCGGACCGAGCCCCGACCCGGGCGGCCCCGCCGACCCCGCCGGTCCCCGGGCGGCAGCCCTCGCGCACATCGCGCAGGCCCGGGGGGCCGCCCAGGAGAACCTCGCCGAGGCGCGGCGGTTCGTACGGGCGCTCACCCCGCCCGACCTGGAGCACGGGTCCCTCGCCGCGGCGCTGGAGCGGCTGTGCACGGCCGCGCCGGGGCCGCGCGTCCGGTTCTGCCTGAGCGGCGCGCCCCGGGTCCTGCCCACCCCGTACGAGGTCGCCCTGCTCCGCATCGCCCAGTCGGCGCTGGCCAACGTCGTCCGGCACGCCCGGGCGGCCCGCGCCGAGATCACCCTGACCTTCATGGACGCCTCGGTGACGCTGGACGTCGTCGACGACGGGACCGGCTTCGACCCGTCCTCGGCCCCCTCCGGCGAGGGCGGGTTCGGGCTGCCCGCGATGCGCTCGCGGGCCGAGACGCTGGGCGGGCTGTTCACCGTGGAGTCCGCGCCGGGCCAGGGCACCGCCGTGGCCGTCACCCTGCCGCTGCCCCTGGAGGCATCCCGATGACGATCCGCCTGCTGCTGGCCGACGACCACCCGGTGGTCCGGGCCGGGCTGCGCGCGGTGCTGGACACCGAGCCGGACTTCGCGGTGGTCGCCGAGGCCGCCACCGCCGAGCGGGCGGTGGAACTGGCCGCCTCCGAGCCGGTGGACGTGGTCCTGATGGACCTCCAGTTCGGTACGGGCATGCACGGCTCGGCGGCGACGGCGGCGATCACGGCCCGGCCCGGGGCGCCCCGGGTCCTCGTACTGACCACGTACGACACGGACGCGGACATCCTGGCGGCGGTGGAGGCGGGCGCGTCGGGCTACCTGCTCAAGGACGCCCCGCCGGAGGAACTGGCGGCGGCCGTGCGCACGGCGGCGGCGGGCCAGTCGGCACTGGCCCCGGCGGTGGCCCTGCGCCTGATGGACCGCATGCGGATGCCGGCGGAGGCGCTGACGAAGCGGGAGCTGGAGGTGCTCCAGCTGGTCGCGGACGGCCTGTCGAACCAGCAGATCTCGAAGAAGCTCTTCCTGAGCCAGGCCACGGTCAAATCCCACCTGGTCCACATCTACGCCAAGCTCGGCGTCGACTCCCGCACCTCGGCGGTGGCCACGGCCGCCACCCGCCGCCTCATCCGCACCCCGTGACCGACCCGGCGGGCGGCCCACCCGCGCCGCCGGCCGGGTTCACGCCACCCAGTGCGGCCGCTCCACCGCCGGAGCCAGCGGAACCCCGTCGTGGAAGGCCGCCGCAAGGCGCCGTACCGCCTCGTCCAGGCGATCGGCGGCCAGCGTGTACGGAATCCGCAGCCGGTGCTCGAACGTCCCCGGATCCACCCCGAACCGCGCTCCGCGCCCGATGTGCACGCCGCAGGCACCGGCCCGCTCCGCCAGCGCCGAGCTCACCGGCTCCCCCAGGTCCACCCACAGCGAGAGCCCGCCCGGCCCCCGCTCCCACGACCACTCCGGGGTGTGGCGCTCCAGCGCCCGCTCCAACGCCTCCCGCTGCCCCCGCAACTGCGCGAGCCGCGCCGGCAGCGTCCGCTCCAGCCCCTCCAGCAGCGGCAGCGCCACCAGCTGGTCCAGTACCGACCCCGTCATGTCCGCGGCCACCTTCACCGCCGCCAGCTCCGTGATCATCTTCGCGGTGGCCCGGACCCACCCCACCCGCAGCCCGCCCCAGTGCGTCTTGCTGAGTGAGCCGATCGTCACCACGTGCTCCGCCCCGCCCCTCGGCGCCAGCGAGGCCAGCGGCGCGGGCGCGGGCACGTCCAGGGCGATGTCGGCGATGGTCTCGTCGACCACCAGCCACGTCCCGGTCCGCCGCGTCGCGGCCAGCAGCCGCAGCCGCTGCTCCTGCGGCATCAGCAGCCCCGTCGGATTGTGGAAGTCCGGGATCACGTACGCCAGCCTCGGCACGGTCTGCCGCAGCGTGGACTCGGCGATCTCCATGTCCCAACCGGCGTCGGAGACGGCGATCGACCCGGTGCGCAGCCGCGCCTGCCGCAGCGCGTCGAGGGCGTTCGCGTACGTGGGGTTCTCGGTCACCACCCGGTCCCCGGGCCCGCACAGCAGGCTCACGACGAGCGAGAACGCCTGCTGGGCGCCGGCCGTGACCAGGATCTGCTCGGGGCGGGTCGCCAGCCCGCGCCGGGTGAACCGCTCGGCTACGGCAGCGCGCAGGTCGGGCAGGCCGAAGGGGTGGTAGCCGGGGGTCCGGGCGAGGCCCGGCAGCCGGGGCGCGGCCCAGGCGAGGGCCTCGGTGAGGCTGTCTTCCGGGGCGCCGAGGGCGGCGATGGCCAGGTCGATCCCGGGTTCGCCGTCGGACAGGTACCCGCCGGAGCCGGCCAGCAGGTGCGCGCCGACCGGGCCGTGGCCCTCGGGGAGCTCGGTCCAGGTGCCGGAGCCGCGCCGGCTGCGGACGTAGCCGCTCTCGCGCAGCAGGTCGTAGGCCCCGGTGACGGTGGCCCGGCTGGCGCCGAGCGCCTCGGCGAGCTCGCGTTCGGCGGGCAGCCGTACGTGCAGGGCGATCCGGCCGTCGAGGATCAGCGTGCGCACGGCGTCGGCGAGGGACCGGTAGCCGGGGCGGGCCAGCACCTCGGAGGGCAGCAGCGCCGCGAGCTGGCGGCTGCCGAGGGTCCTGTCCGCCGTCTGGACGACTCGCCCGTTTGCCATGCCAACCTCCCCTGATTGGCTCTGCCGACCAGACCAATCGAGGTCCAGACTCGCGGTATTGGCCCCCGATTGGCAAGGAGCCCTCCATGGCGACCCCGCTGACCGCGCTGACCGCGCTGACCGCGCTGACTGCGCCGACCCAGCTGACCGACCGCGACGAACGCGCCCTGGTGGCGGCCACCGAGAACCGGATCTGCGAGCCGCTGCGGCTCGGGCCCGCCCTGGCCGCCGTACGACGCCTCCTGGCGCGCCGCCCGCGCACCGCACCCCAGGGGCGAGAATCACTGACATGCCACCCACCACACACTCAACCGCAAGCCCGGTGATCGCGGGCCTGCTCCTCGCCGCCGGCGGCGGCCGCCGTCTGGGCGGCCGCCCCAAGGCCCTGCTCCCGTACCGCGGCCGCCCGCTGGTCGAGAACGCGGTACGGGTACTGCGCGAGGCGGGCTGCGGTCCGCTCCACGTGGTGCTCGGCGCCTCCGCTGCCGAGGTCCGCGAGCGGGCGGACCTGACCGGCTGCGTGGTCGTGGACAACCCCGACTGGGCCGAGGGCATGGGCTCGTCCCTGCGCGTCGGCCTCGCCTCGCTCGCCGGTACGGGCGCCCGCGCGGCCCTCGTCTCGCTGGTGGACCAGCCGGGTATCGGACCGGCGGCCGTGGCCCGGGTCCGGGAGGCGTACCGCTCCCCCGCGAGCCTGGTGGCGGCGGCGTACGGCGGGGAGCGCGGGCATCCGGTGCTCTTCGGCGCGGACCGCTGGGCGGACATCGCGGCGACGGCGACGGGGGACAAGGGCGCACGGGTGCATCTGACAGATCACGCGGACGAGCTCACGCTGGTGGAGTGCGGGGACGTCGCCGAGGCCTTCGACATCGACACCCCGCCCGACCTGGCACGACTCGCTTGAGCGGCGGCCCAGGCGCAGTTGAGCGGGCAGTGACGAAGGTGGCACTGAGGGCCACCGGGCGCAGGAGTCTGTCGACTCAGAGAATCTCGACATCAACAAACCATTGAACTTCCACCATAAGGAAATTACTATCCACTGGTCAGAAGCGCCCTGAACCCCCAGACGGCGCCCGCGACCGTATCCCGGAACTCTCCACACCCGACGGCACTGCGTGCCGTCCTGCGCGAGCATTCCCCGCGGCCGCCAGGCACCGCCGCTGAAGGAGTGACAGATATGTCCGCACCAGCGCCGTCATCGCTGGCCATCGTCGACGCCGAGCCCCTGCCCCGGCAGGACGAAGTCCTGACCGAGGCGGCCCTCGCGTTCGTGGCCGAGCTCCACCGGCGGTTCACGCCCCGCCGCGACGAGCTCCTCGCCCGCCGCGGTGAGCGCCGCGCCGAAATCGCCCGCACCTCCCACCTCGACTTCCTCCCGGACACCGCACAGGTCCGCGAGGGCGAGTGGAAGGTCGCGCCGGCGCCGGCCGCGCTGAACGACCGCCGTGTGGAGATCACCGGTCCGACCGACCGCAAGATGACCGTCAACGCCCTGAACTCGGGCGCCAAGGTCTGGCTCGCCGACTTCGAGGACGCCTCCGCCCCCACCTGGGAGAACGTCGTCCTCGGCCAGCTCAACCTCATCGACGCCTACGAGCGCCGCATCGACTTCACGGACCCGCGCACGGGCAAGTCGTACGCCCTGAAGCCGGCCGGGCAGCTGGCGACCGTCGTGATGCGCCCGCGCGGCTGGCACCTGGAGGAGCGCCACCTCCAGGTCGAGGGCCGCCCGGTCCCCGGCGCGCTGGTCGACTTCGGCCTGTACTTCTTCCACAACGCCAAGCGCCTCATCGAGCTCGGCAAGGGCCCGTACTTCTACCTGCCGAAGACGGAGTCGCACCTGGAGGCGCGCCTCTGGAACGAGATCTTCGTCTTCTCGCAGGACTACGTCGGCATCCCGCAGGGCACGGTCCGCGCGACCGTCCTGATCGAGACCATCACGGCCGCGTACGAGATGGAGGAGATCCTCTACGAGCTGCGCGACCACGCGGCGGGCCTGAACGCGGGCCGCTGGGACTACCTGTTCTCGATCGTGAAGAACTTCCGCGACGGCGGCGAGAAGTTCGTCCTGCCGGACCGCAACGCGGTGACGATGACCGCCCCGTTCATGCGGGCGTACACCGAACTCCTGGTCCGCACCTGCCACAAGCGCGGCGCGCACGCCATCGGCGGCATGGCGGCCTTCATCCCGTCCCGCAAGGACGCCGAGGCCAACCGGATCGCGTTCGAGAAGGTCAAGGCCGACAAGGACCGCGAGGCGGGCGACGGCTTCGACGGCTCGTGGGTCGCCCACCCCGACCTGGTGCCGATCGCGATGGCCTCCTTCGACGCGGTCCTCGGTGACAAGCCGAACCAGAAGGACCGGCTGCGCGAGGACGTCTCGGTGGCCCCGGGCGAGCTCATCGCGATCGACTCGCTGGACGCGAAGCCGACGTACGAGGGCCTGCGCAACGCCGTCCAGGTCGGCATCCGCTACATCGAGGCCTGGCTGCGCGGCCTGGGCGCGGTCGGCATCTTCGGCCTGATGGAGGACGCGGCCACCGCGGAGATCTCCCGCTCGCAGATCTGGCAGTGGATCAACGCCGGTGTCGTCTTCGAGCACGACGGCGAGCCCGTGACGGCCACCGCCGACCTCACCCGCGAGATCGCCGCCGGGGAACTGGCCGCGATCCGCGCCGAGATCGGCAAGGACGCCTTCGCGGCCGGAAAGTGGCAGCAGGCCCACGACCTCCTCCTCCAGGTCTCCCTGGACGCGGACTACGCGGACTTCCTCACCCTCCCCGCCTACGACCAACTGGTCGGCTGACCCGCACAGCAGCCGAACCCACCTCCGCCCCCAAGGCCCCAGGCCTCGGGGGCGGAGGAGTTTTTGCGGAACTCGGCCGCGGAAACGGAACGTTGACGGCCCGAACGACCGGTCGGTTGTTACTCCATCGTAACTTTCCTGTACCTAGCGGTAACAACGCGCGCCGTGTCACCTTTCCGATGCCACCGGCCGGCGGTACCCCCACTTTCCCAGCCATGCACCGGAGTTCTCTTCGGATTGGGCATGGCCGACCGCAGGAGTTCCGCCGTGATCGGATTCCGCAACGCCAGCAAGGACCGGGCCCGTAGTCGAGTGCGACGACTCGCCGGGGTCGGGATGGTTCTGCCGCTCGCCGCCGGCGCTCTGGTCGCCGGCTCCGCCGGGACCTCCGTGGCCAGCCCCGGGACCGGGCCCACCGCCGTGGTGTCCATGGGCGACAGCTACATCTCCGGCGAGGCCGGCCGCTGGAAGGGCAACAGCCTGACCAACAGCGGGAATCGCACCGGGACCGACCGCGCCTGGGTCTCCGGGAGCACCTACGACCCCGCCAAGGTGTACGGGAGCACCGCCGGGGGGTGCCACCGCTCCGACTCCGCCGAGGTCAAGAGCGCCGGGGCGATCGCCGACGTGGCCGTGAACCTGGCCTGCTCCGGGGCCGTTTCCGAGAACGTCTTCCGCGCCTCCAACGGCGGCGTGGCCTTCAAGGGCGAGGCCCCGCAGGCCGATCAGCTCGCCGCCGTGGCCGCCGCCAACAACGTCAAGGTCATAGCCCTGTCCATCGGCGGCAACGACCTCGGCTTCGCCGACATCATCAAGGACTGCGCCCTCGACTTCGTCCTGTGGGGCTCGTACTGCTACGACGACCAGCAGTACGGGGTCGACCAGAAGATGGACGGGGTCATGGCGAACGTGGGCAAGTCGGTGGACGAGATCCGCGCCGTGATGCGGGCCGCCGGATACACCGACTCCTCGTACCGGATCGTGCTCCAGTCCTACCCGTCGCCGATCCCGCGCGGCGCCGAGAACCGGTATACGCAGAGCGACTGGAGCCGCCTCAACACCGGCGGCTGCCCGTTCTGGAACCGGGACTCGGACTGGGCGCGCGACTCGCTCGTGCCGCAGATCGCGGGTCGCCTCAAGGGGGTTGCCGCCGCCAAGGGCGTGCAGTTCCTGGACCTGCGGGACATGATGCAGGGCCGTGAGGTGTGCGCGAAGGCCAGCAAGCTGGTGAGCAGCTCGGCGCCCGCGTCGGCGAAGACGAGCGAGTGGGCACGCTGGATCGACAGCAGCGAGACGCAGGGGCCGGTCCAGGAGTCCATGCACCCGAACTACTTCGGCCAGCTGGCGGCCGGGCGCTGCCTGAACCTCGCCGTCGCCCAGCCCGCGAACTCCGCGTCCAGCTGCAAGAACACCGCCGGAGCCGACCACACGGGCATGTTCCTGACGTCCGCCCCCTGATGCGTACGCTCCGGGTCCGGGGCGCCTGCGGAGACTTCCGCGGGCGCCCTTCCGCAGGCTCCCTTCCGTAAGCGCCCTTCCGCTGGCGCCCCTTTCGGATCAGCCGCGTATGGCGGCCAGCGCCTCGTCGTAGAGGGCCGCCAGGTCGGCGCTGCCGCCGCTGCGCACCCAGGCCTCGGTCGCGGCGTCCACGCAGGCGAAGACGGTGGCGGTGACCGCGGCGGCGCGCAGCTCAAGGCCCGGGCCCGCGCCCTTCCCGTCGGCCATGCGGGCCGTGACGGCGGGCAGGACCATCTCCTGCCAGCGCAGCCGCTTCTGGGTGTAGCGGGCGCGCAGCGGCGGGGTGTCGAATATCAGCGCCGTGATCTCCAGCAGCTGCCCGGGGTCGCCGTGCGCCTCCATGAGCACCTCGAAACCGGCGCGCAGGGCCTCCCACGGGGTGGCGGCGGCGGGCTGGGCCTCCACCGTCGCGCGCATCAGCTCGCCGAGCTCTTCCTGCTCACCGCAGACGATGTCCTCCTTGGTACCGAAGTACCGGAACAGCGACCGCTGGGAGATGCCCGCCTCCTTGGCGATCTGCGCGATGGTCGTCGCCTCGTACCCCTGCTCGGCGAAGAGCCGCATGGCGGTGTCGAAGATGCTCGCGACCACGGCCTGCCGGGAGCGGTCCCACAGGCTCGGCTGCGTTGCGGTTGTCCCCATCCGGCCAGCATATAGGCGGGCCGCCAACCTTGCCTTAACTGCCCGATTGGCAGTCACTGCCAACCGGGCATACAGTGAGCCCGACGATGTCATCCCATGGCAGGAGAGCCACTGTGAACGCGGTCGACTACCGGGGCCGGACCACCCTGATCACCGGCGCGAGCTCCGGCCTGGGCGCCGAGTTCGCCCGCCAGCTCGCCGCGCGAGGATCCGACCTCGTGCTCGTCGCGCGCCGGGAGGACCGCCTGAAGGCGCTCGCCGGGCAGCTGTCGGCGGCGCACGGCGTCAACGTCGAGCCGGTCGCCATGGACCTGGCCGTCGAGGGGTGCGGTGAACTGCTGGCCGCCGAGATCGAGCGGCGCGGGATCACGGTGTCCAGCGTCGTCAACAACGCCGGCTTCGGCACGTACGGGCACTTCCACGACGAGGATCCGCAGCGGCTCCGCCAGGAAGTGGGCCTCGACGTGATGGCCGTCGTCGACATCAGCCGCGCCTTCATCGGCCCGCTGCGCGGCCGCGGCGAGGGCGTCCTGGTCAACGTCGCCAGCATGGCCGGCTACCAGCCCGTCCCGAACATGGCCGTCTACGGCGCCAGCAAGGCCTTCGTCCTCAGTTTCACCGAGGCCCTCTGGCAGGAGTCCCAGGGCACCGGGCTGCGCGTCATGGCGCTGTCGCCCGGCGCGACGAAGACGGAGTTCTTCGACGTGGTCGGCACGGAGAACCCCACCGGCGGCACCAAGATGCAGACCTCCGAGGAGGTCGTGCGCACCGCGCTGAAGGCACTGGACCGCAAGAACCCGCCGCCGAGCGTGATCTCGGGGTCCATGAACCGCGTCCTGGCCTTCAGCGGACGGCTCGCGAGCCGCCGCATGGTCGTACGGATGGTGGACCGGATGTCCTCCCCCCGGACCCCCGCATAAACGTATCGGCCCCATCCGGGCCTTCTCGGCGCCGGGAATTCGGATGATCGCAGCGGAGCGGGCTGGCATGATCCCGCTCATGCCGGCCCGCAGCGCACGCCCCAGTCTCTACATCTCCGTCGACATCGAGGCCGACGGCCCGATCCCCGGCCCGTACTCGATGATCAGCTTCGGGGCCGCCGTCGCGGGGCGGCAGGACGGCGCTTCGTATACGGCCGCGGACCCCGAGCGGCACACCTTCTACCGCGAACTGCGCCCGATCAGCGACCAGTACGTCCCCGAGGCGCTCGCCGTCAGCGGGCTCGACCGGGACCGGCTGCTCCGCGAGGGCGCCGAACCGGCGGCGGCGATGGCCGAGTTCCGCACGTGGGTACGGGAGGTCTCCGCCGAGGCCGGGGCGCAGCCCGTGATGTGCGGCTACCCGGCCTCCTTCGACTGGACCTTCCTGTACTGGTACTTGATGAGCTTCGGCGGCGAGAGCCCCTTCGGGCACTCCGGCTGCCTCGACATGAAGACCCTGTACGCGACGAAGGCGCGGGTCCCCCTGCGCGCGGCGGTCAAGGGCCGGATGCCGCGCGCACTGCTCTCCGCCCGCCCGCACACCCACCACGCACTGGACGACGCCATCGAGCAGGCGGAGCTGATGAGCAACCTCATGCTCTGGACGCCCCCGGCCGCCGATACCGCCGGCTGACTCCCCCGCCCGGGCGGGAACGGCACGGCGGTGCGTACGCCACGCCCGCAGTGGGTGGCGTACGCACCGCCGTGGGCGGCCCGGACGGGCCGGGCCGGTGCAGCGGGGTCAGTGCACGGGGACCGGTTCCGGGGCGGCCGCCGAGGCCCGCTGGGCGCCGAAGTGGTTGAAGGCCAGGTTGAGCACGATGGCCACCACGCAGCCGGTGCTGATGCCGGAGTCCAGGACGACCAGCAGGTCCTTCGGGAACGCGTGGTAGAACTCCGGCGCCGCGATCGGGATCAGACCGATGCCGACCGAGGCGGCGACGATCAGGGCGTTCTCGCCCTTCTCCATGGCCGCGCCCGCCAGGGTCTGGATCCCGCTGGCCGCGACCGAGCCGAACAGGACGATGCCGGCGCCGCCGAGCACCGGCAGCGGGACCACACCGATGACGGAGGCCGCCATCGGGCACAGGCCCAGCAGGATCAGGATGCCGCCGCCCGCGGCGACGACGAACCGGCTGCGCACCTTGGTCATCGCCACGAGCCCGATGTTCTGCGCGAAGGCACTGCACATGAAGCCGTTGAACAGCGGGCTGAGCGCGCTGCCGAGGGTGTCCGCGCGCAGTCCGCCCTCGATGGTCTTCTCGTCCGCCGGGCGGCCGACGATCTTGCCCAGCGCCAGGATGTCGGCGGTGGACTCGGTCATGCACACCAGCATCACGATGCACATGGAGACGATGGCGGCGACCTGGAACTGCGGGGCGCCGAAGTGGAACGGGGTCGGGAAGCCCACCAGCGAGGCGTTCTTGACGGCGTCGAAGCTGGTCATCCCCAGCGGGAGCGCGATCAGCGTGCCCGCCACCAGGCCGAGCAGGATCGAGATCTGCTGGAGGAAGCCGCGCAGGAACTTGCGCATCAGCAGCACGATGACGAGGGTGACGGCGGCCATGCCGATGTTCTGCATCGAGCCGTAGCCTGTGGCGGTGCGGTTGCCGCCCTGCGACCAGTTGAAGGCGACCGGCAGCAGGGACACGCCGATCAGGGTGATGACCGTACCGGTGACGACCGGCGGGAAGAAGCGGACGAGCTTCCCGAAGTACGGGGCGGCGAAGAAGCCGACGACCCCGGCGACGATGATCGCGCCGAAGATGACGGGGATGGCGTCCGCGCCCTCGCCCTTGCCTATGGCGATCATCGGGGTCACACCGGCGAACGAAACGCCGTTGACGAAGGGGAGTTTGGCGCCGATCTTCCAGAAGCCGAGGGTCTGGAGGAGGGTGGCGAGGCCGGCGGTGAAGAGCGAGGCGCCCATCAGGAACGCGGTCTCGGTGGCGGAGAGTCCGACGGCAGGGCCGACGATCATGGGCGGGGCGACGACACCCGCGTACATGGCGGCCACGTGCTGGAGGCCGCTCGTGAACATCTTCAGAGGAGGCAGGGTCTCGTCGACCGGGTGCTTCTCCTCCGGTACTGCGACTGCATCTTTGCGAAACCTGGGCGTGTGTGCCACGGCTTCCTCCGGTCGGGTAACACGTCGGCTGGGACGTGGGTGTCTTGGAGGTGGTGCGAAAGCTGTGCAAGTCGAGCCGGTATGGAGTTGTGGGTGGTGGGGGTGGTGGTGGGGGTTGGTGATGCGGGTGATGCGGGTGGTGCTCGTTCTTGTCCCAAGAGGTGCAGAAACGATTCGCCCAAACCGTTCCAGCCAAGCAGTGGCACGAGTCACCGCCCCCGGGAACGCCCTCGGAAAACCTCGGGCGCTTCCCGGGAACGGCTGCCGCGGACCCCGCTCGGGTCCGCGACGGCCGGCCGGGGGCCGTCCCCCCCGGCCGGACTCCGAGGGGATCAGCCCTGCGCGGTGATGCGCGCGAGGCGCTGGGCCTCTTCGCGGGTGGACACCGCGATGGCGTCCTCGTCGGCGAAGAGGAGTCGGTTGTTCTCGACGATCTGCTTGCCGTTGACGAACGACGCGGTCACCGGGGCGGCCGCACCGAAGACCAGCGCGGTGACCGGATCGGCGATCGAGGAGTGCAGGAAGGTGCTGATGTTCCAGAGCACCAGGTCGGCGCACTTGCCGGCCTCCAGCGATCCGATGTTGTCGGCCCGGCCGAGGACCTGCGCGCCGCCGTACGTACCGAGGCGCAGGGCCTGGCGCGCGTTCAGGGCACGCTCGCGGTGGACCGGGTTCAGCCGGTTGATCAGCAGCGCGTTGCGCAGCTCGGTGTGCAGCTCACCGGACTCGTTGGAGGCGGTGCCGTCCACGCCGAGGCCGACCGGGACGCCCGCGGCCAGCATGTCCGGGACGCGGGCGATGCCGGCGGCCAGACGGGCGTTGGAGGACGGGCAGTGCGCGACACCGGTCTTGGTGCGGGCGAACGCGGCGATGTCGGAGTCGTTCATGTGGACGCTGTGCGCCATCCACACGTCCTCGCCGAGCCAGCCGGTCGACTCGAAGTAGTCGGTCGGGCCCATGCCGAAGAGCTCGTGGCAGAACTTCTCTTCCTCGACGGTCTCGCTGCCGTGCGTGTGCATGCGCACACCGAGGCGGCGGGCCAGCTCGGCGCCCTGCTTCAGCAGCTCGGTGGAGACCGAGAAGGGGGAGCAGGGTGCGACGGCGACCTGGGTCATCGCGTCGAAGGAGGCGTCGTGGTACTTCTTCACCGTCGCCTCGGTGTCGGCGAGCGCACCCTCGAGGGTCTCGACGGCGTGGTCCGGCGGCAGGCCGCCGTCCTTCTCGCTGCGGTCCATCGAACCGCGGGCGAGGGTGAAGCGGACGCCCATCTCGGACGCGGCGCGGATGATCGAGCCGGAGAGGTCGCCGGCGCCCTTCGGGTACACGTAGTGGTGGTCCATGGCGGTGGTGACACCGCCGCGGGCCATCGCGGCGAGGGAGCCCTGGGCGGCCGTGTAGGCCATCTGCTCGTCGATGCGCGCCCACGTCGGGTACAGCGCGACGAGCCAGTTGAAGAGGTTGTGGTCGGTGGCCAGGCCGCGCGTGATCCACTGGTAGAAGTGGTGGTGCGTGTTGACCAGACCGGGGGTCACGAGGTGCCCGGTGCCGTCGATGCGGCGGACGACGTTGTCGAGGTTCTCGGGGGCCCTGCCCGCGCCGATGGACTCGATCTTGTTGCCGGCGATGACGATGTGGCCCGAGGCGTACTCGGTGTCGTTCGCGTCGACGGTTGCGATCGCGCAGTTCTCGATGACGATGCGCTCTACTGCGCCGTCCTGGGCTGCCGATGCTGCCATGGGACTTCCTCGTGCTTTCAGTGGCGGTGCGGGCACGGCAAAACCCAGGGGATTTGAGTGCCGGAGCCGGGGGCCTGACAGCTGACAGTACTGTCGCCCCGTGAGTTGCGTCCGGGTGCCGATTCAGGAAGTGGGGGGCGTGTCGTGCGGTCCCGGGGCCACTGCGGGGCCCCGGGACGCGCGTGCCGCGCTCAGAGGTTGGTCATGTCCACGGGGATGCGGGCGTCAACGCCGTCCCGCAGGACCGTGGCCTCGATCAGACCGTACGGACGGTCCGCGGCGAAGTAGACCTCGTTGTCGTTCTTGAGGCCGAAGGGCTCCAGGTCGACGAGGAAGTGGTGCTTGTTCGGGAGCGAGAAGCGGACCTCGTCGATCTCCGAACGGTGGTTGATGATGCGCGAGCCCATCTGGTACAGGGTCTGCTGCAGCGAGAGGGAGTAGGTCTCGGCGAAGGCCTGGAGCATGTGCTTCTTGGTCTCGGCGTAGGACTTCTCCCAGTTGGGCATCCGCTGCTCGTCGTCGGTCCAGTTGAAGCGCCAGCGACCCGACACCTGGGTGGCCAGGATGCGGTCGTACGCCTCCTGCAGGGTCGTGTACTTGTCCTTCACGTAACCCCAGAACTCGGAGTTCGTGGAGTTCATGACGATCAGGTCCTTGAGGCCGGAGATGACCTCCCAGTTCTGGCCGTCGTACGTGATCTGGGTGACGCGGGTCTCCATGCCCTTGCGGACGAAGGAGTGGTTGACCTCGTCGGAGCCGATGAACTTGGAGTTGGCGTCCGAGGTGGCGATCCGGTCCCAGGCGTACTCCTCGATCCGGATGCGCGCACGCTGGATCGGCTCCTGGCTGTTCACGAACCAGCGGGCCAGGTGGATGCCGAACTGCTCGGCGGACTCGATGCCGTACTCCTTGGCGAACGCGTACACCGTGTTCTTGGTGGTGTCCGTCGGCAGGACGTTGGCGTTCGAGCCGGAGTAGTGGACGTCGTCCATGTCGCCGGAGAGGGCGACCGAGACGTTCAGGTCCTTGATGTGGTGGGTGTCGCCGTCCCGCGTGATCTTGACGACGCGGTTCTCTGCTTTGCCGTACTGGTTCTGGCCCAGAATCGTGGCCATGCTAGCTCCCTCGGTAAACGGAGTAGCCGAACGGGTTGAGCAGCAGCGGTACGTGGTAATGCTCGCCCGGGTTCACCGCAAACGTGATGGTGACCTCGGGGAAGAACGCACCGCTGTCCCTTACGCGGGGGGCGTCCTGCTGCGCCTCGGCTTGCTTCTTCAAGAAGTACGTCTCGGTCTCGAAATCGAGACGTACGTGGGTGGTGCCCTCCGGCAGCGCCGGCAGGTCCTTGCATCGCCCGTCCGCATCGGTGGCGGAGCCGCCCAGGGCCGCCCACTCGCCGTCCAGACCCGTACGGGCCGACAGGGAGATGGCGACGCCCTCGGCGGGGCGTCCGATGCTGGTGTCCAGGATGTGCGTGGACACCGACGCGGTGGTGGCGGTACTCATGCTCACGCTCCTTCTTCTGCGAGTTCGACGAGGCGGGTCAGACGGATCCGGTTGATCTTCACCAGCTCGCCGCGGGCGATCTCCCGCTCCTGCTCCGGCGAATGGTCGATCCGGACCTTGACCGCGTCCCGCATGAACTCACCGGTCGCACCGGTGGCGCAGATGAGGAAGACGTGGCCGAACTTCTCCTGGTACGCCAGGTTCAGTTCGAGGAGCTCGTTCTTGAGCTCCTCCGAGGCACCGGCCATCCCGCGCTGCTCGCGGGCGGAGGTCGGGTCTCCCGGCTTCGGCCGGCCGATCGGCGCGTGGCCTGCCATCGCTTCGGCCAGGTCCTCGGCGGTGAGCTCCGCCATGGCGGCCTCGTTCGCGGAGAACAGGGAGTCGGCGCCGGCGAAGGGGCGCTGGGCGAGCAGCTTGCTCCCCCATGCCGAACTGGCGCACACCTCGTGCAGCTCGGCCGTGGCCGCACTGTCGTCCAAGGCGTTGAACCGGGTGAGACCCGGGGTCGGACTCGAAGTCACGGTAGGCCTCCGTGGCCTGTTGTTGCTTTGACGGGCTGCGCATAGCTAACGCCCTCGACAACACGGCGTCAACACTTTGTTGAAACTTCCCGTACACAAAAGCCGCCGCCCGGATGAATTGGGCGGCGGCTCGTCACCATGCGTCAGGCTGGTCTCACGTTTGGTTGCCTTTGTTGGCGTTTTCCCTGTTCAGGTAGTTGTAGACCGTGAAACGGCTTACGCCCAGGGCGCCCGCGACCGTCTCCACGCCGTGCCGCACGGAGAAGGCGCCGCGCGCCTCCAGTATCCGTACGACGTCCTGCTTGGTCTTCCGGTCGAGCTGTGACAACGGTACGCCGTGCCGGCGCTCCAGCGCCGCCAGGATGTGGTCCAGCGAGTCGGACAGCTGGGGCAGCCGTACGGCCAGCAGGTCCTGACCCTCCCAGCTGAGCACGACGTCGTCGGGCTGCGCCAGGGCCGGATCCATCAGCTCGCCGCCCATCGCGTCCACCAGCGGCTTGACCGCGGTGACGAACGGGTGGTCGCGGGGCTCGGTCATGGGGTGTCCTCCCCGATCACGTTGACCTGGAGCGAGACGCGGGTGGCCCCGGACTCCAGCGAGTCGCGCAGCAGCGCGGCCACCGCGGTCAGCACCGCGTCGGCGTCGCCCTCGGCGGTATTGCCGAACGGGCCCACGTCGACGGCGTCCAGCTGGGCCTTCTGGATGACCTCGCGAGCGGCCACGGCGTGGGCGGGGGCCTCTTCGAGATCGAAGGGCTCGGTCGTGAACTCCACTCTCAATCGCACGTGGTCAAGCTACCTCCCGGTCACGTTTTTTCGGCAGCCCGGGCTTGACATCCACGACAAGCCCGATGCAGTCTTCCATCAAGCAGAAACTAACTTCCGCAATACGGAAGGAGCGCACACCCCTCATGGGATACACGGACCAGCGCTTCGATGTGAACCTTTCGATCCTCTTCACGGAACTCCCGCTCCTGGAGCGTCCCGCGGCCGCCGCCGCGGCGGGCTTCACCGCGGTCGAGCTGTGGTGGCCCTGGATCGAGACCCCCACCCCCGCTCAGGAGGAGCTCGACGCCCTCAAGAAAGCCCTTGAGGACGCCGGCACTCAGCTGGTGGGCCTGAACTTCTACGCCGGCCGGCTGCCGGGCCCGGACCGCGGTGCGGTCTCGGTACCCGGTGAGGAGTCGGACCGCTTCAACGCCAACATCAACGTGGCCGCGGACTTCGCCGCCTCGGTGGGCTGCAAGGCGCTCAACGCCCTCTACGGCAACCGGGTCGAGGGTGTGGACCCGGCCGTCCAGGACGAGCTCGCCCTGGAGAACCTGGTCGTGGCGGCCCGCGCCGCGGACCGCGTCGGCGCGATCCTGCTGATCGAGACCCTCAACAAGCCCGAGTCGCCGCTCTACCCGCTGGTGAGCGCCCCGGCCGGCGTCGAGGTCGTGGACAAGGTGAACGAGGCCACCGGCCTCGGGAACGCCAAGTTCCTGCTCGACCTGTACCACCTGGCGATGAACGATGAGGACCTCTCCGAGGTCATCGAAAAGTACGCCGCCAAGACCGGCCACGTCCAGATCGCGGACAAGCCGGGGCGCGGTGCCCCCGGCACCGGCGAGCTGCCCCTCGCGGAGCTGCTCGACCAGCTGAAGAAGGCCGGATACGAGGGCTACGTAGGCCTGGAGTACAAGGCCGCCGACGCCGCCGCCTCCTTCGCGTGGCTGCCGGCCGAGGCCCGCGCCGCCAAGTAGGCGGACCAAGTCCGGGCGATCAGCCAGGCACCTCACGAACTTTTCGTACAAAGTATTAAGAGAAGGACCCTCATCATGAGCAACCTCCCCAAGATCGCCTGGATCGGGCTCGGAATCATGGGCTCCCCCATGGCCGAGAACCTCCTGAAGGCCGGCTACTCGGTCACCGGCTTCACGCTGGAGCAGGACAAGCTCGACCGCCTGGCCGCCGCGGGCGGCGCCGCCGCCGGCTCGATCACCGAGGCCGTCAAGGACGCCGACGTCATCATCACGATGGTGCCCGCCTCCCCGCAGGTCGAGGCCATCTCGTACGGCGAGAACGGCATCCTGGAGAACGCGAAGTCCGGCGCGCTGATCATCGACATGTCGTCGATCACCCCGCAGACCTCGATCGACCTCGCCAAGAACGCCGCCGAGAAGGGCATCCGCGTCATCGACGCCCCGGTGTCCGGCGGCGAGGCCGGCGCCATCGAGGCCGTCCTGTCGATCATGGTGGGTGGCGAGCAGGCCGACTTCGACGCGGCCCTGCCGATCCTCGAGGCCCTCGGCAAGACCATCGTGCTCTGCGGTCCGCACGGCTCCGGCCAGACCGTGAAGGCCGCCAACCAGCTCATCGTCGCGGTGAACATCCAGGCGTGCGCCGAGGCCGTGGTCTTCCTGGAGAAGTCCGGCGTGAACCTGAACGCCGCCCTGGACGTCCTCAACGGCGGTCTGGCCGGCTCCACGGTCCTGACCCGCAAGAAGGACAACTTCCTGAACCGCGACTTCAAGCCCGGCTTCCGGATCGACCTGCACCACAAGGACATGGGCATCGTCACCGACGCCGCCCGCAACGTCGGTGCGGCCCTCCCCGTCGGCGCGGTCGTCGCCCAGCTGGTCGCCTCGCTGCGCGCCCAGGGTGACGGCGGCCTGGACCACTCGGCGCTGCTCCGCGCGGTCGAGCGCCTCTCCGGCGCCCAGATCTGAGCGCCTCCCCTCTCGCAGGGGCTCTGAGTTTCGGATGGTGCCGGCGCTGACACCTGTCCTGTCGCGCCCAGGCGCCGGCACCGTCCGGATCACCTCTCTCCATCTTTGTTCAACAAACTGTTGACGCTGCGTTCGGCCTGAAATTAGGCTGTTCCGCATGACGGAAGACGCTTTCCGTCAGCAGGTTTCCCGTACGGAAGGTCACCATGTCGAAGCGCACGCTGACGACCGAGTCCGGCGCCCCGGTCGCCGACAACCAGAACTCCGCCACCGCCGGCGTCGGTGGCCCGCTCCTGATCCAGGACCAGCAGCTCCTGGAGAAGCTGGCCCGCTTCAACCGCGAGCGCATCCCGGAGCGCGTGGTGCACGCCCGCGGCTCGGCCGCGTACGGCCACTTCGAGGTGACCGACGACGTCACCGCGTACACCAGCGCCGCGTTCCTGAACACGGTCGGCAAGAAGACCGAGACCTTCCTGCGCTTCTCCACCGTCGCCGACTCCCTTGGTGGCGCGGACGCGGTCCGCGACCCGCGCGGCTTCGCGCTGAAGTTCTACACCGAAGAGGGCAACTACGACCTCGTCGGCAACAACACCCCGGTGTTCTTCATCAAGGACCCGATCAAGTTCCCCGACTTCATCCACTCCCAGAAGCGCGACCCCTTCACGGGCAAGCAGGAGCCGGACAACGTCTGGGACTTCTGGGCGCACGCCCCCGAGGCGACGCACCAGATCACCTGGCTGATGGGTGACCGCGGCATCCCGGCCTCGTACCGTCACATGAACGGCTACGGCTCGCACACCTACCAGTGGACGAACGAGCAGGGCGAGGCCTTCTTCGTCAAGTACCACTTCAAGACGAACCAGGGCATACGCTGCCTGTCGGGCGAGCAGGCCGCCGAGCTCGTCGGCAAGGACGCCAACTCGCACCAGACCGACCTGCTCCAGGCGATCGAGCGCGGTGTGAACCCGAGCTGGACCCTCTACGTCCAGATCATGCCGGCCGCCGAGGCCGCGGACTACCGCTTCAACCCGTTCGACCTCACCAAGGTGTGGCCGCACAGCGACTACCCGCTCCAGCGCGTGGGCCGCCTGGTCCTCGACCGCAACCCGGACAACGTCTTCGCCGAGGTCGAGCAGTCCGCCTTCTCCCCGAACAACTTCGTCCCGGGCATCACCGCCTCGCCGGACAAGATGCTCCAGGGCCGCCTCTTCGCGTACGCCGACGCCCAGCGCTACCGCCTCGGTGTGAACCACACCGTGCTGCCGGTCAACGCCCCGAAGGCGACGAAGGCCGAGAACTACGGCCGCGACGGCGTCATGGCGCTGCGCAACGGCTCGCGCCACGACAAGAACTACGAGCCCAACTCGTACCAGGGCCCCGCCGAGACCGGTCTCGCGCTCGGCGCCCCGAAGGCCGTCTCCGGCTACACGGGCACCCACGAGGCCCCGGCCCACACCAAGGACGACGACTTCTTCCAGGCCGGTGAGCTCTACCGCCTGATGTCGGAGGCCGAGAAGCAGCGTCTGGTGGCGAACATCGCCGGCGGCCTGTCTCAGGTCACCCTCGAGGACGTCATCGAGAAGAACCTGGCTCACTTCCACGCCGCGGACGCCGACTACGGCCGCCGCGTCGAGGAGGCCGTCCGCGCCCTGCGCGACGCCTGAGCCTCACAGCTGCACCGGGGACCTGGCGGGAGGTCAGGTCCCGGGTGCCGAGCCCGAACCGCGGACCCGGATGAGGGGTGGTACGCGGTAAGGGCCGGACGAGGGCCGCGACGGGCGAGTGAGCCAGTGCGGTGGTAATGGGTGCCGAGGCCCGTCTCTTGACCTGAGGGAGACGACGCCGGAGCTCTCGTCACCGCCCGTCGCGGTCCCAGCCACTCTCCTCCCACCTACTCCTTATATACAGGGGGCCACGCACAGAGCCCCCTGCATAGGAGCCGCCATGCTCCGCCCGGCGGCGCGAAAGTCCTGTCGCGCCAGCCTCGCACCGTCGGGCGGTCACACTCAAAGCGCCGAGTCACGGACGGTCCCGTGACTCGGCGCTTTGTCATGTGTGCGATCAGGGGTGCTCAGGTGGTGCGGCGGTCGTCGATCTCCACGGAGAGGTACGGCCACGCGTGCGTGAGAACGGCCGGCTCTACGGGGGTCGGTGCGGCGCCCGCTGCGCGCAGGGACTCGGCGGGGCGGAAGTGGACCGTCGTACCGGTCGTACCGGTGGCGCCGCTCGTACCGGCGTCGGCGATCGGTGTCAGGTCGGTGGTGGGAACGCCGTGTTCGTAGCGCTGGACCCAGGCTCCGCCCGCGCGGCGGTTGGTGTGGACGAGCCACTCGCTCAGCGCCGCCACGACGGACATGCCGCGCCGCGGGTGGCCGTCGGGAAGGATCTGCGCCCCGGGGTGGTCGAAGAACCGGAGGTCCTTCGTCGCCATGACCGGCTTCTTCACCGGCCGGCCGTGATCGTCGAGGCGGGTGTCGGTGCCCCGGCCCTCGTCCGCCACGGACACCGATCCGTCGGCGTGGAGGGTGACGGTGCACCGCCCTCCGCCGGTGCACTCCGCCTCGTCGGCGGCGTACGCGACGACTTCGAGCAGCAGGTGGGGAAGGCCGCCGGGGGCGAACACGGCCTGGTCCTGACGGATGCGGTCGAGGTGGTCCGCGTCCACGGAGCGCGCCCAGTCGTGCGTCGTGTTGCGCCAGGAGGCCGTTGATCTGTCCATCGGAGCAGTATGCCGATGCTCCGAGGCCCGGCCCGGCCCGGCCCCGGCCCCGGCCCCGGCGCAAGACAACGCAAAGCGGCCCCCGTTCCTCCACGAGGAGGGACGGGGGCCGCTTCGTACCGCAGTCGTCAGGCGACCATGCGATCAGGCAGTCAGACGGACAGCGGGCGGATCGCGGTCGGGGCGTGGCCCGGCTCGGTCGCGAGCTCCTCGAACTCGGTGACGTCGCTCATGTCGACCGTCTTGCTCATCGCGATGTTGGTGACGCGCTCCAGGATGGCCTCGACGACGACCGGGACCTGGAACTCCTGGGCCAGCTTCTTGGCCTCCTCGAAGGCATCGCCCAGCTTGTCCGGGTCGGTGACGCGGATGGCCTTGACGCCCAGGCCCTCGGCGACCTTGACGTGGTCGACGCCGTAGACGCCCAGCTCGGGGGTGTTGATGTTCTCGAACTCGAGGTTGACCTCGAAGTTGATGCCCAGGCCGCCCTGCGCCTGGCGGATCAGGCCCAGGTAGGCGTTGTTCACGAGGACGTGGACGTAGGGGACCTTGTGCTGGGCGGCGACCGCCAGCTCCTCGATCATGAACTGGAAGTCGTAGTCGCCCGAGAGCGCGACGATCGGGGTCTGCGGGTCCGCGGTGGCGGCACCGATGGCGGCCGGGATGGTCCAGCCGAGCGGGCCGGCCTGGCCGCAGTTGATCCAGTTGCGCGGGCGGTAGACGTGCAGGAACTGCGCGGCCGCGATCTGGGAGAGGCCGATGGTGGTGACGTAACGCGTCTCCGGGCCGAAGGCCTTGTTCATCTCCTCGTAGACGCGCTGCGGCTTCAGGGGGATGTTGTCGAAGTGCGTGCGGCGCTGCAGGGTGGCCTTGCGCTCCTGCGCGGAGGCGGCCCAGGCGGAGAAGTCCGGCAGCTTGCCCTCGGCCTTGAGCTCCTTGGCGACCTCGATGAAGAGCTCCAGCGCGGCCTTGGCGTCCGAGGCGATGCCGAAGTCCGGGGCGAAGATCTTGCCGAGCTGGGTCGGCTCGATGTCGACGTGGACGAACTTGCGGCCCTTGGTGTAGGCGTCCAGGTTGTAACCGGTGTGACGGTTGGCCCAGCGGTTGCCGATGCCGAAGACGAAGTCCGACTCCAGGAACGTCGCGTTGCCGTAGCGGTGCGCGGTCTGGACGCCGACCATGCCGGCGGCCAGCTCGTGGTCGTCCGGGATGGTGCCCCAGCCCATGAGGGTGGAGATGACCGGGACGCCCGTCAGCTCGGCGAACTCGACCAGCAGGTCGGTGGCGTCGGCGTTGATGATGCCGCCACCGGCGACGATCAGCGGACGCTCGGACTCCAGCAGGAACTGCAGGGCCTTGACGGCCTGGGCGCGGGAGGCCTGCGGCTTGTAGACCGGCAGGGGCTGGTAGGTCTCGGGGTCGAACTCGATCTCGGTCAGCTGGACGTCGATCGGGAGGTCGATCAGGACCGGGCCCGGACGGCCGGAGCGCATCAGGTGGAAGGCCTGCTGGAACACGCCGGGGACCTGCGCGGCCTCCAGGACGGTGGTCGCGGCCTTGGTGACCGGCTTGGCGATCGAGGCGATGTCGACGGCCTGGAAGTCCTCCTTGTGGAGCTTCGAGACCGGCGCCTGACCGGTGATGCACAGGATCGGGATCGAGTCCGCGATGGCCGAGTACAGACCGGTGATCATGTCGGTGCCGGCCGGACCCGAGGTGCCGATGCAGACGCCGATGTTGCCCGCCTTGGCACGGGTGTACCCCTCGGCCATGTGCGAGGCGCCCTCGACGTGGCGGGCCAGCGTGTGGCTGATGCCGCCCACGTTCTTGAGCTCGCGGTAGAACGGGTTGATCGCAGCACCGGGGACGCCGAACGCTTGTTCGACACCCTCGAGCTTGAGGATCTCCACTGCAGCGGCGGCGGCTGTCATACGAGGCATCGAGTTCTCCTGCGGGTCAGGCGGTCAGGCGGCCAGGCTGCTTCGGGATTCCGGAATGTTTCCGCAATCCGGAAGTTTTGTTCTGCTATACGGAACAAGCTAAGCGGCGAGTCCCGGCACGTCAAGGAGCTTCAGGACCCCGGAACGCACCAAAAGCCGCGTGTCGCACAAGCGACTTGTACGAACGACCGGGAGGCGCCGGAATATCAGCGGAAAATCGAGGGCACGCTCGCCCCGGTGGTGGCGGGTGGTGGAGCATGGGCCTACGCAGAGCGACGGAGGGCAGTACTCATGGCCGAAGCGGTACCGGTGCGCTGCCCGGCGTGCCTGCGCGAGAACGACTACGCCGCCCCGGTCTTCCCGTGCGCCTGCGGGAGCCCGGTGGCCCCGCCGCTGGACCTGGCGGCGCCGCCCCTGCCGCTGACGCACCGGACCTGGTCGGACACCTGGGTGGCGGTGCGCTGCGCGGCCTGCGGGCGGGTGAGCGAATGGCCGCATCCGGAGCTGGGCTGCGCGTCGTGCGGGACGGTGGTGCGGATTGCGGTGCATCCGCTGGAGACCGAGTCCGCGCCGGGTGGCGGCGTACGGGACGGGCTGCGTCCGCGTCCCGACGTACGGGGAGAGGCGCAGGGGGACGTACGGGGGCGGGGGCGGGCGGCGCGGCCCGCGTCGTCCGCGGGACCCGGCGGCTCCGCCCCCGGCCGGCCTTCGGGCGCTCCCGAGCAGCGGCCCGCGTTCCGCCCGGTGACCATCCGTACCGCCCGGGACGCCGTGGCCACGGCCGCGCTGTACCTGCGCTGGCTCGGCTTCCAGGACGTCCGCCAGCCCGACGGGCGGCCCATCCCCTCGGCGGCCGTGGACCTGCGTGCCCCCGGACTGGTGGCGCAGGTGGACCCGACCACCGCGCCGGCCGGGCTGCGGGCCGTGGAGTGCGTCTGGCTGAACGGTCTGACGGCCTCCGCGACCAGCGTCTACTTCTCGCTGGCCGGGTACACGCAGGACGCCCGCTCCCGCGCGGACGACCTCGGGATACCGCTGTTCGTCATGGACCTCACGGGCATGCCGCAGCCGGTCAACGACCCGGCCGACGCCCTCGTGGGCACGGGGGCGTAGGCACGGGGGCGCAGGGCCGTCGGGGGCCCGGCCGGACCGGACGGCCCGGACGGCCCGGGGCGATCAGGCCGTGGGGACAGGACGTAGGCTCGGAGCACATGGCGGAACACGTATCCGTATCTGTGCCGAGGAGAGTCCGATGAGCCTGTACGACATCCCGCTGACCACCCTGTCCGACGAGCCCACCAGCCTGGCGGCCCACAAGGGCAAGGCGATCCTGCTGGTGAACACCGCCTCGCAGTGCGGTCTCACCCCGCAGTACTCGGGACTGGCGCGGCTCCAGTTCACGTACGAGGAGAAGGGCTTCACCGTCATCGGCGTGCCCTGCAACCAGTTCGGCGGCCAGGAGCCCGGCACCGCCGACGACATCGCGACCTTCTGCGCGGCCGGCTTCGGCGTGACGTTCCCGATGCTGGAGAAGACCGAGGTCAACGGCGAGAACCGGCACCCGCTGTACACGGAGCTGGTGAAGACCGCGTACGCCGACGGCGAGGCGGGCGACGACATCCAGTGGAACTTCGAGAAGTTCCTGATCTCCCCCGCCGGTGAGGTCGTGACGCGCTTCCGGCCGAGCGTCGAGCCCGAGGCCCCCGAGGTCATCGCCGCGATCGAGGCGCAGCTGCCGGCCTAGGGTTGTCCGTACGGGCGGGTCGGGTCGGGTCGGGTCGGCCGTACGGCCGGGCCGCCGGCCCTACGGTCGGCGGCCCGCCCCGGCGGTATCCGTACGAGCCGCTCAGCCGAGCTCGGCCTCGTCGTACTCGGCGCCCGACCCGGCCGCCGTGAGCTCCCGCAGCTCCACGCGGCGGATCTTGCCGGACACGGTCTTCGGGAGCTCCGCGAACTCGATGCGGCGGATCCGCTTGTACGGGGAGAGCACGGCGCGGGAGTGCGCGAACAGCGCCCGGGCCGTCTCCGGCCCGGGCTCCCAGCCGGCGGCGAGCGCGATGTACGCCTTCGGCACGGCGAGGCGCAGCGGGTCGGGGGCCGGGACCACGGCGGCCTCGGCGACGGCCTCGTGTTCGAGCAGCGCGCTCTCCAGCTCGAACGGGCTGATCTTGTAGTCGGAGGCCTTGAAGACGTCGTCCGAGCGCCCGACGTAGGTGAGGTACCCGGCGTCGTCGCGCGAGGCGATGTCGCCGGTGCGGTAGAGCCCGTCCGCCATGGCCTCGGCGGTGCGCTCGGCGTCGTCCCGGTAGCCGGTCATCACCCCGGCGGGCCGGGGGCGCAGGTCCACGCAGAGCTCGCCCTCGTCCGGGGACTCCTTGCCGGTGACGGGGTCGAGCAGCACGATCTCGTACCCGGGCGCCGGACGCCCCATCGAGCCGGGCTTGACCGGGACCCCGGGGAAATTGCCGACCTGGAGGGTGGTCTCGGTCTGGCCGAAGCCGTCGCGGATGGTGACGCCCCAGGCCTCGCGGACCTTCTCGATGACCTCGGGGTTGAGCGGCTCGCCCGCGGCGACGGCCTCGCGGGGAGGGGTGCGGAGCTTGGTGAGGTCGGACTGGATCAGCATCCGCCACACGGTGGGCGGGGCGCAGAAGGTGGTCACGCCGTGCCGGTCCATCTCCGCCATCAGGCGCTCGGCGTCGAAGCGGGTGTAGTTGTGGACGAAGACGGTGGCGCCGGCGTTCCACGGGGCGAAGAGGTTGGACCAGGCGTGCTTGGCCCAGCCGGGCGAGGCGATGTTGAGGTGCACGTCGCCGGGGCGCAGCCCGAGCCAGTACATGGTGGAGAGGTGGCCGATGGGGTACGAGGCGTGCGTGTGCTCGACGAGCTTGGGGCGGGCGGTGGTGCCGGAGGTGAAGTACAGCATCAGCGGGTCGGTGGCCAGGGTCTCGCCGTCCGGGCTGAAGTGCGCGTCGGCCGCGTACATGTCCTCCAGCCGCCGCCAACCGGTGGGTACGTCGGCTCCGGCGGCGATCCGGGTGTAGGTGCCGGGGACCTCGTCGAACTTGCCGGTGTCTTCGGCGCGCACGATGACGTGCCGTACGTTGCCCCGCTCGATGCGGTCGCGCAGGTCCGCCGCGCCGAGGAGGGGGGTGGCGGGGATGACGACGGCGCGCAGCTTCATCGCGCCGAGCATGACCTCCCACAGTTCGCGCTGGTTGCCAAGCATGACCAGGACCCGGTCGCCGGCCGCGACGCCCTGGTCGCGCAGCCAGTTGGCGGTGGAGGACGACCGTACGGACAGCTCCCCGAAGGAGACGGACCGGCTGGTGCCGTCCTCCTCGACGATGCGCAGGGCGTCGGCGGCGTTGCCGGTGGCGATGTGGTCGAACCAGTCCAGGGCCCAGTTGAAGCGCTCGGGGCGGGGCCAGGTGAATCCGGCGTGGGCGGCTTCGTAGTCCCCGCGGCGTTCGAGCAGGTAGTCGCGTGCGGCCAGGAACTCGGCGGTGGCGCCGGTGTTGTGCGTCATGGAAGGCATCGTGCCGTGCCGCCGGTGCGCCCCACCAGAGCGGCGTCAGCCGTGGATTGACCCGAAGCGTACGTGCCCGGGGCCGCCGGTCGCGGCCATCTCGGCGATGACGCGCTCCCCTTCGGCGACGATGTGCTCCTTGTCCGCCTTCGAGACCTTGCCGAAGAGCTCGACGGTGAGCGATGCCTCCTCCCAGTGCCACAGCCCGGCGACGAAGCCGTCCACGAGGAGGGTGCGGTGGGCCTGGTTCCCCGTCCAAGTACGCCCCTTGAGCTCGGGGGCGATCACGCGGGTCCGGTCGGCGTGGGAGAGCAGCAGGTTGTCGAACTCCGGGAGGAAGCGGGGCGGGGCCGGGGTGCCGGGGTCGGGTCGGGGCGCGTCGGGCAGGTCGAACAGCTCGACGCCGTTCTCGTCGCGGAAGACGGCGAGCCGGGGGCGCAGCCGTTCGAAGGCGTCCCGCAGCCGGGTGAGTCCGGCCCAGGTCTGCATGTCCTTGACGGAGGCGGGCCCGAAGGCGCCGAGGTAGCGCAGGACGACGTCGTCGACGGCATGCGCCGCCGGCGCTTCGCCCGGGGAGCGTCCGGTCCACTGCTGCAGGGTGGTGAGCCGTACCTGGCCGCTGCGCCCCCAGACCCCGCGCGGCGTGACCTGGACGAGCGGCAGCCGGCAGCGTGCGGCGACGGACAGGGACTGCGGATCGGCGTCCGGCCAGTGCCTGAGCAGTTCCTCGCGGATCTCGCCCATCGTGCGGGGCCCGGCCTCGACGAAGGCCCGGGCGAGCTCGCCGAGCCGTTCCAGGTCCACCCCGACGAGCCCTTTGCGGAAGGCGTTGACCTCCCGGTCGCGGGCGGCCTGGACCAGCGGGCGCAGGGTCAGGGCGTCGTGCGCGGTGTGGGTGTGGATGGTGGACCGCATGGTGACCATCCGGACCACCTTCCGGGACTCCATCAGCTCGGCGAGCGCGGCGGGCCGGAATCCGGCGAGCCGGGCGTGCAGCTGGAAGTACGGCGGCTTCACGTTCTGCGCCTGGAGTCCGAGCAGGTGCGCGACGGCGTCCTCGGCGGACAGCGGGGCGCGGCTCAGGAGCAGCTGGCGCGCGAGCGTGGCACGGTTCAGTGAGCGGGTGTCGAGTACGGAGCCCATACCGGCAAGCTACCCGTACTTGCGGACGATGACTGTCCGCAATGAGAGGGGTCAGAGCGATCCGGAACACCCCGGAACAACCCAGAACGACCCAGAACGACCCAGGACGATCAATACCCTTCCGATATCCTTCCTCTCGCCGAAGGAAAGACGCCGACTGGGGAGCTGACCTGCGATGCCGGAGCGCCCGGACCACCGCCACCGCCGCCCCCCGCCGTCCGGGAAGCGTGCCGGATGGCGCCGCCCCACACCCCCGCCGGCCACGCCCCCCGCCGACCCGCCGGCCGGTCCGAAGACCGCACCGGCGCCGGCGACTCCCCCGGACCACCGCAGCGTGATCGACTCCGCCGTCTACCGCGACGGCCGGCGCATCGCCTCCCCCGCGACCCTCGCGGAGACCTTCCGCCGACTGCGCGACGAGCCCGACGGCATGGCCTGGATCGGCCTGCACCGCCCCACCGAGCCGGAGCTCCACTCCCTCGCCGCCGAGTTCAACCTCCACGAGCTCGCCGTCGAGGACGCCCTGGAGGCCCACCAGCGCCCCAAGCTGGAGCGCTACGGCGACACCCTCTTCGTCGTCCTGCGCGCGGCGCGCTACCTCGACGCCCCGGAGGAGGTCGAGTTCGGCGAACTGCACGTCTTCGTCGGCCCGGACTTCCTGATCACGGTCCGCCACGGCGCCGCCCCCGACCTCTCCGCGGTCCGCCGCCGCATGGAGCAGACCCCGGAGCTCCTGTCCCTCGGCCCCGAGGCCGCCCTGTACGCGATCCTCGACGCGGTGGTCGACGGCTACGCCCCGGTCGTCGCGGGCGTCCAGAACGACATGGACGAGATCGAGACGGAGGTCTTCCGCGGCGACCCGGAGGTCTCCCGCCGCATCTACGAACTCTCCCGCGAGATGGTCGAGTTCCAACGCGCCACCCGCCCCCTGGTCGGCATGCTCCACGCCCTGATGGCGGGCTTCGCGAAGTACGGCACGGACGAGGAACTCCAGCGCTACCTCCGCGACGTGGCCGACCACGTCACCCACACCAGCGAACGCGTGGACGGCTTCCGCCAGGCCCTGACCGAAATCCTGACGGTCAACGCCACCCTGGTTTCCCAACAACAGAACGCCGAAATGCGAGCCCTGGCCGAAGCCGGCTTCGAACAGAACGAGGAGATCAAAAAAATCTCCAGCTGGGCCGCCATCCTCTTCGCCCCCACCCTGGTCGGCACCATCTACGGCATGAACTTCGAGACCATGCCGGAGCTGAAGTGGGCGGCGGGCTACCCCTTCGCAATCCTCCTGATGGCGGTCGTCTGCGTCAGCCTGTACGTCATCTTCAAGAAGCGCGACTGGCTGTAGACGGCTCAACCCAACTTTTCACCCCCTTCCAGCTGCGCATCGTGGAAAAGGTCGCCCTGGAGATGTCCAGCGCCCAGGTTTCCGCCGAACTGGCGCTCTCCAAGGCAACCGTCGACGTCCAGATCTCCGACAGGAACGCGAAGACCGGAGTAACGACCCGAACCACGCTCGTCCACACCACGTACGTCACCGGCCAGCCGCCCCGCCCCGAACTGATCACACCGGCGCTGGTTGCGGACGAAGTCGAACGGGAGATCCTCTGGAGGCCGGCCCTGAGCGCCGAGCTGGCGAAGACCGGCCGCCGGTGCCACTACTCCGCCAACGCCGTGGGCAAGAGGCTGCGGGCCCTGAGGAAGCAGTGGAACGCCTCGAACAATCCCCACCTCGTCACGCTGGCCTGGCAGTACGGCGTGCTTGACGACTCCCGTGGCCCGGCCGGCTTTGCCGCACGCTCCCCTACCCGTCGGTGATCCTCAGTTGCGGTTGGACGCCCATATACGACCCGATCAGACCGGGTTGGCGCGCTCCCAGGCATCCAGGACATCAGCGGGGATACGGCCGTGGGGGCGTACTTGGTAGCCGTTCGCGCGTGCCCATTCTCGGATGCTGTCGGTACTGACCGCGGGTCTGGCCGGAGGCTCGGAGTAGTCGCTGGCGGGCGCCGTGGAGGGGGCGAAGGTGATGGGAGGGTCGAGGAGGTCCTTCGGGAACTGCGGGACGGATGTTTCTCCGCTCAGGACCGATGCGAGAAAGGCGGTGAGGGTGCCGTCGTAGGTGTACCAGAGGGGACCTCGCGCTTCGTTGACAGCGATGCGCCAGCTGTCGGGGGCGTCTTGGGGATCAGCGATCCAGAACAGATGCTCGCCATTGGAGGTGACCCCGACAGCGAACAGGTGCTGAGGGTCGTAAGGGACGGGGTGGGTGCCCTGGTCGTAGTCACGCTGGAGATGCCCGCGGATTCGTGAGGGCATGGGTCCGGTGAGGTTGACCCAGGGGGTGTTCGCCCGTGGGTGGTAGATGTTGATGTAGTCGCTGTAGAGCCCTGGCCCGTAGATAGCCGCGAGCTGTTTGTAGTCCTCGGGGAGGCGCACGCCGAGCTCTGCTTCCACGGTGCTCCAGTCGATCGGGAGCTGCGGTGCGGCCGGCGGCGGGCAGAGTCGGGTCAAAACAGTGAGGTCGGTCATTCGATTCCTTGCCTGCGGCGGATCACCTGGGCGGCGTGGTCGGGATTGAGCCGACTCGTTCCCATGTGGAAGCCATCCTTGCCGTTGGCCTCCAGCTGGATCCACTTCGGTACGGAGTCTGCTCTGTTGTCGGGGTAGTCAAGGTAGACGCTGTACTGGACAGTCTGCCCGGGGACGTTGTTGGCCGAGTCCCCGAGGACCGCGTTGTAGACCCTCTGTTCGTCATCCCGCATGTCGGGGGAGTTGGTGGGGTCCTGGGTGATCGTGAAGAGATTGTCCAGAATGTCGCCGGAGCCTCCCAGCATCCGCGCGAGCATGTGGCCGCGGCCCTGATTGTGGTCGGTGCCGTGGACGAAGCCGGGCGGCCGAAGAGAGTTCCGCGCGTGGGTACCCTCGTCGAGCATGTCCCGCGTGACCGTGGCGTGCATTTCGTAGACGCGACCGTGTTCGTCACGGACGAAGACGACTCGCCCGCCCCACGTCGGATCTGCCTCGCAGCCGGCCAGACCCAGGGGGTCCCACAGAGTGAAAGGGTTGGGGACGTAGCCGTAGTGGTTGGGTGACGGTGCGAGACCAAGCGGGTCGGGGCTGATGTACCGGCCTGTGGTCGGATCGTAGAACCGGTTGAAGTTGTAGTGGAGCCCTGTTTCCGGGTCGAAGATCTGGCCGGGATAGCGAAGAGGTGTGTAGGCACTGGCGTCACGGTTCCACTGGGTGGCGCCCCACACGGTACTGCGCGCACGCCAGGCGATCGAACCGTCGAGGGTGACCAGGGCGGCGGGGGTGCCCGACAGGTCAGCGACGATCGCGAAGAACCGGCGGTCGATTTCCTGCTGGTCACTGTCCTTCTTGATCTCCCGCTGAGCCAGAGGGAACAGGCCGGTGTAGTCCCACACCATGGTGGTGAAGCCGTCGTCCAGCTCCGCGATCTGCGCGCCGTCCCAGGCATAGGTGCACCTCTCGGCGACAGTGCCGTCGTTCGTGAGGCGTTCCTTGGCGATCCGTCGGCCCATCGCGTCGTACGCGTAGCGCCAGATGGCTCCTTCCGGCGAAGTGACGTGAGTGAGCCGGTCCTCAGCGTTCCAGGTGAACGTTGTGGTGAGGACCTTGCCGCTCAGGGTGGTGGTCCTGCGCTCGGCAAGCCGACCCTGGCCGTCGTACGTGTATCGGGTGCGTCCGGAGCGGGTGAGGCGGGTGCCGGTGTAGGCGCGGCTGCCCGTGTCGTCCTGGCCGGGTGTCCCGCTGGGGAGCCGGGCGTGCGTCTGGTCTCCGGCGGTGCTGTACGCGTACTGCTCACTCCATCCCCGGGCCTGGACCGCTGTGATGCGTGACGCGGAATCGAGGGTGTAGCCGCGGTGACCGAGGAGGCTGTCGTCGATGACGATCGGGGAACCGTCGGCCTGGTAGGTGAAAGTGCGTTCCAGAAGTTCGGCGCCCAGCGCGCTCAGGGACTGGTGGCTGATACGCCCTACCGCGTCCCATTCCTGGTGCAGGGTGAGGGACCCGTCGACGGTACGGGTCTTCTCACGCCCCATCGGATCGCGGTCGAACTGAAAGACGTGCTCACCCGTGGTGTACGAGGCCAGGCCGCTCTCGTCGAACGCGAGCCGGCTCACGGCGCCGGAGGGCGTGCGACGGTAGGTACGCCTTCCCTCGGCGTCGTACTCGAAGGCCATGGTCCGTCCGTTGACGGTTTCGGCCAGCAGTCGCCCGGCGGCGTCGTGCTCCCACACGATGTCCGCCTGGGCGTTGGACGCCCGGCATGCATGGCCCTGCGGGCCGAAGGAGAAGACGGAGGCGGCGCCGTCGTCGTGGAGCAGGCGTACCACCCGGCCGAGCGCGTCACGCTCGAAGCTGAGGCTCTGGCCGACCGCGTTGGTTCGCCGGATCAGGCGGCCGACGGCATCATGCTCGTACGTCAGTGTGCGGCCGTCGAAGTCCGTCTCCGCGACGAGGCGCCCGGCTGCGTCGTAGGTGTATGTCCAGTGCTGGCCCGTCGGATTGGTGACCTGCGTCAGCCGCAGCTCGGTGTCGCGGACGTACTGGTGGCTACTTCCGTCCCCGCCGGTGGTTCCGGTGGTGCGGTCGAAGTGGGTGACCGTGTAGCTACGCGTGCGACCCATCCGGTCGGTGTGTGCGAGCAGGTTCCCTTCGCCGTCCCACTGCCACTCCTCCCTGCTGCCGTCGGGCAGCACACGCCAGGACAGGTGCCCTTCGGTGGTCCATGCCTGAGTGAGGGTTCCGCCAAGGGCGTCGGTCACACTCACGATGCGTCCGAAGGCGTCCCGGGCGCAGAAGGCTGTCGATCCGTCCGGAGCCGTTATCTCCACGGGCAGTCCGGCACGATCGTTGACGACCTGAGTAACCAGGCCAGTCGGCGACGTGTACCGGGCCATCGCACCAACGGCGTTGAAAGAGCGTTCCGTGCAGGCGCCGGTGGGCCCTACAGCGCTGACGCTGCCATCCTCGCCGTACGCGTACTGGTACCGGATGCCGCCCCGCTCGACCACCTCTGTGGGGCGGCGTGCCGAGTCGTAGGCAGGGTGGTGCGCACCGAGTCCGGGGCGGTCATGGAGACGATGTCGCCGGCCTCGTTGCGCTCCAGTCGGGTGGCATGCCCGAGAGCGTCGGTGACGGCTACCATCCGGTCGAATGCGTCGAACTCGTAGTGCGTGGTGTGGCCGAGCGGGTCGGTCTCCGCGACGACCTGGAGACGGTCGTTGATGTAGAACACCGTCGTGCTGCCGGTGGAATCGGTGTACCGGGTGATGCGGTGGCCCGTCTCGGGGTGCACCTCGCCATAGGCGAACGTCGAGGACATGAAGCCCTGCGGCCCGACGGTCCGGACGACCCGGCCCTCCCCGTCGTACTCATACCGGAACGTGGAACTGTTGCGGTCGGTCCAGGAGGTGATCCGGTCCCCCTTGTCGTACGTGAGACGCAGAGGCAAACCGGAGTCGTTGAAGACGGCATCGAGGTTGCCCCGTTCGTCGAAACCGTACTGGCGTACCTCGACGGGCCCCTCAGGCGTCCTCAGACGCAAGGAGCACACTCGGTGGTCCTCTGTGGTCACCTCGGCCGTGTAGCCGCCGCTGTGCGAGACCGTCGTGGGTGCCCCGTCGGGACCGCGGGAGATGGTGATCGTGTTGCCATGACCGTCTTCAACCTCCGTCAGCCAGTAGGCGATGGACGCATGGTAAGGACTGCCGGTGAACGACTTCCGTAGACCAGTGTGGGAGTCGGTAACTGTGTAGGTCGTCTCACCGTCGGCCTCCCCGTCGTGGGTGAGAGGCAGCCGTTCACCCTCCAGGGGGAGGACCAAATCGCCGCCGGGCCGCGGAAGGCGGGGATAGACGAGCAGGGAGCCGTCCTCGCGGGCCCAGATGGCGCCGGCTCCGACCGGATCGGTTTCTATGCGTTCGTCAAGGGTGGAGGCCCAGCTCCGTCCGAACCACTGGCCGAAGCGGTAGTCGGACAGATGGGTACGGCGCAGGACCAGCGGCAGAGCACCGGGGAGCGCCAGATCGGTGTGCGGCAGGGTCATCTCGCCAGTAGCGACATCGACCGGGTCGTTCTTGCACGTCTTCTTGGTCAGGGAGACCGCGTTGCGCCGGGGGTCGTCCTTCGCGTCGCGCAGCGAGTTCGGCTTGGTTCGGGAGGAGTCCTCAGATTTTTGGTAATCGACGGGGCGGCCATTGCCGGGACTCCTGTCGCCTCCGCCGGAACCATTCTTTTTCAGCCGGTTGAAACTGTCGTGGATGGCGTCATCGTTCTTCTTGTGGTCGGTGGATATCTGTTTGACGGCCTTGGGGAGGGTCGTGCCGACGTGGTCGCCCATCGCCTTGGTCGCCTTGACGAGGGCTGTCATGGCCTTGTCGGCGACGGGATCGATCGCCTGGGCTATCGAGTCGCGGCCGCGAGTGCGGCCGTGGTGGGATTTGGCCTTCGTCAAGTGTGTTGTCGTCTTGCCGTGAATGTTGCTGCTGACGCTGTTGAGGTGGGTGCCAGCGCGGGCGTGCTCGGTGTGCTCAATGTGGAGGTCGACCAGACCAGTGCCCTTGCTGTCGGCAGCGGAACTCCCTGCCGAGGCGAGGTGGAGGGCTTCCTGGCTGGACTGGACGCCGTCGTTGAACCCGTTCTTGCCCGCCTGCTTGGCCTGACCGAGGTCGACGCCGTCCTGGAAGCCGAGGGCCATCGAGCCGAGCTGGACAACGAGGTCGGCGGCCATGCCCTCCAGGGCGGCGACGGCCGGCTCGGTCATCGCGGAGACGATGTAGCCGACGGCTTCCTCGACGCACTCCTTGATGAGGCGCTTGACGACCTCCTGGGTCGCGCGCATCGCGGCCGCGCCGAAGAGGGCGGACAGACCCGCGGTGACGGGGATCAGGGAAAGCGCAATGCCGGCCTCGGCGGCGAGGTAGCCGAGCTGGACCAGAGCCGCGTACTTCATGGCCTCGACCGCGTCGGCTGCCATGTCCATCGCGCCGGCGATGGTGCGGGCCGCGTCCGCGATGTCCCTGAAGTGCTTGCCCTTGACCGTGTTCCAGTGCCGGTTCAGAGCCTCGATCGACTCGCCCTTGCTGGCCGAGAGCAAGCGCTCGACGTGGTTGTTGGCGAGCTGCCCGTCGTCCAGCAGGTCTTCGGCGAAGTCACGGAGCGAGTCGGCCATCGCCCGGTAGGCGTCCTCGTCCACATTCGGCCAGGCCACACCGATCAAGTCCAGCAGCGTGTCCGCCCAGTCAGGCACCGTAACAGCCACGCGATGTCATCCCCCATCAGAACCGGTCACACAATCGAACAGTCGTACCACGCAACCGATCTGATTGGTAATCCGCACCCGCGAATCCGGTCACCACCGGGAACGGAACTCAGCTGCGCCCAATCGGCAAGTGACTCCTCTGGTCAGAGGTCCACGCGGCATCCAACGTCGATCCGTAGTGCGTGAGAACGTGCACTGGGCGGGGCGTGGCCATGAAGCCTGCGTCGCCGCGCCCAGTACCCACCCATCTGGGTCACCTGCAGGTTTGAGGAGGCCGAGAAGTCGACCTCCTCCAGGGTGACCTGCTGAGGTCGGAACTGGCTTGCGTCAGTGCAGCAGCCGTTGCTTTTCCCGATGCGACGCCAAAGGCAGAGGCACCGCCTTCGATGCCCGTTCTGAGGTCCTTGAGGGAGTCGCCGATGATCACGGTGTTCGAGCGGGTGACGACCGTGGCGTGTTTGGCCTCGGCCCGCTTCTGCACGACAGCAACGAGCGCCGGCTGGTGGTGGTCGTCGGAGGCAAGTCCACCGATCTCTTTGTCGAGCAGGCCGTCCAGTTCGAGGCCGCCGGCTTGAGTAGGGTGTTCGGCTTGAGGTTGCCGGTCGCGGCGGTTGGAATGACGACGGGATGGTCGTGCACCGCACGGAGGCAGCGGTGGCTCCGGGCATCAGGACGCCCTGCTCTCGGTGAGGCCGACGTCCGCGAGAAACTGCCTGAGCGCTGGTACGAGCGCATGGTCACCCCGAACCGTGCCTTTATGCTGCTCGGCCCCTTCTCCCCCGAACGATCCGTGGTCGCGGGGGGATCCAGGAGGGTTGTTTTCAATGTGAACGAGCAGCCGCACCCAGCCGCGAACAGCGCCATGCAAACAGCGGCCACCTGTTCCTGCTCGCTGCCACCACGCCGCGTAGCCTGTCATGGCACACGGATCACGGTCACGACCAGCGGCGATCCTCCTTCAGAGCAGCCTTCGCTGGGGAGAATCTGGGGAGAATGAAGCCCTGTTGGGGAGCGGCTAGGGAGGATCGGCCGCATCAACAGGCAGCATGGTGAAAGGGTCGGAAAGGCGGATCGTTGCAGGTCGGGCTGCCTGCACAGTCGATTTCCGCAGGTCAGCGGTGTGAGGGTGAGGACTTCAAGAAGATCTCCTCGTGGGCGGCCATCTTGTTTGCACCCACGTTGGTGGGAACGATCTACGGCATGAACTTCGAGACACACCCACTGCCGATTTCGAAGCAGCGACGGTTTACAGAGTCGCCGCTTCGAAGTCCCGAGAGGACATCCCTCCACCGCACGCACGACGTACTACATCGAAGTCCACGTTGAGAGTTCTCGCGGCAAGAGTCGACAGATGACATCCTGGCACAGCGTACAGATTGCTGCACTGACGCCGCCGGTCCGCAACCGGCTTCACACCAGGCGACTACTCCGACCGGGATGGCCGCAACAGCTTCGATCCGGATTCACAAGCGGTCATCCACGTTCCACGTCGGCCGCCGAGTCGTCAGACAACCCACACCACGACAGGGCCATTCAGCAAGACCCTTTTACAGCTTCTTGATGCATGTTCGTTCCCGAGATGCAGGACAGCCCCTTCGCGCCGCATGTGGGCCATCGGCAAGGAACTTCAGAGGTGCGGTGGCTGCCTCAGCCATGGCGAAGAGGGCTTGATCGAAACGGAATTGACGGCACTCGCCGGTTCGGGGGCAACGGTGTCCGTTCAGCAGACGGCGACTGACTCATGGACGCAAGCACGTGACCGCATCGTCACGTTTCTCGCGCGGGGTCGTCGAGGACGTTGCGGCAGTGTGGCGAACGCAGCTGAGGCGCATCCTGCAAACCGATCTCTCTGCTGCCACACAACTGCAAGCCGCACTGAATGATTTGACACCCACCCCGGACGAACGACTGGTTACAAATGTCCAGAACTCGATCACCGGTGGTGTCCAGCTAGGCCCAGTGATTCAAGCGGGCACGCTCAACATCGGGTCCGCTTCGCCTCAATCCTGATCCACCGTCGGACCGTCAGAGGCTCTCATCTGTCGTGCCGGGACCACCGCTCAGAGAACGAGAGAGAGACAGCACCATGGCAAAGTGGATCCCGTCGCGAACGCCGTAATGTGCGCATGCGACCGATGGTGTCCTTCAGCTCATGTGTCGCTCGTCGAGCAGTTTCACGCCGTCCGGCTGCCTGGGCATCGATCCCGGGTCACGTCTTCCCACGAGATCCGAACGGAACGGGCGCGGACTGGGGTTGCCTTGTGCGGCCATGGTTACCCGCTGCCGGAACCCCGACCGGCCACGGGGTGATCTCGGACGCACCCCGAGTGCGACGTACTGGTCTCCTAGGATGTTCCTGTGCGGTGAACGGGAGGGTGCGGGTGAATCGACACAGTGTCACGAACACCATCAGCGGGGGAACCTACGAGGGGACGGTCATCCAGGCCGCCTCGGTGACAGTGCAGGCCCCCACTGAGCTCGACTCGCCGAGAGATCCGTGGGTCCGGGCTGTGCTGGAATCGGGCATCTGGGCGCACACAGCCCCGCGCGAGGTCGATGCCCACTTGCAGCACGCAGCACGGCTGGCAGGGCGACTGGCCGCCATCCGGGACGACGCCGAGCAGCGGATCGCCGGAGACATCTGGGCCGACCCCGGCTTCGCCTCACGGTTCGCGGACCGGGTGGAGTGGCTGCTCGGGGAGCCTGACAGCGCGCTCGACTTGTACCCGGCCGAGGCCGGGATGCTCGTTCTGTGGCCCTACATCTACCAGACTCACCAACTGCTACTCCTGACCTCTCGCCTGGAGGTCGACCCGTCCGACTTGCGACCTCGGCCGAAAGCAGCGGGATGGCGTGCCGACTACCAGTCCTTCCTGGTCGGCCACGACCTGCTGGTGAACCGGGCCGAACTGCGTCCCGAAGCCGCGCCGGTGATTGGTTGGTGGCTATACCGCCGTTGGCTCGCGCGAGAGGAGAGTGGGAAGGAACGGCTCGTCGGCCTGGCGGCCGAGCTGGCCGTGGAGAGCGGCCCGCTGACCGAGGCACTGAGCACACGGCGGCTGGCAAGGATCCTCGCCGGCCTGCGGCTCGGATCCGACATTTGCAATTCTGGGCATCTCGGCCAACTGGAGGCGGACGAACTACTTCCCGGGCCGGGTCGGCAGCGGATCCGGGAGCGCCGGGCAAGTCTGCTGCTATCCGTCGCGTACGGCGCGGCGATCGAACTCGCGGTACTGCCGGAGACCGTGGTCGAGCACACAGGTGTTCCGAATGCCGTACAGCTGGACGGAGTTCGGCGGACCCTGGCCGGGATGGCGTGGGGCGGATCACCGGACCTGCCTGTACTCAAGGCCGTCTGTGAGCATGAGGCCGTGGTGGAAGCACTGCGCGAGCACACCGAGCGGCTCGATGGGTTGCTTCTCGCAGTAGCGCGCACCGTACCCGACCGGATCACCCAACCCATGCCGCCGCTGCCCACTCGCATCTCCCCGGAAGGCGTGGTCCCGGCAGAGGGGACATTCATCAGCGGGGCGCGGTTCCGGTTGGACGACCGCCGGGTGCGCGGCCTGCTCACCGGCACCCAGCTCTACAAGGACCGCGGCCTGGCTATGCGGGAGCTCTATCAGAACGCCCTCGACGCATGCCGTTACCGGCGCGCCAGGACACAGTTCCTGGAACGGTCCGGACGCCCCTTCCATCCGTACAAGGGCCAGATCAACTTCGTCCAGGGTGTAGACGAGGACGGCCGCGAGTACCTGGAGTGCGTGGACGACGGGATCGGCATGGGCGAGGCGGAGCTACGCGGGGTGTTCTCATCCGCGGGTGCCCGTTTCGCCGATCAGCCCGACTTCCTGCTGGAGCAGACCGAGTGGCAGCGGGTGGAGCCTCCGGTGCGGCTCCACCCCAACAGCCGGTTCGGGATCGGGGTCCTCTCCTACTTCATGCTCGCGGACGAGATCCGGGTGACGTCCTGCCGGATGGGCCTGGACGGTGTGCCCGGCCCTCTGGTAGAGGCGCACATCCTAGGGCCCAACCACCTGTTCCGGATCGTCGAGAAGTCGGAACGGAGCGTAGCGCCCGGCACTCAGGTGCGGCTCTACCTTCGGGAGTGGCGGCGTTCTTGGTCGAGCGTGGACACCCTGGCCGAAGTGCTGAAGATCGCCGAGTTCCGTACGACCGTCGAACACGGAGCGCGCCGAAAAGTATGGGACCCGGCCGTCTTCCAGCCCTCGTCCGCCCGTCACAGCAGTGATCTGGTGGAATGGCAGGACAGTCCCCCAGGCGTGCAGGTGATCTGGTGTAACCAGGGAGGCATGCTGCTGGTGGATGGTCTCCGGATCGAGCCACGGCAGCAGGTCGGGGTACTGTCGGGTCTCCGGGGCGTCGTGGTGAACCTGAGCGGGGACCACGCCCCGCAGCAGCTCAGCACCGACCGTCTCACAGTCCTGACCGATATATCGTCCCGCGTCGAGGATCTACTGAAAGCGGCGGCGCCCGCCCTGGTGACGAGCGGAGCGAAATTCCTCACGCTGGAGTGGATGCAAGAGGTCGCCGGACAGAGCCCACGAACCGCGGACCTGGTGGCGGAGGCGGCGCTCGAAGCGGGGAGTCAGTTCGGGTTCGGTGTCCGCGGCCGGCAGACGGTTCCTGCGGCGGTCGGGTGCTTCCCTCTCGACCGGATGCTGCTCAACAATCTCCTGACATCGGATCGCCGCTCAGAACGGCAAACCAACTCGTCGTTTCTCACAATCCCAGACCACATTCTGCTCTGGCGAGTACTCGCTCACAGCGACACCGATCTGGCACGTGAGCTGGCAGAGCTCGTACCTGAGCTGGACGAACCGCGAAAGGTGGCCACGGCACTGCCGTCGGATCTGGAGTTGCTCACCGGGAGAAATCGAAATGTGTTCGGGTTGACCAGGCCGTCCGATGCGTTCGACGTCGCTCGGAGGCTCGGCTGTCACCCTGCTGGCCCGGCGAAGCGCAGACGGCTGTTCGGGGTCGCCGACCTGATTGTCCCCGACTCCGACGACTCGGGCGAATGGGATACTTCGGATATGACCTGGCTCAATACGCCGTTCGAACGCCGCCGCTCGTACGCGAATATCGGCGACCTTCTGAAGATCGGTGCGAAGCTCGGTGTGACCACGGCTCAGGCCGCACGCCGGCTGCGGTCCTATGGCATCTCGATCGTGCCTGAACAGCTACGGGAGGACACACCTGATGAGGTGGACCTCCAACTGCTCCACAGAAATGGCGAGATCGCCGAACACAACGGAATTTGGCACCACGGGCCCGTACCACCCGGTCACGTGGCCCAGGCTGCTCTGCGTACGGGACTGAGCCCGGGAGAGGTGCAGCATCGACTCGAGCGATACGGCTTGCAAATAGAGCCGTTCACCTTCCCGGAGCAGGTGGACCAGGCATACGTCAACTGGCTCAGCCGTGACCACGAGGGGCAGTGGCCGTGGGTCAGCGCCATCGGGCCACTGCCACCCTGGCAACTGGTCGCCGCTCAAAGTTGGTTGGGAATCTCCGCAGACGATGTCCGGGCCGAGTACGCCCGTGTCGGGTTCACGCTTCCGCCCCGGGCGGCCTGCCCGGAATCACCCGCCGACTTTGATCTACTCGCCGGCGCATGGGAGGTTGACTGGTCGCCCTTCCGGACGGACCATGCGCCGAGCTTCCACCAGCTCATGGAAGTGGCCCAGAACCTGGGGCTCAGTCTGCGCGCGCTGACCAGCCAACTGGCCGCCTATCGGGTGAAGACGGGCATGCGCCTGCCGCAGCGCGCGACCCAACTCGACCACGATTTGTTCCGCTATGACGATCTGTTCCGAAACGACACGGATGACATGGACGAGCGATACGGCCCCTGGTGGTTTTGGCTCAGCCCGGACGACGAGATCCCGTTCTTCCTCCTGGTTCTGGCGGCACGAGACCTGGGCCGACGCCCACGAGACCTGGCATCCCGGCTGCGCTCCTACGGCCTGCGGGTATCCCACGACGATCTCCCACAGGACCTCACCCATCGCGACGCACTACGTCTGTTGACGGTCGACGAGAGGCCCATGCCGAAACCGATGAATCCAACGATGCCCCTCGCCCAACTCGCCCGAATCGCTCGCCGCGTCGAACTGCCGGTCGCGGAGACCGCCCGGCACCTTCGCGACCTCGGCGTCAACGTCGGGGATCTGCCCGACACAGTGCGTGCAGCCTTGGCCAGGGTGCCGTCTGGGTAACCCCAACGACTGCGGAGTGGGGTAGTTCAGTCCCGACGCGCATTTCCACGCCGAGTCGACAAGACGCAGGTACACGTCCATTCAGATGATGCTCGGCGACGGACAGCGCCCGCAGTTCAATTGTCGCCACCCCCGAACCCTTCCTCGCCACCAGAGGTACAGAGGCCACGGTGATCGCCGGCAGCAGCACGGCAACGGCGTACCACACGCAGCGGTTCCTGGCTCGGGCGATCTTGCTGGTCTCCCTCAGCGCACGGAGTGGCCGGTACTGGGGTTCTAAGCCGCCTTGTCGGAGCCCAGCCGCCCATTCGGCGCGCGTCTTGGCACGCACTACATCCTCGCAGTACGCGGGGAAGCGCTGCCGCTCCCTGCCTCTCGCCCCACGGCGGTCGGTGATTCCCTCCTCGCCCACAGCGGGAAGGTGCGCCTCGACGCCGTCGCAGGTGCACTCCGGACACGCACGAGAACCGCTTCCCACGAGCCGCGCATCATCGAGGCGAAGATGAACCAGGCCGACGGGCCCGGCGTCATGTCGGGCCCGTCGGTCGTTTTCACGGAATGCCCTCGGCGGGGTTCAGCGGCACAGGGCGGTGTCCACTGCGCGTTCGAGGTTCCTGCGGCCCGCCTCGTCGGTCAGCTGCATGGTGACCGCGATACTGGCGGCTCGGCCGTCATCGGTGGCGCCGCCCCGGGTCTCGTACCCCGGGAAGCTGCCGCCGTGGCCCCAGGAGAGGCCGCCGCACGGCAGCGGCCTGCTGACCAGTCCGAGTCCGTAGCGGGAGCCGGGGCCGAAGGTCGCTTCGGCGGGGACGGTGGTCCGCATCTGGGTGAGTTGGGCCGCCGGGAGGAGGCGGCCCGCGAGGAGCGCGGTGAAGAAGCGGTTGACGTCGGAGTTGGTGGAGACCATCTGGCCTGCCGCCCAGCCCCAGGAGGGGTCGATCTCCGTGATGTCGCGCAGCGGCGCGTCCGCCGATTCCCGGTAGTAGCCGTGGGGGTGGGGCTCCCGGATGCTCGCGTCACCAGGGGCGGGGAAATACGTGTGGCGCAGCCCGATGGGCTTGATGATGCGCTGGTCGATCTGTTCGGCCAGGGGCCGGCCGGTGACCTTCTGGACGATCAGGCCGGCGAGCACGTAGTTGGTGTTGCTGTACTTCCAACTCTTCCCGGGGGCGAAGTCGGCCGGGTGCCGGAGGGCTGTGTCGAGCAGTTCGCGGGGGGTGTAGTACCTGACGTCGTCCCCGAGGTAGTTGCTGTAGTTGGGGAGTCCGCTGGTCTGCTGGAGGAGCTGGCGGACGGTGATGCGCTGTCCGTCGATCCCCTCCCCGCGGACGAGCCCGGGCAGGTAGGTGTCCACGGTGGCGTCCAGATCCATCCTCCGCTCGGCGACGAGCTGGAGGACGACGACCGCGACGAAGGTCTTGGTGTTGCTGCCGATCCGCACCTGCCCGTCGACGGGCACCGGTGCGCCGGTGGCCAGGTTGCCGAGCCCCGCGGTGTAGGTCCGGGTGCGGCCGTCGCGGTCCTTGATGCTTGCCAGCGCGGCGGGCATCCCGTCGTCGCGCACCAGCGCGTTCAGGCTCTGCTGGACGGTGTCCGGCCTGGGGGAGGCGGAGGCGGCGGGCGGGGCGAGGACGCCCAGTGTCATGACGCCGATGGCCACCCCGGCTGCGGCGCGCAGGGCACGACGCCGTATGTCGCCCTGGCGGGTCTGTTCACGCATGAGTCAACTCCTGAGGAATCATTGGATTGTTGCTCTGGTTGCCGACTGCGGGCTTGCCGGGTGCCGGCTTGCCGACTGCCGGCTTGCCGACTGCCGGCTTGCCGGGTGCCCGGCTCATCCGCACAGGGCCTTGTCCACGGCGTCCTTCACGTGCTCCGCGGCCGAATCGTCCGTTGGGATGGTCGTGACCGTGACGTTGGCTGCGCGACCGTCGTCGGTGACACCGCCCCGGGTCTCGTACCCCGCGATGTCGCCGCCGTGGCCCCAGTAGACGCCTCCGCACGACAGCGGCCTGCTCGTGAGCCCCAGCCCGTAGCGGAGGCCGGAGGTACCGGCGGGGACCGTCGTGCGCATCTGGGCGAGCTGGGCCGCCGGGAGGAGGCGGCCGGCGAGGAGTTCGGTGAAGAAGCGGTTGAGGTCGGAGTTGGTGGAGATCAACTGGCCTGCCGCCCAGGCCCAGGAGGGGTCCATCTCCGTGAAGTCGCGCAGCGGTCCGTCCGCCGGGTTGCGGTGGTAGCCCTGGGGGTGCGGCTCTCGGATGGTCATCTCTCCGGGGGCGGGGAAGTAGGTGTGGCGCAGCCCGATGCGCTTGATGATGCGCCGGTCCATCTCCTCGGCCAGGGGGCGGCCGGTGACCTTCTGCACGATCAGGCCGGCCAGGACGTAGTTGGTGTTGCTGTATCCCCACGTTTTCCCCGGCTCCGCGTCGGCCTTGTGCCGGAGGGCGATGTCGAGCAGCTCGCGGGGTTCGACGTACCGGTTCCTCATCTCGTCGTCGTCGATGTGGACGCCGTAGTCGGGGAGTCCGCTGGTGTGCTGGAGGAGCTGTCGGACGGTGATGTGGCGCCCGTCGATTCCCTCGCCGCGGACGAGACCGGGCAGGTAGGTGTCGACGGTGGCGTCGAGGCCGATCTTCCCTTCGCCGACCAGCTGCAGGACCACGACCGCCGTGAACGTCTTGGTGTTGCTGCCGATCCGCACCTGGCCGTCCCTGGGCACCTTCGAGCCGGTGGTCAGATCTCCGACTCCTGCGGTGTAGGTGCGGGTGCGGCCGTCACGGTCCTGGACGCTCGCCAGCGCGGCGGGCATCCCGTCGTCGCGCACCAGCCCGTTCAGGGCTCGCTGGACGGCGTCCGCGCCGGCGGCGGCGGAGACGGAGGGCGGCGCGAGGGCGCCCAGTGTCATGACGCCGATGGCCACCGCGACCGCGGCCGACACGGCCCGTCGCCGCCTCCCGCCGTGATGCTGCCGGGTCGGGGAAGGAAGGCCCTGCCGGGTCTGAGCTCGCATGAGTCAACTCCTGGGGAATCGTTGGGGTCTGGGCACGATCCTGGTTTCCAGGGCCCTGTGACCGCATCGCGGGAAGGCGGGAGAAACCGCTCCCCCGATCGGGGGAGGCTGCCGGTGGGCTGCCCGGCGATACTGGCGATCATGATCAGGGGAATTCGGCCGCTGTTGCGCGGCTCCACGTATTCAGGTGTGCTGTTCGCCTATTGCGGCGCGCTGGCCAGCCTTCCGCTGCTGCCTTTCGCCCTGTTGCCGGCGCTGTCGTGGCGATCCGCTCCCGAAAGCGTGCAGCTCGTCCTGGTCCTGCTCGTCTGGGCGGTCCTGGTCGGCGTGGCCGGACTGGCGCGCCCCGTACGGCGGGCGCTGGTCGTGTCCGCACGCCGGCTGCTGCGGGTGCCGCTGCCGGATCCGGTGGCCGGTCGCCAGGCCCCGGGTTCCCCCGGCCTCGACCGCTGGCGGACCCCGCTCTGGCTGGTGCTGCACGTGGCCGTCGGGTGGGCGGGGGCGCTGGCGAGCGGGGTGCTGTTCGTCATGGGCCTCGTCCTGCCGGGGAACTGGCTCGGAGGCGAGGCGCGGGCGAGTCTGTTCGGCACGTCGGTCCGGGTATCGGGCGGGTGGAGCAGCTGGGCGGTGGCGGCCGTGTGCATCCTGCTGGCGGCGGCCGTCTGCGTACTGGTGACGAAGACCCTGCGGTGGTCGGCGCCACGGCTGTTGGGACCGTCGGCAGCCGAACGGCTCGCACTGGCTGCCGAGCGGGAACTGCTGCTGGCCGAACGCAACCGGATCGCCCACGAGTTGCACGATTCGATCGGGCACACGCTGACGGCGGCCACCATCCAGGCGGCGGTGGCGGGCGAGATGCTCTCCGCCGACCCGGCGGCGGCGCGGGCCGCCATGCGCAGCATCGAGGAGTCGACGCGGGCCGCGCTGGAGGACCTGGACTACGTGCTCGGAGTGCTGCGCGAGGAACAGTCGGGGACGGCCCCGACCCGGACCCTGGCCGACCTCCCCGAGCTGCTGGACCGCCTGCGGCACGCGGGGGCGGTGGTGGAAGCGGAGCTGTCGGGCGCTCTGGCGCAGGTGCAGGGGACGCTCTCCCGGGCGGCGTACCGGATACTCCAGGAGGCGCTGACGAACGCGCTGCGCCACGGGGCCGGCGGCCCGATCGAGGTCCGCGTGGCGGCCGGGCCGGACGGACTGGACCTCACGGTGGTCAACCGGACCGGGGCACGGACGGGGCCGGGTACGGGCCCGGGAGCCTTCCCCACCTCCGGCCACGGTCTGCCCGGACTGGCCGAGCGCATCCGGCTGCTGCACGGCGAGTTCCAGGCCGGCCCGGACGGGACGCAGCACTGGCGGCTGTCCTGCCGGCTGCCGGCACGGGCGTCGGCGTGAGCGGATCCGACGCGGGCGAGAGCACGGCCCTGCCCGCCGTCACCAGCCCCTGCGTCACCCTCCTGATCGCGGACGACGACGAGGTCACCCGCAGCGGCCTGCGCATGCTGCTCGCCGCGCAGCCGGGGATCACGGTGGTCGGAGAAGCCGCCGACGGCGTCGAGGCGCTCGAACGGGCGCGGAGCCTGCGGCCGGACGTGGTCCTGATGGACGTCCGGATGCCGCGCCTCAACGGGATCGAGGCCACCCGCCAGCTGCTGGCCGAAACGGCCGATCCGCCGAAGGTGGTGGTGATCACCACCTTCGAGAACGACGGCTACGTCACCGCCGCCCTCAGCGCGGGCGCCAGCGGCTTCGTCCTCAAGCGCCTCCCGGTCCGCCGGATCGCCGAGGCGGTCCGGGTGGTGGCGGCGGGCGAAGCGGTCCTCTTCCCGGCCGCACTGGGCCGCATGGTCGCCCCCCGCCCGCTGGGCTCCGCCGAGGCCCTGCCGCGGGCCGCCCTGACCGGCCGGGAGGAGGAGGTGCTGCGCCTGATGGCCACTGGGCTCTCCAATCCGGAGATCGCGGAATCCCTCACGGTGAGCCTGGAGACGGTCAAGACCCACGTCGGCAACGTGCTGACCAAGCTCGCCGCGCAGAACCGGACCCACGCGGTGGTGATCGCGTACGAGTCCGGCCTGGTCGTCCCGGGCTTCGCCGGGTGACCGGCTTCCGCTCCTCTTCGCGCGGCCGTCCGGCAGCCGTGACTGGGGAGAACCGGGGCGCATACCCGCACCCTACGATGCACCACCGGTCGCCCGTCTCGGAGCAGCTGCACCGCGTTGCTCGGGCACGGACGCATCATCCGGAAGCGCCCCGGCGGCCTTGAGCCAGGCCAGCAGCTGCCGCAGGCGCAGCCGCCGCGGCGCACGGGTCTCCGGGTGCGCGATGAGCTTCTCGATATGGGCAGCGGCCTCGGCGTCCAGTCCTGCGGCCTGCATGTCGATGAGCAGGGAGAGCTCCGTGCCCAGGGGTGGGTCCGGGAATCCGAGGGCGTGCTTCCACAGGCGGAGGGCCGATTCCCGTTCCCCCAGTGCCGCGAACTCCGCAGCGAGGTCACGCATCTGATGCCATGTCACCCAGGGGTGGGTGAGTGCGGTGTCGATGACGTAGGGCACCGCGTCCCTGCCTTCCAGGGAGAGGAGTCCGTGGAGGCCGCGCAGTACGTCGTCCGAATCGCCTGCGGGCAAGGCCACCAGCCGGCGGGCCAGGATGCCGGTCGCCTCAAGGTCGTCCTCCTGATAAGGCAGAACCTGCAGCACGCCTTGGAGCCAATCACTGCTGTCGGCCAGGGCCGGGGTGCCGTCCCAGATCTCCAGCAGGCGGGTCGCCCCATGGGCGCCTTGGCCTTGGGCCTTGAGTAGAACCCGGGTCGCCTGCTCGTACTCGGCACGAGAGCAGAAGGGAGTGCGCAGCGCCAGCTCGGCCACTTCTCCCGCTTCGTCGAGTGCCCCACTGTCCAGGAGCGCTTCGGCGACGACCGGCCGGTCGGGCGGGGTGAGCGACCTGCCACGGGAGATGCGTTCCATCACCCGTCCGACGGCAGGCAGTCCTCCTGCTTCCAGCCAGATCTTGACGGCGCGCCCCGCCCCGAACGTCCCCCACCGGCCACCGGCCTGCGCCTCGTCCGCCCAGCCGAGGGCACCTTCCACCTCACCAAGCCCGACCAGCTCCTGTTGGAGGCGCGCCGGGACCCACAGGTAGTGCCCCGCGTCGGCCCCACTGCGTTCGAAGGCCGTCCGGATCTCGGAGCGCGCGTCCTGCCCCTGTGCTTTGGCCCACAGGGACACCGCCCAGTCCGTTGCGTGGAGGCTGGTGGCATCCGATCGGAGCAGCGTCAGAGCTATCCGAGCGGCGGCCTGGATGTCGCCGGATTTCTCCAGAGCCTTGCCCACGGCTGTGGGGCTGTACTGGTCGGTGGGCGGCCAGGACATCACGATCTCGGTCAGTTCCTGCGCCGCCTCGGGCATCGCGGTGAGCCAGGCCTCGGCGGCCCGTTGTATGGAGTGCGAACCCGCGGACGCGTCCTCCAGCACTTTGCGCGCGACCCGCACGGCGTCCTCGGGCATCTCCATGTGTGCGAGTGCCTGCGCGGCGTGCGAGAGTCTCCGGCTGTTCCGGCCGGGTTCCGTTGCCAACTCCCAGGCTCGTCTGCGGACCAGTTCCCGAGCCCGGTCGCCGAGCGCGACGGCCACGCGCGCGGCCTTGCCGAGCCAGAGCGACACCCCGCTCAGCACCTCCCCGAGCAGTTCCTCCGTCAGATCCGCTGGCCCGCACCGGCCGAACGCCTCCACGGCGAGGAGCCGTTTCCCGCCTCCGAGAAGCTCATTGCGCGCCATGCGCTCCAGCCTGTCCAGTACTCCGGGCTCCGCCCCGAGCGCACCCAGTGCCGCGAAAGCCTCTTCCTGATCCGACTCGTCACGGGCGCAGCAGCCGATGTTCTCCAACCGCTCGACCAGCAACCGACGGTTGTCCTCCCCGAAGGCGACTCCCTCGGCGAGGAGCAGGCCGGCCAACAGCGGCCGTTCATGGCCTCCCACCGCCCCGGTGCGCAACCGCTCGGCAATCCGATCGGCCTCGCACTCCTCCCGCTCCGCCCACAGGCAGAGGACGAACATGGCCAGGGTCCGCTTGTCCTCGTGGAAGGCACGCAGGATCCAGGACTCGAGGTCGGGGAAGTCGGGGCCGATGTCCTCCGCATACGACCGGGCGGCGAAGAACTCGGCGAATGAGTGGTGAAGGAAGCGGTAGTCGCGCTGCTCCTGGACGAGGACTCCGGTCCCTTGCAGGAAGTCACTGACGTCCGTCTGCCACCCTTCCAGAACGAGGTGGGCGCGGCCGTGTTCGCGAACCCAGGCCAGCGCCGCCTCGAGCAGCGACTCCTCACCCTCGAGCCGATGCTGCCCGAGCGCCCCGAGCAGCCGCCGTTTCTGCTCATCCAGCCAGAGGTGCAGGGCCAGTCGTTCCGGTTCGGGCGCGTAGCGACGACGCAGTTCTGCCCGGACTCCGGCACGCCGAGTGAGCAGGTGTCCGAAGAAGCGCTGGTAGAGGCTGAGACGACTGGTCGGGAGTGGAATCGTGGGGTCCACCGTGGCATTGACCGCGGCGATGGTGGCCAACAGCGGGTTGTGGGCCAGTTCCTGGAGCCGGCTGTCCTTCACCTCACCGAGGAATCGTTCAGCGGCTGCCCGCGCCGACGCCTTGTCCTCGTACTGTGCCGCGAACCACTTGTCGGCAAAGTCCTTCAGCTCTTTCGCGCCGAAGGGCTCCATGGTGTATTCGCCCATCGATGGCCCACGCAACGGAGCGAGCTCGCCATCGGGCAGCGGGCGACTGGTGATCACAAAACGGTAGTCACCGTCCGTGCGGGTGTGCAGCGCGATCATCCTGATGACCTCGGCGCGCGACTCCCGGTCGGCTACCTCGTCCAGGCCGTCCACCAGAACCATCCATCGTGCACCCTGCACGCGGCCGCGGAAGAGACTGGGATCTGGATCGGCGATCAGGCTGTGTCCCAGGCTGCGCGAAACGGCCCGGCTCAAGACCGCGCTCCACGAGCCCGTCTCACCCAGGAGGGTGTGTGCCGCGACCTTGACGGGGAGCAGAGGCTCGTCGACCGGCGCCTCGAGACTGGTGTCCTGCCGTAGCCAGACGCGGGAGAGAGACCAGGCGAGGTGGCTGGACAGGGTGGACTTGCCAGCTCCGGGCTCGCCGGTGATCAGGAGATGCCGGTGTCGGACCATCGCCTTCGGCACCGGCAGTTGGGTATCGGTGCCCTGAGTGCCGTCGTGCCGGGAAGTGCTCATGGGCGGGAGGGCATCAGGCCCCTCGCTCGACGACATTTCCTTACGGGTCGAACTGTCCCCCACTACGTGGGGTATTCGGATGCTCTGCCTCACGTACACGGCGGACAACGGAGGTTCGGCAACGCCCAGCATGTCGTAGGGCAGCCGTTCCACCGCCTTGGCCTGGGCTTCCAATAAGTTGCGCACCATGAGTGTCGGGAGCGGCAGTTCGGTCCACGAAGACAGGCTGGGCGCCTGTGCCTGCTTGGCCGCGTGTGCGGCGCGGTCCATGGCCTCCTTGGCTCGAGTCCAGATCGGCATGACGTCGGAGGAGTCACGCCCCAGGGCCACGGCGAAGGACCGGATGACCTCAGGCTTCACCATCCTCGTGGCGTTGCAGACGCCGTAGACGACGTTCTTGTGGGCGATCTCCGCCCGCACCACGGCGTTGAGGCTCTCATAGCCGACGTCCGTCACAGCCTCCCGGAACCATGCAGCCAGTTCTTCAAGTTCCGGATAGCGCTGCTGATCACCTTTCGGTGGACGGCCCCCGACCATCGCTCCCCCGTGTCGCCGACTGCCCTACCGTTTCGCAGGGTTTCTCAAGCCTAGAGGGAAAGTCCGAGCGGATCTCAGAGTTGTGGCACACCCCTTCACCGCCCAGCCTCGGCGAGGAGATTCCATGACTCAGTTCATAGCCGTCAATCCAGTTCTCGCTGCCCTTCTCATGGCCTTCGCAGCCGCCGTCGGCCTGCTCCGCGCCTGGATCGGCCACCACACCGCCGTCAGGACCGAGGAGGAGCACACACGGCGCACACAGATCGCCGTAGAGGGTTCAACACCGGCCCGCAGGGCGGCCGTAGTGCGTGCATGCGCGGACCTGGAGGCGGCCTCACGGGCCCGGTCGCAGGCGGGGCCAGGGGCCTCGCGCCGGGTGCGCAGGCCGTAACCGCCCCGGCATTGCCGGCGCGATCCTGCTGATGGCGGTCGTCTGCGTCAGCCTCTGCCTCTGCCTCTGCCTCATCTTCAGGAAGCGCGACTGGCTGTAGGCGGCTTCGGGAACGGGGCAGCCGGTCAGACCCGCAGCGGGGGTGTGTTGCCCGGCGTGTCGTGCCAGGCCGCGCGGTGTTTCCGGGCGGCCGTCTCGGCGCGGCGGATTGCTGACGGTGGCACGGGTACGCGGCACAGGGCGTCGAGGGTCTCCAGCATGCGGCCGGCGAACCGCAGGCCGAGCGGGGTGAGCCGGCCGGAGTCCAGGATCGCGGCCGTCGCCTCCCGGGCTCCGGAGCGCCAGCGGGCGAAGCGGGTGTGCGCGACGGCCCGCAGGTCCGGGTCCGGCTCCGCGTCCCCCCGCCTGCCCCAGAACTGGGCGACCGCCAGATGCGCGTACGCCCCGTGGAAGAGGCCGACCAGCGGGCGGGGGTCGGGACGCCACGGCGCGTAGTACCGCTCCTCGGGGCCCTGCCGTCCCTCCTCGAACAGGTCGAAGAGGTGCAGCAGCGCCGCGAACTTGTTGTGCTGCATCTCGTGCGCCATCGTCACCGCGAGGACGGTGCCGCTCGACGGCAGCGACAGTGCCATGGAGCCGAAGGTCTCCGCACTGCTGCCACTGACGATGCCCCGGGCCGGGGCGCGCAAGGGCACCAGGAGCCAGGGCCCCGCGGCCAGTTCCGCGTACGTCTCCGGATGGCCGGCGCGCAGCAGCCCGCAGGCCGCCTTCGCCCCCGCCGCCCAGCGCTGCGCCTCGTCGGCGTCGGGGTGGACCGCCCGCCCCGCGGCCGCCGGGAAGGACGGCGGGTCGAGGGTGTCGAGCACGAGGGTGGCGCCGGTGTCGAAGGTGGCCAGCAGCCGCGCCCCCCGCCAGCGGTCGCCGCTGGCGTACGGATCGCCGGCCACCGGCACCGGGGACTGCGGGACCGGGGCGTCCGGAATGGCGATCGAGGCCCGTCCATCGGTCCCCACGCGCAGCTCGACCTGGTCTCCTGGGCGGGCGCCGGGGAAGTGGGCCCGGCCGAGCGTGGGCAGCGGCGCCCAGGAACCCGGCCCCGTCAGCGGCCATCGCGCGCGGGCGGGCACCCGGGCCCGCACCGCCGCCGCGGCGGCGAGCGCCGTGAGCCGGTGCACCGGGGCATCGGCTCCCTCGGGCCGCCGCGTCAGGCGGGCGAGCAGGTCGACGAGCGCGGGACCCGCCGCCGGGTGCGTCAGGACGGCCGTCGCGGCGTCGGGGTCCGCCCGGTGGACCGTCTCCAGCAGCTCCCAGGCGCTCTCGGCCCCCTGGGCCACCGCGCCCCCGGCCTCCCGGGCGGCGGTCCTGATCGCATACAGGCAGGCGAGACGACGGCTGTGCTCGGCGCGGGCGAGCAGGCGCATCGCCTCTGCCCCGCCGCCGCCCGCGGCGATCCCGTCGAACAGTTCGCCGGGCAGACGGTGCGGCGACGGTGTCATACCGCCTCCGCCGGCACCGTACGGGCGGAGGTCAGGCCCGTCACGTCCCCGGCCAGCCGCTCCCGTACCCGCCCGATGAGCGCCGTCAGGTCGGCGCAGTACACGCTCGGGTTGGCGAAACCGGTGTCGTGGCGATAGCGGTTCGCGTAATGGCCGCCGCCGCACACGGTGTGCAGCGGGCAGGCGCGGCATGCGGCGCACAGCCCGTCGGCGCCCCACTGGCGGGCCGCGATCCCGGGATGGCGCAGCAGCTCGTCCAAGGAGTGGCGCCACACGTCGAGCCCGGTGCGCGCCGCTCCCTGGTACACGGTGCGCAGGGTGTCGTCCTGGGCGAGGGAGCCGTCGGTCTCCACCACCGCGTAGCGCACCGGGGCGAGCCCGAGGGCCTCCGTCTGCGGGGCGGCTCCGAGCAGGAGCGCCATGAGATCGTCGAGGAGGCGGACGTGGGTCTCGCGCACCGGGGCGTCGTACCAGCGCTCGAAGACGGACCACAGCCAGTTCGCGTACGGGGTCCGGCGGCCGGCGGGATCCACGCCGGGCGGCGGAGTGTGCCAATTGCCCAGCGGCAGCAGGAAGTCGACGGCGGGCGGGCGGTGGACGAGCAGTTCCTCGTAGGTCCGCACGGGGTCGTTGCGCAGGTCGATCGTGCACAGCAGCGCGGCGAACAGCGGGCGGTGGCGGTCGGTGTCGAGCAGGCGCAGAGCGGCCTGGACCCGGGCGTGGCTGCCGCGGCCGTCGGCGCTCCGGCGGTGCCGGTCGTGGGCGGCGCGCCCGCCGTCGGTACTCACCCCGATCCGGATGCCCAACTCCCCGCAGAGGTCGAGTCGTTCCTCGGTCAGCCGCACGCCGTTGGTCTGCAGGGCCAGGTGGAGCCGCACACCCGCGCCGACCGTGGCGCGCAGCACCCCGGCGGTGCGGGCGAGCGCCTCGTCACCGGCGAGAAGGGGTTCACCGCCGTGCAGGACGACGCCCGCCTCCGTCAGTCCGTGCGCGGCCAGGTGCTCGGCGATCCGCTCGGCCGTACGCGTGACGGTGTCCGGCGCCATCGCGCGCGGCTGTGTACGCCAACTCTGGTCGAGCGAGCGGTACATGTAGCAGTAGTCACAGGCCAGGTCGCAGCGGCTGTGCACCTTGAGGACGAACGAGTGGAACGGGTACGGAACCCAGCCGGCCGCCTCACGTGTCAGCACGTCGGCGGCGCCCGGCCAGGGGAGCCGGCCCGGGCGCAGTAACGGTCGACTCATCCGCTCCCCCCCGAAAGCGTGCGCCGATCGGTCGCGCAGCGGTACGTGCGCACTCCGTTCGTCCAGTATTCGGTTGCGGTGCGCCGACCGTCAACATCACGAACGAGCCAACGGGTGGCACGGGGGGCGCAGTTGGAGCAGTTCCGGCGTGTTCGGCGGTTGCCTCCGGGGCGAGTGGCGGCGCTACCCTGGGAAGGACAACGGTTCGCCGGTCCGCAGCGACCTCCGGGAGTGGACATCATGACCGATGCCGATGCCGAGGGCGCCGACCCGGCCCCTGCGGGACCCGACGCGGAGTCCGTCGTCCTGGACATCTCCGGGCTCTCGCCGGAGGAAGTAGCCGCCCTCCCCGACTCGGTACTGGGTGCTCTTCTGCGCCGGGTGCACGACACGGCGGGCGATCCCTTCGTCACCGGGTTCTCGGAGAGCATGTGACCGCTCGCCACCCGGTGCGGCCGACCGCGCACCGGGGCTTCCGGGCCCTGCGGACGCCACGGGCGTCCGACGGGGAACAAGACGGGGAACAAGGGGGGACGGCCCCTATACTTGCATCCCTGCATGCCCGTTATGTCCACCGTCATTCGCTGTCACCGCGCCGAGCGGAGAGGTCATGCCAGACGCCAACCCCCAGCGCCACGCGGGTTCGTTCGCCGTCTTCTACACCACGTCCGAGAACCTCGGGCTGAGCACCACCCTGCGCAACGCGGCGGACATCCTCGCCGAGGGCAACCGCAGTGTGCTGCTCGTCGACGGCCGCCCCGGTGCATCGGGGGACGGGGCCGTGGTGCCCGAGCCGGACGCCGGGCAGGTCGCCGCCGTGGGGCGCGCCGCCCCGCGCGAACTCACCGCGCTCTTCGACGACCCCGTCGCGGCACGCTACGACCACGTCCTGATCGAGGCGCCCGTACCGGCGGCACCCGGCGACGAGGCACCCGGCAGGCTGGTGGAGTTCGCCGACGCGCTCGTGATCTGCTTCGCCCTCACGGCCTGGTCCATCGACGGCGCCGCCGCCCTCGCCGAGGAGCTCTCCGGCCGCCGCGCCGACCGGCCCGTACGGCTGCTCACCCTCGGGCTCAAGAGCGACATCGGGGTGCACGACCGGCTGCGCGAGGGGCGCGAGCGCGTGCGCCGCAAGTTCTCGGCGCTCGCCCTGGCCCGCGGCGTGGGGGAATACCCCTTCCTGGAGATCCCGTACAACCCCCTCTACATGGACAGCCGCAGCCTCGCCGTCGAGGCCGAGGACGCGGGCAGCGTCGTGGGCCTGCGCCCCTCCTACGCGCAACTCGCCGACTGGCTGCGCGCCCGCCGCGAGGCCCGGCTCACCGACGCCACCGTCGTCCACTCCGGGCGGCACGTCGCCTGGGCGGCCTGGCTGCGGGACCGGCTCGGCGAACGAGGCGTCCGCACCGAACTGCGCAGGGTCGACACCTACACGGGAGAGCGTCCCGAGACCGGCACGGCCCTGCTCTTCCTGTCACCGGGCGACGCCGACGACGCCCTCCTCGCCCAGATCGGCGCGCTCTCCCACACCGACGTGCGCATCGTCCTGGTCGACGAGCCCTTCGCGAACGCCGAGGCCGCGCACCACGAGCGCATCGACCTGCGCGACGTCACCGAGGACGAGGCGCTGCGGATCCTGTACTCCGGCCTCGGCCTGGGCCCCGGGCGGCCCCGCGAGTCCGCCACCGGCGCCCGCTTCCCGCGGCTGCCGGAGATCACCAACGTCGCCACGCGCAGGGGCGGCTTCACCGGCCGCGACGACCTGCTCACCTCCCTCGACGAGAAACTGCGGGAGGCCGGCCAGGGCGGCGCGGCCCTGGTGCTGCACGGCCCCAGCGGCTGGGGCAAGAGCGAGACCGCCCGCGAGCTGTGCCATCGCCACGGCCCCGGGTACGACGTGGTGTGGTGGGTGCGCTCCTGGGACCCGCAGCGCCTGCGCAGGGGCCTGATCCGGCTCGCAGGACGCCTCGGGACGGCCGAGGGCCGGCTCGGAGCCGTAGCCGCCGAAGGGGACATCTCCCCGCTCCTGAACCGCCTCTCGCGCCCCGACACCGAAAACAGCTGGCTGATCGTCTACGACGGGGCAACGGACCCCGCCGAACTGAACGGGCTGCTCCCGATCCCGCACGAGCGGGGCCATGTGCTGATCACCAGCCGCGTCTCCCCCGCGCAGGACGAGCCCGGGGACACGCGCCCGCCGTACCTGACGTCCTGCCCCATGCGGGCCATGACCCAGGCCGAGAGCTTCGACCTGCTGAGCGAACGGCTGCCGGAGCTCACCGCCGACCAGGCCCAACAGGTCGCCGGCATCGTCGACTTCATCCCGCTTCCCCTCCAGCTGGCCGCCCGCTGCCTCGCCGAGCGGGCCGCCTCCCACCGCCGTGAGGACCACATGACCCCGGACGCGGCGGCCCGCGCGGCCGTCGCGGACCTCCTCGCCGAGTACCTGGCCAGCAAGACCGAGCTGCTCGGCGAGAGCGCGACCGGAGCCGTGTCCTCCCTCGCCGTCATGGTGCACGTCGCCCGGCGGTTCGCCCGGTTCACCCCGGGCGCCGCCGCCTGGCGCACCGAGCGCCCCGCCGCCGACGCACTGGACTGGCTGCTTCAAGCCGCCTCCCTGCTCACCGGGCGCGGCATGGGCCTGGAGCTGCTCCGCTCGCGCCGCATCCTGTCCGAACTGGCCCGCGACGACTCCTCCGGACCGCTGCCCCCCGAAGGCGACGGCAGCGTCCGTCACCCCGACCAGGTCCAGCTGCCCGACGAGCACATGGTGAGCGTCGCCCTCTGGGCACTCGCCCAAGTCGGCCTGCTCGACGTCGAGTTCGACCGCAAGGACCAGCCCCTCACCCAGCACCACGCGCTGCGCGACCTGATCCGCGACGGCATGGACGCACGGGCCCGGGAGCGCATCGAGTCCGTCCTGCGCGGCGTCCTGGCCGAGTACGTACGACAGGACGAGGACCTGCCCCCCGACTGGGCGCGCGAGGTGTACTCGCTCAGGCTGTGGGAGGACGACCGGCCCCGCGTGCGCCGCTCACTGCTCCGGCACCTCCAGGCGCTCGGTGCACGCGCCGAGAGCACCGACCTCTCACGCCTCCTCGACATCGCCGACAGGGCCCGCGAAGCGTGGTGGGCCGACGGCGACGAGCCCACGCCCGAGTACCTGCGCCTGCTCAACCTCACCGCCCGTGCCCACCGCCTCGCCGGTGCGTACGACACGTCCCGCGCGCTCTCCCGGGAGGCCCTGCGCGGCCACCGCAGGCTCCTCGGCCTCGTCCACCCCCGCACCCTGCTCTCGGCGGACTCGCACGCCGCGACCCTGCGGGCCCTCGGCCGGTTCCAGGACGCGTTGCTGGAGCTCAGGCCCTCCGTGGAGGGCCTGACCCTGCTGCTCGGACGGCAGCACCCGGCCACCATCCAGGTCGAGCACAACCTGGCGCTCAACGAGGCGCTCACGGGGCGCGTCGCCGCCGCCCTCGGCCGGGTCCAGGAGCGCTTCCGCTACCAGCAGGCCGTCAAGGGCAAGGCCGACCCGGCCGCCTGGGGCGAGGCGGACCTGCTCGCCTACCTGTACCGGGCGATGGGGCGTGACGGCGAAGCCCGGGACCTGCTGCGGCAGCGGCTGCGCCGGCACGGCGACGTCTGGGACGGGGCGCGGCTGAGGACGGAGGTCGGCCTCGCCGTCAGCGAGCGCCGCCTCGCCGACGGCTTCCCCGCCGCCAAGGACCCCCGTTACGGGTACGAGATGGCCCACGAGCGCGATCTGCGCGCCTTGAAGCTGTACGTCAGCCGCTTCGGCGCCGACCGGATCGACACCCTGCGCTGCCAGTTCAGCTACGCGGCCGACCTGCACGCCCTCGGCAAGGCGGACGAGGCGGAGCTCCAGGCGCGGCAGTGCGGTACCTCGCTGGCGGAACGGTTCGGCGTGACGCACCCCTACACGGCGCTCAGCGACGTCCGCCACGGCGTCTACCTGCGGGCGACGGGCGACCTGGTGTCCGCGGAGGTGATCGGCCGCCACTCCCTCGCCCGGCTCGCCCTCAAGCTCGGTCAGGCGCACCCGTGGGTCGCCGCCGCCGAGAACTCCCTCGCCGCCACCCTCGCCGAGGCGGGGCATGCGGAGGAAGCCGCCGAACTGGCAGGAAGCGCCCTGACCCGGCTCCGTGACCTGGGTGTCGCCCACCGCCCGGACGGTCGGCGCGTGAAGGCGCACCATGCCCGCCTGACCGCGTCGGGCACCTCGCGCCCGGTCCCGCAGTCGGGCTTCGACATCGATCTGGAGCTGCCGGGACTGTAGGACTTCGAAGGGACCTGTAGGAACCTGGAGGGACCCGCAGGGACCTCATCCACCGAAAGGCGACGTGCACGTGGCAGCCCCCGCACCGCATGGCACCCAGACGCTGACGGAGCACCACTGGGCTCCCGAACGGCTCGGCCGGATAACCTCGTTGTGCGAGGCGTCGGTCGCCTCGACGCCCGGGATCAGGTCTCTGTCCCACTTCGGCAACGGCATCCTCGACTTCGTCGTCTGCCGCGCCGGCCGGCGCCCCCTCGGCGCCGTGACCGGCGACCCCGGCGACGAACGCGACGAGGAGTCGCTGCCCGGCAGCCGACTGCTGCTCTGCGCCCAGGACGTCGGCGTGCTCTTGCAGCCGCTCGGCACGGGAGAGCTGATGCGCACCGTCGTCGCGAACGGGGAGGGCTCCCTGTGGGGCGGGCGCGTCAAGCCCGGCGAGTACCTGGCCGCGGTCGCCGACACGGGCGACGGCGTCGACGCCATGGACACCACCATGAACGGTCTGGTCACCCGGATCCGTACCGAGGTGCACCGGCTGTCCGACGAGCTGCCCGGCGGAGACCCGACGGCCAAGCCCGGTCTCTCCTCCGTCGACGGCGGACGAACTCCGCTGCGCGTCGACTTCGGCACGGCCGCCACGCCGGAGCCGGCCTACGAGGACCGGCTGCGCGCCCTGTGGCTCGGCCATGTGAACACCACCGACCTGCAGTACGCCGCCTACTACCGCGACTGGACCCTGGTGTGCGCGGGCGACGTCTTCGAATCGGACGACCTCGGACCGAAGTTCCTGAGCGTCAGCGTCCGCTCCCGGCGCAGCGCCTACCGCGAGCTCTCCAGGAGCCTGCGCGGCCATCTGATACGTCTCGCCGACGCGCTGGACCTCGTCGCCCCGGCGCAGGCGGGCAGTCCGGCCGTGGAGCGACTGGTCCTGGACGTGCAGGAGGGTGCGATCTACCTCGTCTGGACCTCGTCCCGTGAGTTCCTCGTCGGTGTCACCCTCGACCAGACCCAGGTCGCCAACGCCGACGCGCAGTTGCAGCGGCTCGCGGGCGCGGTACGGGGGCTCACGACACCACCGCCGCGCTGAGCGTGCCCCACACCTCCTCCGCGAGCACCTCGACCGTACGGGCCGCCGTCAGCGGGTGAGGGGGGCCCGGGTTGCCCAGCAGATGCACCGGAAGGACCTCGACCGCGGTCTCGTACTCCCGGCAGATCCGGCGCAGTTCGCCCCACTGGCGCTCGGTCGGTGCACCGGGCACGGCGGCGCGGTGCCAAGCCGCCACCGAGCCGCGGAAGTTCTCGGTCAGCGCGCGGACCAGGGTGGCGCAGCCGAGCACGCCGAGCTCCGCCGACGTCGCCGCCGCGGTACGCCGTTTCACGGCCGTGCCGGCGACGCGCCGGGTGACCGTGTCGAGCACCGCGAGCGCCTCCTGGAACCGGCGCCGTACCGGTCCCGGCAGATCCAGGGCGGCCGGCTCCGGCTCGGGACCGCTCTCGACGAGCACCGACGCCGGCGCTCCCGGCGACGATGTGCTCCGCTCGCCGGCGGCCGGCAGGGCACGCGGCCGGGGCTCCGGCGTCCACGAGGCCATCGCCCGGCGCAGTTCGGCGAGTTCGGTGGTCTGCTGCTCCAGGTCGCGGCGCATCCGCTCGCCGAGCTGGACCAGACCGTCCTCACGGCGCCCGTCCGCGAGCCGCCCGTCCAGCTTCCGCAGCGCCTCGTCCACGGTCTCCGCGAAGCCGCCCTGCCGGTACACCAGCGGCCGGGATCCGATCGAGCGCCCGAGACGGTCCTGCATGGCCTGCGAGACATGGCCGTTGACCACGAGCAGCACCTCGCACCGCCCCGGACGCACCGCACTGCGCAGGCTGTGCACCTGGGCGGCGATCCGCTCGGCGTCATCGGCGACGAGGACGGAGCGGGTGAGGATCACCGCGAGGTAGGAGTTCGGCACGGCAGAGAGCCAGTGCAGCACCTCCTCCCGGCCTCCCGGCGGGGCCGACAGCCGGGCCGGGACCGGATCGCGGGAGGCGATCCGCCACTGACCGATGTCCAGGGCCTTGCGCACGTCCGCCTCGACCTGACGCCGGGCGACCCCCTCGTGCAGATCGCGCACCGCCTGGAGCACCCTGGCGGCCGGCACATCCCGAACCGCGCCCCCGCCGCCTTCGAGCCGGTCCTTGTCCTCGACGAGCTGCCAGGCCTGGCGGCAGGTCTTGAGGACCTCGCGGGGCACCCCCTCCGTCAGCTCGTACAGCAGCCGCAGGGCCTCCGCGTCGAACGGGCCGGCGGACCCGTCGGGCGACGGGCCGGGGGGCGTGCCCGGGGAGGCGCCGGGGGGCGCGCCGCTCCCGCCCTGCCCGGCGTGGACGTACGCGGCGACCAGCTCGCCGGTGAGCCTCTCGTCGAATCCGCTCGGCCACAGCTGCACCAGCCGCTCGTGCACGCTCTGCCGGAGCTCCCCCAGCCCGCTCGGAGAGACGCAGAAGACCAGCAGGCCGCCGCGGCTCGCGTAGATGTTGACGAGCCGTTCGAAGGCGTCCATGAACGTACGCCGGTGCTCGTCGCGCCATTCGAGCACCTTCTCCAGGGAATCGATCAGGAGCGCGTACGGCTTGCCGACCCGGCCGTGCAGGACGGCCTGCACCGCCAGCGCGTCGAACACCCGGTCGATGCCGGCGGCGTCCTCGTGGCCGCCCTGCCCCGCCGCGGGCCCGATGGCCTCGGTGATGCCGCGCTCACGCAGCGGCTCGGCGGGCTCGCCGCCGTTCAGCCACTCCCACACCATCCTGTTGAACGACGGATCCTGGAGCAGCGCCAGCGCGGTGGCGAAGCGGCGGTGCTCGGTGACCTCGCCCAGCGTGCCGCGCAGGTCCGCGTGGATCACCTCGGGGTCGTAGCGGAGCGCCGACACCACCTTGTCCGGGTCGAGACTGCCGCCCCGCAGCCCCGCCGCGATCTCGCCGAGCGCGCCCAGTCGTGAATCGCTGCCCTGGGTGTCGACGCGGTTGGCGGTCGCGTACGCGTAGTAGTTCCGGACCAGTTCCTCGAAGGCGCGCTTCCCCTGGGGCGTGTCACCGGGACCGCGTAACCGGTCCCGGTACATCCGCCCCATGTCCTGCACCGGCTCGTCCATGATCCACATGGCCAGGGGGTCCGGCAGACCGCTCAGATCGGCGTACACCTTGCGCAGTGCGTGGCTCTTGCCCAGACCGAACTCACCCACCAGGGCGATCACCCTGCCGCGCCGGCCACCGGTCGGCCGGCTGCCGAGGTAGTCGTCGACCAGCCCCGTGAGCTCGGTGGTGGTCGGCGTCCCGATCGTCGCGTTGCCCGAGTCCGCCGCCTCGACCGGCACGTTTCCGAGGTCGGCCGATGGGCCGAGGCGCACGACCGGGCTCAGGGGGAAGGGGTTGCTGTGCCAGATGTCTCCACTGTCTGGGGCCACGGCGGGCACTCCTCGTGTTTCCGATGACGGCGATCCGAGCGGCGGGCGGGTGGGGCGTGGGGGCGGAGTCAGGGGCTCGCCGGCGGGGCGGAGCTGTCGGGCGGGGAGTCGTCGGGCGCGGGGTCGTGGGGCGCGGGGTCGTCGGGCGGGGACTCGTCGGGTGGGGAGTCGTGGGCCAGCGCACCGAGCAGGTTCTCCCTGGCCTCGCGTCTGAGCCGTTCCGCGTGGTGGCTCAGCTCGTGCGCCGTGATCCGGACCGGCTCGCCCGCGCGTATCTGATGTTCGGCCGCGGCGTGGTAGACCATCCGCAGCTCCCGCACATCGGCGGGCTCCCACTCGGTCAGGAGCGCCGCGTCCGGGTCGGGGTGGCCCGAGCGGGCGGCCTGGCTGAACGTCACCCGGTCCTCCCCCTTCAGGCGGCCGAGTTCGAGGTGCGTGACCGCGGGATGCTTCACCACCTCCTTGACCACCTCCTTGGCCCGGTCGGTCGCGTGGCTGATCTCGACGAAGAGGACGATCCGGCTCCGTGCGTGCTTCAGACACGTCAAGAGGAACTCGCTCCGCACGCCCGGGTCCTTCCAGGCGATGTGCGGCACGATGACGAAGAGCAGCGCGTCCTGCTGCTCCAGGAGCTCGCTGATCGCTTCGAACGCCTCGCCCGGTGGCCATTTGGAGATGCCCGTGTCGACATGGGCGAGCTTCGTGCGCAGCTCGCCGACGACCTGCTTCACGATGCCGGCGTTGATGGCCGGAATGGTGGCGAACCGGCCGTTGTCGTCGAGGCTGATGACGTCGCCGATGTTGTCGTAGCCGGCCGTCATCGCGACGACCTGGTTCAGGGGCGGGTCCGGGTCCAGTCGTTCGATGTGCTTCTGCGCCTCGTGGACGCACCGGTGGATGAGGGTGGTCTTGCCCATGCCGATCGGGCCGGTCACCACCACCAGAGAGCCGTAGTTCACCCCGCTGTCGACCACGTCCGGGAGCCTCTCCAGCCACTTCCGGAAGGAGTCCACCTGCGCCTTGGCGTGATCGACGTCCACCCACTGCTCGCAGTGGCTCGTCTCGCTCCAGGGCACCAGCGGGTAGTCGACCCGGGGCGGGGACTCGACGTTGCGCAGGGCCTGCCTCTTCTTCGGTACGCGCACGCTGTACGGGTTGTGCTGCGGAGGCACCGTCATGCGGTCGCTCCCGGGGTCGTGCGAGCCAGGCGCTCGCGTGCGGTACGCCATCTCCAGTAGAACGTGCGTCTGTTGAGATCCGACACGGCGCTCAGCTTACGGTCCACGGACTGCCGTACCTCCTGTGCCCGCCGGGCGCGCGCATCGGTTCCGAGCCGCCGGTCGCCGCTGAACTCGGGCAGCGGCCGGGCCAGCGGCAGTTCATCTGCCAGCTGCCGGGCCCGCGTCCGCCGCGCGCCGGGGGCGGCGACCCGGGCGAGGGCCGCGCCCAGCGCCTCGTGCGCGGTCAGCACCGCCGCGTGGTCCGCCGCCGGATCGTCCTCGTAGTTCCTGAGGTATTCCCGGGCAGCCGCCCGGAAGGACGCCCTTCCGCTCTCCAACTGCTGTTTCAGCAGACGGCGTTCGGAGGAGACGCGCTCCCAGGCCTGCCCGCCGAGGGGGAGCAGGGCGCCCACCGCAAGGAGGGGGAGCGAGGTCAGGAAGGTCTCCCACCAGCCGCCCTCCCCCTTCTTCTCCTCGGCTCCGGCCCCCGGGGAGTCGGACGCGGCCCCCATCAGCGCCGAACAGGCCCGGGCGAAGTCGTCCTGACGGCGCACGGACCACGCCTCCGGCGTCATGCGCCCGACGGAGGCCGTGGGCATGACGGAGTCCGTGGCCATGAGGGAGTCCGGGGCCGATGCCCCGGGCTGGAGGAGGCCCAGGCGTACGGCGGCCGTGACGAGCTCCGCCCGGCGCGAGGCGTCGAGGCAGTACACGAGCTGGACGTCGCGCTCCTTGGATCCGGCGGGCGCGGCGGACACCGGGGCGCCCGCCAGCAGCACGAGGACCGCGGCCGCGGTCCCGAGCCCTGCCCGGCCTGGACGCGTTCTCCGCCTCATGCGCACCCTCCCCCGTCCCGCCACTGCCCCGTCCCGCCACTGCCCCGTGCCGCCACTGCCCCGTGCCGGTTCCTCGACTCGTTCCCCTGGGCCCCGTACGGTCGTCGCCACCGCCCTGGCGGTCGTCAGGCGGGCGAGCGCCCCTTGGCCAGCGGCTCCTGCGCCACCCTCCCGGAGGGACGCTCCTCGGCCGCGCGGAGTTCCGGCCCGCCGCGGCGCCGCCACGGCCGCGGCGGATGGGCGAGCAGCACCTGCGACGTGCCGTGGAGCAGGTTGACGACCAGCACGGCGGGGCCGACGATCGAGACCGTGCCGGGGAAGTCGCGTTCCAGGGCGAGGGCGATGAGAACGGCCGTGATGCCGTTCTGCTGACCCAGTCCGAGCGCGATCCGGTCCCGCCGCTCCAGCCCCCGTACGAACAGCGGCATGACGCCCAGGGCGACCACCGCCTGCGCGCCGAACGCGGCCACGCCGAGGACCAGTCCGGGCAGCAGCGCCACGCCCTGGGCCAGGAACAGACCGAGTGCCAGGAACGCGGCCAGATAGGCCCCGGCGACGGCCCGTTCGACGACCTTGTCGAACGCCCCCGTACGGACGGCCAGACCGGCCAGCGCCACCGCGGGCATCAGCATGCCGGACGCGGCGAGCGCGAGCATCGCCACCACCAGTGCTCCCGTGAGGACCGCCTCGGCGCGCCGGCCCGGCGGCGTGCCCGCGAGCGCCGCGGCCGCCGCCCTCGAACCCGCGAACGCCCGCAGCGCCCTGCGTCCGCCCCACCACAGCAGCAGCACCCCGGCGAGCAGCGCGGCGTTGAGACCCAGGCCGCTCACGTAGCCGCCGGCCCCGCCGCCCGCGACGGCCGGTACGCCCTCGTGCCCCGCGGCCGTGTAGGCGTAGGCCGCGACGTACAGCGTCAGCAGCACCGTCATCGGGTCGTCGAACGAGGCCCACGCCGTGAGCAGCGACCGGGCGCGCGGCGACATGCGCTCGTCCTTGCCGAGCGCCGCGACGGACAGCGGATCGATCTGGGCCACCGCGATGCCCAGCACCAGGTACTCGGGCCGGTCGAACGTCAGCACCATCACGCCCGCGATGAGGGACGCCTTCAGGACGACGCCGAGCGTCACGGCCGCCACCACGCCGGACAGGTCCGAGCGCAGGGCCCCGAGATCGATCGAGTACGTGGATCCGTACAGTCCGACGGCGAGCAGGAGCCCCGTGCCGTAGAGATAGCCGCCGCTGCCGACCAGCGCCGCCGGATCCGTGAACAGCCCGATGGTCACGCCGGCCACCAGCGCGCCGAGCCCGCCGACCACGATTCCGGGGATCGATTCCGGCAGCCGCCAGGACCGGACACCTCCAGATCTCCTCACAGCCTCTCCCCCTCCCGGCCCGCGGACGTCGCCCTGCACCCCCACATGCCGGCGCCGCGGAGCCAGGTAAATCGTAGGGGTCGCGGGCGCCGAATCGAAAGCCGGACTCCCGCCTCCCGTACGGGAGTTGACTCTTCGACCCGAGCGGACGACACAAGATGACGCGTCTCGGCCGCTTCTGCGCGGTCGTGCCAAGAAGATGCCCGGTCCAGGCTGTCGCCGAACGCAGGCCCCGAAGGCCGTCTCACCGGCGTTCCCCGCCGCGCCCGGAGTCATCGCGGGGGGACAGGGCGTCGACTTTCCGGGTCAGGGCGGCCAGGGCGGCTTCCAGGGCGGCGATGTCGGCCTTGTCGGCGGATTGGTTCGCTTCCGCCAGTTGGACCACCAGGGCGCCGCCCGGTTCCAGGGTGACCTCCGTGGTTTCCGTGACGTCGTCGCCGCCCTGGTGGCGGACCGCCGCGTCCAGGTCGGCGCGGCGCAGGCCGTTGCGGCGGATCACCCGGGTGAGCCAGTGGCCGTCGCGGGCCAGGGTGGTGGGGCTGCCCTCCAGGAGGCGGCCCAGCCATTCGTAGCGGGCGGCCGTCCGGACCACCACGGAGTTCACCCCGAGCAGTACGGCGGCCCCGAAGGCCGCTCCGACGACCGAGTTGTCCGGGCCGATCACGGCGTTCTGCACGACGTTGGCCAGCAGCAGCATCACCACCAGGTCGAAGGTGCTGAGCTGCGCGAGCTGGCGCTTGCCGACGATCCGCAGCAGCACCAGGATCAGTACGTAGACCCCGATGGTGCGGAGCGCCTTCTCCGGGTAGGGGACTTCACCGTGCAGGAAGGGGGTGAGGGCGTCGTGGGCGGCATGCATCCCGTCCACGCTGGCACATCCGGCATGTCCGGTCTCACCGACCCGCCGCATCCCCCTAGATCAGGACCTCGGCCGCGCTCAGACCGCTCTCCCCGCCCCAGGTGAAGGTGAGGCCGCGCTCCTGTGCGGCCTCGGTCAGCCGGCCGCGCAGGACCTCCGCGGCGAGGGTCAGGGCCTGGAGTCCGTCGACCCCGTGGATCTCGTACGTGACGTCGGACAGGCCTTCCAGCCGGCACGGGCAGATCCAGTCGCCGTCCGGGTTCGGATCGGGGTACGGGGCGCCCAGCCGGAGGGTGACCGGGAAGGTCACGCCGTCCTTGGTGACCGCCTGGAGCGGGCGGCTCGCGATGGTGGGGTGGTTCTTCATGCGTTCGGCCTTCGCGTCGACTGGGTGGGGCCAGTTTCCCCCAGTCCGCGTCGGTTCCGCGTATGGCCGGCCGCCCACCCGGCCGCTCGCCTGGCCCCCCGCCCCGGCCGAGCGGGCGGCCGGGGCGGGCGGCCTCCTGCGTTACGGCTTCGGCAGGGTGCAGCCTGCGCGGTTCAGGTCGATCTTGTTGCCCGCCCCGATGCACGGGACGATGATGTACGTCTCCTGGGCGTAGTTGATGCCCTGGCGGACCGTGACGTTGCCCGCCTCGTCCACCTCGCACGGGTTGTTCTCCGTGCAGCGCTGCCCGTCCTCATTGCCCGTGTTGTTGACCGCGACGACCTTGCCCGTCGTCGTGTCGATCACCGGGGAGCCCGAGGTGCCGCCGATCGTGTTGCAGGACGAGGTGTAGCGGACCGAGTCCTTCCAGGTCCACTCGCCCTCCTTGAGCCGGTACGCGAACCCGTCCACGTTGCAGCTGTAGATCCGCTTCCAGTACCCCGACACGACCTTGATCGCCGTGCCCTGCACCGGGCGGGCGTCGTTCAGGGTGAGCGCGGAGATGCCGTACTGGCTCTGGATCTGCGCGTACGTCTTGGTCAGCTGGTAGATCGAGACGTCCGTGTCGGTCATCGTCGCGTACGCGATCTTGCTGGCCCGCAGCGTCGCCACGCGCGAGCCCGACGCGTTGAGGAGCGAGAACGAGCGGCTGGACGACTGGTCCTTGACGACCTCGCCCGGCCCCGGGAAACCGGTCTCGATGCAGTGCCCGTTGGAGAGCACGAGCGCGGGGTCGTTCGGCTGGGAGCCGGGGGCGCGGACGACGGACCCGGAGCAGTTGCTGAGCGCGACCGTCCCCGCGTAGTTCACGGTGACGGCCGCCGCCGCCTTGTCCCGGGGTGCTGAGGCGACGGCCGGCGCTGCCGCCGCTCCTATCAGGAGCAGCGAGAGCACGGCGCCGACGAGAGGCTTGCGCATGTGGGGGTTCCCCTCTGATGACGATGCAACCGAAGATCCTCCGGTTGTCATGTGCATTGTTAGGACACCCGCATCAACAGGCAAGGATGTGGCCAGAGTTGGCGGTTTTCCGGTCCAGGCCGCCCGTCAGCGCAGGAGGCGCTCCCGGAGCCGGTCCGCCGTCGCCGGGGTGATCCCGACGCGCGTCGCGAGGTAGTCGGCCGTGGAGCCGTAGCGCGAGGTCAGGTCGGCGAGGACGAGGGACAGGATCTCGGCCGGGGCGCGGCCGTACGAGGGCCAGCGCATGGTGCGGCCCGGGTTGGCGGCGTGCCAGTCGGCCGTCAGGCGGGCGGTGGCCAGCTCGGTGAGCGCGAAATCGGCCAGGATCTCCTCCTCGGACACGTCGAGGAGGGTCAGGACGAAAGCGGCGATCAGGCCGGTGCGGTCCTTGCCCGAGGTGCAGTGGAAGACCGCCGGACCGGGACCGGCGGCGATGAGCTCGATGGCCCCGCGGATCTCCTCCACGCCGTCCTCGGTCACCTCGGCGAACCGGTCGGCCAGGTACCGCCAGGGGTCGACGCCCGGGTCGATCGCGGCCTGGTCGTACGGGCGGTGCTCGATGCTGAGGTTGGCGTACGTGAACCGCTCGGGCTCGGGGATCCGCCCCTTGGCCTCGATCTCCCAGGGGTAGCGCAGGTCGATGACGGTGCGTATGCCGAGGCCGAGGAAGCGGTCCCAGTCGGCTCCGGCGAGTTTGCCCAGGGAGTCGGACCGGTAGAGCGCGCCCCAGGCGACGGTACGGCCGTCGGCGGAGCGGTAGCCGCCCAGGTCGCGGAAGTTGTGCAGGCGGTCGAAGCCGACGTGGCGGCTGTGCGGGTGGTGCGGGTGGTGCGGGTCGTGCGCGCTCTGAACGGGCAACTGGGGCTCCTCGGGATGCGGTTGAGTCCCCCAGGATGCCTCAGGACGCCTCAGCGTTTGCGCGCGAGCGTGAGCCCGTCCGCGATCGGGAGCATCACCGACTCCACGCGCCCGTCGGCGCGCACGTGCGCGTTGAACTCCCTGATGGCCAGGGCGTTCCCCCGGGCGCCGGCGTCCACCGCCTCTCCCCCGTACAGGACGTTGTCGGCGAGGATCAGCCCGCCGGGCCGCAGGCGCGGCACGAGCTCGTCCCAGTACGCGCGGTAGCCGGGCTTGTCGGCGTCCAGGAACACCAGGTCGATCACCGGGTCCGGCGGGAGCGCGCGGAGCATCTCCAGTGCCGGGGCGATCACGAGCTCGATCCGGTCGTCGACCCCGGCCGCCTTCCAGGCCTCCTGCGCGATCGACGTCCACTCCTCGGAGACGTCACAGGTCAGGACCTGCCCGCCGGCGACCAGGCCCGCGGCCAGGGCCAGCGTGGAGTAGCCGGTGAAGGTGCCGACCTCGACGATCCGGCGCGCGCCGACCATCTTGCCCAGCAGGGTGAGGAAGACGCCCTGCTCGTGCGGGACCTGCATCTGCGCCGGGCGGCCGAGCGCGCGGGTCCGTTCGACGAGCTCCTCCTGGATGCGGCTCGGCGGCTCGGCCTGCGCGACCAGGTACCCGTACACCTCGGGGGTGAGGTGCACCGTCTTCACGTCGCCGACGGCCCTGTCCATCTCGTACGTCCCTTCGCGAGTCCCGTGTGTACGCCTTCGGGACTGCCCAACGACGGCGCCCCGGAGCGGCAACGGCCCGCCCCGGGCCAGGCCGCGCCGTCAGGCCGTCGGGTGGAGGGCCGCGTACTCCAACGGGGCCGACGGGTCGATCGTGAGCGTGAGCGGGGCGGGTGGCGCGTCCGCGCGGACCAGGAGGTCGCCGATCGCCGCGATCATCGCGCCGTTGTCCGTGCACAACGTCATCGGCGGTACGCGCAGTTCGATGCCCGCCGAGGCGCAGCGCCGCTCCGCCAGGGCCCGGACGCGGGAGTTCGCCGCCACCCCGCCGACCACCACCAGCGTCCTCACGCCGTACGCCGCGCAGGCGGCCACCGCCTTGCGGGTCAGTACGTCGGCCACCGCCTCCTGGAGCGAGGCCGCGCCGTCGGCGACCGGCAGCCGCTCCCCGCGCAGGCGGTGGCCCTCGGCCCAGCGGGCGGCGGCCGTCTTCAGCCCCGAGAAGGAGAAGGAGTACGCGTACGGGTCCTGCGCGCGCGGCCCGCCGGTCAGCGGACGCGGGAACGGGACCGCCTCCGGGTCGCCGCCCCGCGCCGCCCGGTCGATGGCCGGCCCGCCCGGGTACGGCAGGCCGAACACCCGGGCCACCTTGTCGAAGCACTCCCCCGCCGCGTCGTCCAGGGTGTCCCCGAGGTGCAGGATCGGCTCGCGCACGAGGTCCCGTACGAGCAGCAGCGAGGTGTGCCCGCCCGAGACGATCAGCACCACGCAGGGTTCGGGCAGCGGCCCGTGCTCCAGGGTGTCGGCGGCGACGTGCCCGGCCAGGTGGTGGACCCCGTACAGCGGTACGCCCACTGCGTACGCGAGGGTCTTGGCCCCGGCCAGTCCGACCTGGAGTGCGCCGGAGAGGCCGGGGCCGGTGGTGACGGCCACCGCGTCGAGCTGGTCGGCCCGCAGTCCGGCCCGGTCGAGGGCCTGGCGCACCACCGGGCCGAAGGCGTGCAGGTGGGCGCGGGCCGCGATCTCGGGGACGACCCCGCCGAAGCGGGCGTGCTCGTCCATGCTCGACGCGACGACGTGCGCGAGGAGCCGGCCGCCCTGCACGATGCCCGCGCCCGTCTCGTCGCAGGAGGACTCGATGCCGAGCACCACCGGAGAAACAGCCATCAGACCCGCACCCGACCCTTATTGCGAATAGTTCGCAATAAGGGTACTAGCCGCGCGGGACCACCGTGGCCAGCACCGACGGCAGCGGGTACCAGTCGGCCGAGGCGATGGACGCGTGGTGCGACGCCATCAGGGCGACGCGGTCCCGGGCCTGGGCCTCGGTCGGGTGCACCCCGTCGATCGCGGGCGCCACGTTGTGCGCGTCGGTGGCGATCAGCAGGTAGTGGTTGCGGTCGTACCAGGCGGTGTCGATCGAGCCGCCCGCGTACGCGCCCGCGTCCCCGTCGAAGACCACGAACCAGGGGCGCAGCGAGGCGTCGGCGTACCGGGCGCGCGGGTCGCCTGCCTCGGCCCGGTGCACGGCGGGGAAGGCGGCGGCCTGGCCGAGCCGGCCCGCGGCGGCGAGGGAGCGCAGGTACTGGGCGTACTCGCGGTCGGTCCACAGGGTGTCGTTCGCGTTGCCCTCCTCCAGCGTGCCGGGGATCAGCTCCACCAGGAACTTCCCGGCCATCGCGGCACGGCTCGGCCACGCGCCGGCCCGGGCGGCGGTGTCCAGGTCGGGGTGGCCGGCGGCGAGCTGGCCGGGGCGGTAGACGGCGTCGCCGAGCTTCGAGTTCAGCAGCGCGTCGAGCTCGGCCGGGCCGCGCCCGAGGTTGGCGGCGAAGCCGTCCTTGAGCTCCAGCTTGAGGACGACCGGGCGGTGGCCGGGGTGGGCGTCGTGCCAGCTGCGGATGTCGGAGAGGCAGCCCGCGAGGTTCTGGTTGCGGGACTTGGTGCGCAGCTGGGCGGGGCTGGTGGCGTTCTCGCAGTTGCTGTCGTTGCCGAAGGGGTTGTCGTGGGAGACCCGCCAGGAGCTGCCGAAGAAATTGGTCCACACGTCGAGTTCCAGCATCGCGGCGCCGGAGTCGAGCGCGTCCGCGAAGTACGGGTACTTGGCCTTCTCGTACGCGTTGTGCACGCCGACGCCGGTCGATCCCGCGTACGGGAGGTCGGCGGCGGCCCGTGCCCCCGCCGGAGCCGCGCCCAGTACGAGGGTCAAGGCCGCCAGGCCCGCCGTCACCGCGCCCGCCATCCGGTTCCGCAATCCCATGCTTTCGGCTCCTGTCCGCCCAGTCGGTGCGCCATCTGTCAACTCGGCGGGAGAGTAGGCGAGTTGGGTGAAGGGCGGAAGGACGGGGGATGACGGGCTCCCCGGCTGTGAGGACGGACACGTTCCGACGAGGAACTGGCGTCGGCACGCCGTCCGTCGAACAGGGAGCCTGCCGGGACGCCGGTCGGCGTTTTCCGGGCGGGAGTACCACATGTTCACGAGGGTTCGCGGGCGGGCCGTACGGGTCTCCCTGCTCGTCGGCGTCGGCTGCGCCGTGCTGATGGGGTGCGCCGGACTCCTGTGGAAGCTGCACGGCATGGCGGCGTACCTGGCGGACGGGGATCCCGCGGAGGGGAGCTACGTACAGGACGCCGAGCAGGCCGACCGCGCGGCGGCGGCCGTACTGGAGGGCCCGGCGCGGGAGGCCCCGGCGGGGGCCCCGGCGCCCCCGGCCTCCTCGGCCTCCCCGGATCCCGCCGTACCCGGCCCGGCCGCGCGGGGCACGGTCGGCCCCCCGGCCGGCGTGCCCTGGCGTTCGGGCGGCTGGCGGCCCTCCGACCCGCTGGTCGCGCGGCCCGCCGCCGCGGAGCCCGCGATCGGGGCGCTGTTCTCCCCCGGTGAGGACGCGGACCAGGACCACCACTGCTCGGCGAGCGTGGTCCACTCCCCCGGCGGCGACCTCATCGCCACCGCCGCCCACTGCGTGTACCGCGGCGTCTTCGGCTTCCGCACGAACCTCGCCTTCGCCCCCGGCTACCGGGACGGCAAGGCCCCGTACGGGGTCTGGGTGCCCACCCGGATCGACGTGGACCCCCGCTGGATCGAGGACCAGGACCCCGACTACGACGTGGCCTTCCTCCGCATGCGCCGGCCGGGCCACCCCGGCGAGCGGCTGGAGGACGCCACCGGGGCGCAGACGGTCCGGTTCGGGCCCGAGCTGCCCGCTCCGGCCCGGGTCGTGGGCTATCCGAACGACACCGAGTACCCCGTGGAGTGCTTCAACACCGCCCGTGCCGACGGGCCCACGCAGCTGCGGCTGGATTGCGCGGACGTACCCGACGGCACGAGCGGTGGTCCGGTGCTGACCGACGCGCACACCCTGATCGGGGTGGTCGGCGGCCGCGACGGGGGCGGCGACGAGAAGACCTCGTACAGCAGCCTGTTCGACGACGGGGTACGCGCCGTGTACGAGCGCGCCGTGGCGGCGCGCCGGCCGCGGTAGTCCCCCGTCGGGTCCTACGACCCGGAATCCGCGGGGGCCTTGTGGTGCGGCGGGTAGTCGGCGGTTTCCGGAGCCGTCGGCAGCCGCCACTTGGACAGGACCCGGATCACCGTGCCCGGGCTCAGCAGGACGTTCGGCGAGACCGCCAGCGACAGCACGCCGAAGAAGGGCCGGGAGATCTCCGGGTCGGCGTTGGCGCCCACGATCACCCGGGACATGTAGGACTGGAGGACCTTGGTGGCCCGGTCGGGCGGCGGCCCCTCGGTCTCCGGGTAGCGCATGTCCTCGCTGGTGGCGATCTGCCAGGCCACGTCGGAGGCGGCGGCCGTGCGCCGCTGGATCCGGCGGGCGGCGGCGGCGATCTCCCGGGGGGCCAGGCCCCGGATGGCGCCGGCCAGTGCGTCCGCCGCGAGGGCGGCCACCGTCATCCCCTGCCCGTACACGGGGTTGACCCGGCAGACGGCGTCGCCGAGGACGACGAATCCGGCCGGCCAGCGGTCGAGGCGCTCGAAGTGGCGCCATTCGTTGGCGGTGTTGCGGTAACTCGTCGGCGTGGAGAGGGGTTTGGCGTCGCGGATGGCGTCGTACAGCACCGGGCTGCGCAGGGTCCGGGTGAAGTCGAGGAACTCCTCCTCCCCGGTCGGCGGGGCGTGTTCGCCGTTGCCGGTCAGCGTCACCAGCCAGCGGCCGTCGTCAAGGGGGACCAGCACGCCGCCGCGCGGATTCTCGGGGCGGCCCTGGACGTAGATCCCCTGCCAGCGGCGCGCCGGATCGGGCGGGATCTCGTAGTAGCGGCTGGAGTAGCCGAGGTGGGAGTCGTAGCGGGTGGTCGCCGGGGCCGGGTGGCCGAGGGCGGCGAGCCAGGCCGGGGCCCGGGAGGTCCGTCCGGTCGCGTCGACCACGAAGCGGGCCGGCAGCGGGTCCCCCTCGCGCATCCTTACGCCGGTGACCGAGCGGCCGTCGGGCCCGGCGACGAGCCCGGTCGCCATCGAGCCGGAGCGGACCCGGATGCGCTCGTCCCGCAGCACCTCGCGGCGGACCGTCCAGTCGATCAGCTCCCGGCTGCCGATCAGGACCCGGGAACCGGGAACCGGGTGGAACCAGTCGGCCGGGCTCAGCCACAGGAAGTCCCGCGGAGTCTCCATCAGGGCCGCCCCGGCCGCCAGCAGCTCGCGGGTGACCCCGGGCAGCAGCCCCTCCATCAGGTCCAGGCCGCGCGACCACAGCACGTGCACGTGCCGGGACTGCGGCACACCGGGCCGGAAGGCCGGTCCGGTGTCCGGCAGTTCGTCCCGTTCCACCACGGTCACGCGCGCGAACCGCTGGGCGAGTGCCCGCGCCGCCAGCAGCCCCGCCAGGCCTGCGCCGAGGACCACCGCGTGATCGTGGGCTTCGTGGGCTTCTGGGTGGTTGTCCGTGTCGTCGTCCATGGCGCCGAGTCTCCCGCGCCGGCCGCGCGCCGGATCAGGTCCCGCCCGGGGCGCCCCGAGGCACCCCGGGGGCGGACGGGGGGCTCACGGAGGGGCGCCCGCGCCGGAATCCCCTGGTGGGTGCCCGGTCGCGCGGCCCGTTCGGTCACGCGGCCCGATCGGTCACGCAGCCCGTTCGGTCACGCAGCCCGTTCGGTCACGCGGCCGGTTCGGTCACGCGGCCCGATCGGCCCGTTCAGCGCCCGGGGAACCCGTACGGGACGGAGGCCAGCTTCTCCGAGGCCGTCCAGAGCCGTTCGCCGGACGCGTCGTCCAGGGTCCACTTCGCCCGCCAGGAGCGGACGGGCGCCCCGCGCCAGCCGAGCCGCGGCCCGAAGAACGCGTCGGGCCGCACCCCCGGCGCGGTGGCCGCGTACAGAGTGGGCAGCGCGCCGGAGGCGGCGGACTGGGCGAGGACGGCGGCGCCGAGGCCCATCAGCCGTGACATGGGCCGGTGGCCCTCCTGCCGCGAGGCTCCGACGTGCAGGTTGGTCGAGGCGTAGCCGGGGTGCGCGGCGGCCGCGACGATCCCGGAACCGGCGGCTTCGAGCCGCCGGGCCAGCTCGTGCGTGAAGAGGAGGTTGGCCGTCTTGGAGCGGCCGTACGCGATCCAGCGCCGGTAGCCGTGCTCGCCGTTCAGGTCGTCGTGGTCCACGTCGCCCAGTGCGTGGAACCCGCTGGAGACGGTGACGATCCGGGCCCCGGGAGCCGCGGCCAGCAGCTGCGGCAGGAGCAGTCCGGTCAGCGCGAAGTGGCCGAGGTGGTTGACCCCGAACTGGGTCTCGAAACCGTCGGCGGTCCGCCCGTACGGCAGCGCCATCACCCCGGCGTTGTTCACGAGCAGGTCGAGGGAGCGGCGGCGCTGCCCGTGCACGTGGGCGAACTCCCCGTACGGAGGCCAGGTCGGCCAGGTCCAGCGGTATGAACTCCACCTCCGCGCCCGGGACTTCGGAGCGCAGCCGGATCACCGCGGCCCGGCCGCGCGCCGAGCTGCGGCAGGCCAGCACCACGTCGGCCCCGCGCCGGGCGAGCTCGCGGGCGGCGACGTAGCCGATACCGCTGTTGGCTCCCGTGACGACGGCGGTGCGGCCGCTCTGGTCGGGGATGTTCTCGGCGTTCCAGCCAGGCATGTGAGCTCCCTCGCGACGGTGGGTTGCACGGTGCGGTCACCATGGGGTTACCGAGGGTAGACCTCCTCCTTCACGGGGGTGGAGCCGGGGGCCGGTCCCCCGGCCAGTAGGCTGCGGGTCCGTCCGCCCGCTCCCCTTCCCGTTCCCGAGGTACCGCGCAGTGAGCCCCGCACCGCCGCTCCCCCCACCCGTCTCGGTCGTCGGCCTCGGCGCCGACGGCTGGGCCGGGCTCACCGCCGCCGCACGGTCCGCGCTGACCGGTGCCGAGGTGCTGATCGGCGGACCGCGGCAGCTGGACCTGCTGCCGGCCGGCGACTGCGCCGGCGAGCGGGTGGCCTGGCCGAGCCCGCTGCGGCCCGCCGTGCCGAAGCTGATGGCCGAGCACGCGGGCCGCCGGATCGCGGTGCTGGCCAGCGGCGACCCCATGTTCTACGGGATCGGCCGGGCTCTGGCCGAGGAGCTCGGGCCGGACGCACTGCGGGTCCACCCGCACCCCTCCTCGGTCTCGTACGCGTGCGCCCGCCTGGGCTGGCCGGTGGAGGACACCGAGGTGGTCACGGTGGTCGGCCGCCCGGTGGCCCGGCTCGCGGCCGCGCTGTACGAGGGGCGGCGGGTGCTGGTGCTCAGTGCCGGAGCAGTGACCCCGAACGAGATCGCCGCTCTGCTTCGAGAGCGGGGCTTCGGCCCGAGCCGGATGCGGGTGCTGGAACAGCTCGGCTCCGAGCGCGAGGACACGTACGAAGGACGGGCCGAGAGCTGGGACCACGCGCCCGGCGATCCCCTCAACGTGGTGGCCGTGGACTGCCGCCGGGACCGGCGCAGCGCCGTCCCGCGGCTCGGCGCGACCCCCGGCCTGCCCGACACCGCGTACGAGCACGACGGCCAGCTCACCAAGCGCCACGTGCGGGCCGCGACCCTCTGCGCCCTCGCCCCGGCCCCCGGCGAGCTGCTCTGGGACATCGGCGGCGGCTCCGGCTCCATCGGCATCGAGTGGATGCGGACGCACCCCTCCTGCCGGGCGGTGGCCGTGGAGCGCGTCCCGGAGCGGGCGGCCCGCATCACCCGCAACGCGGCGGCGCTCGGCGTCCCGGGACTGCGCGTGGTCACCGGCGCAGCGCCCGACGCCCTGGCCGGCCTCCCGGCCCCCGATGCGGTGTTCATCGGCGGCGGGCTGACCGCGCCGGGCCTGCTGGACGCGGCCTGGGCGGCGCTCGCCCCCGGCGGCCGGCTGGTCGTCAACACCGTGACGCTGGAGTCGGAGGCGGTCCTCGCCGAGCGTTACCGGCGCCACGGCGGCGACCTGGTCAAACTGGCCGTCGCGCACGCGGTGGCGGTCGGCGGTTTCACGGGCTGGCGGCAGGCGATGCCGGTCACCCAGTGGTCCGTGACGAAGCCCTGGCCGCGGACGGACCGTCCCACGGCAGCAGCGCACGAGCAGAACGAAGAGGACCAGGAGACGACATGACCGTGTACTTCATCGGCGCGGGCCCCGGCGCCGCCGACCTGATCACGGTGCGCGGTGCCCGGACGCTGGCCGCCGCCCCCGTCTGCCTGTACGCGGGCAGCCTGGTCCCGCGCGAACTGCTGGCCGAGTGCCCGCCGGACGCCCGCCTGGTCGACACCTCGCAGCTGAACCTCGACGAGATCGTCGCCGAGTGCGTACGGGCCCACGCCGCCGGCGAGGACGTCGCGCGGCTCCACTCCGGCGACCCGTCGATCTTCAGCGCGGTCGCCGAGCAGATGCGGCGGCTCGACGCGGCCGGCATCCCGTACGAGGTGGTGCCCGGTGTCCCGGCGTTCGCCGCGGCGGCGGCCGCCCTGAAGCGGGAGCTGACGGTCCCCACCGTCGGCCAGACCGTCATCCTGACCCGGATCGCCCAGCAGGCCACGCCGATGCCGCCCGGCGAGGACCTGGCCACGCTCGGCCGCAGCGGCGCGCTGCTGGTGCTGCACCTGGCCACGCGGTACGTGGACCGGGTCGTCGCCGAACTGCTGCCGCACTACGGGGCCGAGTGCCCGGTGGCGGTGGTGGCGATGGCCAGCCGCCCCGACGAGCTGATCCTGCGCGGCACGCTGGCCGACATCGCCGCCCGGGTGAAGGAGGCGGGCCTGGTCCGTACCGCCGTCATCCTGGTGGGCCGTACGCTCGGCGCCGAGCAGTTCCGCGACAGCCACCTGTACTCCCCCGAGCGCGACCGGCATGTCTGCTGATCCGCCCCGCCACGTCCTGGTCCTGGGCGGTACGACGGAGGCCAGGCGGCTGGCGGAGGCGCTGGCCGCCGACCCGGCGTACCGCGTGACCACCTCGCTGGCGGGCCGGGTGTCCGCGCCCGTGCTGCCGCCCGGCGAGGTGCGGATCGGCGGCTTCGGCGGGGTCGCCGGGCTCGCGGAGTGGATCGCCGGCCACGGCGTGACGCACCTGGTCGACGCCACGCACCCGTTCGCGGAGCGGATGAGCTTCCACGCCTCCGGGGCGCAGGCGCGCACGGGGGTCCCGCTGCTGGCGCTGCGCCGCCCCGGCTGGGCCCCCGGCCCGGGCGACGACTGGCACTTCGCCGACTCGCTCGCCGAGGCGGCGCTGCGGCTGCCGGAACTCGGCGGCCGGGCCTTCCTGACCACCGGCCGCATGGGCCTGCACACGTTCGCGCACCTGGCCGACACCTGGTTCCTGGTGCGCTCGGTGGACCCGCCGGACGCACCGGTGCCGCCGCGGCTCGAAGTCCTGCTCGCCCGGGGGCCGTTCACCCTGGACGGCGAGCGGGAGCTGCTGGCCCGGCACCGGATCGAGGTGCTGGTCACCAAGGACAGCGGCGGCTCCGCGACCGCCCCCAAGCTCACCGCGGCCCGCGAGACCGGCATCCCGGTCCTGCTGGTCCGCAGGCCCCCCGTCCCGGAGGGCGTCGCGGAGGCGGAGCGCCCGGAGGCGGCCCTGGAGTGGCTCGCGGGAGCCTGACGGAGACGGCCCGGCCACCCGCGCCCAGGCGTTGTCGGAGGGGTCTTCTACGCTCGTCGGCATGAGCACCACCACCCTGCTGGTTCACGACGGCTCCGCCGCACCCGACGCCCCGGTCACCCGCATCGGCGGCCTTCCGCTGGCGCCCTCCGGCACGCGCTGGCCCACCTGTACGACCTGCTCCGGGCCGCTCTGCTTCATCGCGCAGATCGTCCTCGACGGCGGGCGCGGGATCCTCGCCGTCTTCATGTGCGCCAACGACCCCGGCAGTTGCGGGGAGTGGAGCGCGACGTCCGGCGGCAACAGGGCGTACCTCTTCCCGTCGGCCGGTCTCGTGCCCATGCCGCTGCCCGCACTCCCCACCGCCGAGGACGAGGACGAGGACGAGGACGACGACGAAACCGACGAGGACGAGGAGGACGTTCGGCAGCTGGGGGCGGTCCGTACCGTCGAGCTCGTCACGGTGGCCGAGCCGGAGTACCGGCTCGCGCGCAAGGCCTGGTCCGAGCGGAGCGGGCGCCCGGCGAACGAGGTGCTCGGCCGGCTCGGCGGCACCCCCGGCTGGCTTCAGAACGACGAGACGCCCGACTGCCCGGAGTGCGGCGGGCCGATGGAGTTCGCCGCCCAGCTGGAGGAGGGTCCCGACCCCCTCACCGCCCCCAACTTCGGCTCCGGCAGGGCCTATGCACACGTCTGCACGCCCTGCGGCCGGGCGGCGTTCCTCTGGCAGTGCTGAGGAACGCCACCCGGCCCTGCGGTCAGGCCTCCGGGTAGCGGCGCGGGGTCCAGGTCACGCGGGAGCCGTCCGGGCGCTCCGTGACCCGGGTCTGCGAGGAGCCGATCAGCAGGATCGTGCGCATGTCCACCTCGGACGGCTCCAGTTCGCCGAGCGCCAGGACGCGGACCGACTGCTCCGGGCCGCCCACGTCCCGCGCGACGACCACCGGCGTCTGCTCCGGACGCAGCTCCAGCAGCAGCTCCTTGGCCTGGGCCACCTGCCAGGTCCGGCTGCGCGAGCCCGGGTTGTACAGGGCGAGCACCAGGTCGGCCGCGGCGGCGGCGCGCAGCCGCTCCGCGATGACCTCCCACGGCTTGAGCCGGTCCGACAGGGAGATGGTGGCGTAGTCGTGGCCGAGCGGTGCCCCGGCCGCGGCGGCCGCCGCGTTGGCGGCGGTGACCCCCGGCAGGACCCGTACGGGCACGTCCTCGTACTCCGGCTGCCCGGCGACCTCCAGCACGGCGGTGGCCATGGCGAACACGCCCGGGTCGCCGCCGGAGACCACGGCCACGCGCTTGCCGCGGCGGGCGAGGTCGAGCGCGAACTCGGCGCGCTCCGACTCGACCTTGTTGTCGGAGCCGTGCCGTACCTGGCCCGGCTTCACGGGGACCCGGTCCAGGTACGTGGTGTACCCGACGAGCACCTCGGCGTCGGCCAGCGCCCGCCGCGTCTCGGGGGTGAGCCAGAGCGGCCCGGCCGGTCCGGTGCCGACGACCACGACCTCGCCGGGGCCGGACGGCACGCTGCCCGGGTTGCCGATGCGGCTGGGCACCACGGCGACGGCGAAGTACGGGACGCTGTCGGGGTCGGTGTCGGCGAGGATGCCGGTCCGCTCCCCCGCCATGGTGGCGCGCTCCACGTACCGGGCCTCCGCGAGGCGGCCGCTGCCCTCCATGGCCCGGCGTACGGCGGGGAAGGTACGGCCGAGCTTCATCACGACCGCCGAGTCGGTGGCGGCGAGGCGGGCGGTGAGCTCCTCCTCCGGCAGGGTGCCGGGCAGGATCGTCAGCACCTCCTCGCCCTCGACGAGCGGGGTGCCGAGGCGGGCCGCGGCGGCGCTCACCGAGGTCACACCGGGGATCACCTCGGCCTCGTACCGGCCGGCGAGCCGCTTGTGCATGTGCATGTACGAGCCGTAGAAGAGCGGGTCCCCCTCGGCGAGCACGGCGACGGTCCGGCCGGCGTCGAGGTGCGCGGCCAGCCGTGCGGCGGACGCCTCGTAGAACTCCTCCATCGCCCCCTGGTAGCCGCCGGGGTGGTCGGTGGTCTCGGTGGTGACCGGATAGACCAGCGGCTCCTCGATGTGGTCGGCGCGCAGGTGCTTCGCGGCGATCGAGCGGGCGATCGAGCGGCCGTGGCGGGCGCTGTGGTACGCGACGACCTGCGCCTCGGCGATCACCTCGACGGCCCGCAGCGTCATCAGGGAGGGGTCGCCGGGGCCGAGCCCGACGCCGTACAGCTTTCCGGAGGTCGCTTCGGTGCTCATTCTTCCTCGCTCGCGATCGCGTTGACGGCGGCGGCCGCGATGGCGCTGCCGCCGCGCCGGCCGCGCACGATCAGGTGGTCGAGCCCGGAGGCGTGGGCGGCGAGCGCGTCCTTGGACTCGGCGGCGCCGATGAAGCCGACCGGGACGCCGATGACGGCGGCGGGGCGCGGGGCGCCCTCCTCGATCATCTCCAGCAGCCGGAACAGCGCGGTCGGCGCGTTGCCGACGGCGATCACGGAGCCCTCCAACAGGCCGCGGTCGCGCCAGACTTCGAGGGCGGCGGCGCTGCGGGTGGTGCCCATCTCGGCGGCGAGGGCCGGCACGGCGGGGTCGGAGAGGGTGCAGATCACCTCGTTGCCGGCGGGCAGCCGCTTGCGGGTGACGCCGCTGGCGACCATCTGCACGTCGCAGAGGATCGGCGCGCCCGCCTTCAGCGCGGCCCGCGCGCGGAGCACGACGTCCGGGGTGTAGCCGAGGTCCTGGGGCAGGTCGGTCATTCCGCAGGCGTGGATCATGCGCACCGCGACCTGGGCGACGGAGGCGGGCAGCCCGGAGAGGTCCGCCTCGGCGCGGATCGTGGCAAAGGACTGGCGGTAGATCGCCGCGCCGTCCTTCTCGTACTCGAACACTGTGTACTCGCTCATTTCTTCGCTGCGTCGTGGGAGGTGGTGCGGCGTACGGCCGCGAGGGCCGCGGGAAGTTCGGAGGCCGGAACACCGCGGCGCGGGGCGTGACCGGCCGCGCGGAGGTCGTACCCGTCGGCGGTGGCGACCACGTCCGCCCAGGCGGTGCCGCGGGGGTGCCCGCACCGGCGTTCGCAGCCGGACCAGTGCACGGGCAGCGGGCGGGTGGCGTGCGCGTGCGTCTGCGCCTGCGCCTGCGCCTGCGCCTGCTGCGCTACGACGGCTCGCGCGTCGGCGCGTACGTCCGCCAGGGATTTCGCGCAACCCGGCTGCCCCGTACAGGCGGTGACGGACCGCCAGGGATCGTCGGGGCCGGTCACGAGCCCGGCCTCGGCGAGCCCGGCGAGCGCGCCGTCGGCGGCGTGGGCGGGCAGGCCGGGGACGACGATCCCGCGCCAGGGGGTCAGACGGACACGGCCCGTGAGCCCGGCCAGCCGGCGCCACTGCGCGGTGGTCAGGCGGCCCAGCGGCGCGAACACGCTGAGCGCGGCGGCGCCGCCCGGACCTTCGACGACGCCCGGTTCGGGAGCCGGTCCGTGCAGGGCGGCGCAGCCCCGTACGACGGAGGCCGCGATGCCGGCGGCGGCCAGCCGGGCGCCCAACTCATCGGCATCAAGCGCCTGTTCTGCGGGCAGCTCGGAGACCCGCCAGGCCCGCGTCCCGGCCCGGCGGACGGCGTCGAGGAAGTACGAGGCGGCGACGAGCGCGGCCCGCGGCGCATCGGCGGCGGCCACGAGCAGGGCGTCCGCCGCGTCGGCCGTCCACAGCAGGGCCCGGCCCCCGTCTCGGACGGCGGCCAGGTTCACATCGGCGGCCAGCGAGGTCACGTCCCCGCGGCCGTCGTCGAGGGCGAACAGGAAGCGCCCGGACAGCCCGGCCGCCGACGCGCTCGCGCACAGCAGCCGGTCCAGCTCCGCGACCCAGGGCGCCACGTCGGGCAGACCGCGCCGGTCCAGGCCGGTCAGCGGCGAGGCGACGATGTTGCGGACCCGCTCGTGGGTGGGGGCGGGCAGCAGCCCGGCGCGCACGAGCACGGCCTGCAGCTCGCCGCCGCAGCTCGCGCCGAGCCCGCGCAGCTGCGCGTTGCCGCGCGAGGTGAGGTCGACGTGCCCGTCGCCGAGCCGGTCCGCCGCATCGGCCAGCAGCAGGGCCGCGTCCGCGTCGAGCATCCCGCCGGGTATCCGGATCCGGGCCAGGTGCCCGTCGTCCGCCGCGTGCAGGCGCAGCGCACCGGGGCAGGCGTCACCGCGGTCACGTATGACCGGTTCGTCCCGCGATGCGGCGGAAGGGGGCTGGGGCGGCATGGCGGCGAGCATACCCACGATTCCCCGACCCCGACCTGTGTCCGTCACCACCCGCCCCCTGCGCCCCACCCTCCGCCCGACCTGCCCGGATCCGTTCCCCGGGCACGGGCCACCCCCACTCCCGGCCAGGGAGAACGCCACCTAAGATGACCACCGGCGGAGCCACGTGGCCCGCTGGGAGGAAGCCCGGTGCGAATCCGGCGCGGTCCCGCCACTGTGAACCCGCGGAGCGATCCGCCGGGTGAGTCAGGAACTCCCGCTGTCCACACTGCCCGGGGCGCGGAAACCCCGAGGAAGGCATGCCGCCGCATGATCCTGCTGCTGTCGACGTCCGACACCGATCTGCTCAGCGCCCGCGCCGCCGCGGACGGCCCCGTGCCGTACCGGTTCGCGAACCCCTCCCGCCTTCCCCTCGACGACCTCCCCGCCCTGCTCGACGGCGTCGACCTGGTCGTCGTACGCCTCCTCGGCGGCCTGCGCGCCTGGCAGGACGGCCTCGACCTGCTCCTGGCGCCGGCCCAGACCCGCCCGGTGGTCGTCCTCACCGGCGAACAGGCCCCGGACGCCCAGCTGATGGAGGCCTCGACGGTCCCGATCGGCATCGCGGCCGAGGCGCACGGCTACCTCGCGCACGGCGGCCCCGCCAACCTCGACCAGCTGGCCCGGTTCCTGTCCGACACCGTGCTGCTCACCGGCCACGGCTTCGAGCCGCCCGCCGCCGCGCCCACCTGGGGCCCGCTGGAGCGCGCTCCCATGCGCCCGTACGGCCCGCGCATCGCGGTGCTCTACTACCGAGCCCACCAGATGAGCGGCAACACCGCCTTCGTGCACGCCCTGTGCGACGCGATCGTGGAGACCGGCGGCACGCCCGTACCGCTGTACGTGTCCTCCCTGCGCAGCCCCGAGCCGGAGCTGATCGCCGAGCTGGAGTCGGCGGACGCGATCGTCACCACGGTCCTGGCGGCCGGCGGCACCAAGCCCGCCACGGCCTCGGCCGGCGGCGACGACGAGTCCTGGGACGCGGGCGCGCTCGCCGCGCTGGGCGTCCCGGTCCTCCAGGCCCTGTGCCTGACCGGCTCGCGCAGCGCCTGGGAGGAGAACGACGAGGGCCTGTCCCCGCTCGACGCCGCGACGCAGGTCGCCGTGCCCGAGTTCGACGGCCGCCTGATCACCGTCCCGTTCTCCTTCAAGGAGTTCGACGAGGACGGGCTGCCGGCGTACGTGGCCGACCCCGAGCGCGCCGCCCGCGTCGCCGGCATCGCCGTGCGGCACGCCCGGCTGCGGCACATCTCGCGCCGCGACAAGAAGGTCGCGCTCGTCCTGTCCGCGTACCCGACCAAGCACTCCCGCATCGGCAACGCGGTCGGCCTCGACACCCCGGCCAGCGCCGTGGAGCTGCTGCGCACCCTCATCGCGGGCGGTTACGACTTCGGCCCCGTCGAGGACATCCCGGGCCTGGTCTCCGGCGACGGCGACGAGCTGATCCGCGCCCTGATCGAGGCCGGCGGCCACGACCAGGACTGGCTGACCGAGGAGCAGCTGGCCCGCAACCCGGTCCGCATCCCGGCCGCCGACTACAAGCGGTGGTTCGCCGAGCTCCCGGCCGAGCTGCGCGGCAGCGTGGAGCAGCACTGGGGTGAGGCCCCGGGCAACATGTTCGTGGACCGCTCGGCCAACCCGGAGGGCGACATCGTCCTCGCGGCCCTGCGCCGCGGGAACCTGCTCATCCTGATCCAGCCGCCGCGCGGCTTCGGCGAGAACCCGATCGCGATCTACCACGACCCGGACCTGCCGCCCTCGCACCACTACCTGGCCGCGTACCGCTGGATCCAGGCGAGCGCGCAGGACGGCGGCTTCGGCGCCGACGCGATGATCCACCTGGGCAAGCACGGCAACCTGGAGTGGCTGCCCGGCAAGAACGCCGGCCTGTCCGCGGCCTGCGCGCCGGACGCCGCGCTCGGCGACCTCCCCCTCATCTACCCCTTCCTGGTCAACGACCCGGGCGAGGGCACCCAGGCCAAGCGCCGCGTGCACGCCACGCTGGTCGACCACCTGGTGCCGCCGATGGCGCGCGCGGAGTCGTACGGCGACATCGCGCGCCTGGAGCAGCACCTCGACGAGTACGCGCAGATCTCCGCGATGGACCCGGCGAAGCTGCCGGCCATCCGCGCCCAGATCTGGACGCTGATCCAGGCCGCGAAGCTCGACCACGACCTGGGGCTGGCGGAGCGCCCGGACGACGACGGCTTCGACGACTTCCTGCTGCACGTCGACGGCTGGCTGTGCGAGGTCAAGGACGCCCAGATCCGCGACGGCCTGCACGTCCTGGGCGGCGCGCCGACCGGCGAGGCCCGGGTCAACCTGGTCCTCGCGATCCTGCGCGCCCGCCAGATCTGGGGCGGTACGACGGCCCTGCCCGGCCTGCGCGAGGCGCTCGGCCTGGACGAGTCCGCGGCCACCCGCACGACCGCCGACGAGGCGGAGGAGGCGGCCCGCGCGCTGGTGCAGGCGATGGAGGACGCGAACTGGGCGCCGGAGGCGGTGGCTTCGGTCGCGGTCGGGTACTCGGCGGACGTGGCGGCCGTACTGGACTTCGCCGCGCGCGAGGTCGTCCCGCGGCTGGCCGGCACGACGGACGAGATCGCCCACGTCGTCTCGGCCCTGGACGGGCGCTTCGTCCCGGCGGGCCCCTCGGGCTCCCCCCTGCGGGGCCTGGTGAACGTCCTGCCCACGGGCCGCAACTTCTACTCCGTGGACCCGAAGGCCGTCCCCTCCCGCCTCGCGTGGGAGACGGGCCAGGCCCTGGCCGACTCCCTCCTCACCCGCTACCGCACGGACAACGGCGAGTGGCCGGCCTCCGTCGGGCTGTCCCTGTGGGGCACGAGCGCGATGCGCACCTCCGGCGACGACGTCGCCGAGGCCCTCGCCCTGCTCGGCGTCCGCCCGGTCTGGGACGAGGCCTCGCGCCGCGTCACCGGGCTCGAAGCGATCCCCCTGGCGGAGCTCGCGCGCCCCCGGATCGACGTCACCCTCCGCATCTCGGGCTTCTTCCGGGACGCGTTCCCGCACGTCATCGGCCTGCTGGACGACGCGGTCCGGCTGGCGGCGAGCCTGGACGAGCCCGCGGACCAGAACTTCATCCGGGCGCACGCGGAGGCCGACCTGGCCGTCCACGGTGACGAGCGCCGCGCGACGACCCGCATCTTCGGCTCGCGCCCGGGCACGTACGGCGCCGGCATCCTCCAGCTGATCGACTCCCGCGACTGGCGTACGGACGCCGACCTGGCGGAGGTCTACACGGTCTGGGGCGGCTACGCGTACGGCCGCGGCCTGGAGGGCCGGGCGGCGCGCGAGGAGATGGAGACCGCGTACAAGCGGATCACGGTGGCCGCGAAGAACACGGACACCCGCGAGCACGACATCGCCGACTCGGACGACTACTTCCAGTACCACGGCGGCATGGTGGCCACGGTCCGCGCCCTGCGCGGCACGGCCCCGGAGGCGTACATCGGCGACTCGACCCGCCCGGAGACGGTCAAGACCCGCACGCTGGTGGAGGAGACGTCCCGCGTCTTCCGGGCCCGCGTGGTGAACCCGAAGTGGATCGAGGCGATGCGCCGCCACGGCTACAAGGGCGCCTTCGAGCTGGCGGCGACGGTGGACTACCTCTTCGGCTACGACGCCACGACGGGCGTGGTGGCGGACTGGATGTACGACAAGCTGACGGAGACGTACGTCCTGGACCCGGAGAACCGCGCCTTCCTGGAGGAGGCCAACCCCTGGGCCCTCCACGGCATCGCGGAACGCCTCCTGGAGGCCGAGTCCCGCGGCATGTGGGAAAAGCCGGACCCCCAGATCCTCGAATCCCTCCGCCAGGTCTACCTGGACACGGAAGGCAACCTCGAGGCCGACTCGGAGTAGTCCGCTCCGCAGGCCCCGCACCACAGATGCCGTCCGCCTCGCCCCTGCCCCGGGCGAGGCGGACGGCATTCTTCGTGCCCGTATCCCCCACGCGGCGCCTGCGCCCCGGAACGGTTCGTCCGTCACCTGAAGCGGTGAACTCTTCCCTGTCCCGGCGGCGGCAGGGGTGGAGGGGTGCTGATCTCGTGCGGGGGGGTCGCAGGCAAGGGCCCCACGCCCTCGGACGGAAAGGTCCAGCCCGCCGTGACACAGCCGTTTCAACTGCCGGATTTCTATGTGCCGTATCCGGCGCGCCGCAACCCCCACCTGGAGGCCGCGCGGGCGCACACCAAGCAGTGGGCCCGCGGCTTCGGAATGCTGGAGGGGTCCGGCGTCTGGGAGGAGCGGGACCTCGACTCGCACGACTACGCGCTGCTGTGCTCGTACACCCACCCCGACTGCGGCGGTGACGCGCTGAACCTGGTCACCGACTGGTACGTGTGGGTGTTCTTCTTCGACGATCACTTCCTGGAGGTCTACAAGCGCACCCAGGACCGCGAGGGCGCCAAGAAGTACCTCGACGGGCTGGCCGCCTTCATGCCGATGGACCTCGCCGACGGGTTCCCCGAGCCGGCGAACCCGGTCGAGGCGGGCCTCAAGGACCTGTGGTCGCGCACCGTGCCCGCGATGTCGATGGACTGGAGGGAACGGTTCTCCGAGTCGACGCGGAACCTCCTCAACGAGTCGATGTGGGAGCTCCACAACATCAACATCGGCCGCGTGGCCAACCCCCTCGAATACATCGAGATGCGCCGCAAGGTCGGCGGCGCCCCCTGGTCGGCCGGGCTGATCGAGTACGTGTCCGCCGAGGTGCCGGCCCGGGTGGCGCACGCGCGCCCCCTCGAAGTGCTCCGCGACGCGTTCTCCGACGCGGTCCACATCCGCAACGACATCTTCTCGTACCAGCGCGAGGTGGAGCAGGAGGGCGAGCTCTCCAACGCCGTCCTGGTCCTGGAGACCTTCCTGGACTGCACCACCCAGGAGGCCGCCGACCTGTCGAACGACCTGCTGACCTCGCGGCTCCAGCAGTTCGAGTACACGGCCCTCGCCGAGGTCCCCGCGCTCGCCGCCCGGCACGGCCTCGACCCCCTCGAGACGGCGTCCGTACTCGCGTACGCGAAGGGCCTTCAGGACTGGCAGTCCGGCGGCCACGAATGGCACATGGTCTCCAGCCGCTACATGAACGGGGAGGCCAAGGCGGCGGGCGCGACCCCGCTCACCCTGCCCTTCCTGCCCGGCGGGCGGGGCACCGCCGCCCTCGACCTGCGCTCGCTGCTCAACCCCCGCGCCATGGAGATGCGCCGCCGCAGCTTCACGCACGTGCCGTTCCGGAAGGTGGGCCCTTCGCTGCTGCCCGACTTCTACATGCCCTTCCCCCTCACCCTCAGCCGTCACCTGGACCGGGCGCGGCGTGAACTGGTGGTCTGGTGCCGGGAGATGGGCCTGCTCCAGCCGCAGCCCGGCGATCCCGGCTCCGACATCTGGGACGAGGACAAGCTGGTCCGCATGGACTTCGCCCTGTGCTCGGCGGGCATCGACCCCGACGCCACCGCCGAGGCCCTGTGCCTGAGCGCGCAGTGGCTGGCCTGGGGCACGTACGCGGACGACTACTACCCCAAGGTGTTCGCCGGATCGAAGTCCCCCGGCGCGGCCCGGGCGGCGACGGACCGGCTGATCTCCATGATCCCGGTCGACCCGGCCGAGGCCCCGGAGCCGGTCACCGCGATGGAGCGGAGCCTGAAGGACCTGTGGGCCCGGACCGTCGCGGGGATGAGCTCCGCGATGCGCGCGGAGTTTCGCGGGCACGTCATCGGGATGCTGGACAGCTGGGTCTGGGAGATCGGCAACGCCGTCGTGAACCGGATCCCGGACCCGGTCGACTACGCCGAGATGCGCCGCTTCACGTTCGGCTCGTACCTGACGATGTTCCTGGCCAAGTTCGGCCACGAGGGCGACGGCGTCCCGCCCGAGGTGTACCGGGACGGGGTGATGCGCTCGCTGGAGAGCGCGGCGGCGGACGTCGGGTGCATCACCAACGACCTCTTCTCGTACCAGAAGGAGATCGAGGTCGAGGGCGAGGTGCACAACCACGTCCTCGTCACCCAGAACTTCTTCGACATCGACTACCCGCAGGCGCATCGGATCGTCGCCGACCTGATGGTGCAGCGCACGAAGGAGTTCGAGCACATCCGCGACCACCAACTGCCGGTGCTGTACGAGGACTACGGCCTCGGACAGGAGGCGCGGGCCTCGCTCGACGCGTACGTACGGGAGTTGCAGGACTGGATGGCCGCGGTCCTCAACTGGCACCAGAGCGTGAGCCGTTACCGCGACGAGGACCTGCACCCGAAGAGCGCCGACCCGGCCCCGGGGGCACGGCTCGGCTGGAGTTCCTCGTTCGGCATGGCGGCGGCCCGGATCTCGCTGCCCGCCTGATCCCGCGGAGCCCGGCCGCGGGGGCGGTACGCCTCAGAACTCGTCCGCCGTGTGCGGCAGCAGGGGGGTGTGCAGGGCCGCGTCCAGGGCCGCCGCCGCGCCGGGTGTCCGCTCCGCCACCAGCCCGGCGGCGACCAGCTCGGCGACCCGGGTCCCGCCCAGGTAGCAGGCCGCGAGGTCCCGTACGTCGAGCTCCAGGTCGGCGGGGTCCGCGGCGGCGGCGCGCTCGCAGGTCGCCCCGCCCGGCCCCGCCTTCAGCCGGAACCGCCCCGCGTTCGCGGGCAGCCGTACGTCGGCCACCTCCAGCACCAGCTCCACCGGCGCGGCCCAGGACCGCCGGGTCAGCGCCGCCCGTACGTCGACCAGGCGCAGCCAGAGCGCCGGGAACTGGGCGGTGACCCTGACCTGGTCCCGGTCGGCGGCGAACCGGAGCAGCGGGTCGTCCAGCGGCCGGCCCCACGCGGAGACCCTGCCGGTGAGGTCGAGGCCGGCCAGGCAGTCCCACAGGGCGGCGGCCACCGCCGGGGTGTCCGCCTCCAGTTCGTCGACGCGGACCAGGCCGGGGCTGCGGGCGGGGCCTCCGTCGGCCTCGTGCTTCGTGCGGTAGAGCACGTACCCCGCGATCGGTTCGCCCGGATCGCCGAGGACGATGATCCGGGGCGGGCCCAACTCGTCGTCCTCCTCGTCCTGTTCGCAGAGCCACGACTCGTTCCAGCGCTCCGCGTCGCGGGTCGGGCGGCCGGCCCGCCCGGCGCGGGCGGCCTCGTGGTACGGCCCGATCACCCCGAGCGCGTCCTTTGGGCCGACCAGGCGCAGCGGGCGCGGGTCCGGGGCGATGCGCAGGGCCAGCGGCCGCGTCGAGTCGATCTCGATGGTGGCGCCCTGGGTGGCCGGACCGTAGCCGAAGCGGCCGTAGATGGCGGATTCGGAGGCCCACAGGGCGGCGATCGGGCTGCCCGCGGCCCCCGTGCGCCGCAGCTGCTCGTCCATCAGCGCGGTGAGCACGCCCCGGCGGCGGTGGGTGGGGGCGACGCTGACGAAGGTGAGCCCGGGGCAGGGCAGGTCCGCCCCGGGCACCGAGAGCCGGAAGTCGTGCGCGGCCATGAACCCGACCAGCGCGTCCCCGTCGTAGGCCCCGAGGCGTGCGCAGTGGCGCAGGAGGGCGTGGTGGCGTTCGCGGCCCTCCGGTTCGGGGCGGTCGTGGAAGACCAGGTACGCGAGCTCCAGAGCGCGGTCGATGTCGGCTTCGGGTACCTCGCGGATGTCCACCATGATCGGGAGACTAATCGGTCATCGCGGACCGGTCACCCCATATGGGCCGGGGTGGCCGACGGGTACCGCTACTGCGGGCCCGTCCAGCCCGTCGGGACGTGGCCGAGGCGGACGCGCTGCGGGTGGTCGCCGACGGGGACGGACACCCGCTTGGTCCCGGTGGCGAAGTCGATGGCGGTGACCCGGTCGGCGCCGCTCTCGGAGATCACGCACGCCGTGCCGTCCCCGTCGACGGTGGCCCAGTACGGCTTGTCGGCGGGCACCAGCGGCCCTTCGGTGAGGGAGGCGCGGTCCACGACGGTGACGTAGTCGTCCATGGTGCCCGCGACGCAGAGCCTGGTCCCGTCCGGGCTCATGGACATGCCGTGGTGGCGGGAGTCGTTGACCCAGGTGGTGCGGTCCGCGTTGGTGGCGGGGTTGCGGGGAAGCTCCTTGATCCGGGTGATCCGGTCGGTGGCCACGTCGTACTCGACGACCCCGTTGAAGAAGGACACCTGGAAGTAGAGCTTCGACTCGTCGGGGCTGAAGGACATCGGCCGGACGGCGTCGGACAGGTCCGGGCGGCCGAAGGCGTCCAGCCGCTCGCGCATGTCGATCACCCGGACCGTGCGGAAGGTCTGCGCGTCGACGACGGTGATCTTCCGGTCGCCCTTCGTCCAGTCCAGCCACGGCGCGTCGAGGGCGGAGGTCACGTCCCCGATGGAGCTGTTCCACAGGAAGCGGCCGTCCCGGCTGAAGGTGTTCTCGTGCGGTTTGTCGCCGGTGGGGAAGGAGCCGAGCTGCCGCCCGGTGGCGATGTCGAGGACGTGCACGGTGTTGGCGGTGGAGGCGGAGACCGCGACCCGGGTGCCGTCGGGCGAGACCGCCATGTGGTCGGAGCGGTAGCCGGAGACGGGGAAGCGCCAGTTGATCCGGCCCGTGCGCACGTCGATCGAGACGACGTCGGCGAAGCTGGGGCGGGAGGCGACCACGGCGGAGCCGTCGGGGGTGGTGTACATGTCGTCGACGAACTGGTCGTGGCCCTCGCCCGCGCCGCCCCGGATGCCGAGGAAGAAGGCGAGCTTGACCGGATTGAGGTAGATCTCCCGGAGCCGCTCCTCCTTGTCGGGGATCATGTTGAGCCGGCCGACCTTCGCGAGGTCGCCGGTGGAGGCGAGCACATCGGCGGTGCCCTCCCAGTTGTTCCCGACGAACAGCACCTCGCGGACGCCGGGGCCGACGGCGGCGGCACCCGCGGCCGGGGGCGGCGCCGAGGCCGAGGCCGAGGCCGGTCCTCCCGCCAGCGAGGCCGCGACCAGCGCACAGCCGGCGAGGAGCGTACGGACGGGGGTGCGGGCGGTGCGTGCCGTACGGGGGGTGCGGGCCGTGCGGGCGGTACGTGCGGTCCGGGACATCCGCTCAACTCCGTTGCAGGAAGGCGCTGTTACCGGCCGGTAAAATAGGCGCAACAACAAAAGGGCGCAACCCTCACGGGGTTGCGCCCTACGACTCTCCCCTTCAGGCGACCGAGCCGATCCGGCCGATCACGGCCTTCGAGGTGTCCGGGTGGATCGGTATGTGCGCCCCGGTGAGGGCCGCGCCCGACCCGCCGCGGCGGTTCGCGACGATCTCGGCGGCGATGGACAGCGCGGTCTCCTCCGGGGAGCGGGCACCGAGGTCCAGGCCGATCGGGGAGCGCAGCCGGGCCAGCTCCAGCTCGGTCACGCCGACGTCCCGGAGCCGCTTGTTGCGGTCCTCGTGGGTGCGGCGGGAGCCCATGGCGCCGACGTAGGCGACGGGCAGTTTGAGGGCCAGCTCCAGGAGCGGCACGTCGAACTTGGCGTCGTGGGTGAGCACGCACAGGACGGTCCGGCCGTCGAGCGAGCCCGCCGAGGACTGGGCTTCCAGATAGCGGTGCGGCCATTCGACGACGATCTCGTCCGCCTCGGGGAAACGGTTCTTCGTCGCGAAAACGGGCCGGGCGTCACACAGGGTCACGTGGTAGCCGAGGAACTTGCCGATCCGCACCAGGGCGGACGCGAAGTCGATCGCCCCGAAGACGATCATCCGCGGCGGCGGGACGCTGGACTCGACGAGCACCTTCAGCGGCTCCCCGCAGAGCCGGCCGTCGGCGCCGATCTCCAGCACGCCCGTGCGGCCGGCGTCGAGCATGGCGCGGGCCTCTTCGGCGATGGTGCGGTCCAGCTCGGGGTGGCCCCCGAAACCGCCCTCGTGGCCGCCCTCGCCCCGGACGAGCACGGCGCGGCCCAGGAGCTCGGCCGGACCCTCCGCGATCCGGGCCACCGCCGCAGCCTCCCCGCGGGAAGCCGCCGCCAGCGCGGCCGCGAACACCTCCCGCCCGGGGGATCCCACCGGCACCGGGGTGATGAGGATGTCGATGATCCCGCCGCAGGTCAGGCCCACGGCGAAGGCATCGTCGTCGCTGTACCCGAAGCGCTCCCGGACGGTCTCGCCGTCCTCCAGCGCCTGCTGGCACAGCTCGTACACCGCGCCCTCCACGCATCCGCCGGAGACCGATCCGATGGCCGTGCCCTCGCTGTCGACGGCGAGTGCGGCTCCGGGCTGCCGGGGTGCGCTCCCGCCGACCGCCACCACGGTGGCGACGGCGAAGTCACGTCCCTGCTCGACCCACCGGTTCAGTTCTTCGGCGATGTCCAGCATTGCGGCCTCCTCGGAGAGGTTCGGTTACCAGTATCGGATGCGTGGAGGGTCAGGGCCTGATCACCGGCCCCGCCTTACTTCACCCCGAGCCACGCCTCGATGGGGTGCTCCGCGAAGAAGATCACGAAGATCACGGTCAGTGCCCACATGAAGGCGCCGATCTCGCGGGCCTTGCCCTGTGCGATCTTGATGGCGACGTAGGAGATCACACCGGCGGCGACACCTGCGGTGATCGAGTACGTGAAGGGCATGATCGCCACGGTCAGGAAGACCGGGATGGCGGTGGCGCTGTCGGCCCAGTCCACGTGGCGGGCGTTCTGCATCATCATCGCGCCGATGACGACCAGGGCCGCGGAGGCGACCTCACCCGGGACGATCTGCGTGATCGGGGTGAAGAAGAGGCAGGCGGCGAAGAAGAGGCCGGTGACGACGGAGGCGAGGCCCGTACGGGCTCCCTCGCCGACGCCGGTGGCGGACTCGACGAACACGGTCTGGCCGGAGCCGCCCGCGATGCCACCGATGGCGCCACCGGCGCCGTCGATGAACAGGGCCTTGGACAGGCCCGGCATGCGGCCCTTGTCGTCGGCCAGCTTGGCCTCGGTGCCGACGCCGATGATGGTGGCCATCGCGTCGAAGAAGCCGGCGAGCACGAGGGTGAAGACGATCATGCCGACCGTCATGGCCCCGACCTCGCCCCAGCCGCCGAAGGAGACCTCGCCGAAGAGCGAGAAGTCCGGCATCGAGACGGCGGAGCCGTCCAGCGTGGGCGGGCCGTTGCGCCAGGCCTTCGCGTCGACGTCGGCGACGGCGTTGACGATCGCGGCGATCACGGTGCCGCCGATGATGCCGATGAGGATCGCGCCGCGGACCTTGCGGGCCTGCAGCATGAAGATGGTGAGCAGGGTGATGCAGAAGATCAGGACGGGCCACCCGGAGAGCTGGCCGACCGCACCGAGCTGGACCGGCGGAGCGAACTCCCCACCGTTGCCGACGAAGCCCGCCTTCACCAGCCCGATCAGGGCGACGAACATGCCGATGCCCATGGTGATCGCGTGCTTGAGCGCGAGGGGGATCGCGTTCATGATCATCTCTCGGAGGCCGGTGACGACCAGGAGACAGATCACGACGCCGTACATCACGCACATGCCCATGGCCTGCGGCCAGGTCATCTGGGGGGCGACCTGCGAGGAGAGCACGCCGGAGACCGACAGGCCCGCGGCCAGGGCCAGCGGGACCTTGCCGACGAAGCCCATGAGGAGCGTGGTCAGGGCCGCGGCGAAGGCCGTGGCGGTGATGAGGGCCTTCTGGCTCATGGTGTCTCCGGCGACGTCCTTGCCGGAGAGGATCAACGGGTTGAGCAAGAGGATGTACGCCATGGCCATGAAGGTCGTGACTCCGCCACGAACCTCATTGCCGACGTTGGAACCTCTGTGCGTGATGTGAAAGTACCGGTCGAGCCAAGAACGCCCGGCGGGGGTGCGAGAGCCGTCGCCGGCCTCTTCCGCGGTGGTCTTGGGCTCTACAGACGACTGGGTCATGGTGCCTAACTCCCAAGGTTCAAAGGGGCACCCGCATGGAGATTGGAGACGCGGGATTTGGGAAACTCCGTTTGGCTGCACGACCCGGGGTGACGGCCCGAGGCGACGCGAAATGCACTGCGTTTACTGCGGGTACTGCGGGGGTTCTGCGGTACTGGTGTGGTGCTGGTGGCGGCTCCGGGGTGCCGGGGCCACCGGGTGTTCCGTGGGGGTACTGCCGGTGGAACGGACCGCGAGCGGTGCGGTCTTTTCGTACTCCGGACTTCTGGCTCCGGGCGGTGCGACAGGAAGTGTGACGTTCCCGGTGTCACACCGCCCGGAGAGTCTGTGGGGGTCCGGGGGCCTCGCGGCCCCCGGACCAGGCCGTCCTAGAGGGTGCCGGTGAGGGCTTCCGGACGGATCGGGGTCTTGTTGATCTCCAGACCGGTCGCCGCCCGGATCGCCGCGATGACGGCCGGGGTGGACGAGAGGGTGGGGGCCTCGCCCATCCCGCGAAGGCCGTACGGCGCGTTCGGGTCGGCGAGCTCCAGGACGTCGACCGGGATGGTCGGGGTGTCGAGGATGGTCGGGATCAGGTAGTCCGTGAAGGAGGGGTTGCGCACCTTCGCGGTCTTCGGGTCCACGATGATCTCCTCCATGATCGCGACGCCCAGGCCCTGGGTGGTGCCACCCTGGATCTGGCCGACCACGGAGAGCATGTTCAGGGCCTTGCCGACGTCCTGCGCGGTCGCCAGCTCGACGACCTTGACCAGGCCGAGCTCGGTGTCCACCTCGACCACCGCGCGGTGGGCGGCGAAGGTGTACTGGACGTGGCCGTCGCCCTGGCCGGTCTTCAGGTCGAAGGCGACGGTCGGCCGGTGCCGGAACTCCAGCTCCAGGTCGATCGCGTCCTCGCCCTCCAGGATGTCGGCGAGGTCCGCGAGGACCTCTCCGCCGTCGGTGACGACCTTGCCGCCTTCGAGGAGCAGCTCGGCGGTCGCCCACGCGGGGTGGTAGGACCCGTTCTTGCGGCGGCCGATCTCCAGGGCCGCCTCGCGGACGGCCTCGCAGGTGTTCTTCACGGCGCCACCGGTCATGTACGTCTGCCGCGAGGCGGACGTGGAACCGGCGGAGCCGACCTGCGTGTCGGCCGGGTGGATGGTCACCTGCGTGACGCCCAGCTCCGTACGGGCGATCTGCGCGTGGACGGTGACACCGCCCTGGCCGACCTCCGCCATGGCCGTGTGGACCATCGCGACGGGCTCGCCGTTGATGACCTCCAGGCGCACGCGGGCGGTGGAGTAGTCGTCGAAGCCCTCGGAGAAGCCGACGTTCTTGATGCCGACCGCGTAGCCGACGCCGCGTACGACGCCCTCGCCGTGGGTGGTGTTGGACAGGCCGCCGGGCAGTGCGCGGACGTCCGCGCCCTCGCCGGCGGTCTCCCACTGGCGCTCCGGCGGCAGCGGGCGGGCCTTGACCCGGCGCAGCAGCTCGGCGACGGGCGCCGGGGAGTCCACGACCTGGCCGGTGGGCATGATCGTGCCCATCTCCATGGCGTTCAGCTGGCGGAACTCGACCGGGTCCATGCCGAGCTTCGCCGCGAGCTTGTCCATCTGGGCCTCGTACGCGAAGCAGGCCTGGACGGCGCCGAAGCCGCGCATCGCGCCGCAGGGCGGGTTGTTCGTGTAGAGCGCGACCGCCTCGATGTCGACGTCCTCGAGGACGTACGGGCCGACCGACAGCGAGGAGGCGTTGCCCACGACCGCCGGGGAGGCGGACGCGTACGCGCCGCCGTCCAGGACGATCTTGCACTTCATGTGCGTGAGCTTGCCGTCCTTGGTGGCGCCGTGCTCGTAGTACAGCTTCGCCGGGTGGCGGTGCACGTGGCCGAAGAAGGACTCGAACCGGTTGTAGACGATCTTGACCGGCTTGTTCGTGGCCAGGGCCAGGAGGCAGGCGTGGATCTGCATCGAGATGTCCTCGCGGCCGCCGAAGGCACCGCCGACGCCCGAGAGCGTCATGCGGACCTTCTCCTCGGGGAGACCGAGGACCGGGGCGATCTGCTTGAGGTCCGAGTGCAGCCACTGGGTGGCGACGTAGAGGTCGACACCGCCGTCCTCGGCGGGTACGGCGAGGCCGGACTCCGGGCCGAGGAAGGCCTGGTCCTGCATGCCGAAGGTGTACTCGCCCTCGACGATGACGTCGGCGCGCTTGCGGGCCTCTTCCACGTTGCCGCGGATGATCGGCTGGCGGTGCACGATGTTCGGGTGCGGGACGTGACCGGAGTGGTGGTCGTCGCGGCCCGGGTGGATCAGCGGCGCGTCCTCGGCGAGGGCGGAGGCCTCGTCCGTGACGACCGGCAGCTCCCGGTAGTCGATCTTGATCTTGGCGGCCGCGCGGCGGGCGGTCTCCGGGTGGTCGGCGGCCACGAGGGCGACCGGCTCACCGTGGTGGCGCACCCGGCCGTTGGCGAGGACCGGGGTGTCCTGGATCTCCAGGCCGTAGTTCTTCATCGCGGCCGGCAGGTCGTCGTACGTGAGCACCGAGTAGACGCCCGGCATCGCGAGGGCCTCGGAGATGTCGATCGAGGCGATCTCGGCGTGGGCGACGGTGCTGCGCAGGGTCTGGCCCCAGAGCATGTCCTCGTGCCACATGTCCGAGGAGTACGCGAACTCTCCGGTGACCTTGAGGGTGCCGTCCGGGCGGAGCGTGGACTCGCCGATGCCGCCCTTGTTGTGCTTCTGGGTGACGTTGGTCGGCGTGCCGGCCGGTACCGTGCGGGTGTTCTGAGCCATGGTCAGACCGCCTCTCCCTGACGGGCGGCCGCCAGGCGGACCGCGTCGAGGATCTTCTCGTAGCCCGTGCAGCGGCAGAGGTTGCCGGACAGGGCCTCACGGATGTCCTGGTCGGACGGGGAGCTGTTCTGTTCGAGCAGCGCGTCGGCCTGCACCAGCAGACCGGGGGTGCAGAAACCGCACTGCACGGCGCCGGCGTCGATGAACGCCTGCTGGATGTTGGAGAGTTCGACGCCCTCGCCGGTCTGGGAGTCGGCAGGCTTGGCCTGCCACTGCTTGGCCGCGTCCAGGGTGACGCCGGTCTTGGAGCCGCAGCCGCCGCCGGTGCCGCACGCACCGCCGTGGCCGTGCTCCTCGCGCTGCTTGGCGAACTCCGCCAGACCTTCGACGGTCACGACGTCGCGGCCCTCGACCTGCCCGGCCGCCACCAGACAGGAACAGACCGGCACGCCGTCGAGACGGACGGTGCAGGAACCGCACTCGCCCTGCTCACAGGCGTTCTTCGAGCCCGGCAGGCCGAGCCGCTCGCGCAGCACGTAGAGGAGGGACTCGCCCTCCCAGACGTCGTCGGCTTCCTGCTGACGGCCGTTGACGGTGAAATTGACGCGCATGATTACGCAGCCCCTTCGAGCGAGCGGCCGTGGCCGGTTCCGCGGTACTGCTCCCAGGTCCAGACGAGCTGGCGGCGAGCCATGATGCCGACCGCGTGACGGCGGTACTTCGCCGTGCCGCGGACGTCGTCGATCGGGTTGGCCGCGCCGGTGGCGAGGTCACCGAACTGCTTGGCGATCGACGGGGTGATGACCTTGCCGGACTCCCAGAAACCGCCCTCTTCGAGCGCGGCGTTCAGGAACTCCTCGGCGGCCTTGGCACGGATCGGCGTCGGCGCGGCCGATCCGATGCCCGTGCGGACCGTGCGGGTCTCGGGGTGCAGCGCAAGGCCGAACGCGCAGACGGCGATGACCATCGCGTTGCGGGAGCCGACCTTGGAGTACTGCTGGGGACCGTCCGCCTTCTTGACGTGGACGGTCTTGATGAGCTCGTCGGCGGCGAGCGCGTTGCGCTTCACGCCGGTGTAGAACTCGTCGATCGGGATCAGGCGCGAGCCGCGTACGGACTCCACCTCGACCTCGGCGCCCGCCGCGAGCAGCGCGGGGTGGGAGTCGCCGGCCGGCGAGGCGCAACCGAGGTTGCCGCCGACGCCGCCGCGGTTGCGGATCTGCGGGGACGCGACCGTGTGCGAGGCGAGCGCGAGACCCGGGAGCTCCGTCCGGAGGTTCTCCATGATCTGCGTGTACGGAACGGAGGCGCCCAGCCGGACCACGTCCTCGCCGACCTCCCACTCCCGCAGCAGACCGATGCGGTTCAGGTCCAGGAGGTACTCCGGCCGACGGTGGTCGAAGTTGATCTCGACCATGATGTCGGTGCCACCCGCAATCGGCACAGCTGTGGGGTACTCGGCCTTAGCGGCGAGCGCCTCCTCCCAGCTGGCGGGGCGAAGGAAGTCCATGTGCGGCTCTCTTCTTCTTCATCGTGTCGTTCACTTCAAGCCAGGAGGCCCGGGGGGCCCTCGACTGGTCGTTCACGTGCTGTTAACGCGGTGTGGAGTCAGTACACAAGCCGTGCGTCCTTCGGGTGCAGTCACCGAAACCATGAAGGAGTTGGCTGGCGGCCTCCCTCGTCTTGTAGATTCGTATGAAAGGCAGGATGCAACGACCTGCCCGATTTCCAACGGCAACATTCGAGACAGATCGGCGGCGACACCATGCGGCTGCGCGCACTGCTGGAAACCGAGGCGCTGGGGCTGCGGCTGCTGGGCGGCGAGGACGAACTCGACCGGACGGTCCGCGGCGTCATGACGACCGACCTACGGGATCCCAGCCGATACCTCACGGGGGGCGAACTCGTCCTCACCGGCCTGGCCTGGCGAAGAAATTCGGCCGACTCCGAGCCGTTCGTACGAATCCTGGCGAGCGCGGGCGTCGCCGGCCTCGCGGCCGGCGAGGCGGAGCTGGGGGACATCCCCGACGATCTCGTTTCAGCCTGTCGGCGCAACCGGCTGCCGCTGTTCGCCGTGAACGAAGACGTTGCATTCGCCACGATCACCGAGTACGTGGTGCGGCAGGTCTCCGGTGAGCGCGCGGGCGATCTCGCGGCCGTGGTGGACCGGCACCGCCGCCTGATGACGTCGGGCCCCGCCGGTGGCGGACCCGATGTGGTGCTCGATCTGCTCACCACCGACCTCGATCTGCGCGCCTGGGTGCTGTCCCCCACAGGCCGGCAGATCGCCGGCGCGGGAGAACCCCTGGCTCCGGGCGTCTGTGCGACCCTGGCCGGCGAGCACCTGGCGGCGGTCCGCACCGGGCGCAGGGGCCCGCACCGGATCTCCATCCAGGGTATTACGTACTCCCTCTTCCCGATCAGGGGAGCGGGCCGGGGCCCGGGCGGCCCCGGGGCCCGTGACGTGCGGGAAAGCGTGCTCTCGGACTGGCTGCTGGCCGTCGAGGCGGACGCCGGGGACTGGCCCGCCGAGCGGCTGGACCTGCTCCAGGGCGTGACCCAGCTGATCGCCGTCGAGCGCGACCGGCGCGACGCGGCCCGCACGGTGCGCCGCCGCCTCGCCCAGGAGGTGCTGGAGCTGGTCCAGACGGGCGCCCCGCCCGCCGAGATCGCCGCCCGCCTGCGGGTCGCGGCCCCGGTGCTGCTGCCCGGGCTGGGCACCGCCCCGCACTGGCAGGTCGTCGTGGCCCGGGTCGACTGGGACGGCGGGGACATCCCCGGCGGCCCGGTGGCCCAGTCGCTGCTGGAGGAGATCCTGGTCGACCCGTCCGTCTCGGGGCCCGAGCCCTCGGACCGGATCGCCGTGGCCCACGCGGGCGACGAGGCCATCGCTCTCGTACCGCTGCCCGCGCTCCCCGCGGAGCCCGGCGAGGAGAAGGGCCCGGACCGTGCCCTGCACGCCGACGAGCTGCTCTCCGCCGTACGGGAGCCCCTGCAGGCGGGCCTCGCCGACGACGGCCGGCTCACCCTGGGCGTCAGCGCCGCCGTGCACTCCGCGGAGGGGCTGCGCGGGGCGCTGGAGGAGGCCCGGCACGCCCGCCGGGTCGCCGCGGCGCGCCCGGGCCGGGTCTGCGCGGCGGGCCACCACGAGCTGGCCTCGCACGTGCTGCTGCTGCCGTTCGTCCCGGACGACGTGCGCCGCGCCTTCACGGCGCGCCTGCTGGACCCGCTGCGGGACTACGACCGCCGCCACCGCGCGGAGCTCATCCCGACGCTGGAGGCGTTCCTGGACTGCGACGGCTCGTGGACGCGCTGCGCGACGCGGCTGCACCTGCACGTCAACACGCTGCGTTACCGGGTCGGGCGAATCGAGCAGTTGACGGGGCGTGACCTCTCGCGGCTGGAGGACAAGCTCGACTTCTTCCTGGCCCTGCGGATGAGCTGAGCGGATCCGGCCGGGGCCGCCCCCCGCACGGCCGAGCGGTGACGACCATGAGCCTGACACGTCGTCCGGACTTTGTGAAAGAGTTCACCCGACCCCTTGGCCGAAGGCTCCGATCCGTGCTCTCATTTCGCCCCAGGGGCTCAACGACGTGCTGCTTGGTTGCTTTGGGGAGGGCAATGTGGCGGATACCGCCATGTCCGGTGCCGGAACTACCGGGGGAGACGACCCCCTCCAGCGGGCGATATGGCGGCTGCGCTCGCGCGGCTGTTGGACCGACGCGGCAGCCCTGCTGACGCCCCACCTGCACGACGCCGGCGCCGCCGTGCAGCGGACCGCGCTGCTGGTCGAGCGGTGCCTGTTCACCGGGCAGGGCTGGGCGGAGGCGGAGGACGCGCTGCGGGTCGCGGAGGCGGTGGCGCACGACGACGACGAGCGGGGCGCGGCGGCGTGCGAGCGGGGGCAGCTGGCGTACGCGGCGACCGTGCTCGGGGTCCGCGACCGCTCGGACGAGGCCCGCTCCGCCCTGGGCCGGGCGGCGGCGCTGCTCTCCCCCGGTTCCCGGACGCGGCCGCTGCTGGACTTCCGGCGGGGACTGGTCGCGGAGCACCTCGCGGACGCCCCGCAGTCGGCCCGTCCCGCGTACCGCCGGGCCCATGCCGGGGCGCTGGCGCACGGGGACACGCTGCTGCTGTCCTTCACCTGGCGCCACCTCGCGGCGCTGTCCCTGCGGGACGGGGAGGTGGCGGAGGCCCGCAAGGGCTTCGCGGAGTCCCTGCGCATCCGGGAGGACCTCGGCTTCCTGATCGGCACGGCCCCCGCGCTGGCGGCGCTGGCCGAAGCCGAGCCGGAGCCGGAGGCGGCCCGCCTGCGGGCGGAGGCCCGCCGCCTGTTCCACCTCCTGGGCGGCATCCCCACCTGGCTGGCCGACCAGCTCCACCCGGGCGAGCCCAGCCCCGCCGGGGTGTGAGGGCGGCTTCCGTCGGGAGCCCGGCGGCTTCCGGCGGCTCCCCGCTCAGCGGGCGGTGGAGCGGGCGGTGAAGTGGACCCGGAGCAGGGGTTCGATCAACGCGAGGTCACCCGTGATCAGGGCCTCCAGGAGGGCCGTGTGCTCCGCGGCGTCCGCGACGAGCTCCGCCCGGCGGGTGCGCGGGGTTCCGGGCAGGGGCCACTGGGAGCGGCGGTGGAGTTCCTGCGCCACCGAGACCAGCTGCTCGTTCCCGCCCAGGGAGAGCATCTCCCGGTGGAAGGCCCGGTCCGCGTCCGCGTACCCCGCCAGGTCGCCGGCCTCGGCGGCCTCGGCCGCAGCGGCCGCCGCGGGCCGCAGCGCCGCCCAGGCCTCGGCCGGGACCGTACGGGCCAGGCCCAGCACCACCGGCACCTCCAGCAGCGCCCGTACCTCCGCCAGCTCCGCCAGGGCCCGCGGCGTACGCGACAGCACCCGGAAACCCCGGTTCGGGAGGCATTCCACCGCCCCCTCCAGCGCCAGCTGCTGCATCGCCTCGCGCACGGGGGTCGCGGAGACCCCGAAGCGCTCGCCCAGGGCCGGCCCGGAGTAGATCTCCCCCGGCACCAGCTCCCCCTCGACGAGGGCCGCGCGCAGCGCGTCGAGCACCTGCCCGCGCACCGAGTGCCGGAGCACCTTCTGCGCCGGGATCAGCGCCGCCACCCTGCCGTGGGCCGCCTCGTGCACTCGGTCCTCCTCGGGGTCTCGACCTGACCTTGCGCCGTCCCGAGAATAGGCGAATCGGTCCGGCAGGTGCTGGCGCGGCCACCCTAGATCAGATAAGGTAAGGCTTACCTTTCCCTCTTTCGACCGTGCGAATCGGTGGTCCCGCCATGCCCGACAGCTCCGTCGTCGCCCCGCCCCCGGCCGGCTCTCCGGTGGCGGACGCGTACGCACGCCTGTCGCGGGCGTACGGCCGCCTCCAGGTCGTCGAGCGCGCGGCGCACGAGCCCGCCCCTCGCGGTGTGGGGTGGATCGGCGCGGACGCGCTCGCGGCCGGCGGGGCCGAGGTGGACGGCTACCTCGCCTGGGACGACGCCCAGGTGCTGCGGGACTACGGCCGCCAGGCCCGCCCCGACGTGGTGGCCACCTTCGGGCTGCACCGGTACGCGTGGCCCGCGTGCCTGCTCGTCACGGCCCCCTGGTTCCTCGACCGCCGGGTGCCCCACCTGTCGGCGCGGGACGTGGCGTTCCACCGGACCCAGGGGCGCATGAGCGTGCGCGTCGAGTCCTTCTCCTGCCTGCCGGACGATCCCGCGGCCGCTCTCCCCGGGGCCCGTGTCGTGCCCGACGAGGAGGCGCTGCGCGCCGGGGTACGGGCTGCGGTGGCCCACCTCCTCGAACCGGTGCTGGAGGGATTCGGCCCGCGCACGCGGCGCGGCCGCCGCGCCCTGTGGGGCATGGTGACCGACGAGATCGTCTCCGGCGTCTGGCACCTGGGGAAGCTCGTGGACGAGGAGCACCGGGCCATGGCCGAGCTGGAGGCGCTGCTGCCCGGCCGGACGGCCCCTTACACCGCCGGCGCGGCGTTCCGCACGCTCGAAGGCCCGCGCGGCGAGCAGCTCCCCACCCGGGACCGGGCCAGCTGCTGCCTCTTCTACACGATCCGGCCCGAGGACACCTGCACCACCTGTCCCCGCACCTGCGACGCGGACCGCATCGTCCGCCTCACGGCTGCCGCCTGACCTCTGAACCCACTCGTACGACTGACCATAATCGAACACAACTCTGGTCGTACGAGCGGCAGTTCGAGCCACAACACCCTATCCGGCGGGCCCCACCCCCCGATGGCGTCCACTTGCCCCGAAACCCGCGTGCCGGGCCGATCTCCTGCGTCACCATGGCTCCCGGAAGGCCGCACACGCGAGGCAGAGGCAAGGGACATCCGCATGAGACTGACCGACATATCGCTGGACTGGCTACTGCCCGGCAGCCTGCTGATCCTGGGCGTACTTGCGGCAGTTGCGGTACTGGCCCGGGGCAAGCGGGAAGGCGACAAGGCCGCGGCCGAGGACACCTGGGAGCGCAGCGAAGAGCGGCGGCGGCGCAAGGAAGCCGTCTACGGAACCGCCTCCTACGTCCTGCTGTTCTGCTGCGCGGCGGTCGCCGCCGCGCTCTCCTTCCACGGACTGGTCGGCTTCGGCCGGCAGAACCTGAACCTCTCCGGCGGCTGGGAGTACCTGGTCCCCTTCGGCCTCGACGGCGCCGCCATGTTCTGCTCGGTGCTCGCCGTCCGCGAGGCGAGCCACGGCGACGCGGCCCTCGGCTCCCGCATGCTGGTCTGGCTGTTCGCGGGCGCGGCCGCGTGGTTCAACTGGGTGCACGCGCCGCGCGGCATGGGCCACGACGGCGCCCCGCAGTTCTTCGCCGGGATGTCGCTCTCGGCGGCCGTCCTCTTCGACCGCGCACTCAAGCAGACCCGCCGGGCCGCGCTGCGCGAACAGGGCCTGATCCCGCGGCCGTTGCCGCAGATCCGGATGGTCCGCTGGCTGCGGGCCCCCCGAGAGACCTTCGGCGCATGGTCCCTCATGCTGCTGGAGGGGGTCCGCACCCTCGACGAGGCCGTCGACGAGGTACGCGAGGACAAGCGCGAGCGGGAGCAGGACCGCCACCGCCGGCGCGACCAGAACCGGCTGGACCGGGCCCGCATCAAGGCCCTGGGCCGGCAGAACCGGGCGTTCGGACGCTCCCGCGCCCGCCAGGTCGACGTACCGGGGCTGACCCCCGGATCGGGCTCCGCGCCGGTCGGCGCGGAGCCGGCCATAGCGGAAACGGGACAGCTGCCCGCCCCGCGCCGCCGGCCCTCCCTGCAGGCCGTGCAGGGACCGGAGATCGCTGAGGTGACCGGCACCCGGACGGTGGACCTCACCGCCGAGGACGACACCCAGACGATCCCCCGCCTCGACTCGCTCGAACGCAAACTCAAGGACCTGGAGCAGCAGTTCGGCTGACGACTGCCATCAGGACCGACCCGGAGGGCCCGCCGCTCAGGCGGGCCCTCCGCCGTAGCCGCCGCCGAACGCAGCGCCGTAGGCCCGGCCGCCGAGGGCGCCGTCCAGCTCGAACCAGACCACCTTGCCGCCGGCCTGCACGGACGCGTCCACGCCCCAGGCGTCGGCGAGGGCCTGCACCAGCATCAGTCCGCGGCCGTGCGTACCGTCGTCGGCGGTCGGTACGTACGGCCGGGGCCGGCGCGCGGCGTAGTCCCGGACCTCCACCCTCAGCCGGTCCGCGGCGAGGCTCGCGGACACCTCCGCGCCCTGGTCGGTGTGGACCAGGGCGTTGGTGACGAGCTCGGTGATCAGCAGCTCCGCCACCTCCGCGGTGTCGGCCGGGCACCGGTGGCGCATCAACTCCCGTAACGCCCGGCGCACTTCGCCCACCGCCTTGAGATCCGCCCGGCGTATGCTCCGGGTGATCTCCACCGCGTCCACCGCTCTCCCGTCCTCGACGGACGGTTCACGCGGTTCGGGCCGCCCTCTCCCCCACTGCTTCCCGGTCTTCGCCCCCACCCGCACGGCGATGTCCCTCCCCCGCAAGTTCCCGTGGATCTCGAACTGGTCTACGGGGATGCATGCCCGCCGGGGCAATCCGCACTCCTGCGGGCTTACGGGCGCGGCACGTTGCGCAGGTTGGATCGAGCCATCTGGATCATCCTTCCCACGCCACCGTCCAGCACGATCTTGCTGGCGGAAAGTGCGAACCCGGTCACCATTTCGGCGCTGATCCTCGGTGGAATGGACAGGGCGTTGGGATCGGTCACCACGTCCACCAATGCGGGTCCCTTGTGCCGGAACGCCTCCTTCAGAGCCCCCGCGAGCTGCCTGGGCTTCTCGACGCGGACCCCGAACGCGCCCGCCGCGCGGGCGATCGCCGCGAAATCCGGGTTGTGGTTGGTCGTTCCGTACGAAGGTAGGCCGGAAACCAGCATCTCCAACTCGACCATCCCGAGCGATGAGTTGTTGAAGAGGACCACTTTGACGGGCAGGTCGTACTGCACCAGGGTGAGGAAATCTCCCATCAGCATCGAGAAACCGCCGTCGCCCGACATCGACACCACTTGACGGCCGCGGTCGGTGAACTGTGCGCCGATGGCCTGCGGGAGGGCATTGGCCATGGAGCCGTGGCTGAAGGAACCGATGATGCGCCGCTTGCCGTTCGGGGAAAGATAGCGCGCCGCCCACACGTTGCACATGCCCGTGTCGACGGTGAACACGGCGTCCTCGTCCGCGAGTTCGTCGACGACGGAGGCCACGTACTCGGGGTGGATCGGAGTGTGCTTCTCCACCTTGCGGGTGTACGCCTTCACCACGCCTTCCAGGGCGTCCGCGTGCTTCTTCAGCATCCGGTCCAGGAAGCGGCGGTCCGTCTTGGCCTTGACCCGGGTGTTCAGCGCGCGCAGGGTCTCCCGTACGTCGCCCCAGACGCCGAAGTCCAACTGCGAGCGACGGCCCAGGTGTTCGGGGCGGATGTCCACTTGGACGATCTTCACGTCGTCGGGCAGGAAGGCGTTGTACGGGAAGTCCGTGCCGAGCAGGATCAGCAGATCGCACTCGTGCGTGGCCTCGTAGGCGGCGCCGTAGCCGAGCAGCCCGCTCATGCCGACGTCGTACGGGTTGTCGTACTGGATCCACTCCTTGCCGCGCAGGGCGTGCCCGACGGGCGCCTTGACCCGGCCCGCGAACTCCATGACCTCGGCGTGCGCCCCGGCGGTGCCGCTGCCGCAGAACAGGGTGACCTTGTCGGCCTCGTCGATCAGCCGGACCAGCTTCTCGATCTCCCCGTCGCCGGGGCGTACGGTCGGCCGGGCGGTCACGAGCGCGTGCTCGATGCTCTTCTCCGGGGCCGGGAGGGAGGCGATGTCGCCGGGCAGCGCGACCACGCCGACGCCGCTGCGGCCGATGGCGTGCTGGATCGCGGTCTGGAGCACGCGGGGCATCTGCTGCGGGTTGGAGATCAGCTCGTTGTAGTGGCTGCACTCGGTGAACAGCCGGTCGGGGTGGGTCTCCTGGAAGTAGCCGAGGCCGATCTCGCCCGAGGGGATGTGGGAGGCGAGCGCGAGGACCGGGGCCATCGAGCGGTGGGCGTCGTAGAGGCCGTTGATCAGGTGCAGGTTGCCGGGGCCGCAGGAGCCCGCGCAGGCGGCGAGCCGGCCGGTGATCTGGGCCTCGGCCCCGGCGGCGAAGGCGGCGGTCTCCTCGTGCCGGACCTGGATCCACTCGATGCCGCCGGTCCGGCGGATGGCGTCGACGACGGGGTTCAGGCTGTCGCCGACGACTCCGTACATCCGGCGCACGCCGGCGCGTACGAGGATGTCGACGAACTGCTCGGCCACGTTCTGCTTGCCCATGGAGAGGCGCCCTTTCGTTGCCCGCCGGGTACGCCCGTCCATCCATCCACACTCCGCGCGGTTACGCCTCCCAGACGGCGGCGGCTGTCCGGTCGTCGGCGTAGCCCTTGAGGCGGAGCTGGGTGTCCGCGAGGAAAGCGGCGAGGCCGGGGGGCTCGGAGCCGTCCCAGCGGGCCGCGAGTTCGGCCGAAAGGAGACCCTCCTCGCGCATGGGGTCGGCGAGCCCGCCGGAGCACAGGAGCAGGGTGTCGCGGGGCCGGGCCACGGCGGCACGGAACCGGAACCCGTCCGCGGCGGTCTCGGCCGAGCCCGACCCCGAGCCCGAGCCCGACCCCGAGCCCGCGTCCGATCCCGAGCCCGAGTCCGGATGGGGCTGCGGCTGCGGCTCCAGGTCCTCCCAGGCCCCGCCCCGGAGCCGGAACAGGCCGCCGGCGCCCGCGCCGAAGGAGATCCGGGTCTTGCACTCGGGGTCGATGGGGAGCAGCAGGACGCGCAGGCCGGCGGTGTACGCCTCCTCCGGGAGCCCGAGCTCGGCGGCGTGGGCGCGCAGGCGCCCGTAGCCCCGGTCGGTGAGGCGCTGGAGCCCCGAGCGCAGGGCGTCGCGCCGGCCGGCGCGGATGTCGTCGGCCAGCCGCTCCCGGCTCCGGCCGACGGCCGAAGCGATCCACCGGCACAGCTCGGCGGCGGCCTCGGCGGCGCCGGGGGCGGCGCGGTCGCCTCCGGCGAGGGCGACGAGGACGAGGGCGTCGTCGCCGGTGCCGAAGCGGGCGGTCAGCAGGAAGTCCCGCCGGGCCTCGCCGCGGAACCGGGCCGAGTCCCCGCGCACGGAGGTGGCACGCAGGGTGTACGCCCCGTGCCGGGCCCCTTCGAGCACGGTGTCGGGCACGAGCTCCTCGAGCGCCCCCGGATCGGCGAGGGGCAGCGCCCCGGGCTCGGCGGCGTAGGTGGGCGCCCGGTCCCCGAGGAACTCCACGACGGGCCGCTCCCCGCCCCACACCGCCGCCGCCTCCCCGCCGGCACCGGCTCCTGCTGCGTCTGCGGACCCGGACCAGGGCTCACCGGCAACCGGAGCCCCTGACCCGCCCGGCGGCCGGGCGGCGGCCTGCCCGGCGCCGGGGGCTTCCCACGGAGCCGAAGGCTCCGCACCGGAACGCGGATCCGGCACGGAGTCGGAGCCGGGCCACGGCTCGCCGCCGGGCCAGGTTCCGGGGCCGGAGCCGGGGTCGGGGCCGGGGTCGGGGTCGGGTTCAAGGTCGGGTGCTGGTGCGGCGGCATCGGCCGTGGAGGGGCCCGAGCCGCCCGCGCCGGGCCAGGAACCGGGCTCGGCAGCGGAAGGGGGCGCGCCGGGACCCGGGGCGGGCCACGTGCCCGCCCCGGCCGCTGCTCCGGTTCCGGCTCCGGGCCGTTCGGTGTCGGGACCCGGGGCGGGCCAGGGATTGGAGGCCCGATCCGCTCCCGGGACGGGCCCGGGTCGCGTACCGGTGTCCCCGGCGGGGGTCCGCTCGGGGGGCGCTTCCCAGGGCGGGGGCCCGGGCGGGGCCTCGGGCGGGGCGCCCCAGCGCCAGACCGGCAGTTCGGGCGGTGCCTCGGGGAGGGCCGGCGGCACGGTCACGCTGCCCAGGCCGTATCCCGTCGTCCCGGGTTCCCGGGGGTCCCGGGGCGGCGGCGCCGACTCCGGGCCGGGCTCCCGACGCGGCCTCGGCAGCACGGCGTGCGGGGGCGCCGCGGGCCCCTGCGGCGGCTCGAAGGGCGCGGGCCCCGGCGGTACCGGCGGCATGGACCCCGGCCCCGCCCCGGGCGGCCCCGGGGGCGCGGGCGGGGCGGGGTTCTGCCCCGCCCGCACAGGTGACACGGGGGGCGCGGGTGGCGCGGGTGGCGCGGGCGGCTCAGGTGGCACGGGTGGCGAGCCCACCGGGCCCGCCGCCGGCGCGGCCTCCTGCGGTGGCCCGGGCGGCCCCTGGGGTGGGACCCGGGTGGTGACGGACGACGCCGAGTGGAAGCGGGTGTCCAGGGTGTCGCCCGGGTCCGGGGTGGGAGCCGGTTCCGGGTCCGGGGTTTCGTACAGCTTCTGCCACCAGTCGTCCGCGCCCTGCTGACTCATGGGCTCATTCTCGGCCCCCCGCAGCGGCAGAAAACGCCGAATACGCGAAAAGGGGTCCACCGGGCCGCCGCCCGGTGGACCCCTTTTCGTATCTCTCGTACGACCTAACGGATGTCGTACGCCCGCACGACCGTCTGGGTGACGGCCGCGCCGTTCGCGTCGGTGAGCTCCACCTTCAGCGAAACCTGCCGGCCGGCCTCGGCCCCGGCGTGGTCCACGACCGCCGACCACCGCCCGCTGCGCTCGGTGACGGCCGCCTGCGTCCAGTGCTCACCGTCGTACGAGTACGCCAGCTTCACCGACTTCAGCGCCCCGGGCACGTACCCCGCGTGCCCCGTGACCCCCAGCCCGATCGACTGCCCGTTCGCCGCCGGCAGCGTCTTCATGCCGTCCGCCGGGATCGAGATCGACGGGAACAGGATCGGGAGGGCCTGCGAGTACTGCGCCGGGTCCTGCTTCGACCGGAAGGTCCACGTCGTCGCCACCGCCTGCGAGCGCTGCCAGGTCCGCGCCGGGGCGCCGAACTTCTCGATCTGCTGCGTCAGTTCGTACGTGGCCTCCTCGGCCGGGACCTCGAAGACCCCCGACGGGTACCAGCTGTCGCCGATCTGCTCGCCGTTGCGCTTCAGGACCAGCCCGCCGGCGTCCCCGAAGGAGCCCTGCTGCGCGTAGTGCCCGCTGTCCCCCCACATCGCGGAGGCGAAGCCGATCAGGTTGCCCTGCCGCTCGGCGGCCAGCTGCGGCCTGCCGGCGAGGTCGCGGCCGGCGACCGGGCCGATGACCCCGTCGTACCAACTCTCGCCGCGCTTGCCGCCCTTGGTGTACGTACGCTGCTGGTCGGTCATGAACTCGCCCCACGGGAAGCTGCTGGAGACCAAGTGGTCCCAGGCCGTGTCCCCGGCGGAGTAGAACTCGGTGCGCTTGCCCGGCACGGCGACCGTGTCCAGGCCGCCGAAGTACACGGCGTTGCCCAGCGGACGGTAGGCGCCGGTCAGGTCGCTGAAGTCGGCGGCCACGCCCATCGCGTGGTACGTGGACTCGACGGAGCCGAGGTCCCGGTCGCGCACCCGGTAGGTCCGGTCCCCCTGCACCGTGCCCTTCTCCACCTGCGCCAGGTTGTAGACGTACGGGCTCTTGGCATTGCCCTTCCAGTTCAGCGTGACCCTGCCGGCCGCGAGCCGCGCCAGCAGCGCCTTCGCCTCCGGCTGCTCGATGGTCAGCGCCGGGAGCGAGCCGCCCGCGTAGCCGGTGAAGCCGGCCCAGCGGCCGGGGGCGTCGCGGAAGGCGAGGACGGCCTTGGCACCGGCCGCCTTGGCGTTGTCCGCGACCTCGTACAGCGAGCCGTCCTCCGCCTTGATCAGGACGATCGCGCCCCTGGCCCCCGCGGCGGCGAGCTCCTCCGGGGTACCGGCGCCCGCGTTGACCAGCGGCGCGCTGCCCGTTCCATCGAGGTTGTCGCTGCCCGTGGAGGCGGTGATCGGGTGCAGCGCCGGGCCGCCGGGGCCGGCGACCTTCAGCTCGGAGATCAGCGGCGCGGCCGCGCGCCAGTAGCTGCCGAACTCGAACTCGCCTTCGCTCGCCCGGCCTTCGACCGAGGCGTAGTAGCCGCGGATCGTCCGTCCGCCCATCGCGGTGCCCGCGTGCAGCCAGGACTCGTCCCAGTACCGGGAGAAGGCGAGGGTGGTGCTGCGGGCCTCGGTGGGCCGGTCGGTGGCGATCGAGAGCCGGGCCGCCTTGCGGGCGTCCAGCACGATCACGGTGTCCTTCTTGACCTCCACCTGGGGGCGGCCCAGGTAGGTGAGGGAGTCGTACAGCGCGGCCCCGTCACCCGCGTCGAGCGTGCCGACGAAGGCGGAGAGGAAGTACGAGCCCGGGCGCACCCGGTAGACCTGGTCCGCGGCGCCGTCGTTGAAGCGGCGCTCCCCGCTGGCGTCGTCGGTGCCGATGACGTCGAGGGAGGAGGGTCCGGCGGCGGGCTTGCCCGCGCGGTCGATCAGCTTGACGCGCAGGGTGACGGTCTCCGGCTCCACGTACAGCGAGAAGGGCGTGGAGACGTGCACGCCGTCCGCGGTGGCGACGACGCGCCCGGTGACGTCCCCGTACTGGGAGCGCTCCAGCCGGGCCGCCGGGTCGAGGGCGAGCGGCACCTTGACGGTGGCCCCGGCCGGGACGGTCACCGTGCGGCGGTCCAGGCCCGCGATCCGGCTGCGGACGGCCGAGCCGTCGTTGCCGGTGACCTTCTCGACGGCGAGGTTCAGCGTGACGGGCCGGGTGCCGCCGTTGGTGTACGGGATCTCGACGCTCGTCCGGTCACCGCGTTCCTGCGGCCAGTGGTACGAGCCGCCCTGCACGGCGGGGGCGCCGGTCACGGTGGTGTCGACGGCGGCCTTGACGTCGAGGCGGCCGCCGCCGGTCTGGCGTACGTCCCCGGGGACGGCGGAGTTCGCGGAGCCGACGAGGGCGGCCTTGACCTGCTGGGCGGTCCAGTCGGGGTGGCGCTGCTTGACGATCGCGGCGGCGCCGGCGACGTGCGGGGTGGCCATCGACGTACCGGACATGGACTGGTAGGCGTACACCCCGCGGCCGCCCGCCGCGGCGGCGGAGATCCCGACGCCGGGGGCGGCGATCTCGGGCTTGAGGGTGTGCTGGAGTCCGGCGGGGCCGCGGCTGGAGAAGGAGGCCGTGGTGTCGTCGCGGTCGACGGCGCCGACGGTCAGCACGCTGGGCGCGCAACCGGGCGAGGAGACCGTGTTGTTGCCGGGGCCGGAGTTGCCGGCCGCGATCACGAAGAGGGTGCCGCTGCTCTGCGCGAGCCGCTCGGCGGCGGCCGACATGGGATCGTCGCAGGCGGTCTGCGAGGGGTCGCCGAGGCTCATGGAGACCACGTCGGCCTTGCTCTCGACGGCCCACTCCATACCGGCGATGATCCACGAATCGAGGCCGTAGCCCTGGTCGTTGAGCACCTTGCCGCTGAGCAGTCCGGTGCCCGGTGCGACGCCCTTCTTGGCGCCGCCGCTCTCGGCTCCGGAGCCGCCGACGGTGGAGATGGTGTGGGTGCCGTGGCCCTGGCGGTCCGCGTCGGTGTCGGAGTCGGTGAAGTTCTTCGACGCGGCGACGCGGCCCTTGAGGTCGGGGTGCTCCAGGTCGGTGCCGGTGTCGAGGACGGCGACCTTGGTGCCCTTGCCGTCGTACCCGGCCGCCCAGGCGGCGGTGGCGCCCACCTGCTTGGTGGACCGTTCCAGGTTCGCCTGGACCTTGCCGTCGAGCCACAGCTTCTTCAGCCCGCCGGCGGCGCGGGAGCGGGTGTCGGTGACGTCCGCCCAGAAGGCGGCGGCCTGCTGTTTGTCGGCGGCGAGGGCGACGGCCCCGATGGAGCCGAGGACGAGGGAGCGCTCGGCGCCGCGCGGGGCCGGGGGTGCGCTGCGCGCCAGGTCGGCGGTGCCATCGTAGACGGCGATGAGCGGGAGCTTCTTGGCGCGGGCGTCGTCGTAGCCCTGCCGGATCAGGCCGGTGACGTTGAAGAGCTCCTGGTCGACCCGGCCGGAGGCGAGGGCCTTGACCGCGCTCTCGGGGTAGACGTAGAGGTCCTTGCCGTTCTGGCGGGTCTGCACGAGCGGCTGCGAGCCGTCCTCGCGCGGCATCGCGGTGGCGGCGGTGCGCCCGGCCGGGTCGGTGGAGACCAGGATCCGGTCGCCGGTGACCAGGGTCACGGTGACCGGGGCCGTGGGCTGCTTTCCGGCCGCTTCGCTCCCCGCGATCGGTCTCTTCCCCGCGCCTCCAGGCGCTCCGTCGCTCGGCTGTGCCGCCGACGGGCCGATGGCGGTGACGGCCAGGACGGCCGCGGTGGCCGCTCCCACCGCCGTACGCGATATCGGGCGCATCGCTCTCCCCAGGTGAATTCCGGCCAACTGCTGCATTGCACGGCAAAGCTGCCCGCAAGTGGCTTCTGACCGGCGGATGTTGGTGCTGCGGTGGCGTCACCTTGGCAGAGAGGCGGGGGATGCGGCGATGATGTCCGCGGCGGGTTTGCGCCGTGGCCGCTTCCCGCCAGGAGCGCCGTGGAGAGGGTGGGTGGACCGGTTGCTGAACGCGATAGGCCTGGACGAGGGCCAGGAGTCGGCGTACCGCGCGCTGGTGGCGCTGGGGGCGGCGGAGGTGCCCGACCTCGCGCACCGGCTGACGCTGCCGGTGCCGCAGACCGAGCGGACCCTGCGGCATCTGGAGCGGCACGGACTGGCGGCCCAGTCCTCGACCCGGCCGGGGCGCTGGGTGGCGGCCCCGCCGGGGGTGGCGCTGGGGGCGCTGCTGACGCAGCAGCGGCACGAGCTGGAGCAGGCGGAGCTGACGGCGGCGCTGCTGGCGCAGGAGTACCGGGCGGAGGCGGCCGAGCCGGCGGTGCACGACCTGGTGGAGGTGGTGACGGGCGCGAGCGCGGTGGCGCACCGCTTCCACCAGCTCCAGCTGGGCGCGGCGGAGGAGGTGTGCGCCCTGGTCAGCGGCCGGCCGCAGGTGGTCACCGGGATGGAGAACGAGGCGGAGGAGCGGGCCGCCGTACGGGGCGTGGCGTACCGGGTCGTGATCGAGCGGGAGGTACTGACCCTGCCGACGGGGATCAGGGAGGCGTCGACGGCGCTCGCCCGGGGCGAACAGGTCCGGGTGACGGGCGACGTCCCGACGAAGCTGGTGATCGCGGACCGGTCCCTGGCGATGGTCCCGCTGACGGCGCGCGGGGCGGAGCCGGCGGCGCTGGTGGTGCACGCGTCGGGGCTGCTGGAATCCCTGACGGGCCTGTTCGAGGCGGTGTGGCGGGAGGCGCTGCCGCTGCGGCTGGGGGCGACGGGCGCGGCGGAGGAGTCGGGGGGCGTGCCCGACACCACGGACCTGGAGATCCTGACGCTGCTGCTGGCCGGGATGACGGACGCGAGCGTGGCGAAGCACCTGGAGCTGGGGCTGCGGACGGTGCAGCGGCGGGTCAAGGGCCTGATGGAGCTGTCGGGGGTCACGACGCGGCTCCAGCTGGGCTGGCACGCGTACGAAAGGGGCTGGGTGGCCCGGTAGCGCGGCGGCCCCGTGGCCGGGTGGCCCGGTAGCGCGGCGGCCCCGTGGCTGGGTGGCCCGATGGGTCCCGGTCGGTCAGGCTGAGCGCATGGATCTGCCTCAGCTGCTCCTGGTGGGGCTGGTGCTGCTGCTCGGGGTGGTCGGGGTGCTGGTCCCGGGTGTTCCGGGGACCTGGCTGGTCTGGGCGGGGGTGCTGTGGTGGGCGCTGCACGAGCGGTCGACGCTTGCGTGGTGCCTGCTGGTCTCGGCGACGGCTCTGCTGCTGGTGGTGCAGGTGGTCGAGTGGCAGCTGCCGCCGCGGCGGCTGCGCGGGGTGGGGGTCACCCGCCGGATGGCGGTGTACGCGGGCGCGGGCGCGCTGCTCGGCTTCGTCGTGGTGCCGGTGCTGGGGGCGGTTCCGGGGTTCGTGGGGGGCGTCTACCTGTGCGAGCGGCTGCGGCTGGGCACGCACGGCGAGGCCTGGGCCTCGGTACGGGCGGTGATGCGGGCGGTGGGCACGAGCGTGCTGGTGGAACTGCTCGCGTGCCTGATGGTGGTGGGCGCATGGCTCGGGGCGGTGGTGGCGGGCTGACTCGGGTGGTGCGCGTGGCTTAGGGCCATGGGTCTACGCCTGTTCGGCCGGAGGCCCGATGCGGGTGGTGCGGGGCGCTGCGAGGGTGGGTTCCATGACGGAGTTCAAGGGTTTCAGCGAGGCGCAGCTGGCGTACCTCCGGTCGCAGCGGCTGGGGCGGCTGGCGACGGTGGACGCGACCGGGCAGCCGCAGGCGAACCCGGTGGGGTTCTTCCCGCAGGAGGACGGAACGGTCCTGGTGGGCGGCATGGCCATGGGGTCGACGAAGAAGTGGCGGAACCTCGGGAACAACCCGCGGCTCGCCCTGGTGGTGGACGATCTGGCGAGCACCCGGCCGTGGAAGGTCCGCGGGGTCGAGATCCGCGGCCGCGCCACGCTGGAGGTGGGCCCGCACGCGCTGGGCCCGCACTTCAGCCCGGAGGTGATCCGGATCCACCCGGAGCGGGTGTTCGCCTGGGGCCTGGACGACGTCTGACCCGGGTGCGGGCCCATGGGCCCGGACGCCTGCCCCTCCTCGGGGGAGGGGGCAGGCGTCCGTCAGCGGACTCGGTAGCGGGCTCAGTAGCGGCCGTTGCGCTTCGCCGCGTAATTGGCCCGGCCCTCGGCCGACTTGATCCGCCAGTCCCGGCGGATCTCGTTGCGGAGCCTGGCGTCCGTCTTGGCGACGATCCGCTGGTTCTCCCGGAGCAGCTTGCGGTAGCTCTCCAGGCGCCGCTCCGGCAGTGCGCCGCTCTCCAGCGCTTCGAGCACCGCGCATCCCGGCTCGGCCTCGTGCGCGCAGTCGTGGAAGCGGCAGTCGGCCGCGTACTCCTCGATCTCCGAGAAGACCTGGCCGACCCCGGTCCCGGCGTCCCACAGGCCGACGCCCCGCAGTCCGGGCGTGTCGATGAGGACGCCCCCGCCGGGCAGGGCCAGCAGGTTGCGGGTGGTCGTCGTGTGCCGGCCCTTGCCGTCCGCGTCGCGGGTGGCCTGGACCTCCATGACGTCGGCGCCGAGCAGCGCGTTCGCCAGGGTGGACTTGCCCGCGCCCGAGATGCCGAGCAGCACGCTCGTACCGCCGGCGACGACCGCCGCCAGTACGTCCGTGCCCTCCCCGGTGTGGGAGGAGACCGTGAGGACGTCGACGCCCGGTGCCGTGGTCTCCACGTCCTGGACCAGGTGCCCGAGCGTCACCGGGTCCGGTACGAGGTCGGCCTTGGTCAGGACGACCAGCGGCCGCGCCCCGGACTCCCAGGCGAGGGCCAGGAAGCGCTCGATGCGGCCGAGGTCCAGCTCGACGGCCAGGGAGACCGCGATGATCGCGTGGTCGACGTTGGCGGCGAGGATCTGCCCCTCGGACCGCTTCGAGGAGGTGGAGCGTACGAAGGCGGTCCGGCGCGGCAGGTACGTCTTGACGTACCGGGGGTTGCCGGCCGCCTCGACGACGGCCCAGTCACCGGTGCAGATGACGCGGAGCGGGTCGTGCGGGGTGACGAACGCGGTGTCGGCGTGGACGATGCCGTCGGCCGTCATGACGTCGCACTGGCCGCGGTCCACCCGCACCACGCGGCCGGGCACCAGGCCCTGCGCGGCGTACGGGGCGAACTCGGCCTCCCACGCCTCGTCCCAGCCGAAGGGGGCGAGGGCGGACGCGTACGCAGAAGAGGTGGAGGAAGAAAGGCGAGCAGAAGAGAAAGACAAGGGGAACCCTTCACAGGGTGGCCCCGGCAGCGCGCGCTCAGCGGCGCGCGAAGAGGTGTGAGGTCAGCCGGAGACCACGGAAGTGACATTGATGGTCTTCTGAGTGCGGGCAGCGCCCTGCGTCACGACAGTCATCAATGAACTCACCTCCGGGTCATGCACGTACTGGTCGGTTCCGCGCGGATCGGCGGGAACTCGATCACCGTAGCAAGTGCGCTCCGGCGCACGCCAATTCTTTTTCGGACCACTTCGGCGGGCGCATGTCCGATTCGTTCAAGACCGGCGGGCCGGCCCGCTCCTAGCCTGGCCGCATGACTTCCCCAACGACTCCTCGAACGGCTCCCCGACTCGACATGATCGGCCTCGTCGTCTCCGACATGGCCGCCTCGCTCGCCTTCTACCGCCGCCTGGGTCTGGACGTCCCGGCCGGGGCGGAGGAGCAGCCGCACGTGGAGGCCGTCCTCCCCGGCGGGCTCCGGATCGGCTGGGACACGGAGGAGGTGATCCGCTCCCTCGACCCGTCCTGGACCCGCCCCGCCGGGGGCGACCGGCTGGGGCTCGCATTCGCGTGCGAGTCCCCCGCCGAGGTGGACGCGGTGTACGCCGAGCTGACGGACGCCGGGTACAAGGGCCATCTGGAGCCCTGGGACGCCTTCTGGGGGCAGCGCTACGCCGTCGTGCTCGACCCGGACGGCTGCGGGGTCTCCCTGTTCGCCGCCGCCGGGGCGTAGGCCGCCGCGTAGGCCCCCGGGGTGGTCCCGGCCAGCGCCCGGACCTCGCGGGCGAGGTGGGCCTGGTCGGCGTACCCGGCCCGGTACGCCACCTCGGCCTGCGGCAGCCCCCGCCGCGCCAGCTCCAGCGCCCGCTGGAGGCGCAGCACCCGCCCGAGCGTGCGGGGTCCGTAGCCGAAGGCGTCGAGGGAGCGCCGGTGCAGCTGGCGCTCCCCGAGGCCTACGGCCTGCGCCACGGCGGCCACGGACTCCCCCGCGCGGAGCCCGGCCGCCACCCGTGCGGCGAGGGGGTCGGGGGGCTTGCTCCGCGCCGAGCGGGTGCGGGCCAGCCGCTCCAGCCCCGAGCCGGGGTCCTCGTACGCGTTCATCCGCTCGGCGAGCTCGCGCACCTGCGGCCCCGGCCAGAGGTCGGCGAGCTCGACCCGCCGGTCACGCAGCTCGTACGCCGGTACGCCGAGCAGCGCGGGCGCCGTGCCGGGGGCGAACCTCAGCCCCGACATCGCGCCGCGGGCCCCGACCGGCACCTCCCCGGCGGGGTGCGGCCCGGTGTCGGGGCCGGCGACCAGCAGCCGCCCGTCGACCCACAGCAGGTCCATGCACCCGTCGGGCAGTACGGGCCCGCCGGGGGCTCCGGTGCGCCGCCAGACGATCGCGCCCGGCACCAGCGCGGACGGCCACTCCTCGTACACAGCCGCCACGCTACGCCGCGCCCCCGTCCCGTGCCGGTCAGTGCTTGCGCAGCCGGGCCGAGTAGTCCTCGGGCGGCAGGAACTTCGACCAGCGCTCCGGGAACTCGGAGGGCATCGCGCCGTCCCCCTCCTCGTCGTCCTCCGACTCGCCCTCGGCGAGGGCCCGCCACGCGGCGGCGCGCGCGATCAGCTGCGCGGCCTCCGCCTCGCGGGCCCGCTCGTTGGCCTCGCGGGCCGCGGCGGTGGCCACGGACGGCCAGACGCGGTCGATGGCGGCGTTCACGGCCGCGCCGACGAGCACGGCGAAGGCCGACACGCCGATCCACAGCAGGACGGCGACGGGCGCGGCCAGCGAGCCGTAGATGGTCGGGCCCTCGACGGTGTTCGTGAGGTAGATCCGCAGCAGGAACGAGCCCAGCACCCACATGGCGAGTGCCACGAGCGCGCCCGGGACGTCCTCGATCCACGGGGAGCGCACGGGTACGGACACGTGGTAGAGCGTGGTCAGGAAGGCGATGGACAGCAGGGTGACGGTCGGCCAGTAGAGGACCGCGATCACCTCGGCGCTCCAGGGCACCCAGCTGACGACCGCGTCGGGCCCCGCCACCATCAGCGGCAGCACGACGGCGCCGATCACCAGGGCGACCACGTACAGGAGGAAGGAGAGCAGCCGGGTCTTGACGATGCCGCGCTGGCCGTCGAGCCCGTACATCACGGTGATGGTGTCGATGAAGACGTTGACGGCCCGCGAGCCCGACCAGAGGGCGAAGGCGAAGCCGAGGGAGATCAGGTCCGGGCGGCCGGCCTTGGTGACGTCGTCGAGCATCGGTTTCGCGATGTCGTTGACGCCCCGGTCGGAGAGGACCGTGCCGACCGCGTTGAGGATGTTCTCCTCGATGGAGGCCACGAAGGTGCCGCCCGTCCAGCCGTCGACGTACCCGAGGAGGCCCAGGAGGCCCAGGAACAGCGGCGGCAGCGAGAGCAGCGTGAAGAACGCCGCCTCGGCGGCCAGGCCGAGGATCCGGTACTCGACGCACGAATTGACGGTGTCTTTCAGCAGCAGCCACGCCATCTTGCGCTTGGAGACGTTGCGGTACAGGGCACGGGCCCGGTGGAGTCGCCCGGGGACCCGCTCGTGGACCCGCTCGGGTGTTTCTTTTGCTGGCTGCACGTCCTTACGGTATCCGCATGGCAGCCACCACCCACACCGTCTCCAACCAGGCCCCTCCACTGGCGGGCTACGACGTCTACGGCACCGACCGGGTCCTGCGGGAGGGTGTGGAGCGGCACCTGGCGGCCGCGGCGCCCGAACTCGTCGGCGAGGTGCGGGAGGAGCTCGCGGAACTGGGGCGGGCGGCGGGCTCGGCGCAGGCCCAGAGGTGGGGTGCGCAGGCGAACGAGAACCCGCCGGAACTGCGTACGCACGACCGGTACGGCAACCGGATCGACGAGGTGGAGTTCCACCCGGCGTGGCACCGGCTGCTCGGGCACGCGGTGGGCGCCGGGCTGACCGACGCGTGGGGCCGGCCGGCCGGGCATCTGCGCCGCGCGGCCGGATTCTTCGTGTGGTCGCAGGCCGAGGCGGGGCACGGCTGCCCCGTGTCGATGACCCATGCGGCCGTACCGGCGCTGCGGACGGATCCGGAGCTGGCCGCCGAATGGGAGCCGCGGCTGACCTCGCACGCGTACGAGGAGGGGCTGCGGCCGGCGGGGCGGAAGGCCGGGGCGCTGTTCGGCATGGGGATGACGGAGAAGCAGGGCGGCAGCGACGTACGGGCGAACACGACGGCGGCGAAGCCGCTGGACGCGGCGGGCGAGTACCTGCTGACGGGGCACAAGTGGTTCTGCTCGGCGCCGATGTCGGACGGGTTCCTGGTGCTGGCGCAGGCGTCCGCCTCGTCCTCCTCGTCCTCCTCCTCGTCCTCCTCCTCCGGGACGGGCGGCCTGACGTGCTTCCTGGTGCCGCGGGTGCTGCCGGACGGTACGCGCAACGTGTTCGCGATCCAGCGGCTGAAGGACAAACTGGGCAACCGGTCGAACGCGTCGGCCGAGGTGGAGTTCGACGGGACGTGGGCGCGGCGGGTCGGCGAGGAGGGGCGGGGGGTGCGGACCATCATCGGGATGGTCGCGGCGACCCGGCTGGACTGCGTGCTGGGCTCTGCGGCGCTGATGCGGCAGGCGCTGACGCAGGCCGTGCACCATGCGGAGCACCGCTCTGCTTTCGGAGCACGGCTCATCGAGCAGCCGCTGATGCGCAACGTGCTGGCCGACCTCGCGCTGGAGTCGGAGGCGGCGACGACGCTCGGGCTGCGCCTCGCGGCCGCGTACGACGCCGGGACGGAGCAGGAGCGGGCCTTCCTGCGCATCGCGGTGCCCGCCGCGAAGTACTGGGTGACCAAGCGGTGTACGCCGATGGTGGCGGAGGCCCTGGAGTGTCTGGGCGGCAACGGCTACGTCGAGGAGTCCGGGCTGCCGAGGCTGCTGCGCGAGTCCCCGCTGAACTCGATCTGGGAGGGTTCGGGCAACGTACAGGCCCTGGACGTCCTGCGGGCGCTGCAGCGGGAGCCGCTGGCGCTGAACGCGCTCCTCCAGGAGGTGGGGCAGGCGCGCGGCGCCGATCACCGGCTGGATTCGGCCATCAAGGGGCTGCTGACGGAGCTCGCGGACCTGGAGGGCATCGAGGCCCGGGCGCGCCGGGTGGTGGAGCGCATCGCCCTGGTGCTGCAGGGATCGCTGCTGGTGCGCTGGGCGCCGCCGGAGGTGGCGGACGCGTTCTGCGCCTCGCGCCTGGGGGGCGACTGGGGCGCGGCCTTCGGCACGCTGCCGCACAGCCTGCATCTGGGCGCGCTGGTCGAACGGGCGCGGATCGCGGGCTAGGTTCCGGGACTCCGGGACCTGTCCCCAAACAGGTCCGGGCCGGGATCCGGGCCGGGATCCGGGCCCGTTGACCGGGATCAGGGGTGGCGCCGCGCCGACTCGGCACCACCCCTGATCCGAAAGCCCCGAGGAGGAGCTGTCACGCCGCGAGGCGGCGTCCGGACAGTTTCGGTCGGGTGACCGGGACTTGGCGAGAGTTGCATACCGTTGCAACCCTCTGAGTCCTCTGGGTTCTCGGCGCTCCCTGCGTTCTCGGCGTCCTCTGAGTTCTCGGCGTTCTCTGCGTTTCGCTCCGCACGGGGAGGTTCCGGTGGCCAACACCGCAGGCAGCACGGTCGATGTGGCACGCATCTCGGCCATGGACGCGCGGGAGGCCGCGCGTCTGCTCAAGGGGGTACGGGCGGCGGCGCTGGCCGGGGACCGGCCGCCGGCGGAGCCCCGCCCGGAGATCGCCGAGTCCTGGCGCCGGATGCTGGCCGGCGGGGTGCACCCGGACCGGGACGCGCGCTCGCGGATGCTGTCGGCGGCCGAGACGGAGGAGCGGCGGCAGGTCTCGCCGCTGCGGGAGATCCTGCCGGTGCTGCGCGAGGGGCTGCTGCCGGCGCTGGACACGGCGCTGCACATCATGGTCGTCGCCGACGCGGAGGGGCGGCTGCTGTGGCGGGAGGGGGCCTCCTCGATCCTGCGCAAGGCGGACCGGCTCGGGTTCGCGGTGGGCGCCGACTGGGACGAGGCGGTGGTCGGCACGAACGGCGTGGGTACGGCTCTGGTGGCCCGCCAGCCCGTCCAGGTGTTCTCGGCGGAGCACTTCGTCTCCAGCCACCACGACTGGACCTGTGCGGGGGCGCCGGTGCGGGACCCGCGGGACGGGCGGCTGCTGGGCGTGGTGGACGTCAGCGGGCCGCTGGCCACGATGCACCCCGCCACGCTCGCGTGGGTGAGCTCGGTGGCCCGCCTCGCGGAGCGGGAGCTGCGGATCCGGCACCTGGAGTCGCTGGAGCGGCTGCGGGCGGTCGCGTCGCCGCTGCTGGCCCGGCTGCCGGGGCAGGCCCTGGCGGTGGACCCGCACGGCTGGACGGCGGCGGTGACGGGGCTGGCCCCGGCGGACCGGATCGCGCTGCCGAAGGGGTTCGGGCCGGGCCGGGTGTGGGTGGCGCAGCTCGGGGACTGCGTGGTGGAGCCGCTGCCGGGCGGCTGGCTGCTGCGCGTCGCGCAGGCGCCGGGCACGGCCGCGGCGGCGAGCCGGGTGGTCCTGGACCTGAGCCGTCCGCGCGTGTGGTCGGCGACGGTGTACGGGGCCGCCGGGAGCTGGTGCCAGGAGCTGAGCCCGCGCCACGCGGAGCTGCTGTTCCTGCTGGCGGAGAGCCCGCGGGGGCGGACGGCGGCGGAGCTGGCCGCGGAGCTGTTCGGGGACCCGACGCGGACCGTGACGGTGCGGGCGGAGCTGTCCCGGGTACGGCGGCACCTGGGCGGGGTGCTGACCCACCGCCCGTACCGCTTCGCGGACGACGTGGAGGTGGAGCTGATCCGCCCCGAGGACCCGGCGGCGCTGCTGCCGCACTCGACGGCGCCGGCGGTGATCAGGGCCCGGCTGGGCCGTGCCGGGGTGGGCGTGATTCCCTGACCTGCATGAGCACCATCACACTCACCACGTGGTCCCTGGAAATGGCCTCGCCGCAGGATCTGGTCCGGGCGGCCGTCCCGGGGCCTGAGATCAGTGTCCGGCGCGCGGAGGTCCCCTCGCCGGAGTTCAGCCGCTTCCTCTACGCCTCGGTGGGCGGTGACATCCACTGGACGGACCGGCTGTCGCTGACCCGGGCGCAGTGGGTGGAGCAGCTGGGCCGTCCCGGCGTGGAGACGTGGGTGGCGTACGAGCGCGGGACCCCGGCGGGGTACGTGGAGCTCGACCCGCAGGACGACGGCGTGGTGGAGATCATGTACTTCGGGCTGCTCCCGGACTTCCGGGGCCGCCGCATCGGGGGCCACCTGCTGACGCTGGGCGTCGAGGCGGCCTGGTCCCTGGCGGACCGCTGGCCGGGGCGCGAGGCGACGACGCGGGTCTGGCTCCACACGTGCAGCCAGGACGGCCCGACGGCGATGGACAACTACCTCCGCCGCGGCTTCAAGCTCTTCCGGACGGAGACGGAGCAGAAGGAGAACACCCCGGCCCCCGGCCCCTGGCCGGGCGCGTAGGACCGCGGCTGCGGCGCGGGCGGCGTGGAGGGGCTGCTTCCGGCCGGATCTCGCGCCCCTCGTGGCGTGACCGGCGTCACTTCGTCTCGGGATGCGGGACTACATCGTCCGAATAATGGACAGTAGTGGACTCCTCCAATCGGCACATGACACGCTTCCGCCATGAATGGAGCTGGAATTGCCTTGGTGAGTCGGCGGCACGTCGACCTCGGCCGCATGTCCAGTGCCATCTGTTCGGCGCGCTGACGGAACCAGCCGCCGCCGCGCAGCCCCGGCACAGCGCCCCGCACACCGTCGTCGCGGGGGCGCCGCAGCCCGCAGTCCCCTGAAGGCAGAACACCGCCCTGACCACCGGCACAACCGGAAAATCGGGCGGCGATCGGCCACACCTGCTCAGCGGCAGGGCTGATGACAGGGGCACTCGCCGCCCCTCCCCCTGCCCTTGCATCGAGCCGCCGAAGAAGGACGTACCGCCATGGCCGCCACCCCCGAAACGACCGCAGCCGCAGCTCCCGCAGCCGCCGCGCGCCGCAAGACCGGCCGTCACCGCGGTGAGGGCCAGTGGGCCGTTGGACACCACACCCCCCTCAACGGCAACGAGCAGTTCAAGAAGGACGACGACGGTCTCAACGTGCGGACACGCATTGAGACGATCTACTCCAAGACGGGCTTCGACTCGATCGACCCCAACGACCTGCGCGGCCGCATGCGCTGGTGGGGTCTGTACACCCAGCGCAAGCCCGGGATCGACGGCGGCAAGACCGCGATCCTGGAGCCGGAGGAGCTGGACGACAAGTACTTCATGCTGCGCGTCCGCATCGACGGCGGCCGGCTGACCACCGAGCAGCTCCGCGTCATCGGCGAGATCTCGCAGGAGTTCGCGCGCGGCACCGCCGACCTCACCGACCGGCAGAACGTGCAGTACCACTGGATCCGGATCGAGGACGTCCCCGAGATCTGGCGCCGTCTGGAGGCCGTCGGCCTCTCCACCACCGAGGCCTGCGGTGACACGCCCCGCGTCATCCTCGGCTCGCCCGTCGCCGGCATCGCCCAGGACGAGATCATCGACGGCACCCCCGCCATCGACGAGATCTACCGCCGCATCGTGGGCAACCCGGACTTCTCCAACCTGCCCCGCAAGTTCAAGTCCGCGATCTCCGGCTCGCCGCTGCTCGACGTGGCGCACGAGATCAACGACATCGCCTTCGTGGGCGTGAACCACCCCGAGCACGGCCCCGGCTTCGACGTCTGGGTCGGAGGCGGCCTCTCCACCAACCCCAAGCTGGGCGTGCGCCTGGGCACCTGGGTCTCGCTCGACGAGGTCCCGGACGTCTACGAGGGCGTCATCTCGATCTTCCGCGACTACGGCTACCGCCGCCTGCGCACCCGCGCCCGGCTGAAGTTCCTCGTCGCCGACTGGGGCCCGGCCAAGTTCCGCCAGGTCCTGGAGGACGAGTACCTGGGGCGCAAGCTGACCGACGGCCCCGCGCCCGAGCAGCCCAGCGGCCAGTGGCGCGACCACGTCGGCGTCCACCAGCAGCAGGACGGCCGCTTCTACGTCGGCTTCGCGCCCCGCGTCGGCCGCGTGGACGGCGCCACCCTCACCAAGATCGCGGACGTCGCCGCGCAGCACGGCTCCGGCCGCCTGCGCACCACCGCCGAGCAGAAGATGATCGTCCTCGACATCGAGGCGGACAAGGTCGACTCCGTCGTCGCCGCGCTGGAGGCGCTGGACCTGCGGGTCAAGCCGTCCCCGTTCCGCCGCGGCACGATGGCCTGCACCGGCATCGAGTTCTGCAAGCTGGCCATCGTCGAGACGAAGGCGCGCGGCGCCTCGCTGATCGACGAACTGGAGCGCCGCCTGCCGGAGTTCGCGGAGCCGCTGACCATCAACATCAACGGCTGCCCGAACGCCTGCGCCCGTATCCAGGTGGCGGACATCGGTCTCAAGGGCCAGCTGGTCCTGGACGACGACGGCAACCAGGTCGAGGGGTACCAGGTCCACCTCGGCGGCGCGCTCGGCCTGGAGGCCGGCTTCGGCCGCAAGGTCCGCGGCCTCAAGGTCACCTCGGCCGGTCTGCCCGACTACGTCGAGCGGGTCGTCACGCGCTTCGAGCAGCAGCGCGAGGACGGCGAGCGCTTCGCCGCCTGGGTGACCCGTGCGAAGGACGAGGACCTCTCGTGAGCGAGCGCGCGGCCCCGTTCTACTGCCCGTACTGCGGCGACGAGGACCTGTTTCCGAACGAGACGGGTCACGGCGCCTGGGAGTGCAGGGCCTGCAACCGGGCCTTCCAGCTGAAGTACCTCGGGCTGCTGGCCCGGGGCGTCCGGTCCGACACCGCGGGAGGGGACGAGATATGACCACGACTCAAGACGTGAGTCTCAAAGCCGTCGCCGAGCAGGCCGGGCGCGACCTCGAGGACGCGTCCGCGCTGGAGATCCTGCGCTGGGCGGCCGACACCTTCGGCAAGAAGTTCTGCGTCACCTCCTCCATGGAGGACGCGGTCGTCGCCCACCTGGCCTCCCGCGTCTTCCCCGGCGTGGACGTCGTCTTCCTCGACACCGGCTACCACTTCGAGGAGACCATCGGCACCCGCGACGCGGTCGAGGCCGTGATGGACGTCAACCTCATCACCCTCACCCCGCGCCGCACGGTCGCCGAGCAGGACGCCGAGTACGGCCCGAAGCTGCACGACCGCGACCCCGACCTGTGCTGCGCGCTGCGCAAGGTCAAGCCGCTGGAAGAGGGCCTGACCGCGTACGACGCGTGGGCGACGGGCCTGCGCCGCGACGAGTCCCCCACCCGGGCGAACACCCCGGTGGTCGGCTGGGACGAGAAGCGGCGGAAGGTCAAGGTCTCCCCGATCGCCCGCTGGACCCAGGACGACGTCGACGCGTACGTCGCCGAGCACGGGGTCCTGACCAACCCGCTGCTGATGGACGGCTACGCCTCCGTCGGCTGCGCCCCCTGCACCCGCCGCGTGGCGGAGGGCGAGGACGCGCGCGCCGGCCGCTGGGCCGGCCGGGCCAAGACCGAGTGCGGACTGCACGGCTGATGACCGACCCCATTTCCCTCATGAACGCGGAGAGCGAGCAGATGAGCGTGAGCGACCAGGGCGCCACCGTGTGGCTGACCGGGCTGCCGAGCGCGGGCAAGACCACCATCGCGTACGCGCTGGCCGAGCGGCTGCGCGCCGAGGGCCACCGCGTGGAGGTCCTCGACGGCGACGAGATCCGCGAATTCCTCTCCGCCGGCCTGGGCTTCACCCGGGAGGACCGCCACACCAACGTGCAGCGGATCGGATTCGTCGCCGAACTCCTCGCGAGCAACGGCGTCAAGGCGCTCGTACCGGTGATCGCGCCGTTCGCGGACAGCCGCGAGGCCGTCCGCAAGCGGCACTCCGCCGAGGGCACCTCGTACCTGGAGGTCCACGTGGCCACCCCGGTCGAGGTCTGCTCCGAGCGTGACGTGAAGGGCCTGTACGCCAAGCAGGCGGCGGGCGAGATCTCCGGTCTGACCGGCGTCGACGACCCGTACGAGGCTCCGGACTCCCCGGACCTGCGCATCGAGTCGCACATGCAGACCGTGCAGGAGTCGGCTTCGGCCCTGCACGCGCTGCTCACCGAGAGGGGTCTGGCATGACGGCCACCGTTGCACACGTCCACGAGGCAGCGGACGATTCCCTGGGCTCCGCGCCCTACGCGCTGTCGCACCTCGACGCCCTCGAGTCGGAGGCCGTGCACATCTTCCGCGAGGTGGCGGGCGAGTTCGAGAAGCCGGTGATCCTCTTCTCCGGCGGCAAGGACTCCATCGTCATGCTGCACCTGGCGCTCAAGGCCTTCGCGCCCGCGCCGGTGCCGTTCACGCTGCTGCACGTGGACACCGGGCACAACTTCCCCGAGGTCCTCGACTACCGCGACCGCGCGGTGGCCAAGCACAACCTGCGCCTGCACGTGGCCTCCGTCCAGGAGTACATCGACGCCGGCAAGCTGCGCGAGCGCCCGGACGGGGTCCGCAACCCGCTGCAGACCGTCCCGCTCACGGAGGCGATCCAGCAGCTCAAGTTCGACGCCGTGTTCGGCGGCGGGCGCCGCGACGAGGAGAAGGCCCGCGCCAAGGAGCGCGTGTTCTCCCTGCGCGACGAGTTCTCCCAGTGGGACCCGCGCCGCCAGCGCCCCGAGCTGTGGCAGCTCTACAACGGCCGCCACGCACCCGGCGAGCACGTCCGCGTGTTCCCGCTGTCGAACTGGACCGAGCTGGACGTGTGGCAGTACATCGCCCGCGAGTCCATCGAACTGCCGGAGATCTACTTCGCACACGAGCGCGAGGTCTTCAAGCGCAACGGGATGTGGCTGACGGCCGGCGAGTGGGGCGGCCCGAAGGAGGGCGAGACGCCCGAGACGCGCCTCATCCGCTACCGCACCGTCGGTGACATGTCCTGCACCGGTGCCGTCGACTCCGACGCCACCACGCTGGACGCCGTGATCACCGAGATCGCCGCCTCCCGGCTCACCGAGCGGGGCGCGACCCGCGCCGACGACAAGATGTCCGAGGCCGCGATGGAAGACCGCAAGCGCGAAGGGTACTTCTAGCCATGACCTCCACCACCGAGCAGTTCGCCGACGTCTCGACGACGACGCTGCTGCGCTTCGCGACCGCCGGTTCCGTCGACGACGGCAAGTCCACGCTGGTCGGACGGCTGCTGCACGACTCCAAGTCGGTCCTGACGGACCAGCTGGAGGCCGTCGAGGCCGTCTCCGCCCAGCGCGGCCAGGACGCCCCGGACCTGGCGCTGCTGACCGACGGCCTGCGGGCCGAGCGGGAGCAGGGCATCACCATCGACGTCGCGTACCGCTACTTCGCCACCGCCCGGCGCCGGTTCATCCTCGCCGACACCCCCGGGCACGTGCAGTACACGCGGAACATGGTCACCGGCGCCTCCACCGCCGACCTGGCCGTGGTCCTGGTCGACGCCCGCAACGGCGTGATCGAGCAGACCCGCCGGCACGCCGCCGTCGCGGCCCTGCTGCGCGTGCCGCACGTGGTGCTGGCCGTGAACAAGATGGACCTGGTGGGCTACGAGGAGCAGGTCTTCGCGAAGATCGCCACCGAGTTCACCGCGTACGCATCCGACCTGGGCGTCCCGGAGATCACCGCGATCCCGATCTCGGCACTCGCCGGGGACAACGTGGTCGAGCCGTCCGCCCACATGGACTGGTACGGCGGCCCGACCGTGCTGGAGCACCTGGAGACCGTCCCGGTCAGCCACGACCTCACGGCCTGCCCGGCGCGTTTCCCGGTGCAGTACGTGATCCGCCCGCAGACGGCCGAGCACCCCGACTACCGCGGCTACGCGGGCCAGATCGCCTCCGGCGTGCTGCGCGTCGGCGAGGCCGTCACCGTCCTGCCGTCGGGCCGTACGTCGGTCATCTCGGGGATCGACGCCCTGGGTGGGTCCGTTGACATCGCGTGGGCCCCGCAGTCGGTGACGGTCCGTCTCGCGGACGACATCGACATCTCGCGCGGCGACCTGATCGCGCCGTCCGCGAACCCGCCCGCCACCACGCAGGACGTCATCGCGACCGTCTGCCACGTCGCGGACCAGCCCCTCTCCGTCGGCGCCCGGGTGCTGCTCAAACACACCACGCGCACGGTCAAGGCCATCGTCAAGGAGATCCCCTCGCGGCTGACCCTGGACGACCTCTCCCAGCACCCGAACCCCGGGCAGCTGGTGGCCAACGACATCGGCCGCGTCGTCGTACGGACCGCCGAGCCGCTCGCGCTCGACGCGTACGCCGACTCGCGCCGTACCGGGTCCTTCCTGCTCATCGACCCGGCCGACGGCACGACCCTGGCGGCGGGCATGGCCGGCGAGTCCTTCGCCTCCCAGGCCCGGACCACCGTCCAGGCGGATGACGAAGGCTGGGACTTCTAGCCCATGCCCTCGGACATCTACTCCACGTTCGCCAAGGAAGGCGGCCGCGTGGGCAGCGGCCGCCTCGGCAGCGGCCAGGGAGGAGTGGCGCGATGTGCGCGATGACGTACGCGCACCGCATGCGCGCCCTCACCCCCCACCAGCCGTACCTGTCCTTGCTGCACAGACGAAGACGTGCGTCATGAGATGACGCTACGAGAGGAAGCCCTCCCGTGCCTGCCACCAGCACCACCAGTAAGACCGTGCGCCGCGGTATCGCCGCCGCTGCCGCCCTGCCGCTCCTGATCGGCGCGCTCGCCTCGTGCGGCTACGGCTCCCAGGCCGAGAAGGCGGACGCGAAGACGCCCGCTTCTCCCGCCGGCGACAAGAAGTTGTCGGCTTCCGAGGTGCGTATCGGGTACTTCCCGAACCTGACGCATGCCACCGCGCTGGTCGGTCTCCAGGAAGGCCTGATCCAGAAGGAACTGGGCGCGACCGCGATCAAGCCGCAGTCCTTCAACGCCGGCCCGTCCGAGATC